>JAUIGL010000122.1 GCA_030430165.1 bacterium | reverse complement strand
AGCTCGGATTGGCCGCGACCAACAGGTCGTCGATCGAACCCGGCAGATTCACCGTCGCACTACCGCTGATTCCGGCAGAAGTCGCGATCAGGGACACCTGCGCGCCTGCGAGATTGATCGGATAGTTGAGACAAGTGATGGCGACGCCCGGCTGGGCGACGACCGGGATCTCGTTCTGGGTCGGGAACTGGGTCACGTCACAAGGCGCTTCCCGGCCAGTCGTCGGGAAACCGACCACTCCGATGCGATCGGAAACCCCAGAGCCGTCGTCGACGACTCTGATCGAAACCGGAATGCCTTCGGGAACCGTATTGCCGAACTCGTCGGTGACGAAGACGGCCAGGGTGGTCGTCTCCGAACCTTCTTGGTTGAACACCGACAGCGTGTTGATCGAGATGCTGATTCGCCCGGGTCGACCGGCGCTGACCGTCACCAGAGCGCTCGCGGCGCGGATGCAGCGATTGCCGGCGTCGGCCGGATGCGAGCACGGAACCGTGATCGCCTCGAGGCCGTCCGAGATGACCTCGGCGCCGACGCTCACCGTTCCGAGGTCGGTGCCTGCGCGGACCACGGCCTGCGCGTTACCGGCCTGGTCGGTGAGGCCGACGAACCGGTTGTCTTCGTCGATCTCGCAGGTTTCTCCTTCGTCGCAGTCTTCGTCGTCGGAACACACTCCCGGCAAACCGCCGTTGTCGGTGGTGCAAAAGCCACCCGACGTGTTCGACGGCAACAAGGTCGCCCCGGCGGGGCTGACGCTGTCGTCGAGGAAGAAACGCACCCTGCGATTGGGCAGTCGGTTGTTGTTGTTGTCGCGAACCTCCGCGGTGATGGTCGCGAGCTCGCTCTGCCCGTTGCCACGAACCCGAATCACCCTCGGCCCGGTGCTGAGCAGAATCGCGGCGGGCTCGCCGACGTCGCCACCGACGTCGCCGGTACAATCTTCTCGTCCGGGGACGATGAAGATCTGCGCCGTTCCCTCGATGCCGCCGGCGCGTGCGCGGAACAGGTAGGGAAGAATCGCCCCCGTGGTGGGGTCGAACAGAACCGGTGTGCCCGGCTCGATCTGCAAAGTCGTTTGCGCAACGCCGCCCTGATTGGCGACCAGCTCGGTCACCTTCGTCAGGGGCAGGAAGTCGCCGACTCCATTGTCCGAGATGAAGAGCACGTTGACGTCGTCGACGGGCTCGTTGTTGGCGTCGAAGACGATTGCCTTCATGGTGATCGCGCCACCCGAGTCCGTGCCGCAGGTACCGTCGGAGGCCTGCAACAGAATGGTCGAGATCTCGCGGTCGGCGTTGCCCGGGACGACCCGGAAAGTCACGCTTCCCTGCGCCGTCGGCGAGCTCGCCGTCACCGTCACCTCGCCGGGCTGGGCGGCGCCCCCGGGAATCGTGATCATCGCCGTGGCGACGCCCTCAAGCACCGTTCCGTCGGGATCCACCACTGTCCCGGTGTTGCTGGTAATCGGCCGCAAGGTGCCGATCTTCGGCTCGAAATCGAAGAGAATGTTGACGTTGTTGACCGGCTCGTTGTTGTCGTCGAAGGCGATCGCTCGGACGATGATGGGATCCTCCTCGGGAGCGCCGCCGCTGGCGCTGACGACGAACTTGCTGGTCTCCATGAAGATGGTCGTGACCTGACCGGCATCGACCGGAGTCGGCGTCACCGTTGCCGGAACCCCCGTTCGGGTACCGGACGGAGTCGGGCCGGCGGCGCCCGTGACATTGAGCCGGAGGAACACTTCGAGGTCGGAAGAGAGGCCTTCGGTCCTGGCGCGGATCACCGACTGGCCGCCGAACACGGCGTCGACCATACCAATCACCTGTCCGTGATTGTCGGTGGTGCCGGAGGAGGGGGACAGCTCCGTGTTGTCGCTGTCGGAGAGGACCACGCGGACCCCTTGGAGGGGACGCGAACCGGACGCGTTGAAGACGGTCACGACGTAGCGCGTGCTCTGGCCCGCCGCGATCGTGAGATCATCGATGCCGAGGCAGAGCTGCCCGGTCCCTTCGCAAACTTGGTGGTTGGTCACCGCCGATCCGCCGTCCGGCGGCGTGGCCGGCGGCCCCGACGAACTCGAGCCACCGCCGCCGCCACAGGCGCTGAGCGATGCCGAGATCAGGATTGCGATACCCACTGCCACCCATCGGCCCATCCCAATTCCTCCAAATCGATCCATTGTCGTCGTTGACTTCATCCGTATGGCCCCAACCTCACCGCGCGTGCTCATGGAGTCTCGTCACACCGCGGTCAGTTGGTGTCTTCGCAGTTGTCGTAGTTGGCGACCTCGAGGTTCATGCCGCCGCTGATCGTGTAGCGCTCGCCCTCGACGTCGCGACCGCTGATGGTCACGAAGGTCTCGATCACGTCCGGGGTGAACCCGTTGACGCAGTTGGGTCCGCCGATCAGCTCCTTGCGGTCGAGCGTCAGGAGAGTGAACGGCACCGCGGACTCGGAGTTCACGCAGAGGTCGCCGTTGCAATCGATCGAGCTCGCGCAGGCAAGCGAGGAGTTGTTGCTGCAGCGACCACCAGGAATGGCGAATCCACCCGCGACCGCAATGTTCGAGTCGGCGAGTCCCGAGTTCGGATAGCTGATCCCGATCCGGTCGACCGTAATGTCGGACTTACCGCGATTCATGACGATTGCCGCCGCCTGGGTCGACGAGAACGGCTCGATCATGACCTCGCCGCTGCCACCGGTCCCCGTACACAGATCGATGCAAACGTCGATCTGCGACCCGGTGCTGCTTACGAAATCAGGTTGATCGTCGACTCCGCTCTCGAATCGCATCAGCTGGAGCGTGCCTTGGCCGGTACCGCCGAAACTGTCCGAACCGCAGCCCCAGAGAGTCACACTCAGGGTCGAAACCAACATCACCAATCCTCGCAACCACCGCATCGCTGCCTCCGTATTTCGTATTCGTGGGACGCTCACTGGGAGCTCTTTGCTTCGAGAAATTCCGCGATCTCATCGACGATCTCGTCTAGGCCGCGGTCCGATGTATCGATCTGAAGATCTGCCTTGGCGTACGCCTCGGCGCGTCCAGCGAGCAGCGCCTCGATGCGCGCCCGCGGGTTCGGTTCGTTGAGAAGCGGCCGCGTCGCACCTTGCGCTCGCGTCCGCGCTTCGATCACTTCGGCCGTCGCAGTCAGGCAGACGAGTGGAGCCGCCGCCTGCAGCTTGGCCAGGTTGTCCGGGTCGACCACCGCACCGCCGCCGGTCGCGACCACCGCCCCCGATTCGGCCAGCGCCGCATCGATCGCCCGCTTTTCGGCGGCGCGAAAGGATTCTTCGCCGAGGTCGGCGAAAATCTCCGATACCGAACGCCCCTCGCTCTCTTCGATCAGCGCGTCGGTATCGACGAACGGGACACCGAGGCGTGCCGCAAGCGCGCGGCCCGCACTGGTCTTGCCCGTTCCCATGAATCCGGTGATCACCACGGTCGTCATCCCTGTCGCTCAACCCATCCAATCGCCGGCGTGCCGCCGGCCGAGCTCGTCACTGCAAGCTCGCCACAGTCTCCCGGGATCAACCTTCCCCGCGCCGCTGCCACAGCTGCGAAGCGCTCGGCAGGTTCTTCACCCGGTAGGGCCCGAGCACGCGCGGCGTGATGAAAACCAAGAGGTCCTCCCGGTTCTTGATCGTGGTGTCGCTCTTGAAGAGCCACCCCAGACCCGGGAGTGAATCGAAGAACGGCAAGCCGCTCGAGTTGATTGCGTTGACGTCGCGATAGATTCCGCCGAGGACCACCGTCTGGCCGTCGCGAACGAGAACCTGCGAGGTCGTCTGCCGCGTGATTTCGGTCGGGATCCCGTCGACTTCGCGAGCGAAGTCCGCCTGACTCGACTTGGCGAACATGTCGAGCAGGATGAATCCGTCGCCCGAGACCTGCGGCGTCACCTCGAGGGTGATGCCGGTCTCGATCCGCTCGGTCGCCGTCTGTTGCCCTCCGGCGTTTCCGCCAGCGCCGGTATTGATGACGGTTCCGGTTCCCGGCAACCGAACACGCAGAACCGTCAGGCTCTGGATGGTCGCCGGCACGTTGTTGAGGGTGACGACGCGCGGACGCGAAATCACCCGGCCCTTACCCTTGTTCTCGAGCGCCGTGATGCGCATGTTGAGCGACTGGGCGCCGTTGAGCGAGCCCAAGGCCAGGTCGAGCGCGGCACCGCTGCCGGGCGCCACGTTGGCCGGGAAGTCGAACAGGAACGGCACGCCGTTCGAGCCGGTGCCGAGTCCGCTACCACCGAAGTTGACGGTACCCGGAAAATTGCTTCCGGTACTGGTACCCGTCTGCGGCCCGATGTTGGCGTTGTAGCCCCACTGGATACCGAGGTCGCGGCTGAAATCCGTGGTCGCCTCGACGATGCTCGACTCGATCAGGACCTGCGGGATCTGGATGTCGAGACGACGCACCAGGTCACGCGCCGACTCGATGCCGGAGCGCACGTCGCGAACGATCAGAGTGTTGGTGAACTCGTCCACCATGACGCTACCGCGTTGCGACAGCACGCCGACTTCGTCGAGGTCTTCTCCTCGGCCACTGCCACCTCCACCGCCGCGAACCGACTGGCGCTGCGAGCGCGCGGCGCCACTGATCAGATCCGCCACTAGCTTCGCCTTGTGGTAGTGCACGCGCAGATAGGCGACGTCGAGGGGCTCGATTTCGCGCGCGGCTTCCTGCGCCTTGGCGATCTCTTCGCGCTCTTCGCGCAGACGGCGGATCGTAGAAATCCGGACGACATTGCCCTCGCGCACACTCTCGAGGCTCTGCACCTGGAGAACGATGTCGAGGGCCTGGTCCCAGGGCACGTCGAAGAGACGAAGCGTGATCGTTCCCTGTACGTCGTCGGTCGCGACGATGTTCAGATTGCTGACGTCGGCCAGCAAGCGAATGACGTTGTTGATATCGGCGTCTTTGAGGTCGAGTGAGATCGGCTGCCCCGTGTACGCCCTCAAACCCGGCTGAGCCAGCACGCCGCCGAACATCAATCCGGCGAGCTCGCGCGGCTGTTCGACCACCACCTGGTCCGGATCCTCGACGGGATCGCTCGGCGGAATCACCACCGGCTCCTGGTCCTTGAAAATCGAAACCACCGGCGCCTTGCTGGTCGACGCACCGACGCCCGGCGAAACGCGGACTCCCGGCGATCCTCCCGATGCGGTCGCCGCCGATGCGAGCGCCGGCGGCGGAGCTGCGGCGCCGGGGATCGCTCGGTCGGAGAAGACGACCTGCTCGCGAACCGGCAGCAGAGTTCCCTGCGGCTCACCGATGAACGCCACCAGCGTGTCGCTCAAGCTGTCGACCGTATACGGCGGAACGCTCGAACCACGCAGCTGAATGGTCAAGCGGATCTTGTCCGAGTCGCTTCCGATGTGGATCTGATCGATCAACTCGTTGTCAACTGGAAATCGTTGGGCGCCGATGTCGCCCGAAGTTTCGCCGTAGAGCTCGACCACCAGACGACTCGGGTTGTCGAGCGTGATGTAGGACATGTCACGCGGCGATCCGGTGAGCTTGGCGAAAACGCCCTGCTGTCCGTTGTCCTCGATGATCCGCACTTCGCGGATCTCGAGCATTCCGGCCGAGGCGTCGACGCCGAGCGGAGCCGCAATCGCGGGCCCGCTGACATCGGTCCGGCTCGACTCTTCTTCGAGCATGGGAGGTTTAGGAGCGCAGCCCCAGAGCACGACGGCACAACCGAGCACCGCGATCCCCTTGAACACCACACCCAACCCACAAGCCTGCCGCGGGAAACGTCCCGCGAGAGACCTCGCGAATGACCCGGCCTTGCCGGATTCGTGACTAGCGCGCTTCATCATCTCTCCTGCCCTCAGTTCCTACCCATCGGTTTCGCCGACTCTTCCGGCTCCATTTCCAGGACCGCCCTGCGGACCTGTTCCCGGCCGTAGAAATCGACGAACGTTTCCTCGACGATGATTTGACGGTCCTGCACGTCTGTGACGATGCCGGCGCGACGGCCGATCAGCGTGCCCGGCGTGACGATGTACCCCATGCCGGCGTCGTCCTGGACCATCGCCCGCGGCGGCTCGAGATCGAGCAGCACACCGACGACCTTCAGCTGTTGCAGATCGTAACGCTGCAGCGGCGTGAGGAACGCGTCGGCAGCCTTCTTCGGTTGCAGATCGAGCGTAAACGGCCGAAAGGGGTCGCGCGCTCCGCCGATATCCGCGGGCATCGCGTCCGGCGTTCCGTCGTTCGGCAACGCCGCAGGAAGGTCCGGCGGCAGCGCCGGGATCGCCGGATCGGTCAGATCCTCGAGCGGTACCAGCGAGGCGTGCTCGACGCTCGGCGGCACGTCCGGACGGACGACGTTCTGGGCATGGGCGACGCTCAGGCCGGCCAGCCCGACTCCTACTGCTATCGCTAGGTACCTCACCGGGCCCTCCCCTTCTTCTTCTTTTTCTCGCGCTCCTGGCGGAGCTTCTCGCGCTCCTCTTCGTCGAGGAAGCGGAAGGTCGTCGCCGAACACGAGGTCTGAAGCTTGACAGGATCTTCCTCGACCACGTTCGGTCCCTTCATGCCGATGTCCTTGACGTTCACGATTCGCGTCAGCTGGGACACCTGCTTGAAGAACTCTTCGACCTCGAAGTAGGTGCCGCGCACGAGAATCTCGACCGGCACCTCGGCGTAGAAGTCTTGGTAGATCTCGGGACGCTGGCGGAACTGGGCGATCTCGAGCCCAGACTCGCGCGCCACCGCCGAGATCCCGCTCAGCAGATCGGGGATCTCCTTGGTGTCGGGAAGCTGCGCGACGGCCTTGCGCAACGCCGCCCGCAGATCCTCGAGCTCCTGCTTGGCCTGCCCCAGGTTGGCGGCGAGCTCCTTCTTCTTCTGCAGATCTTCCTGCTTGATCTCGAGGTCCATCCGCAGCTGGCTGACGGCGTCGAGACGCGGCCAGTAGATGAAGTAGGCGTAGGCGAAGAACACCATGAACACCCCGCCGACCAGCATCAGAACCCGCTGGCGGACGGGCATATCCATCAAGCGATCAATGAGCTCATTCATGCTTTCTTCTCCGTGCGCCCAGCAGCCGCATCCGCTTCGAGCTGCTCGACCGGAAGCTCGGGCTTTTCACCGTTGCGACCGAAGTAATCGATGGTCGCCTTGATGATGAAGCGCGTGAACGAAAGCGGCGCTCCCGAGTTCTTGGGAAGGCCGGTCGCGGTGCGCCGGGAGGTTTCGACCAGGTCGACCGCGACGAAGTAGTTCGACGCCGACAGCTGGCGCATGAACCGGGCGATGGTCTCGTTGTCGAGCGCCATGCCGGTCAAGGTCGCGTTGGCGTTGCCCTCGTTGAAGTCGAGCAGCCAGAGATTCTCCGGCGTGGCGACACTCAGGTCCTGGAGGACACGCGCCGGCCCGACCCGCTTGTCGTTGAGGTCCTGGACCACCTGCAACTTGGCGCGGACATCGGCTCGGACGCGGGCGAGGTCGCGCACTTCGGCGACCTTCTTGTTGTAGATTCGAATCTCGTCCTGGGTATCGCGGATCTCACTCTCCAGCGCCGCCATCTGGCGCCCCTGGATCATGTACGGCACGATCATGATGAGCGCTGAGATGGTCGCCCCGAGGGCGACCAGCGACATCTGGTTGCGCCGACCAACGGCCCGCTCCGCCTCGCGGAGCGGTAGAAGGTTGATGCGAATCATTTGTCCACCGGCCTTCTCACCGCGAGCCCCATCGCGATGGCAAATTCGGTACCGCGGCGCCGCAACGCTGCGACGTCGACGTTCTCGTCAATCAGGATCCGGCCGAACGGATCGGTCACCTCGACCGGTGCCTCGGCGCGTTCGGCGAGGCGATTGGCGAGCTCCGGGGTCTGGGCACCGCCGCCACTCAGGTAGAGAACGTCGATCCGTTCGTCGGTCGCCGCCGTCCAGAAGAAGGACAGCGCGTAGTGCACTTCCTCGATCAACGCGTCGACCGCCGGGATCAGAGCCATGCTGACCTGCTCCTCGTCGAAGTCGGAGCCGCCGGCGCCCATCTTGATGCGCTCGGCTTCGTCTCCCGGAATGCCGAGGTCGCGCATGAGCGCCTCGGTGATGTCGCGACCGCCGACCGGCACGTCACCGGTGAAGGTCGATCGGCCCGCCTTGAGAATGTTGATCGACGAGTAGCGCGATCCGATGTTGACCAGCGCCGCGACCTGATTCTCGAGCGGGTCGTAGTTGAGCTCGTACATGTTGTCGAGCGCGAAGTAGTCGACGTCGATCACCACCGGGCTCAGCCCCGCGACTCGCAGGGTGTCGCCATAGCTGCCGACGATGTCCTTCTTCGCCGCCGCCAGGAGAACCTCGACCTCGTCCGCTTCCTCGGCGCCCGACATGATCTGGAAATCCAGATTCACGTTGTCGAGCTCTTCCGGGATGAAGTTGCGGGCCTCGTACATCACCGCCTGCTCGGTCTCCTGCTGCCCCTGGTTGGGCAGACTGACCCGCTTGATCATGACCGCGGGTCCGGGGACCGCCGTGATCGCCTTGCGCGCGCGAATCCCCTTTGCGTCGAGCAGGCCGCGCAGCGCTTCGGCTACGAGGTCGGGTTCGGTGACCATGTTACTGTGGATCGCCGACGACGGGGTCGCCACCGAGCCGAAGTTGAGAATCTCCAAACCCTGGGTTCCCGTGCGGGCCTCGATCACCTTGATGGTGCTCGATCCGATGTCGACGCTGACGTAGTTCTCTTCGCGTCGGAACGGATTCAGGTCCCCCAGCGAGACAGTGAAAAGGTGCTTGATACGATCGGAAACCGCTTCCATCTCTACTGACCACCTTTCATTGAACGCCGACCTCGCATGTCACATCGCATATCATAACCCTGTCCATGATTTTTACTTGACATAGCCCAGTTGCAAAACTTCCGCCCTCAAGCCCCTCCGTTCCGGTTTCACCGGCGCATTGCCAAGAAAGCGAAATCCAGGCCAACCAGCGAAAACGCCCTATCTAGGGACAGGCCACATGATTTGTCGCTCACAACAGCATTGCCCGGCACACAAATAACCGCGGTTCGGCACGAAAATGTCGAAGAGCCTTCGCGGTGGCATGCGATCTGGCGAAAACACCCAGATTTCCAATCACTTGCCTTCCCAGTCGCCGGGCGGCATGGCCAGCCAACGCCGAAACATTGACGATCCACCGCCCTCGGCCAGGGGCGACGAGCCGGCCGAAGCGGAGCTGCCGCGGTGCCGCCGAGCCGGGCGCGGCACGGCGCCCTGGAGGAGTCACAGGCAGACCGCAAAGGATCCGCCTTGGAGTCGCCGGGCGGGGGCACCCCAGCGATGCTAGCCGTCCGCTAGGTAGTTAGCAACTATCTATATTGATATATACTGATCAGACTTTGGTCCGGCGCTCGCGGCACACCAGGTACTGCTCCCCCGACCCCTTGCGGCTGGCGGAGACGGTGGTCATGCGAACCTTGGAGAAGATCGTCCGCGCCCGCCTCATCATCCCCTCGGTCTCGCCGCTCATGAACGTTTTCATCAGCATGCGGCCGCCAGGCACCAACAGCGCCTCGGCCACGTCGAGGGTCAGGTCGTTGAGCTCGGCGGCGCGCGCCTCGTCGCGAGCGCGAACGCCGCTGAGGTTCGGCGAGAGATCGGCGATCAAGACGTCGTACGCCCCGCCCGGACTGGCATCGCGCAGCTGCGCCAGGACGTCGGGCTCACGCACGTCGCCGGAGAGAACCGTCACCCCGGGCAAGGGCTCGGTCAGCTTGAGGTCGATGCCGACGACCACTCCGTTCTCCCCCGCCAGGCTCGACGCGACCTGCAGCCATCCACCAGGCCAGCAGCCGAGATCCAGCACGCGGCTGCCGCGCGGGATCAATTGGTATCGCTCGGCGACTTCAATTAGCTTGTAGGCTGCACGCGAACGGTACCCTTCCGCTTTCGCGAGACGATAGTAGGAATCCTTGCGGTCGTACCCGCTCTTCTTCCCCGCACCTTTTCGAGAGGCTCCGTGTTTTCGATGTCGTTGTCTTCGAACAGCCATCGCCGGCAACCAGGCCGCTCGGTCCGCCGACCGCGCGCCGATCCGGCCAACATGACCGGATCGCCGGCAGCGGGCAAATCGACCGCGGCGAGACGCGCCATCGTTCGCCTCGCGCACCGCCTGCCGGCGGCGCTGCTGTGCCTGCTCGTCGCCGGGCCGGTTTCCGCCGCCGACCCCCTGGCGGCGATCCGCGGCTTCTGCGCTGCCGACGGTGCCGGAAGTCGGCTCACGCCGAGCTCGTGGCCGGCAGTCGCCGGCTTCGTCGACTGGCGACTCGAGCCGGCCTGGGACCGAATTCAGGTCGTCCGCGGCTACGAGATCCAGACGCCGAGACGGATCGACGACCGCGTCGTCGCCGAGATCCAATACCGGGTCTCCGCCGAAATTCGCCCGGGCAAGGTCGAGAAAAAAGCGACCACCGAAGTGGTGACGCTCGAGCTCCACCTCGACCCGAGCGGCGCCTGGCGGGTCCACGGTCCGCCACCGGTTCCGCGGGTCTTCGCCTATGTCGCCGACCTCGACGCGCTGGCCGAGCTGCTCGAGCCGGACGACCAGTCGTATCTCAGTGCCTCCGCCTTCGCCTGGGAAGAGATCGACGGCCAGAGCCGGAACCTACCCTATACCGAGACCGCCGAAATCCCCGGCGCCGAGCACCTGCAGGAGGTCGCGACCGGCGAGCCCGGCGATCTCGCGGTGTACTACGCCGGCTCGCAGCCGTACCACGTCGGCGTCATCGCCTCCGACCAAACCGTGTGGTCGGCAACCCTCAACGCCGGCGTCGTCGAAGCGCCGTTCGCCGCCTTCGCCGGCACCATCCGCTACTGGCGACCGAGCACCGGCGAGCTGCGCCTGTCCGACCCCGAGCGAAAGCCCGAGGAAACCCCGAGGAGACGGCGGTGAGGCGCGGATCGAAACGGCTACGTCCATGACCAGCCTCAGCGAGTCCCTCGCCGAGCTCAGCAGCAGCCTGACCTGGGAGCAGCTCCCCGAGCCGGTCGTCGCCACCACCAAGCGTCACCTGGCGGACACCATCGGCGTGGCCCTGGCCGCGGCGCGCATGGACTTTGCCACACGAGCGATCGACGCGGCGAAGCGCCTCTCCGGCCCGGGCGACACCCTGGTGCTCGGCCATCGCGATCGGCTGCGACGACCGTGGGCGGCATTCGCCAACGGCACGCTGGCGCACGGCCTCGACTTCGACGACACCCACACCGAATCCGTGGTCCACGTCAGCGCCAGCGTCGTCCCGGCGGCGCTGGCCGCGCTCGACTCCACCCACCATCACGGCCGCGACCTGATCGCCGCCCTGGCAATCGGCATGGAGAGCAACGTGCGCATCGGCTTGGCGGCGCCGGGTTCGTTTCACGACCGCGGCTTTCATCCGACCGGCATCTGCGGCACCTTCGCCAGCGCTCTGGTCGCGGCGGCTCTCGGCGGACACGACACCACGGTGCGAATCAACGCGCTCGGCCTTTGCGCCAGCACCGCGGCGGGCTCGCTCGAATTTCTCACCGACGGCACCTGGGCCAAGCGGATCCACGGCGGCTGGGCGGCGCACGCCGGCCTGGCGGCGACCGAGCTCGCCGCCGCCGGGTTCAGCGGTCCGCGCGGAGCGCTCGACGGCCGCTTCGGACTCTACCGCTCGCACCTCGGCGAAGACGGCGACTGGTCGGCCGTCACCCGCGACCTCGGCAAGCGCTGGCACCTCCTCGATACCGCGCTCAAACCGTACCCCTGCTGCCACTTCAATCACGCCTTCATCGACGCGGCCCTGGCGCTGCGCCGGACACACCACCTGGCGGCATCCGACGTCTCCGGCGTCACCTGCTGGGTCGCCGAGCGTGAGATGCCGGTGGTCTGCGATCCGCGACCGAGCAAAGTCCGCCCGCAGTCCGACTACGACGCCAAGTTCAGCCTGCCCTACGCGGTCGCCTGCGCACTGGTCCGCGGTGAGGTCGGCATCGACGATTTCGAGGGCGATGCCATCGACGACCCGGCCGTGCTCGACCTCGCCCGGCGCGTCGAATGCGTCGCCGATCCCCACACCGACTACCCGCGTCGCTTCCCCGGACGCCTGCGCGTCGACTGCAAGGACGGCCGCCAACTGCAGCACGACGAGCCGATCAACCGCGGCAGCGCCGAGCGTCCGCTGTCGGACCAAGAGGTCGAGGCCAAGTTTCTCGCCAACGCCGAGCGCGTGCTCTCCCCGGCAGCGGCGAGGTCGCTGGCCGATTCGATCGAAGCGCTCACCGACGATGGCGGCTTGGTGGCCTTCGTCGCCGCCCTGGACGCCACGGCGCAGGCCGGCGCGGAGCCGCAATGAGCGGGGACCGCCCGCTACCGCTCGCCGGCACTCGCATTCTCGCCTTCACCCAGCTCGGCGCCGGGCCCTACGCGATGACCCTGCTCGGCGATCTCGGCGCCGAGGTGCTCAAGGTAGAGGATCCGATCAGCGGCGGTGACGAGGC
The DNA here is from genome assembly GCA_030430165.1 of bacterium. Lineage (GTDB taxonomy): Bacteria > Desulfobacterota > Binatia > HRBIN30 > CADEER01 > CADEER01. Next base: position 1,542 of record JAUIGL010000122.1, on the reverse strand, counting down.
GCGCAACGTTCCGCCCTTCGCCGACGACGGCGACAGCCTCTACTACCAGTCTCTCAACCGCAACGCGCGCTCGATCACCCTCAATCTGCGCAGCGAGGCCGGGCGCAATCTGCTGCAGCGCCTGGTCGCGCACGTCGACGCCGTCTACTCGAATCCGCGCGGCGACCTGCCCGCCAAGCTCGGCCTCGATTACGCCGCGCTCTCTCCGTTCAACCCGCGGATCGTGTGCTGCTCGCTCACCGGATACGGCCGCAGCGGCCCCAAGCACGCCGAGCCGGCATACGACTATCTCCTGCAGGGCCTCGCCGGGTTCATGAGTCTCACCGGCGATCCGGACTCGCCGCCGACCAAGGCGGGCATCTCGATCGTCGACTTCTCCGGCGGCGCGATGTCGGCGCTCGGGCTGGTGGTCGGACTGCTGCGGGCGCGCGAGACCGGCGTCGGCGGCGACGTCGACGTCAGCCTGCTCGACACCGCGGTATCGATGCTCAACTACCTCGCGTCGTGGAACCTCACGCGCAACACCGAGCCGCAGCGCCACCCCGACTCGGCCCACCCCTCGCTGGTCCCCTCGCAGTGCTTCGCCACCGCCGACGGCCACATCGTCGTCATGTGCATGAAGGAAAAGTTCTGGCAGCGACTGGCGCCGGCGCTGGACCTCGCCGAGCTCGCCGACGATCCCCGCTTCGCCACCATCGCCGCCCGCTTCGACCATCGCGACGAGCTGATCCCGATTTTGAAACAGCGCTTCGCGAGTCGGACCACGCAACAGTGGATCGATACGCTGAGGGGGGATGTGCCCTGCGCACCCGCCAACTCGGTCGCCGAGGCGCTGCGCGACGAACAGGTGATTCACCGCGACATGATCGTCGAGTACGAGCACGGGCGATTCGGCCGGGTGCGCCAGGTCGGCAACCCGATCAAGCTCGACCGCACCACGCCCCGCTACGGACCGGCATCGCGCATGGGCGCCGACACGGAAGCGGTGCTGAAGGATCTGCTGGAGCTCGATGACACCGAGATCGCAGACCTGCGCGGCGCCAGGGCGATCTGACTCGGATGACGAAATCGAAGAGCCTGAAGGAAGGCTCGCTTCGGCTTCCAGAGAACCAAACAACGCCAAGGAGCAAAGGGTCTACCATTGAGAAATCGGCCCAAGCCGATTTCAGTACCAAAACCTCTCCCCCTACGGGGGAGATGCCCCGCAGGGGCAGAGAGGGCGAATGAGATGACTTCGCCGCCAGCGGCGAAGCACCGCGTTGGTGCGACGGCTACGCCGGCGTCGTCAGAGACTCCCTCTCCTCAATCCTCCCCCATAGGGGGAGGAAGTCATGAACTTCTCCCCCTACGGGGGAGATGCCCCGCAGGGGCAGAGAGGGCGAATGAGATGACTTCGCCGCCAGCGGCGAAGCACTGCGTTGGTGCGACGGCTACGCCGGCGTCGTCAGAGACTCCCTCTCCTCAATCCTCCCCCATAGGGGGAGGAAGTCATGAACTTCTCCCCCTACGGGGGAGATGCCCCGCAGGGGCAGAGAGGGCGAA
>JAUIGL010000014.1 GCA_030430165.1 bacterium | reverse complement strand
CGTGCGCGCTACGCGCTCCGATGGGCTCGGCCCGTTCCGGGCCTCCTAAAGTTTCGAGTTTTGCCCCCGTGCGCGCTACGCGCTCCGATGGGCTCGGCCTGTTCCGGGCCTCCTAAGCTTTGAGTGGTGCGGGCTCGTCTCAGATCGGGATCGCGCGTAAGCGCATCGGAATGAGTCCGGAGGACGACCATCCCTAATCCCTAACCCCTAGTCCCTAGCCCCTCGCCCTCAGACGGAAGCCGTACCTTCGAGAACGCCGAGCGTGCGCGCGTTGCGGTACCACATCTCCACCGGGTGCTCGCGGATGAACCCGTGGCCGCCGAGGACCTGGACGCCGTTGTCGGCGATCCACATCGACTTCTCGCCGACGTAGCGTTTGGCCAGGGTGCTGCTGCGGGTTGCGTCGGTGCCGGCCTCGAGCTCGGTGGCCGCCTTCCAGGTGAGCCAGCGGCTCGACTCGATCTCGATGTGCATCTCGGCCAGGCGAAAAGCGATCGACTGTTTGCGCGCGATCGGCTCGTCGAAGGCGACGCGTTCCTTCGAATAGGGCACGCAGTAGTCGAGCACCGCGCGCGACAGCCCGGTCAGGATCGCCGCGATGCCGACGCGGCTCTGGTTGATGATGCGGGCGACGTCGCTGCCGTTGGCGCCGCCGAGGCGCTGTCCGGCGTCGACCTCGACCCCGTCGAGGCGCAGGCCGGTGGTCGGCAGGGCCTTGAGCCCGAGGTTCTTCTCGACCTCGGTGATGGTGAGTCCGGCGGCGTCGCGCGGTACCAGGAAGGCGTCGAGCTTGTCGCCGGCGCGGGCGACGACGAGGAAATTGGCGGCGCTGTCGCCGAGCGGAACGTAGGTCTTCTCGCCGTGCAGCGCGAAGCCGCTCCCTTTAGGCTCTGCCGTGGTTTTTGGCGCGAAGGCATCGAAGCCCGGCGTCGACTCGTTGATCGCCAGCGATCCGGCGTGGAACTTCTCGCCGCAAAAGTCGGGCAGAAAGCGCTGCTTCTGCTCGTCGGTGCCTTGGTCGATGAGCGCGTTGGCGAACAGCGACGGAGCGAGGGCGGCGATCGCCAGGGTCGCGTCGCCGTAGCCGAGCTCTTCGAGCACGACCGCGTTGGTCATCGGCGAACGATCGGCGCCGTAGCCGCCGAACTGCTCGGGGATCTGCGTCGCGGTCAGGCCGAGCTCCCACGACTGCTGGAAGAACGACTCGGGGATCGCCGAAGCTTCGTCGTACTCGCGTGCATTGGGCCGCAGCAGGTCGGCGGCGAACCCCTGCATCGCTTCGCGAGCGCTGCTCTGCTCCTCGGTGAGGGAGAAGTCGATCATTGCCTTGCCTCCTTGGCCGACTCTTTGGCTCTGCGAGTCGACGGTTGCTTTGGTTTGCCTTGCTTGGTCGGGGCGCGCTGCGAGCGCGCAATTTGAAAAAAGAAGTGATCCATCGCCTCGCGCGCGCCGTCCTTGGCGAGCTTCCCGGCGCGGTGTGCTTCGCCCGCATCGGCGATGCCGAGCGCGATCGCGCACCAGGTGCGGGCGTCGGCGGTGTAGCGGACATCCGCGCGCTCGGCGAAGCCCTGGCGCACGGTGCAGCTGCCGTCGCGGATGTGGACCGTCCACACGCCGCCGCCGCTGCCGGTGAGGCGAATCTCGAATGTCAGGTCGACGCCTGCCGCGCGCTCGGCGCGCAATAGGAAGGGCAGGGATTCGAGCACCGATTGCGCCGAGGTGTCGCTGAAGCGGTTGGCGTCGACCGCGAGGTCGTCGAGCCCGTGGTGGATGTACCAGCGGGCGATCGAGGCGATGATCGGCTCGAGCGATCGGCCGCGCTCGGTGACCTCGTACACCGGCCGGGTTCCGTTGCGCCGGTTGGTGACGAACCCCTTCTGCTTGAGCTCGCGCAGGCGGCTCGACAGCACGCGCGGCGCGATTCCCGTGCGCACGCGCAGCTCCTGGAAGCCGCACGGCCCGTGCAGTAGATGGCGCACCAGCACCAGGGTCCAGCGGTCGCCGATGACGTCGAGGGCTCTACCGACCGGACAGAAGATCCCGCCCGGCGCGAGAATCTCCCGCTTGGCGTTGGCGCGCGTCGTCTTTTTGTCAGCTGGTTTGGGCATGAGAACCTGCCGTTGGCTAACTGAACCGTGCTTCAGTCACTTCCTATATCAAATCGAAATCAGTATTCAAGGGATACTTATTTTGTGCTTGAACGGGAACTGAAGGCGAGCTCGCAGGATCGGACGGGTCGTTGTAAGTCGGGATTCCATGAGCAAGAAGAGCCGCGCCGTGGTGCAGACCGGACCCCGAGAGCTCGAGCTTTGCGAGCTGTCGGTACCCGACGTCAGCGACGACAGTGCCATCCTCCGCGTCGAGGCCTGCGGCATCTGCGGCAGCGATGCCGAGCAGTACGACGGTGTTCTGCCGATCCAGTATCCGGTGGTTCCCGGGCACGAGCCGCTCGGCGTGATCGAGGCGATCGGCGACGCCGCGGCGCGCCGCTGGCAGGTCGACGTCGGCGATCGGGTTGCGGTCGAGGTGATGATCCCCTGCGGGCATTGCCGCCTGTGCTTGTCGGGGCGCTACCAGCTGTGCCGTGCCGAGAGCGGCGGGCTGTCGGGCTACGCCTACATTCCGCTCTCGAAGCCGCCGGGCTTGTGGGGGGCGTACGCCGACTACATGTACCTCGCTCCCAATTCGATCGTTCACAAGGTCGACGCGACGATTCCGGCGCAGCGAGCGGTGCTGTTCAATCCGCTCGGCGCCGGCTTCCGCTGGGCGGTCGAGGTGCCGCGCACCGGGCCGGGCGACACCGTGATGATCCTCGGGCCGGGACAGCGCGGCCTCGCCAGCGTGATCGCGGCGCGCGCCGCCGGTGCCGATGTCATCATCGTCACCGGGCTGACCCGCGACGCGCCCAAGCTAGAGCTGGCGCGCCGGCTCGGCGCCGACCACGTCATCGACGTCGAGCGCGAGGATGCGCGCCGCCGGGTCAAGGAGATCACCAACGGCGAGGGCGCCGACGTCGTCGTCGAGGTGTCCTCGTACGCGACCGAGCCGGTCGCGGAGTCATTGCACTACGTTGCCTCCGGCGGACGCATCGTCCTCGCCGGGGTCAAGGGGTTCAAGCAGGTCCCGGATTTCCTGAGCGACCTGATCGTGGTCAAGGAGGCGACCGTGCTCGGAGCGCTCGGCGTGACCAGCCGCGCCTACCGCTCGGCGATTCGCCTGATCGAGTCGGGCTCGGTCGACCTCGACGCCATGCACACGCACGACTTCGCGCTCGAAGACGCGGAGCTGGCGATCCGCACTCTCAAGGGCGAAGCGTCGGGCCGCGCCAGCATCCACTCCTGCCTGCTGCCGTCGCTGTAGCCCCTTGGATCCCCCTCCTTACCAAGGAGGGGGTCAGGGGGAGGTCGCGCCGCGCCGCAAGGAGCTTCTGTTCTCGGGCCGATGGCGCTCCGTTTGACCCCCCTGAAGTCCCCCCTTGGCAAGGGGGGACGGAATCTGGGTTCGAGCCCTGCCCCCCGAGAAAGCGCGATTGGGAATCAAGCTGACCCCTACGCGGGATCGGTTGCTTGTCAGCCTGGCACGCCAGCGGCTAGGTTCGTCCGCCGATGGCAGCTGTCTCCGAAGAACGGGTAACGATCGAGTCGGATGGCGCGCGCATCGACGGTCGCGCGACTCTTTCCGAGAACGCGACCTCGGCCATCGTCTTCTGCCACCCCCACCCCGCGAACGGCGGCGACATGCACAACTCGGTCGTCCAGGCCGTGGTCGGCCTGCTTGCGGAACGCGGCTGGGCGACTCTGCGCTTCGATTTTCGCGGCGTCGGCGCCAGCACCGGTACGCTCGGCGACCGCGCGGGCGAGCTCGCCGACGCGGCGGCGGCGATCGACCTGCTGCGCCGGCGCAGCAACCCGTCGAGAACCGTGCTCGGCGGCTACTCCTACGGATCGACGATCGCCCTCGAGCTCGGTCCCGGTCGAGACGACGTCGACGCACTGCTGGCGGTGGCGCCGCCCTTCTCGATGTTTCCTGCCGGCGATCTGCCACTGCCGAACAAACCGCTCGGCTTGATCGTCGGCGATCGCGACGAGTTCTGCGATTCCGCTTCGTTTGCCGCCGCCGCATCGCGTTTCGGTCCGCAGGCGACGGCCTTCGAAGTACCCGGTGCGGACCATTTCTGGTTCGGTCGCGAGCGCGACTTGCAGGCGGCCGTGCTGCGTTGGGTCGATGGCGAGTGAGCGAACGCCGCGGGTCTCCTGCGACTCGCTGGTGGCGCTCGGCTCGGCGACCGCCGACGGCTCGGTCCTCTTCGCCAAGAACAGCGATCGCCCGGCGCGCGAGTGTCAGCCGCTCGCGCTGATTCCGGCGGCGACGCACTCGCCGGGCTCGTCCGTGCAGTGCCAGTACATCGGGATCCCGCAGGTCGAACGGACCCTGCGCATTCTCGGCTCGCGGCCGTTCTGGCTGTGGGGACTCGAGCACGGAGTGAACGAAGCGGGTGTCGCCATCGGCAACCACACCGTGTTCACCCGCGACAAGCCCGAGGGCCGCAAGTTGATCGGCATGGATCTGGTCCGCCTCGGCCTCGAGCGCAGTGCCACCGCGCCCCAGGCGATCGAAGTGATCAGCCAGCTGGTCGAGACGTACGGCCAAGGCGGCTCCGGCTATCACGACAGCGACTTTCCCTACCACAGCTCCTTTCTGGTGGCCGATCGCAGCCGGGCCCTGCTGCTCGAAACCTCCGATCGCGAATGGGCGCTGAAAGAGATCGACGGTGTCGGCAACGCGACCAACCACGTCACCATCGGCAGCGATTGGTCTGCACTGTCGGACGGCGCGGTGCGCCACGCGGGCGACCAGCCGACGCCGGCGAGTCGCTTCGACTTTGCCGGCGCCTATCGCGACGTTTCTTGGGTCCCCGAGACCTTCTCCAGCGGACGCTACCGGCGCGGCACCGAGCTGCTGGAATCGGCGCGCGGAACGATCACCGAAGAGGTCATGCGCAGCGCGCTGCGCGATCACTACGGGGTCGCCGACTTCGGCACCGTGACCGACGCCGCCGACGAGCGCTACATGTCGATCTGCATGCACGCCGACCCGATCGGGACGACCACCGCGGCAGCGGTGGTCCGCCTGGCCGCGGAGGCGCGGCCGATCCGCATGTGGGCGTGCTTCGGTCCGCCGTGCGTCGGCGTGTTCCTGCCGGTCTACCCGCAGGCCGAGATTGCGCCCGCCATGCAACACGGCACGGCGGAAGCGGCAGCGGGCTCGATGTGGTGGGAGTTTCGCGAGCTCCTCGACCTGATCGAGCGCGACCCCAGCAGCCTCGCCGCCCCGGTGCGCGAGCGGTGGGCCGCCGAGGAGCGGCAATTCGTCGAACAAGCGGAAGCGCTCGAGGCCGACCTCGATCCCGAAGACCCGGCGCTGGCGTCACGCCTGAGCGCCTTCTCGCGAGCCTGCGCCGATCGGGCCGCCGCGGTCGTTGCCGAGATTGCCGCTCAGCTCCGCCGCCGGTAACAAAAACCGTCGCCGGGCGGTCACCCGCGCCAAATATGTAACAATCTGGGCCGGCAGCGTACATTGCTTGCGTCCGCACATGGCCAGTGCCGGTGCACACCGCCCCCCATTCCGCCTGACCCCAACCTTGGCACGCTACCTGCTTTTAGACTGAGGCAGGAGAATGAGCCGGCGAAGACGCGGCAAGGGGCCGCTTCGATGGCCGGGCTCAGGGCGAAGACGAGATTGGGGGCTACACCATGAAGAACAAGAAGAAGGTCACGATTCTCGAGATTTTCCGCGCGGTGCAGGACACCTGTCGCAGTGACGACGAGGTGGTTGCGGTCATCGATCACATGATGCGCACCGGGCGCGTGGTTCGCCAGCAGGACTCGCTGCTCGGCTGATCCGGATACGGTTTCTTCCCTCCCCCCCTGGGGTCGGTCGGATCGCTTCAGCGGCACGGCCGGCCCCGACCCCCCCCTCACCCGGGAAGTTGCCGGTTTCCTCGATTCGGCATCGCGATCGGTATCGCCTTCGCGGTCGATACCGACCCCGAGGTCGGTTCAGCCCGCCGCGCCGGGAGTCGGTGCCGGCTTCTGCGGCTCGGCGAACGGCGGGAACTTCTTGATAGCCGCGCGTTTGCGGAGCTCGGCTACCAACTCGGCGCGTTTGGTGGCCTTTTTCTCGTCGAGCAGCATGCGCGCGATCGAGTCCTGCAGCTCCTCGAATGGCTGATCGAGCTGGCTGCGGTTCTCCGCGTAGAAAGCGTCGATCTCGGCCGAGCTGACGCTGAGGCCGCGCCAGACGGTGCGCTGCAGGAGACGTTCGGCGAGCAGTGTGCGCCGCGTGTCCGATCGCAGCCGAGCCACGCTCAAGCCGCGCTGGGCGAGGGCGTCGGCGAAGTCCTTGTCGCTGGCGAAATGCTGTCGCAGCCGGTCGATCTCGCGATCGACCTCGCCGTCGCCGAGCTCGATGCCGCGGCGCAACGCCTCCTGGTAGAGCAGCTCGAGATCGATCAAGGAGTCGAGGGCCGATCGGTTGAGCTCTTCGATTCGCTTCGAGTCCGGTGGCTGCGGCTCGGCTCGTGCCAGGCCTTTGACCAGCTCGAGAACCTCGCTGCGCTCGATGGCGACGCCGTTGACCCGCGCCGCCGCCGTTTCGGCCTCTTCGGCCGATAGGGCCGTAGGTGCGAGGATTAGGACCGCCGCCAGGATGCAATGCCGCATTCGGCGGATCCAAACAGGGTGGCCGGAGGCATGCAAGGGCGGCCGTGCCTGGTCATTCGGTGGCCGCAGAGCCAATGAGGGCTGGTGATTTTGAATCACCAGCCCTCACCACCCAAGCCCACGCCACATCCACAGCATCTCCGCTTCCACCGCCACTCCACTCATCACCGGACGGAGATGCATTCAACAACCACGGCTGCCCTCGATAACAGCAACGGGTGTGCCAGGCCGGGGGGAGCGTGCCCGCGACGAGTCCGGTGGGGGCGACCGTTCAATCATGACGTGCGGCGTGATGTATCATCGGCGACTTTTTGACACTCTCGAACGCATCGTGTGGGCGGCGCGGCGTTGCCGGCCTGACGGTTCGACGCGCCTCATGTCGACTGCGTAACGCATCTGCTACGGCACCCGGTGGCGCCGGCGAGCGAATCCGACCCCGCGACCTCTTGGAATGGATCTTGGATCTACATGGGCGCGGGAGAGACGAGCCTATGATCCGTATTGTAGTTGCCGACGACCACGAGATGTTCCGCGAGATGCTCAGCATCGCGCTTCCTCGGGGCGGAGAATTCCAGATCGTCGGTGAAGCTGCCGATGCCGAGGACGTGCGCTCGGTGGTCCATCGGCTGCAGCCGAACGTCCTCCTGCTCGACTACAAGATGCCGTTGGTGAAGGGATTCGCCAAGCTGGTCGGCGAGCTGCGTGACTCCAGCGAGCGCACCTACGTCGTCGTGCTCTCGGGAACGGCGAGTAGCGATGTCGCCCGCCAGGCTGCCGACGGAGGGGCCAGCGGCTACATCCTCAAGTCGACGCAACTGAGCGCGGTGGCCGACGCGGTGCGCACGGTCGCGGCCGGTGGTATCTGGGTCGACCCTTCACTGCCGCGCAAAGTCTTCGACGTCTTCCAGCGGCGTGCCCACGGCAGCGAGGGACGCGCCGACAGCGGCCTCGCCGCGCTCACCCGGCGCGAGCGCGAAGTGCTCGCCTGCGTCGCCCAGGGCATAAGCAACCACGAGATCGCCGAAAGACTCTGCATCAGCGAGCCGACGGTGAAGACGCACCTCACCCGCATCTTCGCCAAGCTGTCGGTGAAGAATCGCATCTCGGCCGCGCTCGCCTTCTACAACCGCGACCAGGGCAACAGCGCCGACCTGCCGCTCGCCGGCTCCGGCTGAGGCGGTCGCGGCGCGAGTCGCATCCGTTCAGGAAGCCTCGCGGCGCGGCGGCGGTGCGAGCGGGCCGTTCTCTGCGGAGGCCATCGGGAAAACCGCGGTGAAGCAGATGCGTTGGTCGTTGGTGATCGCTTCCAAGCTTCCGCCGAAGCCTTCTTCCACCAGGTTTTTGGCGATCCACAGTCCGCGCCGGTTGCCGATCAGCTCGTCGCTGCCGAGTTGATCGAGGAGGCGCGGAATCGCCGCGGGCGGTAGGCCGCCGGCCCAGTCGATGACGTTGACGTACACTCCATCGCTGCCGAGCCCGGCTTCGACGATGACGCTGCCGTCGGCGTTTCCGGCTTCGTCGTATGCCTGGATGGCGCCGGTGACGAGGTCGACCAGAATCAGTGCGAACTTCTGCCTGCTGCCGTAGAGCTCGATCGCCGGCGGGTCTTCGCGGTACTCGACGCTGCAGCCGCTCTGGCGTTGGCGCAGTCGGAGCAGTTGGTTGACGTCGGCGAATGCGTCGCGCACGGCGAAGTGCTGGTCGCGTTCGGCGACCGCGCCGCGCCCCAGCGCCTGGAAGCTGCGCAGGTAGGCGATGGTGCGCTCGAGCCAGGCGGCGCTGGTCTGCGCGTGCGCGACCATCTCGTCGATCGCCTCGCTCTGCTTTTTCGAGTCGCTCCTCTCCGTCTGATCGCCGCCGATCCTGGCGATGGCGCGCAGGGTATTGAGTACGGTGTTGAGCGGCCCGCTGATCTCCTGGGTCAGGCCGACGCTGAGACGAGTCAGCGCGTCGAGTCGCTCGGCGTGGAGAATCGCCCTTTGGTTCTGTGCCAGCCGGTGGTGCGTCTCGCGCATTTTCTCCAGGGCGGCGCCGAGCTCGGCGTTCATCGTCTTCAGCGTTTCGGTGCGATTCGTCTGGATGCGCAGGCTCTCGTCGAGCTCGGCCAGATTGTGGTGGAGAATGTCGAGCTTGTCCTGGGCGGCGGCATTGGGCAGTGCCAGAGCGATCTGATCGGCGGCGGCGCGAATGAAGGCCAGGTCGCGCGCGCCGTAGGCGTGGCCGGACTGCTTGGCGGCGAGCGCGATCACGCCGACGCAGGACCCGTTGCGGTACAGAGGAACCAGCAGGTCTACGTCCAGGCGATCGAGTAGACGTCGTCCGCCGCGATCGTGCTCGACGTCGCTCCACTGGTAGCGAACGACGTTCTCGCCGCTCTCGAGTTGCCCGGCGAGATCGGCGGGGACCGCGAGCTTGCGCTGTTCCGGGTCGTCGTAGGCGGCGAGCGGAAACCCGGCTCCGCGAGCGCGCAGGTACACGGTCGCCTTGCGTGGCTTGAGAGTGCGCCGCAGCACGTCGAGGGTGTTCGAGACCAGGGTTTGCGTGGTTCGCGCCGAGGAAAGACCGCGATTGAGGTGGTCGAGGCTGCGTTGCGGCGAGTACCTCTCCGGCGAGAAGGTGCGGTCGATCCAGCCGCGCGTCATGCGGATCACCGGCGCGACCGCGAACAGAACCGCCAGGTGGGCGAGTGTGCCGACGAACGGACTCGTCCGCGCGGCAGTCGTGTCGATCCAATGCCCGGCTCCGAAGTAGAGGATCATCACCAGCGGTACGGCGATGCCGTAGGTCAGAATCGAGCGCAGGCGTTCGTCGAGCACGAAGAAGTCGCGAGCGGTGATCGCCGAGCCGAAGGCGAGCGCTAGCACGGCGCCGCTGGCGGCGCCGGCCGCGCCCACGCCGCGCAAGTCGTAGCCGGCCAGCGACACCCAGAACGCCGCGACCAGAGCGACCGCGAGGATGCCGCTGCCGGCGATTGCGGCGCGCCGGCGCACGACGATCGAGTCGTGGCGGCCGAGGCGCAGCAGCACGTGCAGGGTGAGTAGAGCGGCGGCGGCGATCGTCGCCAGAGTCGCCGCAGCGTGCAGGATCGCACTACCGTAGGGGTCGGGCCACGTGACCTGGTAGATCAGTGCGAGTGCGGCAAACGGCGCGTAGATTGCGAACAACGCCGCGCCGCGGCCACGTCCGAAGACGTCGCGCGGGAACACCAGCGCGAGATGGATCAGCGGTGCCGGCGCCAGCGCCTGGGCGAGGATCTGCAGCCGAACCAGCTCACCGCTCGCCGCCGAGCCGACCGAGGCGATGGCGAGGCACCCCAGGGTCAGGCAGGCGAAGAAAAACGGTTGGATTCCCGGAGTGCTCGGATGGCGCTGCCAGAGCAGTGCGCCGACGGCGATCGCCAGGCAGCCGTTGACCACCAGGGCGAGCAGCGACAGCAGGTATTCGCCCAACGACAGGACGCGCGGCGCCGCGGTGAAGCCGTAGCCGTCGATACCGAACCGACTGGCCGCGTAGCTCAGGGCCCGGCCGGTCGGCGCCGCGCGCACGGATCGGTAGAGGCTGGCAGCGTCCTTGGTCGCGATGTCGTCGACAGAGCCGATCTGCAGCGGCCAGCCTCGGCCGGTTTCGGGCCAGCCGGGCAGGGTGATGACCGAAACGGTGCCGATCGGATCGACGAAGAACCCGGGCATGGTCGTACCCACCCAGTGGGAACTGGCAGCTGCGACGTAGGCGGCGATGATCGTCGTTCCGGTGATCAGCGCGACCGCACTCAGCAAGTGTGGGCGACGTGTCATGTTTCGGGGAAGCCTCGGCGACAATCATCGTCGATAGCGGCAGTGGCGGCGAATCGGGGGGAGGTATGAATTTGTCGCGGCCGACGGCGCGTCGCGTACGACCATCGTCGTAGGCCCGAAGCGTCGCCGCGCGGAAACGGAAAAGGGCCGCGCGGTTGCCCGCGCGGCCCTTTCAAGTCGTTGAAAAGGAGTCGGTTTCGATCAGCCGTGAATGCCGATCGCATTCTCCTGGGCGGCCAGCTCTCGCTCCAACTGCTGCTTCTCGGCAGCGCGGCGCCGCCACCCCTCGAGCCCGCGCTTCAGGTAATCGGGGTTGATGTCGAGGGTCTCGCAGATGTTGCGGTACGAGAACAGCCAATCGGTATTGCCTGATTCGAGCCATTCGACCGCCTCATCGAACATCTGGCGGCCCTGCCCATCCCGGGCAAAAACATACTTCTGGTACGAATCCAGGGCGTTTTCCAGAACTGCTAGCATCAATCGCTTTTCGCGACTTACGGTGGCCCCACTACGGACGCCGAACTGGTCCCTGAGAAGCACGTCTGGTTCGAAAAGGCCTCGATCCGTCATATTCCGTCTTTCCCTCCCTGACCGTCCCTGCACGGCGAGTCGTGCGGGACGTCACCTAATATGAAGAACATTGGGACAGTGTCGGTGCCGACAGTTGCCCCTGTGAATGGAAAATCTCCACCGCTACTCAAGAGCTGCGAGGACGCCCCACGTCCCCAGTAACTCGCAATCTCTTCTCAGGTTGCCCCCCCAGGCACCGTGTCAGAAACGCCGTTATGAATCGAACTTATACTGATATTCGTTTTTTGCGGCTGTATGAAAAGAGTTGTTCGGAACTGCGTTTCGCTGCTCAGTACGTAGTTTCCGAAATCGAGCTATCTAGCGAATTTTTCAGGATACTCGGCAACCTATAGCGAACCGGATTTGAGATGGCAACGATTAATTTTCTCGCGGGTCGGTTTTGATACTAGGTGTCGAAACCGTCACCAACGAGACAGGGCAAAGAGCGCGCTAAATCGGTCGAGTAGCTCGACGCAGTGCGCCGCCGAGCGATGCCGCAGGCGCACGTTGATCGCGGTTGCGCCAATTCGTCGAAATTTTTCGACGGTTGCCTGCGCCCGCTCCTCACCGCCATCGCCGTCGAGGTCGAATGGTCGCGCGGGGGTGAGGACGACGTCGAAGGGAACCTCGCTGGCGGCGCGCCGATCCCAGACCGCGGTCTGGCGGGCGCGCGACAGCAGGTGGTCCAGTTGCTCCGCATCGAGCCGAAAAGGGTTCCAACCGTCGCCGAGCTCGATCGCCCGTCGCAGCGAGCGCGCCGATCGCCCGCCGAGCCAGATCGGGGGCGGCTTCTGCAGCGACGTCGGATCGACGCGAAAGCCGGCGATGTTGTAGTGGGTGCCGCGGTACTCTGGGCTCTGCTCGCCGAAGCAGGCGCGCAGGGCCCGCAGTGCGTCCTCGAAAGCCGCGCCCCGCTTGGCGAATTCGATGCCGAGCAGCTCGAACTCCGGTTCCAGGCTGCCGACTCCGACGCCGAGAACGAGACGGCCTGCCGACAGCCGGTCGAGTGTGCCGAAGCGTTTCACTACCTCCAGGGGGTGGTGGTAGGGCAGCACCAGCACGTGGGTGGCGAGACGGATGCGACGGGTGATGGCGGCGGCGTAGCCGAGGGTCGCCGCCGGGTCGTAGTAGCGTGAGCCGCGTTCGCCGACCGCGGCCTCGGGAATCGCGATGTGCTCGCTGCAGGTCAGGTAGTCGAAGCCGAGCCGGTCCGCGGCCTCGATGACGCTGCGGATCTCGGCGGGTCCCGCGTCTCGTTCCCAGCTCGAGCGGCTGCGCGGTGACAGCGTCGCAGCGGGCGTGACGATGCCGAACTTCATCGCCGCCGTATAGCACGATCGTCGCATCCCGCGAGTCTCGGCGGCTCGTGAGGGTGTTGGGCACCTTCTCTTTTTGCGCCCGAGGCGCTAATCGGGGTCTCAGGGGTCAACAGTCCGCTGGAAAAGTAGGGCAGGAGCGAAAATGGGAGATTTCGTCGCAGATCAAGGCGCCGAACCGCAGGCAAAGCAGTGGCCTTTGTCGAGGATTCGGCAACGCAGAGCTGCGGCGAAAGATCCATTTGCAGCCCGACCTACTTTTGCAACGGGCTGTTAAGTCATGGTGGGCGGGCGCAACAAGGTTGGGACGGAGCGGCAAAACGCGGATGCACTGGTCGTCAACGGTGCGCGCGAGCACAACCTGAAGAACATCACGGTCTCGATCCCGCGCGGCCGGTTGGTGGTGATCACCGGTCCGTCGGGCTCCGGCAAGTCCTCCCTCGCCTTCGACACCATCTATGCCGAGGGCCAGCGTCGCTACGTCGAATCGTTGTCGGCCTACGCCCGCCAGTTCCTCGAGCAAATGGAGAAGCCGGACGTCGACTCGATCGAGGGGCTTTCGCCGGCGATCTCGATCGAGCAGAAATCGACTGCGCGCAATCCGCGGTCGACGGTCGGGACGGTCACCGAGATCTACGACTACCTGCGCTTGCTGTTCGCCCGCGTCGGAACGGCGTACTGCCCGCAGTGCGGCCGGCAGATCAAGCCGCAGACGATCCAGCAGATCGTCGACAACGTTCTCGCCCTACCGGAGCGGACTCGCATCTACGTGCTGGCTCCGGTGGTTCGCCAGCGCAAGGGGGAGTACCGCAAAGAGCTCGCCGAGCTGCGCAAGGCCGGCTTCGTGCGGGTGCGAGTCGACGGCGAGCTGCGCGATCTCGCCGACGAGATCGTCCTCGACCGCAAGCGCAAGCACTCGATCGAGGTGTTGGTCGACCGCCTGGTGTTGCGCCCGGGGATCGAGACGCGGCTGGCCGACTCGCTCGGCGTCGCGCTCGAGCGCGGCGACGACGTGGTGCAGATCGCGATCCTCGGCGAGGGCGATTCGATCGCCGAAGAGCGGTTGTACAGCCAGCGCTTTGCCTGCAGCGAGTGTGGCATCTCCTACGCCGAGCTGACGCCGCGCATGTTTTCGTTCAACAACCCGCAGGGGGCGTGCGCCAAGTGCAGCGGGCTCGGCGTGATCAACTACTTCGACCCCGATCTGGTGGTGCCGGACGACTCGCTTTCGCTGGCCGAAGGCGCGATCGCCCCGTGGTCGAGCAAGGGCACGGCGAGCTACCGCGAACAGGTGCTCGAGGGGGTGGCGCGCCACTTCGAAGTTTCGCTGACCACTCCCTTCAAGAAGCTGCCGGTGCGGGTGCGCAAGGCGGTGCTGTTCGGCACCGGCGAGCAGGAGATCACCTTCGTCTACAAGAAGGGCCGTCGCCGCTACGAGTTCGCGCGCAAGTTCGAGGGCGTCATCGGCAACCTCGACCGCCGCTACAAGGAAACGGAATCGGAGTGGGTGCGCGACGAGCTCGGTCGCTACATGAGCATGAGCGAGTGTTCCGACTGCAACGGCGCGCGGCTCCGGCCCGAGGCGCTGTCGGTGCGGATCGCCGACCGCAACATCGCCGACGTCTCCTCGCTGTCGGTCGGCGCCGCCGCCGAGCTGTTCGCCGGTCTCGAGCTCAGCGAGACCCAGATGGCGATCGGCGAGCGAGTGTTGCGCGAGATCCGCGAGCGGCTCGGCTTTCTCGTCAGCGTAGGTCTCGACTACGTGACCCTCGACCGGCGCGCCGGCTCATTGTCGGGCGGCGAGGCGCAGCGCATCCGACTGGCGACGCAGATCGGATCGCGGCTGACCGGGGTCCTCTACGTTCTCGACGAGCCCTCGATCGGCCTCCACCAACGCGACAACGCCCGCCTGCTCGAAACCCTGCAGCGACTGCAGCGGCTCGGCAATACGGTGATCGTCGTCGAGCACGATCGCGACACCATGGTCGCCGCCGACCACGTGATCGACATGGGGCCGGGCGCTGGAGTTGCCGGCGGCCGAGTCGTCGCCGAAGGGACGGCTGCCGAGATCGAGGCCAACCCGGCGTCGCTCACCGGCAAGTATCTGTCCGGAGCGCTCGAGATCCCGGTGCCAGCCGATCGCCGCGCCGGCAACGGCTGGAAGCTCGAGATCAAGGGCGCGCGCCACAACAACTTGAAGAAGGTCGATGTCGCGATCCCCTTGGGGACGATGACCTGCGTCACCGGCGTCTCCGGCTCCGGCAAGAGCTCGCTGGTCAACGACACTCTCTACCGCGGCCTGGCGCAACGGCTGAACGATTCCAAGGAAGCGGCGGGCGTGCATCGCGAGATGGTCGGCTGGCAACTCATCGACAAAGTGATCGACATCAACCAGGCGCCGATCGGCCGCACGCCGCGCTCCAATCCGGCGACCTACTCGGGCTTGTTCACCCACATCCGCGACCTCTTCGCGCAGCTTCCCGACGCTCGGGCGCGCGGTTACGGCCCGGGGCGCTTCTCGTTCAACGTCAAGGGCGGGCGCTGCGAGGCTTGCTCGGGCGACGGCGTGATCCGCATCGAGATGCACTTCCTGCCCGACGTCTTCGTCACCTGCGAGGTTTGCAAGGGCAGCCGCTACAACCGCGAGACTCTGGAGATTCGCTACCGCGGCAAGAACATCGCCGAGGTGCTCGACATGACCGTCGGCGAGGCTCTCGAGTTTCTCACCAACGTGCCGCCGGCGCGCCAGAAGCTCGAGACGCTGGCCGGGGTCGGGCTCGACTACATCCGGCTCGGCCAGGCGGCGACCACCCTGTCGGGTGGTGAGGCGCAGCGCATCAAGCTCGCCAAGGAGCTCAGCAAGCGGGCGACCGGCAAGACCATGTACATCCTCGACGAGCCGACCACCGGCCTGCACTTCGACGACATCCGCAAGCTGCTCGAGGTGCTCGACCGCCTGGTCGAGAGCGGCAACACGGTGGTGGTCATCGAGCACAACCTCGACGTCATCAAGACCGCCGATCACCTCATCGACATCGGCCCGGAGGGCGGCGCCGGCGGTGGCTCGATCGTCGCCACCGGAAGTCCCGAGCAGGTTGCCGCCGTTGCAGAGTCCCACACCGGTCGTTTCCTGCGGCCTCTGCTGCCCGGCAAGGCGGCTTGAGATGGCGAGTGCGACCGTCGAGCTGCGTCAGCTCGGCGAGACCTCGCTGCAGGTCTCGCTGCTCGGACTCGGCCTCGCCGCCGTCGGCCGTCCCGGCTACATCAACCTCGGGCGGGAGGACGACCTCCCCGGCGCACGCCAACCGGAGGATCTCTACGCGCGCTGCGCCGAGTTGCTCGAAGCGGCGCGCGGCCTCGGCATCCGCTACGTCGACGTCGCCCGCAGCTACGGGCGCGCCGAGGAGTTCCTGGCGCGCTGGCTCGACCGGCGCGGCGATCGCGGCGAGATCACGGTCGGCAGCAAGTGGGGCTATCGCTACACCGCCGACTGGCAGGTCGAGGCCGAAGTGCACGAGCAGAAAGAGCTGTCGCGCGCGCGCTTCGCCGAGCAACTGGACGAATCGGCGGCGACCCTCGGCGAGCCGATCGATCTCTACCAGATCCACAGCGCGACCATGGAGTCGGGCGCGCTCGAAGACGATGCATTGATCGAGTCGATGCTGCAGGCGCGCGCCGCCGGTCGGGTTCGCCGGCTGGGGCTGACGGTGACCGGCCCCCGGTCGGCGGAAACGCTCAATCGGGCGATGGATCTCGAGCGCAACGGCGAACGCGTCTTCGATGCCGTCCAGGCGACCTGCAACGTTCTCGAGCACTCGATCCTGGGCCAGTTGCGGCGCGCTCGCGGCGCCGGTTTCGGCGTCATCGTCAAGGAGGTGCACGCCAACGGACGCCTGACTCCGGCCAACCAGAGGCGTGAGGACCGCGGCGTGGTCAAGCGCCTCGGCAATCTCGCGGCGGAACGCGAGCTCAGCGTCGACCAGCTCGCGATCGCTTTCGTCGCCTCGCACGACTGCGTCGACGTCATCAACTCCGGCGCGGCGACGGTCGAGCAACTCGAGTCGCACGCGCGCGGCGCGGCGGTCCGTCTCGACGCCGACTCGATCGCCGCGCTCAGTTGTTTCGCCGAGTTGCCCGAAGTCTACTGGTCGAAGCGCAGCCAGCTACCCTGGAGCTGACGCCAATCCCCCGTCGGCTCGATCCTCGCCGGCGGCCAACTCCGGGGTGGTTGCGCACCGGTCGTCGGCGGCCGAGAATACCTCCCGAAACAGCGGTAGGGCTCTGACTTGCGCGTATACCTCGATCATCATGCGACGACGCCCGTCGACCCGAGGGTCCTCGAGGCGATGGTGCCGTACTTCGGCGAGCGCTTCGGCAACGCCGCCAGCAAGACCCATGCGTGGGGTTGGGAGGCCGACGAAGCGGTCGAGACGGCGCGGCGTCAGGTCGGCGACCTGATCGGCGCGCGGCCGGCCGACATCGTCTGGACCAGCGGCGCCACCGAGTCCGACAATCTCGCGCTCCAGGGAGTGCTCGGCTTCTACGCCGACCGCGGCCGGCACGTCATTACCGCCACCACCGAGCACAAGGCGGTGCTCGACTGCTGCAAAGCGCTGGAGCGCGCGGGGCTGGCCGAAGTGACCTATCTGCCGGTCGACGCCACCGGCAGTCTCGATCCGCAGCAGGTGGCGGATGCGATCCGCGACGACACGGTGTTGATCTCGGTGATGCACGTCAACAACGAGATCGGCACGGTGCACCCGATCGCCGAGATCGGCGCGTTGGCCCGGCAGCGCGAGATCCTGTTTCACACCGACGCCGCGCAGAGCGCCGGCGTTCTGCCGATCGACGTCGAGGCGATGAACGTCGACCTGCTGTCGATCAGCGGCCACAAGATCTACGGCCCGAAGGGCGTCGGTGCTCTCTACGTCCGCAGCCGTCGCCCGCGCGCGCGGCTGCGCCCGATTCTCCACGGTGGTGGCCACGAACGCGGCATGCGTTCGGGGACCCTGAACGTCCCCGGAATCGTCGGCCTCGGCGCTGCTTGCGAGCTCGTCGCGGCGCAGCGCGAGGGCGACGCCGAGCATGCCGCGGCGCTGCGCGATCGCCTGCAGAATGCTCTCTTCGAGCGCATCGAAGAGCTGCGGCTCAACGGTCACCCGAGCCTGCGCCATCCCGGCAACCTCAATCTCAGCTTCGCCTTCGTCGAGGCCGAATCGTTGCTGATGGCTCTCGAGGGGGTGGCGCTGTCGTCGGGCTCGGCCTGCACCACTGCCAGCCTCGAACCGTCGCACGTGCTCAAGGCGCTGGGCCTCGCCGATGGCCTGGCGCAGAGCTCGATCCGTTTCGGCATCGGTCGCGGCACCACCGAGGAGGAGATCGACTACGTCGTCGACCGCATCACCAGCGAGGTGGCCCGGCTGCGCGCGATGTCACCCGAGTTTCGCATGCGGGCATCCGTCTGATAGAGTTCCTATTTGTAGGAGCACACCGAAGTGGCAATCGAGCTGACAGACGGAGCGGTTTTCCGGATTCTCAACCTCACCGGCACCGAGCCCGAAAAGGGGCTGCGGGTGAAGGTGGTCGGTGGCGGTTGTTCCGGGCTGCAGTACAAGATGGACATCGACGCCCCGAAGAAGGGCGACAAGGTGTTCGAGCGGGACGGGGCGCGGGTCGTCGTCGACCGCAAGTCCTTCCTCTATCTCAACGGCACCGTCCTCGACTTCCAGGACAGCCTGATGAACACCGGGTTCACGCTCAACAACCCGAACGTCAAACGCAGTTGCGGCTGCGGACAATCGTTCAGCGTCTGAGCAACCGACACGGCAAACGCTCGTTTGCCGGAGCGACACCGGTCGCTGCAAATTGGCGCCGGTTTTTCGCTTTCTGCGCTTTGCCAATCGCCAAAGTGCAGAAAATCACACGACGGTGGAATTTCGCCATCGCCGGCTCGAATATCCCGGGCCCCCCAGGCGTCTATTGGGGCATCATGAGAGATCACCTAGTAGGCGAGGGAAAGCTCTTTGAGCCGGATGTCATGTTGCCGTCGCAGTACTCGACGCGGGTCCGCGGGCGCGGTCCGCAGGAGGCCGAGTACAACCTGGTGCTGGCGCTGCTCGAGGACGCAGTTCATTGCTTCAAGAAGTATCGGTTCGCCAAGGCGTCGAGCGCGCGCGAGCTGTATCTGGAAGCCCGAGAGTGGTTCGAGTCGGACGACCGCAAATGGCCGTTCTCGTTCGAGAACGTCTGCATGATTCTCGGCATCGAGCCCGACTTCATGCGCGAAGGCCTGCGGCGTTGGGAGCAGAACGAGGCCCTGGCGCTGACCCCTCCGAGAGTGGCCGACCTGCCGCTTCCCGACTTGTCCAACGAGCTCGACGACGCGCTGGCCGTACCGGCGGTCGGCTAGAAAACCTCCTCCCCCCACCCCCCCCCAGCAGAAGCCCGGGCGGCAATTGCGCCGCCCGGGTAGTGGGTCAGTTTGATTCGCACCTGCGTTTGCTCGCGGAGCACGGCTCGAACCCGAATTCCGTCCCCCCTTGGCAAGGGGGGACTTCAGGGGGGTCAACTGGAGTCGCCGCTGGCCTGGAGACAGAAGCTTCTTGCGGCCTCAGTGACCTCCCCCCTAACCCCCTCCTTGGTAAGGAGGGGACCCCAGGGCGCGGCCTTCAGGACTGCCCGGCACTCGAACTGACCCACTACCCCGCCCGGGCCGTATTGCCGTAACCGGAGGGGTGCCCTAGGCTCGCCGGCGTGTGGAGGTCTTTGCGCAGTCGAGTCGCTCTCGCGTTCCTCTGGCTCTACGAATGGGTTCTGGCGAGGCTCGGGCGCACGCCCGATTACGGAATCCTCGAGCTCGAGATCGAAGGGGCACTTGCCGAGCATCCGGGTGACAGCGGTTTCGCGCCCTGGCTCAGGCCGCCTGCCAGAGACTTTCTCGGGTTGCTCAGTACTCTGCGTTGGGCGGCCGAGGACCCGCGGCTGCGCGGTGTCCTGATCCGCTGCCGCGGTATCGATGCCAGCTGGGCGCGGCTACAGGGCCTGCGGCGCTCGCTGGCGGCGCTGCGCGCCGCCGGCAAGAAGGTTTGGATTCATACCGATGGCGCCGGTCTGCCGGAGTATTACCTGGCCAGCGCCGCCGATCGTATCAGCCTGACGCCGGCCGGCTCGCTCGACGTCGTCGGCCTCGCGTCGGAGTCGATGTTCTTCCTCGACGCGCTCGAGAGCCTCGGGGCCCGCGCCGAGGTGGTGCACGTCGGCGCCTACAAGGCAGCCGGCGAGATGTTCACCCGGCGCGAGATGTCGGCCGAGCACCGCGAGATGATGGAGTCGATCATCGACGATCTCTACACGCAGATCGTCGACGATATCGCCGCGGACCGAGGCATCGGCAGTGCCGGCGTGCGCGACGCCATCGATCACGGACCGCTGCTCTCGGCGGAGGCGCTCGAGCGGCAGCTGATCGACGCGGTCGAGTACGCCGACGAGGCGCAGGCCGCGCTGGTCAAGAGTCTCTCTGATGCGGCGACGATCGAGGAGGCGGACTACGTGCCGCGCCGGATGCGGGCGATCCGCAAACGCCTTCTGCGCGCACCGCGGCGGCACATGGCGATCGTCCACGTCAATGGCACGATCCAGGTCGACGGCGGTGACCCCGCGCCCTGGGCTCGGCGCCGCGGCGCGACCTCGTCGGAGCTGGCAAAGTCCTTCGAGGAGATTCGCGAGCGCGACGACATCGAGTCGGTGGTGGTGCGCGTGTCCAGTCCCGGGGGATCGGGGCTGGCTTCGGATCTGATCTGGCGCGAGATGTCGCGCACCGCCGCCGACAAACCTCTCTTCGTCTCCTTCGGCGACGTCGCCGCATCGGGCGGGTATTACGTCGCCATGGCCGGCCGCAAGGTTTTCGCCGAACCCGGCACACTGACCGGATCGATCGGCGTGGTCGCGGGCAAGGCCAACCTCAAGGGCGTGTACGAGAAGGTGGGAATCAACAAGGAGATCGTCAGCCGCGGTCGTCACGCCGCGCTGTATTCGGACTACGCCCCCCTCGGCGGCGGCGAGCGCGAGCGCATCCAGGCCGAGGCGAGCAAGTTCTACGAAGACTTCGTCGCCAAGGTCGCCGCCGGCCGGCGCATGCCGGCGCCCGAGGTCGACAAAGTCGCACAGGGGCGGGTTTGGACCGGCCGCCAGGCGCTGAGCCGTGGTCTGATCGACGAGCTCGGTGGTTTCGAGGAGGCGATTGCCGAGGCGAAACGCGCGATCGGAGTCGCGGTCGACCGCCCGGTGACGGTCGAGCGTTTTCCCAAGCCGCAAACCCCGTGGCTGCTGGCGCTGGGGCGTCGCTTCGGCGGGATGTCCTTGCGCTTGGATCCGCTGGCATTGCTGCCGGATCCGGCGCGGCTGGTGGTGCGTGAGCGGGTGTGGGCGGTGCTTCCGTTCCGCATTCGAATTCGCTGAAGAGAGAGCTTTTCGCCATGCCGATTGCGCAGAAGTTCAACTGTCCCGACTGCGGTGTCGAGATGAAGCGCCGCCCGGGCGGAAAATGCCCGCAGTGCGGGGCCGACGTTCGCGAGCACGTCCAGGAAGAGCGCGACCGCGAGGAGCAGATCGAGAAGGTGGTGGCGGTGTTCTCGACGATCCTGGTGCTCGGCCTATCCTTGTTCGCCGGTGGCTGCTCGATCGTCGAGGGGGTTTTGGTCTATGCCATTGCCGGCGCCGCCGTTTGGTATTGGGGGCGCGGTACGTTCTAAAGGGGGAGCCATGAGAGCATTGCGAAGTCGGATCGGTGGCGGGTCCCCCGAGTCGTCGGCGGCTGCGGCCGGTCGAGCCGGTCGGTTGCTCGCCGCGCTGGGACTTCTCTTTGGTCTGTGCGCTTCGCCGCTGCCGGTCGAGTCCGCCGAATGCGCCAGCTCGGCGGCTCTGGTGTTCGGCGAGCCCTGCCTGGGCGACGGCGATGGCGATGGTGTGGTGACCGTCGCCGAGCTGGTGCGCGCGGTCAACCATGCGCTGTTCGGCTGCCCGGTCGCGACGCCGAGCTCGACGCGGACTCCGCGACCGACCGAGACGCCCGGTCCGGCCGAGCTCGAGCTCCTCGAGACGCTGGGCGACGAGCTGATTCCCAGTCCGGGGATCTACGGCTGCAGCTCGAGCGCTCTCGGCGACAGCGGATCGTTCCGGATGACCTGCGAGCTGCCGGTTGCTTTCGCCACGGTCGCGATCCGCCGCTATGCCGATACCGGCGCCGCCGCCGCCGCTTTCGCCGAGCGGCGCGGCGATCGTCCGCTGTCGAGCTTCCACGGCTACGACGCGTTCGAGTACACCGACGTGGTGCTGCAGGACATTCCGACGCACACCGTGGTGTGGGTCGCCGAGACTTGGGTCTTCGAGTCGACCCAGGTGACGGCGTTCGAGGACGTCACGGTGTCGGTCGACAACGCCGAGCGCGTCTTCGAGCTGGCGACGGCCGCGGGTTTCTTCGGCGGCGGCGCCTGAGCTGCTCTCAGGTCTCGGGGGGCGCGCCCGGTAGGGCGGACTCGTCGGGGTCCGTGTCGGTGTCCGGGCCCGGCTCGCTGGCGGCGATCGATTGCGTCAGGGCTTGGTGCTGTTGCGGCCGCAGGTGAAAGACGGTCGTCTGCCCGGGTATCAGCGCCGCGTACTCGTCGACCGCGCCGTCGCCGGTGTGGGTGCCGAGGCTGACCGCGGCGAGCTCGGCGCCGTCGCCGTCGCGCACCAGGATGGTTCGCTGCGGTGGGTCGAGTCCGTACTCCGCCAACGACTGCGCGGCGGCGGTCGCGATCTCGAATCCTTCGAGGGCGGCGATCGTTTTCAGCAACTCGTCGACGGCGTCGCCGTCGACCACGGTGTCGTCGCTCGCTCGCCAGCCGTCGTCGGCTTGCTGCAGCGTGGTGACGCGCCCGCCCTCGGCGATCTCGATCGCCGCCGCGTCTTCGGCGGCAAAGCGGGCAACGGTCTTGTCGCGGAAGTGGAGCAGGTCGCGCTCCAGGTCGCGCCCCCCAATGTCGTCGCCGATCCAGCTCGGCACGGCGTAGACCGTGGGGCGGAGATTGGTCTGCACGCGCAGCATGCCGTCGCGCTCGCTGCCGATCCGGAGCTCGAGCGGCTCGCCCTCGGTGGTTTCGATGACGACCGTGGATCTCGGCTGGGCGAGTCCGTAGCGCTGCAGCTGGTCGGTGGTCTCGTCGACGAAATCGCTGGCGCGCATCGAGTGTAGCGACGAGAGTAGGGTGCCGACCTTGGCCTGATCGGCCCGGAGCTCTTGCGGCGCGGTGATCCTCCAGCCGGACTCGTCGCGGCTGAGAACGATCTCGCCGGCCGCCGTGCGCAGCCGCAGTGCTCGCGCGTCCGCTTCGTCGAAGACCAGCACCCGCTTGTCGCGCAGGTCGGAGGCCTTCTTGTCGAGCCGGGTGTCGAGGGTGTCCGCGACCAGGTGGATCCGCTCGTCCCCGTCGCGCAGCACGTAGGTCGACCCGCCGACCGGCGTATTCTTACCGAGCTTGATCTCCGCCAGCGGTTTGCCACCGCCGGTGAGCGCGATGCTGGCCGACGGCGCGTCGAGACCGAAGGTCGGCAGGTCCTGGCCCGGGTCGAGCGTGCGCGAGACGCGAGCTTCCGCTACCGCGTCGAGGAGGTTGGAGATGGTTCGCTCGTCGGCCGCTGCGTCGACCGGCTCGAGCATGTGCCAGCCCGAGTCCTTCCTCTCGACGACGACGCGTCGGCCGGGGTGCTCGAGCTCGATTCGGTCGACCTCGTCGACGGTCAGCGCGACCAGGGGCTCGTCGCTCGGCGCATCGGGGTCGCGCGGCAGCTCGACCCAGTACAGGTAGGCGCCGAGCGCGGCGAAGAGAACGGCGAGGATGAGTGTGCTGCGCAGGCGCATCGGCTCGAGCAGCTCAGTTACGGCGCCACCAGATGTAGAGCCCGACTCCGAGGAGGAGCTCCGGCAGCACCAGTACCGAGAGGTAGAAGATCAGGGTGCCCTCGTCGCGGGTGAAGTTGACGCGCGAGGCGCGCACCGAGCGCGGGCGGATCGACAACAGATCCGCCTCGCCGGCGAGCCAGCCGATCGAGTTGAGGAAGAGGTCGCGGTTGAAGAAGGTGCCTTCGAGGTTCTGGTTGTCGGCGAACTCGACCGAACCGACGACGACGACTCGCGCTTCGCCCTGCGAGGGTTTGTTGAGCTGGCTCAGGGCGATCTGCGCCGCCGCGGCGATCGCGATCGGGCCGCCGCGATCCTCGGCGCCCTGGGTCGGGACCTCCGCCTCGAAGACGCCGTCGACGTCGGTCTCCGCCCAGCTCGATGGGCTGGTCCTGACCAACTCGGTGACCGTGATGCCGTCGAACGGATCGTCGACCGAACCGACCGAGCGCACCAGCGGGAATAGCGAGCGCTCGCGCAGGTCGCGGGTGATCTCGTGCTCGGGGTGGTACTCCTCGACCAGAGGCGAGAGGCCGACGCTGGGGCCCTGGAACAAGCGAACCACTTGATCGACGACGACGTCGTCGCCGACGGCGATGCCCCATTGCGCCAGGAAACCCGCCAGCTCGGCGCCGTGGCGCGGCGGCAGCATGGCGAGCAGCGCGCCGCCGCGGCGCAGATAGCGGTCGAGCGCCTCGATCTCGTGCGGTAGGAAGGCGCGTGTCGGTCCGGCGACGATGGCGACCTGGCAGCTCTCCGGCAGGTCCTGGACGCTCGGCAACAGCACCGACTCCAGTGTGTAGTTCTCGTTCTCGATGGCCTCGGCGGCGAGGGCCAGTCCGGCAGGGGTCTCGCGGTCGTCGAAGCGCGGCTCGCCGTGCCCCTCGATGGTGCAAACGGTCGCCGCGGAGTCACGGGTGAGCTTGATCAGCGCGTTGGTCAGGCTCTCCTCGGTCGGCTCGACCACCGTCGTCGCTTCGCCGTCGTACTCGATTCGCACCGACCCGTACTGGCGGATGTTGTAGCGCTCGGCGAGCTCCGGGCGGCTGTCGGGGTCGATCATCGCGTAGCTCGCGTCGTCCGACACGTCGGCGTAGCGCCGCAACAGGTCCTCGACGATCGGGTCCTGGCCGCGCTCGACGAAGGCTTGCAGGGTGAGGTCGCCGTCGAGGTGGGTGAGGATCTCCTTGGTCTGCGCTGACAGCGAGTAGGCGCCGCCCTCGCTGGTGTCCCAGCGGGTGTTGTAGCGCGTCGACAGAAAATTGAGCGCGGCGAGAATGCCGAGGAAGAAAACCGAGGCGAGGATGGTGCTGGTGCCGTAGCGGGTCGAGCGCTCGCCGAGGAAGTCGCGCAGATTGTCGAGCCCGCTGCTGAGGTAGACGACGATGCACGCCGCGCCGCCGATCAGGTGAATGAGGATGGCGACGACGTCGATCGCCCCGGCGCCGCGCGTGAAAGCGAGGATCACCAGGGCGAACAGCAGCAGCGTTACGCCAATCAGTCCGAAGAATCCGCTCGCGCGCCGCACGCTCACCTCCAGCGCATCGATTCGACCGATCGCAAGGTGAGGAACAAGGCCAGTGCGATCACGCTCAGGAAGTAGACGATGTCGCGGGTGTCGATCACCCCTTTGACGAGCTCGTTGAAGTGCTCGGTGAGCGACAGGTAGCGCAGCAACGGACCGAGGATGTCCCCGGCCGACTGCGCCGGCCACGAGATGATGTAGAGCAGCAGCAGGGTGACCAGGCAGCTGACCGCGGCGATGATCTGGTTGTCGGTCAGCGAGGAAGTGAAGATGCCGACTGCGACGAAGCTGGAGCCGAGCAGGAACAGGCCGAGCAGGCCGCTCAGCGCGATGCCGACCTCGGGGTCGCCGAAAACCATAAGGATGGCGGGGTAGATCGCGGTGAGCAGAACCATGACGAAGATGAAGGCGAAGCCGCCGAGGAATTTGCCGGCGACGATCTCGCCGACCGTGATCGGCGACGTCATCAGCAGCTCGTAGGTGCCGCTCTTCTTCTCCTCGGAGAAGCTGCGCATCGTGATCATCGGCACCAGGATCACCAGCACCACCGCCAGGTTGTGCAACAGCGGCGCGATGACCCACTCGTTGAGGTTCATGCTGTCGAGCACTTCCGGATTGCGGAAGCTCATGTACGCCATCAGCAGCTGGTTGAACTGGGCCAGCAGATTGAAGAAGAACCAGCCGGCGAGGAGCAGAAAGCCGGTGAGGACGACGTAGGCGATTGGCGAGGTGAAGTACGAGCGCAGATCCTTGCCGGCGATGGCGAGAACGTTTCTCATGCCGGTGCTCCCTCGGACTCTTCCGCGGCGGCCATCGGCTGGTCGCTGGAGATGTACTTGAGGAAGACCTCTTCGAGGCTGAGCTCGGCGGTCAGCGTTTCGATCGACTCCTCGACCGCGATTCGCCCCTGGTTGATGATGACCACCTTGTCGCACAGCTGGGCGACCTCGGGGAGGATGTGGGTCGACAGGATGACCGTGCGCTCACCCGACAGGTCGCGGATGAGGCCGCGGATGTCGATGATCTGGCGCGGGTCGAGGCCGATCGTCGGCTCGTCGAGGATCAGCACGCTCGGGTTGTGGATGAGCGCCTGGGCGAGACCGACTCGCTGGCGGAATCCCTTGGAGAGATGGCCGAGCACGCGGTGGACGACCTCCTGCAGCGCGCACTGCTCGATCGCGCGCTCGGTCGCCTCGGGCAGCTCGGTGCGCGGGATCCCCTTGATGCGGCCGACGAAGGAGAGGTACGACCACACCGTCATGTCGTTGTAGAGGGGCGGATTCTCCGGCAGGTAGCCGATGCGCCGGCGCACTTCCTGGGCTTGGTCGAAAATGTCGAACCCGGCGACCCGCACGGTGCCGCTGGTCGCCGGCAGGAAGCCGGTGATGATGCGCATGGTCGTCGTCTTCCCGGCGCCGTTCGGCCCGAGAAAACCGAGGATCTGCCCCTTGTCGGCCGCGAACGAAATGTCCCGAACGGCGACGAGATCCCCGTAGCGCTTTGTCAGATTCTCGACTTCGATCATGTTTCTGAAGGCGGACTGGCCTCGAACCGAACAAGGCGACCAGCGGTTTAAGACCGGTCGCCGCGGTTGTCAAGGGACGCTCGCTCGAGGTGGTGGGTCAGTTTGGACGTCGGGAACTATACTGAGCCTCGCTGCGCTCGGTCATCCGAGGGTCCCTCACCCGGCCTGCGGCCGACCTCTCCCACAGGGAGAGGCATCTGAGTTCCCTTCTCCCTGTGGGAGAAGGGCAGGATGAGGGCCCCTCGAATGGGGGCGAAGCCCCACCAGTATATCTTCGGAGCGTTCCAACGTCTTGATCGCGGTCGAAACGCTTCGGACGCTCTCCGAGTTTCAAACTGACCCACTACTTCGCTCGACGTTTGCTGGCGCAAGGTCGTTTTGGTAGCTTCCGTCATCGCAAATGCCCGGTGACCGACCGCTTCTCTACCTGATCGACGGTAGCTCCTACATTTACCGGGCGTTCCACGCGCTACCGCCGTTGACCAGTCCGCGCGGCGTGCCGACCCAGGCGGCGTACGGCTTCACGACGATGCTGCTGAAGCTGTTCAACGAGGTCAGCCCCGAGTATCTCGCGGTGGTGTTCGATGCTCCGGGCAAGACGTTCCGCGACGAGATGTACTCGGACTACAAGGCGAATCGCCCGCCGGCGCCGGACGATCTCAAGTCGCAAATTCCGATGATCCACGACATCGTCGACGGTTTTCGGCTGTGCAAGATCACCGAGCCCGGGGTCGAGGCCGACGACGTCATCGCCACCCTGGTCGAGCGCAGCGCCGATACCCACGACGTGGTGGTGGTCACTGGCGACAAGGACCTGATGCAGCTGGTAGGACCGCGGGTGAAGCTGTGGGACACCATGCGCGATCGCTGGATCGACGATGCTGCAGTGCGCGAGAAGTTCGGGGTCGGCCCCGAGGCGGTCGCCGACGTCATGGCCCTGATGGGCGATTCGGTCGACAACATCCCCGGCGTCAAAGGCGTCGGCGCGAAGACGGCGACCGCCTTGATCGCCCACTTCGGCTCGCTCGAAGACCTGCTGTCCCATCTGGAGGAGGTGCCGCAGATGGAGATCCGCGGCGCCAAGAAGGTGGCGGAACGGTTGCGCGACGGTGCGGAGGACGCCCGCCTCAGCCGCAAGCTGGTCGCGCTCGATGCGAACGTGAAGCTCGACGTCGGCGCCGACGACCTGGCGGTCGCCGAACCCGATCGCGATCGCCTCGACACGATCTTCACCGATCTCGGGTTCACGTCGTTGATCGAGCAGCTCGCGGTCGACCGCGCCGCTCCCGAAGCCGATACCGTCGAGCTGTCGGGGGCGGACGCTGCCAAACGTCTGAAAGGCGCGCTCGGCGGTTCGGGCTTTGCCGGCGTCGGTGCGGTCGTTCCCCGGGGGCCGTTCGTCACCACCGCGGCGACTGCGCTGCTGGTTGCCGAGGGAGAGTCGACGGTACTGTCGTTGCCACTCGCAGACGCGAAGACGCGCAAGGCGATCGCCGCGGCGCTTGCCGCCGCCAGCCGCCGTATCGCCGGCTACGATCTCAAGCGGGTGCGGCAGGGGCTGGCGGCGGCGGGAGTCGAGCTGCCGGCGGGAGGGTTCGACGTCATGGTCGCCTCGTACGTCGTCGATCCGACCTCGTCGCACGAGATCGGCGCGATCCTGGCGGAGCAGCTCGGCAGCAGCGCCCCCGGGTTCGGCGATACGGTCGAGGCCACCGCCGTCGGCGTGTTGCAGATCGGGCAACTCGCGCAACGACTGCACCAGCGCATGGAGGATGCCGCCAGTCTCGGGCTGTTCGATGACGTCGAGACGCCGCTGGTCGACGTCCTTGCGCGCATCGAGTCGCGCGGCATGGCGCTCGACGTCGAGCACCTCGAGCGCATGAGCGAGGAGTTCGCCGGTCGCCTCGACCAGCTGATGGGCGAGATTCACGAGCTCGCCGGGCGCGAGTTCAACATCAACTCGCCGCCGCAGCTCCGCCAGATCCTGTTCGACGACCTCGGCTTGCCGACGCGCGGCGTGAAAAAGGGCAAGACCGGCTATTCCACCGACGTCGACGTGCTCACGCGGTTGTCGGCGGAGCATCCGCTGCCGGCGAAGATCCTCGACTACCGTGCCTTGTCGAAGCTGAAGTCGACCTATGTCGACGCGCTGCCGGCAGCGGTCAATCCGGAGACCGGCAGGCTGCACACCACTCTGCACCAAACGGTCGCCGCCACCGGACGCCTGAGCTCGAGCGACCCCAATCTGCAGAACATTCCGATCCGCGGCGACGAGGGGAAGCGAGTGCGCGAGGCCTTCGTCGCGCCCGAGGGCAGGGTGTTGGTCGCCGCCGACTACTCGCAGATCGAGCTGCGAGTGCTCGCCCATCTGTCGGGCGATCCGGTGCTGCGCCAGGCGTTCGTCGACGGCGAGGACATCCATACCCGCACCGCCGCCGAGGTGTTCGACGTCATGCCGGGCACGGTCAGCTCCGACATGCGGCGTGCCGCCAAGGTGATCAACTTCGGGATCCTGTACGGGATGGGGCCGCAGCGCCTGGCGCGGGATCTCGACATCTCGATGGCCGAGGCGCGCAAGTACATCGACAACTACTTCGATCGCTACGCCAAGGTGCGCGAGTTCATGGACACGGTGCTCGAGGCGGCGCGTGTCGACGGCTACGTGTCGACGATCCTCGGTCGCCGGCGCCCGGTTCCGGAGCTCACCAGCGGCCAGCGGGGGGTCGTCCAGGCGGCCGAGCGGATTGCCACCAACACGCCGATCCAGGGGTCGGCAGCCGACATCATCAAGGTCGCGATGGTCGAGGTCGACCGCGCTCTCGCGGAGGGCGGGGTCGACGCCTTCATGGTGCTGCAGGTCCACGACGAGCTCCTGGTCGAGAGCGCGGCGGCGGATCAGGAGAAGGTCAGCGCGATTCTCGAGGACAAGATGACCGGGGCGGTCGAGCTGGCGGTGCCGCTGGTGGTCGATCTCGGCGTCGGTGCGAGTTGGGCGGAGGCCCACTGAGGTAGGCGGGTAGTGTTTCGGGCGCAGGCCAGTCAAAATGCGCGGCAGCTGGCGGTGCCTGGTCCGCCGCGGGGCTTTGGCCCACGATCGACGGCTGCGGTGGCGTCGGCATTGGGCGAAGGCCAGCCGAAGGGCCCCCCCGGTGGGATGCTCCCAGGTGGAAAGCTCCAATGAGCACGAAAATCCGGCCCAATTCCGAAAAAACCACCGGTCTCCGCATGAATATCCGCCCGCGAGAGCCGTCGAACTCAGTAGGACTCATCCGTGGAGCGTAGTGACCGAGAGCTCATTCGGGAGAGTCGTCGAGGGAACAAAGATGCCTTTCGCGAGCTTGTCGAACGATACCAGCGCAAGATCCTGGCCGTGGCGGTCGGGATGCTGCACAACCAGGACGATGCCCTCGAGGTCACCCAGGAGGCATTCGTCAAGGCATATGGGAGCCTGGACCGCTTCAAAGGCGAGTCCAGTTTTTACACGTGGCTGTACAGAATAGTCGTAAATCTGGCGATCGACCGGAAGCGTCGCGATCAGCGACGCGGCACGGTGGCGCTCGAGGACCGGCCGGGCGGCGGCGAGGATCTCGAGGCGGATCTTCCCTCGCAGCGGCTGAGCGATCCCTACCAGCAGGCGCGGTCGCGCGAGCTCGGCGGGCGGATTCGCGAGGCGATCGACGAGTTGACCCCCGATCAGAAAGCCGTAATAGTTTTACGCGAAGTCGAAGGGTTGTCGTACGACGAAATCAGCGCCGTAATGCAGTGCCCCAAAGGTACCGTCATGAGCCGCCTGCACTACGCTCGCAAGGCGCTACAGGAAAAGCTGAAGGATTGCCTGTGACCCTGACCCCTTCGACCCGCGGACGTATGTTTGCCGAGGATGCCGCACGATGAGCTGTCCCGAGATCAGTCCCCTGGTAGCGCGCTTTTTCGACGGTGAGCTCGATGGAAGCCACATGCGTTCGGTGGCGCTGCACATCACTCGTTGTCGCGACTGCGAAGGCGAGCTGCGTTCCCTGGAGAGCCTGCAGGACTTGATCGCCGAAGAGATCGGCGCCGGCGTCGAGAGCGTCGACACTTCCGATCTCTGGCAATCCGTTTCGGCGCAAATAGGCGACCAGCGCATCTCCTGGACCGACCGGGTGAGCGCCTGGTGGGAAGATCTCGCGCCGCTGTCGTCGCCGATGCTGGGCTGGCAGGCGGCGGCCGCCGCCGCTGCCCTGGCGATTGGCGTGCTCGTCCTGCCGGGCTCCGAGAGAAACACAGGCGACTCGCTCGTGCGCAATGGCACGGCGGCAGAGCAGGTCGAGATCGCCACGCGCGTCCGCAACGTCGCCGACGAGGTGTGGCTCGACAACACGGCCGAGTTCGAGTCGATCGTCGGCGAAGTCGATCAGCTCATGGTCGATCCCGAGACCCACATGGCTGTCCTCTGGGTCGACGAGGGAGGGCTGCGGTGAGCGCAGCGACGGTCGCCACGCCGGCGCCGATGCTCGACGCGCCGCTGCTCGGCGTAGCCAAGTTGCAGTGTGGGATCGCGGCGTGCCTGGTGGCAATGTCGCCGCTCCTCCTGGCGCCGGCCTCGGCTGCGGACGACGAAGTAATCGTCAGCACCCGGGTGGTGATGGCTTCGTTTCAGGGCAATCACAGCTTGGAGGGGCCGGGTACGATCTCGCTGAAGCAGTCCCTGCGCCAACTTCCCTACACCTCGTATCGCCTGCTTCAGTCGGAAGACCGTCCGGTGCGCCTTTCCAAGATGGCGCAGTTTGCCGTGCCGGGCGGGCGCCATCTGCTGGTGCAGCCGACCGCCTGCGACGCCAGCGATCGGGTCTCGCTGTACGTCATGCTGATGCATGGCCAGCGGACGCTGGTCAACACGGTCCTCAAGCTGCGCAACCGCGGCCAGTTCCTGGTCGCCGGCCCGCGCCACGAGGACGGGGTGCTGATCTTGTCGATCGGCGCCACCACGACTCACGAGGCCTCGGCACACGGCCTCCGTTCGGCGCGAGAAGCGCAGTGATCGACAACCTGCGCCCGTTCGTCGATTTCGCCGAGGCGCTGTTCGAAGCGCAGACGGCAATCGACTTTCGCGAGCCGATCTCGCTTCTCTCGGGCGCGCTCACACTGCCCGGTTGGGCGGCGCCGAGTGTGGCGCTCGGCACCTTGTTCGCCCTGGTGATTCTGAGCGGGATCGCGCTCGGCTCGATCGCGGTCCTGATCGCCACCCTGTGGCTGGCGCACGTCCTGCTCGAGGAAGTGCTCGGGATCCAGGTCGAGGTCCGCGTCTGATCGAGCGTTTCGGCTCGCTGTCGAATCAAACTCGATCCGGATCGATCCCGTCGTCGTCGGCTTCCTCGACGACCTTGATCTCGCATCCTTCGAAGCTCGGGATCTTCACCGACGACGAGCGCGACAGCAGGCGCGTCAGCCAGGACTGGCGCTCCGCGATCAGAACTGCGTAGCCGACGTCGTGCTCGCGGATCGCCTTGTCGCAGACTTCGCCGGTGTCGCCGCTCTCGACCAGCGGGACCATTTCGACGCCGGCCTTGGCGGCGCATTTGGCCATCTCGTCGAGCAGGCTCTCGGCGCGGACACTCTGCTCGCGCGAGAGCGCGGCCATCACCCGATCGCCGACCCGCTCGCCCATGAAGGCGCTGTCGAGACGCGCGGCGATGCGCGCCGTCTCGCGCGGGTCGAGGATGGCGAGAGCGATCAACTTGCCACCCTTCTCGACGACGCGCTCGAGGGCGTGCTCGAAGCCGATGCGAGGTTTGACGCCGGGTGGAACCACGAGCAGGACGTTGTCGTTCATTGCGAAGCTCCCAGGTTCCTCAGCTCGCCACGCCGAGTAGCGGCCAGTAGAACCAGACCAACAGATTGAAGATCACCAGAGCGGTCAGGTGAAGGATCAGCCCCGGAATGATCAGGTGGCTGACTTTGAGATAGCCCGACGAGTACGCCATCGCATTGGCCGGGGTCCCGATCGGCAGGATGAAGGACAGGCCGGCGGGGACCGCGACCAGCGGCGCCATGAGGCGCGGATCGATGTCGAATTGGCCGGCGACGGCGATGCTGAGTGGCATCAGAATCGCGACCGCGGCGGAGTTGCTCATCATCTCGGTCAGCAGCACTGCGGACGCGGTGATCAGCAGAATCACGGTGACTGGTCCGCTCGCCCAGCTGGCGATCGTCTGGTCGGCCAGCCAGGTGGCGGCACCGCTCTTGTGCAGCGCCGATCCGAGACTGATCGCGCCGCCGTACATCAGGATCAGGCCCCAGTTGACGTAGCCCTCGACGTCGCGCCACTGCACCGCGCCGATCGCGAACAGGACGACGACCGCGGCGAGCGCGATGTTGGCGAGACCGAAGCTCTCGCCCAGCACGATCCAGCAGGCGATGGTCGCGATCATGACACCCGCCACCAGCCGTTCTTGCAGGGTCATGCGCCCGATCTTCATCAGGCGTTCCTCGACCGCCTGCTCCGCTTTCGAGACGTCGAGCACGCCGATCGGGAAGAAGGTACGCAGGACGATCCACGCCGCCACCGACAGCGAAAGGGTGAGGGGAACGTTCAGTGCGGCCCACTCGGTGAACGAATAGCTATCGCCGGTGACCTCGCGCAGAATCCCGAGAGCGAGCGGAGCGCGCGCGCCGCCGAGCAGGGTCGCGACGCCACCGATGGTCGAGCCCCACGCCATCGCCAGAAAGAGCGCGCGGCCGTAGCTGTCTCGGCTCGCCGGCAGGTGCAGGGCGGCGATCAGCTCGACCAGGATCGGAAAGGTCATCGCTGCCACCGCGTGCTCCGACATGAAGAACGACATGGTCGCGTTGAGCACGAAGATGCCGCGCAGCAGCGAGATCGGCTCGTGGCCAAAGCGACTCAGGATCATCAATGCGAGCCGAGCCGAAAGTCCGGACTTCATCATCGCCGCGGCGAGAATGAATGCCCCGAGGATGAAGAACACCGCCTCGCTGCCGAACAGAGCGTAGGCTTCCTTGGCTGGCAGAACCCCGGTGAGTGGCAACAGGATGATCGCCAGGATGCTGGTGATCATCAGCGGCAGAACGTCGAACACCCAGTAGAAGACGCACAGCGCGAAGACCGCCAGAGCGCGGTGCCCGGCCGGGTCGAGGTCGACCGGCGGGCCGACGCTGCGCACCGCGAAGTAGATCGCCGCCCCGGTCGCCAACAGCAAGGGCTGCCGCACGCTCTGCAGCAGCAGGATCCAGATCGGTCGGGTGTCGACGACGAAGCTACTCGGTTGAGCCATGGTCCGCGGGAGTCGTTCGCAGCTGCTGTCGGCCGGCGTCAGAGATTGGAGGAGCCGAAGGAGTCGTTGACCTGGCGCACTCGCAGCCGTCGCCGCAGTCGGGACAGGTTGCGCACCGCGAGGTTGCCGAGCCGCGATCGGTAGAGTGGGCCGAGCGCTCCGGAGACGGCGGCGTCGGGATCGGAGAAGTAGCGGGCTTCGAACGGGGTCACGGCAAAGCTGAGATCGCGCACCCAGTTGATGTTGATGCCGGCTTCGCGGACCCGCTCGAACATGTGGGCGAACACCGGCGCGACCTCGGCGGTGTCGGGCATCGGGTGGTCGCGCAGGTCGGTATCGCCGAGCGGGCGGAACACCGAGAGCACCGGCAGCACTCCCATGTCGACCAGACTGTCGACGCCGGCGATCGTCGATTCGGTCGGCTCGAGGCCGACGATGAGGTCGCTCCACACCGTGCCGTTGGGAAAGATCTGCGCCGCGTGGGCGAGGGCGTCGTAGTAGCGTTGGCGCCCGACCTGCTCGACCCGGCCGACGCACAGCGACTTGAGGATTTCCTCGTCGTGGATCTGGATGCTGTAGCTGAGGGCGTCGACACCGATTGCGTAGATGTAGTCGATCCAGCGGTTGTCGCGCGGCGGCTGCAGCTGGACGGCGACCAGCGTGTCGAAGTGCCGTTTGATCGCGCGCACGTACGGCTCGAGGAAGCGCACTCCCGAGTCCTCCGAGTCGACGTAACCGATGTGCAGATAGACGAAATCGATGGCGCCCTCGGCGAAGGCAGCGCGCACCGTATCGACCACGTCCTCGACGGGAATCGGCTCGTCGCGGTCGACCCCTTGGGTCGATGCGTCACAGAACTGGCACTGCGATCCCTTGGCGGAAAACGCGCAGCGGCTCGCCGGATTGATCGCGAGGTAGGGGCCGTAGCTGCTGCCGATCCGCCACATCGGCAGTCCCGACCGCGTCTTCTTCGCGTAGTAGCCGGGGGCGCCGACGATCTGGACTTCGGCTCGCTCGTCGCCGGCTTGCAGGTAGAAGCGATCGGCCTCCTGCAGCAGCGAGTAGGGAGAGTCGGTGGTGAACGCCTCGTCGACCGGCGCGCTCACCAGGACTTCGCCCGGCAGCACCAGCTCGACGCTGCGCGCGACCGGTCCGCGCACCGTCGGCGCGTGGAACAGATCGTTGCGCCCGCGCAGCGAATCGTCGACGACGATTCCGCGGATCGCCAGGTCGAGCTTGAGGAATCCCGGATTCGGCGACATCGCTCAGGCGCTCCGGTGGCGGCAGTCGCGACCTGGCTCGAGGTCGAAACGGCGGCGGGTGAGACCGCCGTCGGCGATCTCGATCAGACCGAGGCGGCTCGTGCCGAGCCCGAGCACGCGCCGGGTGAGCTCGAGCGCGGCGGCGCAGCCGAGCACCAGGGCGAGCGCGGCCGGTCCTGTCCCGTCGGCGCTACCGGCGCGGGCGTCGATCGCCTCGGCGATGCAGCTCGGGCAATCCGAAGTGGTGCACCCTTCGCTGTACCAGGCGGTGGCTCCGGCGCAGTGCAGCAGCAGCAGCGGTGCGCCGGCCGGGAAAGCGTCGGCGAGAGGCAGAGCGCTGCGATCGGCGACCACCAGGTCGGCGTCGTCCGGGCTGCCCGCGGCTTCGATGCCCGAGCCGCGCAAGTAGCCGACCGCGCTGTCGACGGCGGCGGATTCGCCGCGCCAGGCGAGCGCCGAGGACAGCAGCTTCTGCTGGCCGGTACCGCCGATCTCGGGCACCAGAATCTGCCTGCTGTACTGCTCGATCTGTTGATCGCTCAGGCGCATGGAGGCTTTCGCGCTACGAGACCACCGATTCCATGGGTTGGTCGGGCTTGTTCATTTTCTTCTCTGCTCGCGACTCTGGGCCCAGTCGATCCAACCGTGCCAAAGATTGGTGCTGAGGTAGCGGTCGCCGAAGTCGCAGAAGATCAGCACCACCACCCCTTCGTCGAGATCGCGAGCCACCTCGAGAGCTGCGTACAGCGCCGCTCCCGAAGACTGGCCGACGACTACGCCGAGCTCTTCGCCGAGGCGGTAGCACAGGTCGTAGGCGTCCTCGGTTGGTACCGGAACTTTCCCGTCGAGCTCTTCCTCGTGGTAGATGCCCGGGACGATCGAGCTCGCCATGTGCTTGAGGCCTTCGAGCCCGTGCAGGGCGTCGTCGGGCTCGGCGGCGATCACCTGCACCGCCGGATTCTTCTCCTTGAGGTAGCGGCCGGTGCCCATGATCGTGCCGCCGGTACCGATGCCGGCGACGAAGTGAGTGATCGAGCCGCCGGTCGCCTCCCAGATTTCCGGCCCGGTACTCTCGTAGTGGGCCTGTGGATTGTTGGGATTGAAGTACTGATCGGGCTTGAAGTAGCGGTCGGGGTCGGCGTTGAGGACTTCCCGGCACTTGATGATGGCGCCGTCGGAGCCTTCCATGCCGCTGCTGTAGATGACGTCGGCGCCGTAGGCGCTGATGATCTTCTTGCGTTCGACGCTGACGTTGTCGGGCATCACCAGGGTGACCGGATAGCCGAGGGCGGCGCCGATCATCGCCAGGGCGATCCCGGTGTTGCCGGAGGTCGAATCGAGAACGATCTTGCCTTCGCGGAGCTCGCCGCTGGCGATTCCCTGGCGCATCATCCACAGCGCGGCGCGGTCCTTGACCGAGCCGCCCGGGTTGAATCCCTCGAGCTTGGCGTAGATCCGAACCTTGGGCGACAGCTCGTCGCCCATCCGGGTGACGTCGAGCAGCGGCGTGTTGCCGACCAACTCGAGAATCGACGTCGCGCGCGGCGGTGAATCCTCACGCGCCGCGTCGTCGCTGGCGCTGTTCTGACTGGTCGTGCTCAAAGGTTCCTCCGCAACCCCGAGGATCCGTCCGCCATCATCCGCCGGCGATTGCCGGTACGATCGAGATCTCGTCGCCGTCCTTCAGCGCCGTGTCGAGATTGCTGAGAAAGCGGATGTCGTCGCCGTTGACGTAGATGTTGACGAAGCGGCGAACCTTGCCGTCGTCGTCGCACAGCCGCTCCTTGATTCCGCTGTACTGTCGCTCGAGGTCCTCGACGACGTTGCCGACGGTGGCGCCGTCGGCCGACACTTCCTCGGAGTTCCCGGTGAATTTACGCAGTGGGGTGGGAATACGAACTTGCACTGGCATCTGTAGCTCCTCGTGTTTGATCAGTATGAATGAATCCGACCGCGAAATCAGCTCGCGATCGTCTTCTCTGCCACCTTCTCTTGGCTCTCGCGGGAGTTCAAGCCTCGGTGGAGGTCGTCGAAATCGGCGAGCCGCGCGTCGATGACGTGGCCCTTTTCGACCTCGTCGGCGACGGCTTCGACCGTCTTGTAGCCGTTTCCGGTGATGCACACGGCGATCGACTCGTCCGCCGGAATGCGGCCCTGCTCGATCAGCTTGCGCGTCGCCGCCAGGGTCACCCCGCCGGCGGGCTCGGTGAAGATCCCCTCGCTGCGGGCCAGCAGCTTGATCGCCTCGACGATCTCCGGGTCGCTGGCGGCCTCGCCCCATCCGCCCGAGCGGCGCACGGCTTCGAGCACGTAGAAGCCGTCGGCCGGGTCGCCGATGGCGATCGACTTGGCGATGGTGTCGGGTTTGACCGGAGTGATGGTGTCGCTGCCGGCGTGGAGGGCGGTGACCACCGGCGCGCTTCCCGCCGCCTGCGCGGTGTAGATTTTGGGTCGCTCGCCTTCGACCAGGCCGAGCTCGAGCAGCTCGTCGAAGGCCAGGGCGAGCTTCGGCAAGATGGTGCCGCCGGCGGTGGGCACGACGACGTGCTGCGGCAGGCGCCAGCCGAGCTGCTCGGCGATCTCGTAGGCGTAGGTCTTCGCCCCTTCGGTGTAGTACGGGCGCAGGTTGATGTTGACGAAGGCCCAGCCGTACTTGTCGGCGATCTCCGAGCAGAGTCGGTTGACGTCGTCGTAGTTGCCGCGCACCGCGACCAGCTTGGGCGCGTAGATCGCCGAACCGAGCACCTTGCCGCGCTCCAGGTTGTCGGGGATGAAGATGTAACAGTCGAGCCCGGCCTTGGTGGCGTGCGCGGAGACGCTGTTCGCCAGGTTTCCGGTCGAGGCGCAGGCGACGGTGGTGAAACCGAGCTCGACCGCCTTGGCGAGGGCGACCGGCACCACCCGGTCCTTGTAGGAGAAGGTCGGGTGGTTGACCGAGTCGTCCTTGACGTACAGCTCGCGCACGCCGAGCTGGCGCGCCAGGCGGTCGGCGCGCACCAATGGCGTCAACCCGGAGTGCGGACCGATCGCCGGCTCGCCCTCGACCGGCAGCAGGTCGCGGTAGCGCCACAGATTGGCCGGGCCGGACTCGATCCGTTCGCGGGTCAGCGTGCGCTTGATCGCATCGTAATCGTACTCGACCTCGAGCGGGCCGAAGCACTCTTCGCAGACGTGCACCGCCTGCTGTTCGTATTTGCTGCCGCATTCGTGGCAGCGCAGACCGATCACATGGCCCATGGTTGATCTCCTTCGCCGCGCGCGCCTCTGGCCAACCCGGCGCAGAGCGGGCAGGGCAGCGACGATGTCGTGTCGATCCGGCGCCAGCGGTCGCCGATGCCGTCGTAGGTGTGCAGCTGTGCCGGCACCTCGGCTCCGGCGAGGTAGTCGAGCGCCTGCTGCGCCTGCAGTGCGCCGAACAGTCCGGCGACGGGTCCGACGATGCCCGCCTCGCGGCAAGTCGCCTCCGCTTCCTCGGCGGCGCTCTCGAGGTCGGGGAAGACGCAGCGCACGCAGGGGACCCGCCCGGGGGCGACGGCCAGCAGCTGGCCCGAAAAACCGACCACCCCGGCGTGCGAGAAGGCGACCCCGGCGCGCACGGCGGCGTCGTTGATCATCAGCTTGGTCGCGGTTCCGTCGGTCGCATCGATTGCGAAATCGACGTTTGCCAGGACGTCCGCGGCGTTGTCGGCGTCGATGGCACGGTCGATGCGCTCGATGCGAACGTCGGGAAAGCGCGCGCTCAGGGTCTCGGCGGCCGAATCCACTTTGTGCCGGCCGATGTCCGCCTCTTGGTGCAGAAGTTGTCGCGGCAGGTTGGAGAGCTCGACCCGGTCGGGGTCGGCGAGCACCAAGGTGCCGATACCGCTGCCGGCCAGGGCAAGCGCCGCCGGGCAGCCGAGGCCGCCGACGCCGATCACCAGGACGCGAGCGCGCCCCCAGCGGTTGTCTCTCTCAGACCGATTGCCCATCGTTTCGTTCGCAAAAAACGAAAGCCCCCGCAGGGTCGCGGAGGCTCGGTGTAGTTGCTGTCCTCCCTCATCTCCCCGGATTCCCGGCTGGAATTAGCACCGTTTCTTCGTTGGATCGGAAGATCCGGTTGCTGTGGCTTCGAAGGGCCAGTCCCTCAGCCACTCTTGATAAGAGGTATGTCGAATTGAGTCCTTGGAGGTCTACGTCGGCCCCTGGGGATTGTCAACGATCCTTCCACGATGGTGGGAGGAGGCCGAGCGCGGCCGGTTTGGGCGCTCAGTTGGCGCGTCGCAGGACGGCGACGAAGCCGTCCTTGGCGCCGAGCTCGAGGTCGAGAACGTCACCGCCGCGGATCTGCCGAAATTGCCGCGTCATCTCCTCGGGCGCGCTGCCGGTCGAAATGATCTCTGCGTCGTAGGCGCCCGGCGCCAGGAAGTCGAGCTCGAGGGAGAGCTGGAGCGGGTCGAGCAGGCCGCTGATTCCGGCGAGGTACCACTCCGCGCCGCTGCGTCGCGCCACCACCGCGTGCGAGTCGGGCCCCCCTTCGACCAGGAGTGACTCGTCCCAGACGACCGGGACCTCGCGCAGCAGGTCGCCGGCGAACGGCGCCGCGCCGAAGACGCGGCGATACCCGGTCGTCGGGTCGGCGTCGCCGTTGTCGGCGAAGTGTTGGATGCCCGATTCGAAGACGACGGCGAGGGCGAGCTGGTGGGCATAGGGAATCTGTTGTTTGTCGAGCGCGGCGGCGAAGGTGACCGGGGTGTAGTCCATCGAGCCGACGACGTTGCGGGTGAACACGTAACGCACGTTGTCGATGGCGTCGGGGCCGTCGAACAGTCGATAGTTCTCGGCGCCGCGCACCGATTCCATGGTCATCAGATTCGGGTAGGTGCGGTGCCAGCCGCGCGGGATGGTGCAGCCGTGGAAGTTGACCAGCAAGCGGTTCGCCGCCGCGTCTTCGAGGATCCCCAGATACTGCTGGATGCGATCTTGTTTCTCGCTCTGGAAGAAGTCGACCTTGATGCCGCGGACTCCCCAGGATGCGATCTTGGCGAGCTCTTCGCGCCGTACCGTTGGATCGTCCATGCGGTCGCGCGGTGTCTCGGTGGCGATGACGTTGTGCTCGCCTCCCGAGTTGTACCACAGCAGAATTCCGACGCCGCGCGCGTCGGCGTAGTCGATGAGGTCGAGCACGTCGGCCTCGCCGTTCGGCCACTCGTCCCATCGCGCGTCGACCAGCACCAGCTCCCAGCCCATCTCGGCGGCGAAGTCGACGTACTCGCGTTGCAGCTCGGGTGTGCCGGTGTCCTGGGTCAGCCACGACCACGCACTGCGCCCGGGAGCGATCCACTCGACGTTGGAGAAGAGCTCGCTGTCGGCCGGCGCCGCCAGATCGTCGACCAGGGTCGAGGCGAAGATGGCCGGCAGGTCGCCGATCACGATCACCCGCCAGGGAGTCGTCAGCGGCAGTCGCGCCGTCGGCTGGGTCGCGCCGACGCCGCGTCCCTCTGCCGCGTCGGGAAAGGCGATTCGGTAGAGTGAGCCGCTCGGCTGGGCGAGGTGGGTTCCGGCGTAGTCTCCATCGAGGTCGGACTCGCTGATCAGCACGTGGAGATCGGAATCGGGCAAGGTGAAGAGCGCGGTGTAGCCCCAGCCGTTGTCGCGATTGGTGTCGCCGGCGACCACCTTCTGCGCGTAGCGTTCGTAGGCCGGGGTGAACGGGGTCGGGTTGGAGTAGGGGATCAGCCAACCGGCGGCGTCGTCGGCGAGCCGGAAGCCGGACAGCTCGGCGGTGACGGTGACCGCGTCGGCACTGTCGCCGGGCAGGCGGTAGCGGTAGGCCACGCCGTCGTCCGCGGCGTGCAGGATGAGCTCGAGTGGTCCGTCGGCGAAGTCGAAGCGCAGCTCGATCTGGTTGGCGCGAGCTTCGCGGTCGCGGCGCTTGCCGACCGTGGTGGTGTAGGATTCGCGGATTGCCCGCCGCTGCGTTGCCACCAGCGTGGGGTCGTCGGAAAAGTCGGCGCGGTCGGTTCGCAGGCCGAGTGGCGACCAGTCGAGGGCCTGCACGCCGGCGACGTCGACCCGGTAGTAGAGGCGCTCCGCGTCCGGGTAGTCGGCGGTGCCGGCCAGATTGCGAATCGCGAGCGTGGCGACGACGCTTCGGTCGGGCGAGCGGACCACCCACTGCGTCGCCGCCGGCGCGTCGTCATCCGACCCGCATGCGACCAGGAGAATCGAGAAGATCGCCGCCAGTGCGGCTGTGCCGCGGATCGCGCGTGCGGAATCGAGCATGGGGCGGCGCGAGGAGGCGCGGGCGACCTCAGTATCGACGATTGGGCGCGCTGGTGCCGACGGAGGGGTCGAGGGGCGGCTGGTTGAAGCCGACGCGGTTGCTGCCGGACTC
Source organism: bacterium (assembly GCA_030430165.1). Classification (GTDB taxonomy): domain Bacteria; phylum Desulfobacterota; class Binatia; order HRBIN30; family CADEER01; genus CADEER01. Next base: position 49,397 of record JAUIGL010000014.1, on the reverse strand, counting down.
GGTCATCTCGGCGATCTCCCGCGGGTCTTTCAGCGGTTGGTCGAGACTGCGAACCCGGCCGGCGCGCGCCAGCAGCGCCGCCAGCGGATCGCCGACCGGCGGGTTCTCGGCATCACCGATGTCTTCGATCCGCGCCGCGGCGTTGTCGGCGAGGTTGTGGTCCGGGTGGTGGAAGATCAGTGCGGCGTAGGCGAGCTCGGCCTTGTCCGGCTCTTCGAGCTCCTCGTAGATCTCGCCGAGATCGTAAAGGCCCTCGGCCGCCTGGTCGGTGTCGTTGAAGCGACGCACCAGATCGACCAGGCGCACCTCGGCGGCTTTGTCGTTACCCATCTTGTCGTAGTAGGCGGCGACGATCAGCTCGTGCTGCGCCAGGCTCTCGCGACAGTGCAGCAGTCGTTCCCCGGCGAGGTCGGCGAATGGACTCTCGGGATACTGGTTGATCACCGCCTGGTAGTAGGCGTGTGCGCTCTGCGACGCGCTCTGGTCGCGGTCCGGCTTCTGCATCTGGCGCTCGTTGCACAGGCCGATGAGGTAGCCGACCATCGGCAGGTAGGGGCTCGTCGGATGGCGGCGCTGGAAGTCGGAGAAGGCGGCGATCGCCTCCGGGCAGGCGCGGTTCTGGAAGTGCGCGTGGGCGATCTTGAGCTCGGCTTCCTCGGCGAGCTCGCTGAACGGATGTTGGTCGAGCAGATCGCGGTAGTGATCGATCGCCATCGGGTAGGCGCCATCGCGCAGGTGGCCGCTGGCGGTGGTGTAGTACTCGTGCGCCGACTGAGGCTTCTTGCCGCCGCAGGCGGCGAGCATCGCCACGGCGAGGCACAGTAGTAAGGCGACCCTTTGCATCCTCCCAGAATGCCGCAAATCGTGGCGTCGATCAAAACGGGGTGGCTGGAAGAGCCTTTAGCCGCAGATGGCCGCAGATAAACGCAGATTCCTCGCCTGTGCGCCCGTCATCTTGGACCCGCGTTGTCCGTGTTGATCCGTGTTCATCCGTGGTCTGTTCATTCGACCGCCCCGCATCAGCGTAGATCAGCGTCCATCAGCGGCTAGCTTTTCCGAAAAACCACCGAGCAGGAGAAGCCTTTAGCCGCAGATGGCCGCAGATAAACGCAGATTGCTCGCCTGTGCCCCCGTCATCAGGGATCCGCGTTTTCCGTGTTCATCCGTGGTCTCTTCGACCGCCCCGCATCAGCGTAGATCAGCGTCCATCAGCGGCTAGCTTTTTCCGGAAGACCACCGAGACGTTGTTGGCGGGCATGTCGATGACCTCCTCGAGCACCAGCCCGTGTTCTGCGGCCGCGGCTTCGACGTCGGCCAGCAGGCGCAGCCCCCATTCGGGATTGCGCGCCTGTAGGCTGGCGTCGAAACTCTGGTTGCTGGGCGCGGTCGGCCGACCGTCGATGCGGTACGGTCCGTAGAGGTAGAGCAGCCCGCCCGGCGGCAGGATCCGCCCGGCGCCGCGCAGCAGGCCGAGGGTCGCGCTCCACGGCGAGATGTGGACCATGTTGATGCAGACGACGGCGTCGGCCCGCTCGACCGGCCACGTTTCGGCGGCGGCGTCGAGGGCGATCGCCGGCCGCACGTTGGTCGCCGCCTCGGCGTCGCGCCAGGCATCGACGCTGGCGCGCGCCTCCGGATCGAGGTCGGAAGGTTGCCAGGTGACGCCATCGAGCTGGCGAGCGAGAAACACCGCGTGCTCGCCGCTGCCGCTGGCGATCTCGAGCACCAGCGCGCCGGCCGGTACGCGGTCGCGCAGGACTTCGGCGATCGGCTCGCGGTTGCGCGCGGTCGCCGGTGCGTGGCGCAGCAGCTCGCCGCTCATGGCGAATCAATCGCCGAGAAATCCTTGATGCCGTAGCCCGCCTTCTCCAACGCCGCCGAGCAGATCGGGCGGGTCAGCTCGCTCGAGCTGGTCACGGTCGCCTTCTTGGCGTCAAAGTCGACGTCGACCTGGGTAACGCCATCGATCGATTTCAGGGCCTCACGGACCCTGTGGGTGCACGACCCGCGTCACGTCATCCCGGTGACGACGACCGCGTAGCGATGCAACTCGTCCGGCTGCGCCGCCGCAGCCACCGGCCACGCCAGCTGCGTCCCCAGGGCGAGAGCGAGTGCAACGACGATCGCGGTCCGCGTCTGTGCCAACGTCATGAGAAGAGCTTGTCCGTTTCGGCCCGGTGGAGCAAGTGGCGCTTCGGGAGGTCCAATGCCTCTCGCTGAATGGGAGATGCCTGCATCAGACCGGGTAAAGGCTCTTGGACCACCCGAACGTGAGGCGCAGTGTACTTCCGGAGTTTCAACCTACCTCGCTACGCCTCCGGCATCTCAAGGACCTCGGCTTGGGCGGGAAGTGTTTCCTCGAGTCGCCTGGAAAGCTCTTAGACGTCGACACCTGCATTAGGAGGGATCGCTCGGGCAGCCCTTTGTTCTCGACTAGGGGCCTGCTAGCGTCTCGGTTTAGTGGTGTTTTGAGTGGTGCACGACAATCAGAGTTTCTTTGAGCAGTGTCCAAGGGGGCTATTCAATGGACAAGGGGGCACACTTCTACCGATGCGACTTTCAAGTCCACAGCCCGAGAGACATCAACTGGGCGGGTCCAGATGCCGTCAGTGAGGACGAGCGTCGGGCGTACGGTGCTTTGCTAGTCAAGGCATGTCGTCGCAAGAAGCTCCACGCGATCGCAGTCACCGACCATCACGACCTAGTCTTTGCATCTTATGTGCGCGACGCTGCCCGGGAAGAGCGAGACCAGAACGGAGATCCTGTCCCTGAGGAGCAGCGGATCAGGGTCTTCCCGGGGATGGAGCTGACCCTAGCAGTACCTTGCCAGGCCATTCTCCTATTCGACGCCGATTTTCCGAGCGACCTGTTTCAGCTGGCGATCAACGCGCTCGCGATTCAGGCGAACGACCCCACCGAATCAAAGACGGCTCAAACACTGCCTCTTCCGCAGCTGACCACGCTGAGTATGGTGTATGAGGAGCTTGACAAGCACAATTATCTCCGCGGGAGATATATCCTCCTCCCAAACGTAAGCGAGGGCGGCCAGCATACGCTCCTTCGTGCAGGCCAAGCTCCCAAGTATCGGAACATGCCGTGCGTCGGGGGCTATCTGGACGGCTCCGTCGAGCGCTTGGGAACCGGAAACCTCAACATAGTCGAAGGCAAGGCTTCCCAGTATGGCAACAAGAGGATTGCGCTCTTCCAGACATCCGACAACCGCAGGGCGGACCACGCCGACCTTGGCCGGCATGCAACTTGGGTGAAGTGGGCCGTACCCTCAGCCGAGGCACTGCGTCAGGCATGTTTGGCCCAAGAGTCGCGTATCTCACAAGAAGAGCCCGTTCTTCCGGGCACGACTATCGCGTCCATTGACGTCACGAACTGCTCATTTTTTGGCCCAACTCATCTTGAGTTCAGTCCGCAGTACACCGCTTTGATTGGCGGCCGAGGTACGGGTAAGTCCACGATTCTGGAGTACTTGAGATGGGCCTTGTGCGACCAACCCCCTCCTCCAGTTTCAGATGATGAGCTGCCGGATTTTCAGAAACGCCGACGTGGGCTCGTGGATGCTACGCTCGCCAAGCACGATGCTGTCGTCGAGGTTAAGTTCCTCGTGAACGGGATTCCTCATGTCGTCCGCAGAGACAGCAAGACGGACGAAGTCCGCCTGAAAATCAGCGATGGGCCCTTCGAGGCGTGCAAGGATCGTGACGTCCGCAGCCTGCTGCCGGTGCAAGCCTACAGTCAGAAGCAGCTCAGCAACGTGGGTGTACGGGTTGAGGAACTGCAGCGGTTTGTAATGACCCCAATTCAGCATGAGCTCGACGAGATCTCTCAGCGCTTTGACTCCCTTGACACGGCGATCAGGCAGGAGCACGCGGCCGTTATCCGGAAGCGCGGCGTTGAGTTGTCTATCGCGAACAACGAGCTTGCCGCCCAGTCACTCTCGGATCAGGCAGACGTCCTTCGCAGTTCTCTTGTTAATCTCTCCGAGGATGACCGCGACCTGATTGCCCTGAGTCCGCGGTACGAAGAGGCGAACCAGGCGATAGTTGGATGGAGCAGCGATATGGCGGCCGTTGAGAAGCTGCTAGCTGAGACTCAGCGGCGGTTAGACGGAGTGCCGTCCGACTCTGACACTCAGATCGAATCGCTTCCCAAACCTGAACTCACAAGGAACGCTCGACAGGCTGTGGTGGACGCTGTCGACACGGCCAAGAAGGCTGTCGCTGAGGCATTGTCCGCTGTGCGCGACGCAAGGGCACCTGCCGGTACGTTCGGCAAGGAACAGGCTCGCTGGAGCGAAGAGCATGCCCAGTTCATGGAGCGCTACCGCGAGGCCAAGGGGCGCTCCTCGACACACGAGTCCAAGCTACAGGAGTTGGAGGCCCTCGAAGGGCGGCTCGGTCAGACCAGGGCGAACACAACGGCAGCCAAGTCCCAACTCAGTGGGCTCGGAGCGCCGGAGGAGCAGTATGGTAAACTCCGGGCCGAGTGGCGAGAACTCCACGAGAAGCGGTCGAGGCTTCTGGAGACTCAATGTCGGAGTCTGACCGAACTGTCCGGCCTTGATATCCGGGCGACTCTAAGGCGGGGCGCTGGTATCGAAGAAGTGATGGCCGCCTTGAAAAAGGCGATGGCCGGAACTGGTCTGCGGCGAGAGAAGATGGAGGCGCTCGGCGTGTCCCTTGGGGAGGCCGGCGCACCTCTTGAGTTCTGGGACAAGGTGCTTGAGGAGTTGGAGATCCTCGCAGCCATCGAAGAGCCTGCCGGCAAGCCTGCACCAGATACTCCGCTCTTGGCCAGTTGTGACTTTAGTGCCAAGGACATCCAGCGCATTTCTGCGAAGTTTGATGCTCCAAGCTGGCTGGATCTAGCGCTCACACCTATGCAGGATCAGCCGGTGTTTGAGTTTCGCGCGAGGGAAGATGACTACATCCCGTTCGAGAATGCTTCTGCGGGCCAGCAGGCCACCGCACTTCTAAAGACGCTCCTCAATCAGCCAGGCTCTCCGCTACTAATCGACCAGCCGGAAGACGATCTGGACAATCCTGTGATTCTGGAAGTGGTTGAGCAAATCTGGGTCGCGAAGAAGGCTCGACAGCTTGTGTTCTCCAGCCACAACGCGAACCTAGTCGTGAATGGAGACGCAGAACTTGTCGTTTGGTGCGATCACCAAACCGCAGGGGATCACTCGAAGGGCGCACTTAAGGGGCAGGGGGCGATCGATGTGACCGAGGTCCGCGATGCCATCAAGAAGGTCATGGAAGGTGGCGAGCAGGCCTTTAAACTTCGCCGCGACAAGTATGGATTTTAGTTGCGTTGGGTTTGCGAAGGGGTCCCGGTGCTAATTGGGGGAGCGGCGAGGCAGCACGTATCCGGCACCATCCGCATTTAGCTGGCGACGCCGGCTTCGACGCGGTGCCGGAAATCACCAGGGCCAGTACGCACGCTACTATTCGATCTATCGGTTCGGTCTCGTGTAAGGGGAAGTGTAGTGTCTCGACCGAGTGGATCAACGGAGAGGGTGGGTTGGTCTCTGGCGTTGCCCGAAGGGTGGCTGTCGCGCACTTAGAGAGGATCGAGTATCACCAGACGACGGCGCTGCTTTCGCGGCGAGAAGGTCGCCCGTCAGTCCACGTTTGAGCAAGTCTGCGGCCCGGGGTTTGCGCTTCGCGCGGCACGGTGCTCAAAACTCGGTGCATGGCAAAAAGGCTAACTCCCGGCGAGCGCGCGTCAGCACTCCTAGGCCTCGAGTTGCGTTGGCCGCCAGTCAAACGCCAATGCCCGGTCTGCGAGTCAAAAAAATTCTCCGTTCGGTTCGCTAATGAACAACAGCAGGTGGAGGCGGTTTGTGGATCCTGCGGCAACATCTTACGCTTCGAGCCAGCCGTGCTGAGGCGAGTGCCCCGAGTTTTTGTCAAAGCAGAGACTAGGCAGAGGATTGCTGACACCAGGCCCCGGCCACGCCCTAAGCCCAAGAAGGGATCTTAGCTCGGTTCGCCGAATAGAGTTTCGGCAAGGGAGAAGACCTCACCGGAGATCGCGAGGGAAGCCTCTCTACCCGATCCCAAGAGCCAAGATCATGGGCGTTGTAGGAGAAATGGGGGTGGGAAGTGGGGCTACGTTGTCATCACCCGGTCCGACCTTGGGGGCTGGTCCGTGAGTATGGGGCGGAGCGCTGGGAGGAAAGATGCCTACCGACTCCAACGAATCAGTGATATCGCTTGGGGGCGGAAACCACGGACCGAGAGACCGAGTTCAAAGTGATGACCGAAGTCGAGCGCGAAGACCCTCTCGAGGAGCGGTGGAAGGATCTGTTTTTCGGCGTTCAGCGATCCGTTCGCTACCACAACGCGCGGCGGGGTTTCTACGATAGGCTACACGTGATCGCGAGTTCTGCGGGCGTGATCTTCGGCTCCGCAGCCTTTGTCTCCTCGCTCGAGGAAATCGGAGCGCACGTGGCGGTCGCTCCAATTGCGGCGGCAATCGTGACCGTGTTCGCAACTATTGACTTGGTGACGGGAACGACGAAGAAGGCGCGACTGCACGAGGATCTCTCTAGGCGCTTTATCGGTCTCGAACAAAGCATGGTTGCCGTCGACAACCCGAGCGAGTCTGATCTGCGGAAGTTAACGATCGAGCGCCTTGCGATCGAGCGCGACGAACCCCCACCCTACCGGGTGCTCGACCTCGCATGCCACAATGAACTCGCAAGGGCCTGGGGCTACGACGAAGGTCTGTACGAGATCGGGGCGATTAAGTACGCCTTGCGCAACGTGCTGCACTTTCGTACCGACCGGACCCCCCTCATAGCCGACAAAGCGAACTGACTCTGTCCGTGTTGGGAGGGGAGTCCTGCCGTGGGCCAAAGGGGTCAGGCCGGAGGAATGCCGAGCCGGATGCGCGGCTCTGGATGGTGCGGTCGACTTCAGTTCGCCGGGTGCGCTGTAACACGGATGATTCGGGGGGGGGGGGACGTGAGCATGCAACGAACGATGTTTGGGTTCTTTGGAGCTTTCTTGGTGTTGGCGGGTGTCGGCACGGCCCGAGCGAAGGTGGTCGAGTACGAGCTGACCATCGGTATCGGTCAGATGGACGTCACCGGCTCGGTCGTCGAGGCTTTGACGGTGAACGGGGGCATTCCCGGGCCGACGCTGGAGTTCACCGAGGGGGACACGGCGCGCATTCTGGTTCACAACACGCTCGATGTGCAGAGCTCCGTGCACTGGCACGGGCTGTTGCTGCCGGCGGCGATGGACGGCGTGCCTTACGTCACCTTCCCGGGGATCCCTCCGCGTTCGACGTTCACCTACGAGTTCCCGATCCGGCAGGCCGGCACCTACTGGTATCACTCGCATAGCGGGCTGCAGGAGCAGCGGGGTGTCTACGGGGCCATCGTCATCCGTCCGCGCGACGGCGTGCCGTCGCCGCCGACCGATGCCGACCACGTGCTTGTCCTGTCCGACTGGACCGACTCCAAGCCCGAACGGGTGCTGGGGCTGCTCAAGAGCGGCAACGAGTACTTCTCGATCCGGCGAGGCACGAACCAGCACCTATGGGGCGCCGTCCAACGCGGGCGGTTGATGTCGTTCTTGCAACGAGAATGGCAGAGCATGCCCGACAACGAGATCTCGGACGTCGCCTACGATCGTTTTCTGATCAACGGTCGCCCCGATGGAAGCATTGCCGCCGAGCCCGGGCAACGGATCCGCCTGCGACTGGTCAATGCGGGCGCCTCGACCTACTTCTACGTGCAGTTCGCGGGCGGACCGATGACGGTGGTCGCCGCCGACGGGGTGGACGTAGAACCTTTCGCGATCGACCGGCTGCTGATCTCCATCGCCGAGACCTACGACGTTGTCGTCGAGGTCCCTCAGAATGGTGCGTTCGAGTTTCGCGCCTCCGCCATGGACGGCTCGGGTATGGCCAGCCTAACCATCGACGCCGGTGCGCCGCGCTTCGTGGCCCCCGACGTGCCGAAACCCGACTACTACCGCAACGCCATGCAGGGCGGGTACCTGCGGGCGATGTGGCGGACCGCCTGGGCGGTTCGCGGGCGGACGACGGTCGGCGAGCCGCGCGCCGATGGCGGCGGCGCGGCTGGTCGCGGCATCGCAGGCGATGCGATGCCGGGCGCCGGCTCGGGAAAGGGAGCGATGGCGGGGATGGGCGGAATGGCAATGCCGCCCCCCGACCCGGAGCGGCCCGGCACGCCCTACGCCGAGCTCGAGTCGACGGAACCGACCACCGTGCAAGGCGAGCATCCGACTCGCGAGGTCGTTCTGCACCTGACGGGTGACATGGATCGCTACGTCTGGAGCCTCAACGGCGAGACTCTGTACGAGAACCACCTGATTCCGATCCGCAAGGGAGAGGTCGTTCGTTTCGTAATGGACAACCGGACGATGATGCACCACCCGATGCATCTGCACGGCCACTACTTCCGAGTGTTGAACGGGCGCGGCGAGCGATCACCCCTCAAGCACACGGTCGACCTCGCGCCGATGGCGACTACCGTAATCGAATTCGAAGCCGATCAAGAGAAAGACTGGTTCTTCCACTGTCATGTCCTCTATCACATGCACGCTGGGATGGCGCGGGTGGTTCACTACGAGGGCACCGAGGTCGACGCCGCCACCGCCGCCGCGCGCCCCGCGCTGTGGAAGGACCCGTTCTATGTCTTCGGTGAGGCGACGCTGTTGAGTCAGATGTCGGAAGGTTCGGTGCAGGTGGCGAACACCCGCAACATCGTCTCGGCGGAATGGGAGGCGGACTGGGAAGGCGAGTACGACGTCTTCGGCGGCTACAACCGCTACGTCAATCGTTACGTCAGCTTGTTGGCGGGCGTGAGCGCCTACGACGAGGGCGGCGGCGAAGACGATGTTCGCGGCGTCTTCGGGCTCTCCTTGCTTCTGCCGCTCGCCGTGCGCACGACCGTATGGGGTGGCACCGACGGCAGCTTTCGCTGGGCCGCCGGCAAAGAGCTCCAGCTCACTCGCCGCCTGAGCGGCTTCGCCGAAGGAGAGTACGATACGGAGACCGGTTGGGAGTGGGTAAGTGGCGCCGAGTTCATCGTGAACGAATACGTCTCGGTGGTCGGGCAGTACCACTCGGACTACGGCGGCGGCGGCGGGGTTCGACTGCGGTTGTGGTCGAGCAGTCTCTGATTGGTAGGGCTTGCGGTGGGGTGAACCGTGCTGCCGGTGGGTTTCGGAAGCGGAGCCTCGCTTCGCGAGGTCGTCTCATGGACCCTCTCCCGGCCGCCCCCCTTCGCTCTGCGAGCTACGGAGGACAGGTTGGCCGGCCTCTCCCGTTGGAGAGGCGTGTTTGAAGGGGTTGCTGGTTGGGGACAGGGGGGATCCCCGATCAGATTGTCTCGTTGGCGGTGAGGCGCTACTAGGTCTCTTGGAGGTGCTGTGACCATGTTTGGCAGAGTCTTGTCCGCGTTGAAGGTTGGCTGTGTTGTTTCCGTACTTTTCGGGGGTGGCGTCGCTCTCGCCAACACCTTTGCTTGTTGCCTGCCCGATGGCTCGTGCGAAGATTTGCTGCTCAGCCAATGCCAAGATCGCGACGGAATTTCGTTCATGTCGTCGCTGTGCTCCGAGAGCACCTGCGCCGGCGTCGCGGCTCCCGCCGTTTCGTTCCCGGTTCTCCTGCTTTTGGTAGTCGGCTTGCTGACCCTGGCCATCTATACGCTGATGCGGCGCCGGTCCGCGGCTGATCCGGCAGCTCGATGACCCGACTCGGAATCGTTCCGTTCTGGAAGCAGTACGACCGCAAGGTCGTTCTCAAGGCGTCGCAACTCGCCGAGGATCTCGGCTACCACTCGGTGTGGATCCCCGAAGCCTGGGGGTACGAGCAATTCCAGCTGCTGACCGAGATTGCGGTGCACACCAAGCGTATCGGTCTGGCGACCGGAATCGCGAACATCTTCAGCCGGTCGGCCGGGCTCCTCGCGATGAGCACTGCGACGCTCGATGAGATCTCGGAAGGGCGCGCCATTCTCGGCCTGGGGACGAGCGGCAAGAACGTCATCGAGAATTTCCACGGTATCCCCTACAGGAAGCCGCTCACCCGAATGCGTGAGACGATCGGCATTCTGCGGACACTGTGGAAGGGGGAGCGGCTCACCCCGGAGCAGAGCAGTCTGGCCGACCTGCGTCACTTCAAGCTGGAGATGACTCCGACGCGACCGGATATCCCGATCTATGTGGCGTCGCTCCAGCACAAGGCGATCAACGAGATCGGGCGCAGCGCCGACGGTTGGGTTCCGACTTTCTGGCCCTACAAGAACTTCTCGGAAGGGATGGCTTGGGTGGAAGAGGGGGCCCGTGAGGTCGGGCGCGATCCGAGCGAGATCGAGCTCGCGCCGTTCCTGGCGGTGGTACCGATCGACGACCTCGACTTCGCGCGCTCGATGATCAAGCCGTTGGTGTCGTTCTACATCGGCGGAATGGGAACCTACTACCACGCCATGTTCTGCCGGTTTGGTTTTCAGGAAAACGCCGACCTGGTGCGCGAACTTTACAATAGCGGCGATCGAAAGAAGGCGGCAGCCGCGGTGAGTGACGAGCTCATCGACGCCATCGCCATCTGCGGCCCGCCCGAGCTCTGCCGCGAAAAACTGGCGGAGTGGGAGTCCCAAGGCATGGGCACCGGCCTGGTAAACCTACCGCAAGGCGCGCCCTACGAAATGCTCGAAGGAGCCCTGAAAGCGATCGCACCCGCTTGATTCGCGGCTCCTGATCAGCGCCTCGCTAGACGATGCCCGAATCGTCGAAGACGAACCCCTGCTTGGTCATGACCAGGCGGTGGCGCGGTCCGGATACCGAGGCATCGAGCGTCGGGTAGCCGGCGTCGCCTTCCCACATGACGACGAGACCCTGCTCGCTCTTGGCGAGTTGCGTGACGTAGCGACGCGGCCCGCCGGCGGGAACCAGCCCGCCGAGCGCAGCATCGACGCTGCCATGTCGAGCCAGGTAGTGGAGCGTCACCCAGGTCGGCGGCACCAGCTCGATCTCCTCGGCGCGCTGCTTGATGAGCGCATCGGCCGGTCGGATCCACTGGCTGTCGGTAATTTCGCCCTGATCGATGGTCACCTCTGCATCGGGAGCCCGCGCCGCAAAGAACCAGGTACTGAAACGGCGGATCTCGACCGGCGGCGGCGTCCAGTGGGAGAAGCAGACCAAGCTCTCCGGGGCGAGTGACAGCGATGCCTCCTCGGCCGCTTCACGCACGGCCGCCGCGCACGCCCGCTTCTCCTCGGGCGCCCCGGGTGCGTCGTCGTCGTCGACCCTTCCGCCCGGAAACACCCACATGCCACCGAAGGCGATCTTCGAGTTGCGCCGCAACATCAACGTCTCCGGCCCCTGCTCGGTGTCGCGCAACAAGATCACCGTGGCGGCGGGGATCACCCGGCTCGCATCGCCCTTGCCGGCTGCGATTCGGTCGCTGAACTTGTCGATGCCGTCGCTCATGACAGATCTCGAAAGGGCCCTGTGGTGGCCATCCCAAATCGAGCTTCTCCCAATCTTGGCGCAGTGACGCAAGCTGCGGCTGGGACGCAGTCGCTGTTGACGAGCGTAAACGGTGGCTCCGAGAAGGGGCATCCGACCGAAGCTCGCCGGCCGCCACTCGGTAGGAGTGGCATCAATCGAACCCTGCCGCAGCTGCTGCGTCAGCGGCCGGACTCAAAGCGTCGATTCGCCTCGCGGAACCTCTCTCGCGCTGCCTCGAGGTCGAAGGGGCGCTCGCGCAGGGTCTCGGGGTCCCACTCGCTGCGTCCCTCCGGTGCGAAGAAGTCGCCGCCATAGACGTGGATTGCTCCGGTAAGGCGACCAATCGGGTTGCTGACCGAGTGAATCGCATCTTCCGGCAGAGCGTACACGTCCTTCTCCGACAGAGATGCGGCGCCCACGGCTGCCACCTCCGCACCTCGCCGCTCCCAGACGATGTTGTCTTCGCGGCCGGTGTAGATGCCGATCGATGCCCACATGTTGTGGTTGTGCGGGAGTAGCATCATCAGCGGTGACCAAACGACGTTGAGAATGGTCAGGTCGGGGGAGTGGTGCAGCGTGTGGAGCCCCGGGGCCTCGGGCTCGCCGACCGAGGCGATTACATCGGCCGGACTCGCAACCGCGCGTCGCAGCACTTCGTCAACGGCGGATTGAGCCTCCTTCTCCCGGTTGGCCCGCCTCAGGTCTTCGATGAGTCGCTCTGCCTCGGACTTTCCAGCCACGGTCGCCCCCTCGGCGGTTCTCCCTGGTGCGTTCACCCCGGCCAGAACGCCGGTCGCTGCAGCAATGAACGTCCGCCGTGAGAACCTGTCGGCCATACTCTTCTCTTCTGCTCGCCGGGTGGTTGCGAGAATGGATCTAATCCGGCGGCGAGAGCATACCGGTGTCGGGATTGCGCACGAATCGTGTGGTACTGCCGTCGCGGTGCGTTACGGATACCGTGCCCTCACCCTCGCCAGCGTCGACGGCAAGTGCATCACCGCCGAGCTCGATGTCTTGGACTCGAGTAACGCGCCGCAGTGCCGGATCGATGCGCAGCACATGCAGCTCGCCACCGTCTTCGAGCGGCGCCCCATGGGGCGCGCGCGGCGCCAGCGAGTAGCAAAACCACGACGTGTCGACGCCACTCTGGACGGCAGAGGTTTCGGCAACCTCGACCATCGCGGTGTAGGGATTCTCCTCGCAGATCGACCACAAACAACCACCCTCGCTGATCGCGAACGATGGCGCTGCCAAGGTGCAACATGCGGCGACTGCGGCGACTGCGCGGCCCATTTGTCTCGACGATACTCCCAAGGGTGCGCCGAACGCCACAAGAATCCGGCCGCCCCGTTGGCCGGGTTTGGGATAGACGACGCGCATACGTGTTTACCCCTATGCGGCTGTGCACCTTCGTGTAGAGGGAAGCGCTCGGATCGCTCTTGATTTCGCGCCGACGGCTGACCTAAGTGGATTCATCAGCTAGTCGGCCGCTAGGTTAACTTTTTTGGGGGATGGATCCGTAGTTCGGGGGAGTCGGTGATGGGGTCCCTCGGGCGAGACCGATGACTGACCATGGTTGCCTCGGACGAGACCTCCAAGGAGGGAGAAGCGCCGACTTACCCTTCCAAGGGTGTCGCGATCGCTGGTCGGGATCGCGAGTTGTCGTCACTGCGGCAGGCGCTCGCTGAGGTTCTGGCCGGTCGCGGCCGGATGGTCTGGTTGGTCGGCGAGGCCGGGATCGGCAAGACTTGCCTGGTCGAAGCGCTTGCCGAGGAGGCGCGCCGGCGAGGCGTCAACGTTCTCTCGTCGCGTTGTTGGGAAGGCGAGGGAGCGCCCGATCTCTGGCCGTGGATCCGTTTGGTGCGGATGTGTCTGCGGGCGGTCGACGAAGCGACACTGCGCGCGTTGGTCGGGCCGCACGCAAACGAGCTGACTGCATTGGTTGCGCAGTCCGCGGACGCGGCGACGCAGCCCGCGGAGTCGACCGGTGCGGCTGTGCGCTTCCGCGTCTTCAACGCGATTACCCACCTGCTCGATGAGTATTCGCGGTTGTCGCCGCTCGTCCTGATTCTCGAGGACCTGCACTGGAGCGATGCGCAATCGCTCGTGTTGTTGCAGTTCCTGGCGCAGGAACAGCGCCAACGTCCGCTGCTGTTGGCGGCAACCTTTCGCGAGCCGAGTGGCGTCGCCAATGCCGAGCTGACGCGGACCGTGGTCGAGACGATGCGCGATCCCGGTACCGAGCGGCTCGAGCTGAGCGGACTGGATGCCGCCGCAACCGGTGTCTTGCTGGCAACGCTACTCGATCGCGAACCGCCGGCGGAGTTCGCTAGTTCCCTGCAGCGGCGTACGGGCGGAAATCCACTCTTCCTGCGCGAGCTCGGTCGCCAGATCGACGACGCTGCGAACGTTGCCGATGCAGATTCGTGGCCGCGACCAGACGAGCTGTTCATCAGTCCCGAGCTCGCCGAGCTGATCGATCAACGTCTCGCGGCTCTGTCGCTGGCGGAGCGCGCGGTGCTGACCTCCGCCGCGGCTCTGGGCGCCGAGTTTTCCGCCGACTCTCTGCGCGGAGGCGATGGGCAGGACATGGCTGCCGAAGGGATCCTGGCTTCGCTGCGCGCGGCAGAGCGCCACGGAATACTGGTGCACGGCAGCGAGCCCGATAGTCATCGCTTCGTGCAGACCCTGGTGCTCGAGCGGCTGTTGGAGCAGGGCGACGGTGCGGGCGCCGACTCGGCGAGCGGCACGCCTGGCGCGGATCGAAAAACGCCGGCGCCCCCGGCGACCGATGCCGCCAGTTTGCGCAGAGAGGGCGAGTTCTGGACGGTAACCTTCGGCGGACGTACCTGTCGCATGCGCGACTCGAAGGGGCTCGCGTACATTGCGTTCCTTCTCCGACATCCGGGTCGGCCGCTTCACGTCACCGAAGTGGTTCATCTCGGCAATGCCGCGAGTTCCGGTTCGGCTGCGGGGCGACCGCGCTTCGACGAGTCGACGGCCGTGCGCAGGGGCCTCGGGGACGCCGGCGGCGCACTCGATCAGCAGGCGAAAGCGGCTTACAAGCAACGCTACGAGGAGCTCGAGGCGAGCCTTGACGAGGCTCGGCAATTCAACGATCAGGGGAGCATCGGGCGGATCGAACGAGAGATGGAGTTCCTGGTGCACGAGATCAGCTCGGCCACCGGTTTGGGCGGCCGCGATCGCCGCGCCGGCTCGGACGCGGAACGGGCGCGGGTCAACGTTACGCGATCGATCTCGCGTGCAATCCAGAAGCTGCACAAGGCCCACCCGGAGCTCGCGCGGCATTTGGATCAGGCGATTCGCACCGGTACCTTCTGTACCTACGTGGCGGAACCGGGAACCGCGCGGACCTGGGATCTCTAGAGCGTCTTGTCGCAGGGAGACGCCAAGTCGCGCGGGTCAGGGTGAGCAGGATGGGGGCGCCGCCGCCCCCTTGGCCTTGAAGATGCCGACTTTGCCGTCCAGGGCCGGGCGGTCCTTGATCACGGTGCCGCCGAACCGCGTGCAGAACCGCAGCGCCTGCGCGCCCACTCCAAGGTCCAGCTCGACCCGCAGCTCTCCCTGCTGCGCTTCGTCGAGGGTGAAGGCGATGTCGCCGCGGCAAACCGCCTTGAGTACCTTGCCGGGTTTCATCACCACTACCTTGCATGGGCCGGAGTCGCCCGCCGGATCCTTGTACTTGTAGCCTTTGCTTCCGGCCGGATTGCCGATGCCGAACCAGTGCGACGCAGGAAGGTCGATCTCGACCTCCTCGCCGGTCCCCTGGTTGACGAGGGTCAGCCGCGCTGCAGCAGTGGTCGGATCCTGTTCGATTCCGCTCGGCGCGATTAGACGCGCACGATCCTTGGAGACGAAGACGATCTTGCGTTCGTTCTTCGCGGCCTTGTCTTTGACCACCAATTTGACGGCGCCAATCGGTTCGCCGAAGAGCGTGCAGTCGGCTTGGCAGCCGTCGCCGTGGATGGTGTTGCCGTCATCGCACTCTTCGCCCTGCTCGAGGATGCTGTTGCCGCAAGTCTGATCGTCGCATGCGTCGCCGGTACCGTCGCCGTCGAGGTCGTGCTGCATGATGTTGGGAACGCGAGGACAGTTGTCGATCGCGTCAGGCAGCTCGTCGTTGTCGCTGTCGGCCGCGGTCGACCGCACCAACTCCGGCACGCATGCCGAGCCGCTCGGGCAATCGGCGTCACTGGCACACACGCCGTGTTGGCGGTGGCAGCTGCTGCCGTCGCAGACCTCGTCTGGCTGGCACTGCGAAGAGACCGTGCAGGCGGTGCCCAGGTCTTCGCTGCAGCGGCCGGACCCGGTGAAGCTGGTGTCGCCGCTCTCGTCGTTGCCGAGCGGATTCATCAGCCGGTTGAACTCCTGACCCGCGTGACTGCAGTACGCCGGCGTGGAGCAGTCGGCGTCGCTCTGGCAGGCGTTCTCGATCGCCACGCAGGTGCCCTGCGTCGGCTGACCGAGGATCGGCTGGCAGAATTGAACGCCCGGCGAGCAGGGACTGCCGTTGATCGGGTTGCAAGCCGTACCGAGATCGCGCAGGCAGCCGCCCGGCGGGACGAAGCAGTCACCGGCGGGGCAGGTGTCGTCGTCGACACAGGCTTCGCCGCTGTCGGTGCAGATCCCCGCGCTGGCGGCGGCAAGGGTGTGGCATGCGCCGGCCGGACCGCCGTTGTCGCACGCTTGCCGAACATTGAGGACCTGCAGCACCAGATCGCCGAGATCGCCGTCGCCGTTGAGGTCTTCGCCCTGGTCGGCTTCGAGCGTGAGGAAGGTCACGGTGTCGTTGCCGACGCGGTAGGGGATGCGCGGATCGCAGGCTTCGAGGCGACACGGGGTGACCGCCTGTTGGCCGTTGAGCAGCAGTCCGGCGACCGCGTCGTAGACCTGGAGCACGCCGTCGTCGGTATCGCCGTCGCCGTTGAGCGGCACGACCCCTTGGGCCGACTCGAGGGTGCGGAAAGCGACCAGACCGGTGCTGCCGAGAACGACTTCCTCGGCGGCCTGTGCGACGTTGGTGAGAGTGTCGGTGTCGGCGTCGTACACCTGGACTACGGCGTCGTCGGTATCGCCGTCGTCGTTGAGCGATCCGTCGCCCTGGGCCTCCTCGTCGGTGAGGAACGCCACCCGCGCGCCGGCGAGAGCGATCGTTTCGGCGGCCTGTGCGAGGTTGGTCCAGGATCCGGGCCCGGCGGGATGAACCTGTACGACCAGATCGTCGGCATCGCTGTCGCCGTTGAGGCTGGCGGCCGACTCGTCGGACTCGGACACCAGGGCGGCGATCCAGCTGTCGGAGAGAACGACCTCGCTGGCAGCGCGCCCTAGGTTGTCGATGTTGCTGCCGTTCCAGAAATGCACCACCTGGTCGCCAGTATCGCCGTCGCCGTTGAGGTCGGGGTCGCCGTCGATCAGAGTCGCTGTCGGGCAACCGGCGAGCGCTGGCGTCTCGCCGGCCGACTCGGGACGCAGGAACGCGGCGTTTCCGGCGGCGACCGAGACTCCGGTGGCGGGGCAGAGGTCGATCAGCGTACTCGGCGGTCCGGTCGTCGTGTCGAGAACGCGCAGCAGCGTGTCGGCGTCGTCGCCGTCGCCGGTGAGATCGCCACTGCCGGTGGCGGGGGCGCGCACGAAGATGTCGGGTTGGCCGTTGGTGTCGCCGGCGACCAGATCGGTGGCGATCGCCGCGAAGGCGACGACGCTGCCATCGGCCGAAATCGCCGGTGGCGGTCCGGTCCAGTCGTTGGCTGCCTCGCCGAGAGGGTTGACGCTGACCAGGGTGGTGAGGCGGGTCAGGCGGTCGTGCAGGTAGGTCCGGGGAATGTTGCCGGGCACGCCGGCAGTCAGGTTGTGCGCTCGACTGTCGAACGCCACGAACCGTCCGTCGGCGCTCGGTACCGGGCTTCCCGAGTTCGAGGTTCCGAGAGTGCCGTCCGGGCCGACCGTCAGCGCGGTGATTTCTCCGCTCGTGCGGTCGTAGGCGAAAACGTCGCGGAAGCCGTTGATGTCGCCGGCGACGAGGTTGCTGGCGAGGCTGGCGAAGACCACGGTGCTGCCGTCGGCGGAGATCCGCCCTTCGAAGCTTTGCTCGTTGCCGGGCAGGCCGGCGGGGGACCTGCTTACCAGCACCGTCTCGCTGTGGCCCGGCTCGTCGAAAACCCCGTCCTCATCGGTGTCGCGGTCGCGCAGAAAGATGTCGCTGGTTCCGTTGATGTCGCCGCTGGTGACGCAGTCGCCGGGGACCAGGTTGCAGGCATCGCTCTGGAAAACGACAAAACGCCCGTCTGCGGACGTCGTCGCGTTGCGACTGGCGCCGTTGGCGTCGAGGCCATCCGGGTCGACGCTGATGCGCACGGTGGCCCGCTCGCCGGCGCCGGTTTCGTCGAAGATTCCGTCGCCGTCGGCATCGCGATCGTGGATGAACACGTCGCGCACGCCGTTGCCGTCGCCCGAGACCAGGTTGTCTGCGTCGCTGCCGAAGGTGACGAAGCGCCCGTCCGGCGAGATGCTGCCGATGCCGTTGTACGAAATCCCGTTGCTCTCGGTGCCGTCGGAGGCGACGCTGACGCGCACGACGGCACGCTCGCCGATGCCGGTTTCGTCGAACACGCCGTCCTCGTCGGCGTCGCGATCGTGGACGAAAATGTCGACGCACGATCCCGGCCAACCGCCGCTGCCCGGCGGGCACACGTTGGTATCGCCGGGCACCAGGTTGCCGGCATTGCTCGAGAAGGTGACGAAACGTCCGTCGGCAGACAGAAAGGGAGCGAACTGGCTGAAGCCATTCGCTTGGGTGCCGTCGGCGGCGACGCTGACTCGCGTCGTCGTCCCGAGCTCGCGGTCGCGTACGAAGATGTCGAAGACGTTGTTGGTGTCGCCGGCGACCAGGTTGGTAGCGTGGCTGGAGAAGGCGACGAACCTGCCGTCGGCGGACAGAGAGGGGACGGCGCTGGCAAAGCTCCCGCCGGTAGCCTGGTTGCCTGCGGAATCGACGTTGACGCGGGTCGTCACTTGCGCCGCGTTGGCGGCCTCGGAGCTGCGGAAGAAGACGAGACCGTCGGAAATCGCCAGGCTCCGCTCGTCGACCAGGGGCTCGCCGTCGGCGGCGATGGGTGTGCCTGGATCGGTCGCCTCCCCCGCGTCCAGCCGATAGGCGCGCAAGATCGTATCGAAGATGCGGCCGTTGTCGTTGGTGTCCGACGCCGCCTGCCAGGGCTCTGGTTCGAGGAAAGCGATCAGGTCGTTGTCGACGGCGAGCGCGGCAAAGCTGAAAGGAGGTTGTTGCACTCGCGCGACCGCGCGCGCTTCGCTGCCGCCGTCTCCGATCGCTTCGATCGTGCCGGTGGCGCGGTCGACTATCTTGACCACCGGATCGGTCTGGTCGCCGTCGCCGTTGAGGTCGTCGTCGACGATCGCCTCCTCCATTGCGAACGCGCTCAAGGTGTCGCTCTGGTTGAGGCCGTCGAGCGGCACCGGGTCGAGAGCGGCCATGGTAAAGGCGCCGCACTGTCCGCCCGGGCAATCGATGTCGCCGGTGCAGCTTGCGAGTTGGTTGCTGCCTCCGATGCACGCGTCCAGCCGCAAGAGCACGGGGCCTGTGCTGCCGAGCAGTCGGCTCGAGAAGTCGAACAGGCCGGGACCGCACTCGCCGCCGGGACAGTCGAAGTCCGTGCTGCAGGACGCGCCTTCGTTGGTCCCGCCAATGCAGAGCGGCTCGATGCAGGTCTGGCCGGCGCAGTGGCTGTCATTGGTGCAGGGCAGCTGCTGGTTGATGCCGCTGTCGCACTGATGGACCGGTTGGCGGTGGCGTTCGATGAGCAGCACCGTGTCCTCGGCGTCGGTCGAGCCGAAGAAGGTCGCCTTGCTGTCGTCGGTGGGATCGCTTTGCGGGTCGAAAAGGGGCGGCAGCTCGATCCCCTCGGGAGAGTACGAAGCCAGGCTGTCGAGCGTGGGAATCCGGATCGGTTCGCCGCGGCCTTCGAAGGCCTCGACCGTGCTCGAGGTGCGCAGCAGGCGGGCGACTGGAACCGCGTCGCGGTCGACGCGCACGCCCCGCCAGTCCATTGGAATCAATAGGTTTCCGCGGCCGTCGACGGTGAACCGCACTTCGTTGGCGGAACCAGTGCACGGCGGAACCGGGTCGGTGCACAGCGCTTGATAGTCGTTCGAGGGCGGGAGCGCGGTGAAGCCGACGAAGCTCGGATGCGGTTGGCCGTTGCAGGTTCCGTTCGCCGCGTAGAGCTCGTCGATGCAGGCCGAGAGCCCCGGGGTCTGGTCGCAGCGCAAGCTCGCCAGCGCGCACGGCAGCGGCTCGCCCGACGCGGTGACGGCGACGGCGACCGGCCCGGTCAGCGTGAGGTCGTCGCCGGGCTGTAGAAACTCCAGGTCGCTGTCGGGGAAGCGAACCCGTAGGGTCGCGGCGTCGATTGCTTCCAGGCCTTCGAGCTGGGCGCCGTTGACGCTGACGCAGCGGGCGCTGTCGACGTCGGCGCGAGCCGCGCAGCTGGCGGTGTCGACCGCGCCGCAGTCGGTCGAGACGGCAATGACGTTGCTCAGGCCACCGGCGAGTGGCTTGAATACCACCGTGACCACGGAGTCGCTCGCAGCCGCGCCGAAGCCGGCCGAGGATGCCGCGCACACCGGGTCGAGGGCGATCTTCACCCAGTCTCCGGGCCGCGCGAAGGGCCGGTCGACACTCCCCAAGCTGCCACGAAAGGTCGTGATCGCAGGAGGAATGATGTCGCAGCCGGCTTGCGCCCGATCTGCCGCACCGCCCGTTAAAAGCGTCAGCGTCGCGGTCGCCAGAATGAAGGATATCGATCGGTTGTTTCGGTTCACGCGTTCGCTCGTCCTGGTTACAGCCAGGTCATCAACGCTCACCACGCACGGGTATGCTAGTCAAGTATTTTCAGAGTGTTGCCACAGCCTTAGACGATCCTAATCGCGGGCGTGCTAATCAATGGAACAATTGTTCCATTGAATGGAACGAACCGTTGGTAGGGCGATTTCCCGTTGGCGTTCGCAAGGGATGAACAACGGTTCCGTCCAAGGTCACGTAGTTTCCCCTAGGTAGATGCCACGATAGGGATGCATGGTGGCGGAACGAGCGATGGGAATGGATGGAAACGGTTAGCAGCGACGGGGCGTGGAGCGGCTCGGGACTGGAGTCCCTGTCGCCGATGGTCGGCCGCGCTGCCGAGCTCGAAGTCCTGCAGTCGCGCATCAGCCGGTTGCTGGACGGCGAAGGCGGGATCGTCACCTTGGTCGGCAAGGCCGGCATGGGCAAGTCGCGGTTGGTTCGCGAGGCGTTGACCGATCCGCGTATGGCGGAGGTTCGCTTGCTGGTGGCGCGCTCCCTCTCGGTTGCCGGGAGTCTCAGCTACCACCCCTTCTCGGATATCCTGCGCAGCTGGGCGGGGATCGCCGATGGCGCCGATGATGCGGACGCCTTGGCGTGCCTCGAGGAAGCGATCGAGAGCCTCTGCGGCTCGGAGGCCGAGGAGCTGGTTCCTTTCGTCGCCTCGATGATGGGGCTCTCAGCCGGCGGAGCGTATGCCGAGCGTCTGGCCGGGATCGAAGGCGAGGCCCTCGAGCGCTTGATCTTCCGCAGTATGCGATTGCTGTTGCAGCGCATGGCGGCGCAGCGACCGCTGTTGCTCTTCTTCGAAGATCTGCATTGGGCCGATCACTCCTCGGTACGGATGCTGGAGGTTCTCCTCCGCCTGGTGAACGAGCAGCCGATCCTGTTCGTCAACGCCTTCAGACCGGAGCAGGTCGAGACCGGGCAGCGCATTCTCGAGGTGGCGCGAACCCAGTATCCACTGCAGCATCGACTGATCCGACTGCATCCGCTCGACAAGGACCGCACGGTCGAGCTCGCCGGCAATCTACTCGGCTCGGCAAGCGACGACTTGCACGCGTCTTTCATCGCCGAGTGTTCGGAGGGGAATCCGTTCTTCGTCGAGGAGGTGTTGCGGTCGCTCGTCGACCAGGGCGTGGTCGTGGTTCGCGACGGGCGGGCGCACGTTGCCGGCGACATCGACCAGGTGGCGCTACCGACCACAGTCGGCGAGCTGATTGCGGCGCGCACGCGGCACCTCGATCCGGCTGCGAATCGAATCCTCGAAGCCGGCGCCGTGATCGGTCGAGGGTTTCTCGGTCGAATCCTGGAAGAAGTGGTAACCGGCACAGACCTCGCGGAAGTTCTGAGCTCGCTAGAGGGCCGCGGGATTCTGATTCGACGCAAGACTCGCCGCACGGCGGCGCACGCGAGAGTCACATTCGCCAGCGAGGTCGAGCTCGTCTTCCGCCACGCCCTGGTGCAGGAGACGATCTACGATTCGATCGAGCCCGAAAAGCGACGCGCATTGCATGCCCGCGTCGCTGCGGCGATCGAAACCGTCTTTGCCACTCGTATTGCCGACTTCCACGGCATGCTGGCCTACCACTATTCGCGGGCCGAGGACCTCGCCAAGGCGGAAGAGTATCTCTTCAAAGCCGGGGAGGAAGCCGCTCGAGCCGCCGCCTCGAGCGAAGCGCTGAGCTTCTTTCGCGATGCTTCACAGGTCTACCTGCGCCTCCACGGCAGCGGCGGCGACCCCGCCAAGAAGGCGCTGCTCGAGCGCAATATCGGCCTGGCCTTGATGAACACGGGCAGGCTGACCGAGGCGATGGAGCACTTCGATCAGTCGCTTGCGTACCTCGGCGATCCGCCGCCGCGCAGCAAGCTGGTGGCGGGTTTACGCTGCGCTCGCGAGCTCGCGTCGATCTTTGCCCGCGGCTATCTGCCCGCCTCGTGGTTTGGCGGACGTCGCGACGACCGCTATCGCGACCACATCCTGGCCCTCTACCCGCGCATCAAGGCTCAGTCGACGAGCGATCCGACCCGACTGGTCTTCGATTACACGCGGGCGGTCTATTTGCTCAACCAGACCGACCCGGCAGCGGTTCCGGACCAGGTGATCGGCCTGTACAGCGGCTTCGCGGCGATGTTCGCGTACTCCGGCATTTCCTTCCGCATCGGCCGGCGCTACCTCGAGATCTCGAACTCGATGCGACGCCCGGATCACGGGAAGGACCTGTTCGATCACAATTGCCTGGTTTGTATCTGCAACTTTCTCGAAGGTGTCTGGGATGACGAGCAGGGCACGGTCGCCGACGACGTGGTGCGAGCGGCATTGCGCTACGGGGGCTTGTGGGAGGTCAACACCTACCTCGGGCTCGACTGCGACCGCCGCCTGCGCCGCGGCAGCTTCGCGGCGGCGCGCGAGCGTCTCGACGAGCTCGCCGACATCGCCGAGACGTACGGGTTCGAGTTCGCCCGCACCAACCACATGGCCGAGACGATGTTGCTGCTGCTCGAGGAGCGACGTCTCGAGGAGGCGCTCGACGCCGCCAATCTCTACCTATCGAGCGTCGACGACCCGCCGCTTCGGGTCCTCGCTCTGGGCTCCAAGGCGAAGGCGCAGACGTTGCTCGGCGACTTGGAGGGGGCGAGCGCGACCCTCGCCGATGCGGAAGGGGTCATCGACGTCGCTCCGGTCGTCCCGCCGTGGCACCTCAGCGCTTACCAGGTCGCCCGTCTCTGGCGTGACCTCGAGGAGCTCGGCGGATCGCCGCAAGACGCCGCGCTCGCCAAGCGGGCGCGCGACGGCGCTCGCAGCGCCCTGCGAGTAGCGCGTGGCGTTGCCGTCCAGCGCGGTGAGATCTTCCGCCTGCGGGCGCGGCTGGCGCACCTCCGTGGTGACGGCGACGGTGCCGTCCGCTGGGCTCGCGACACGATCGCCGAGTGCGAGAAGCTAGGTGCCCTGCCGGAGCTCGCCCGCATGCACGCCGATCTCGCCGATTGGGGGCTCGACCTCGGCGACGGCCGCGACGGCGCCGCCCACCGGGCCCGCGCCGACGAGCTGTTCGCTCTGCTCGGTCTCGAGACCGCGGAGCGTATTGCGCGGCGCGCTGCCTGAGCGGCCTCTTCTCGCGCCCAGAGACGACCCACTACACCTTCGCCCTTGTGAGGTACCGCGCCGCCGCCTCCTCGTCGGTTACCGCTTCCCGCCGCACCTGTCGGTCGCGTAGCGCCCAGATTCCGCCGATCATCGGGTGCTCTCCGCGCCGCGTTGCGTACGCAAAGTAGAACTGTTGCACCATCATTCCGGCGCGCGACACCATGCTCAGTCCCGGCATTCGGTGCAGAGTCGCGGCCGACCAGGCCATGCGCCTCCAGGTGAAGAAGGAGCGGTAAGCGGCATGGTACTCGCGCAGGACCTGCTCGGCGCTGAGTCGCGGGTGCTTCCACACCGAATGCGTCGAATCGTACGCGTTGAAGTCGTTCTCGACCAGGGCCGCTCCGGTCACTGCCGCATCGTAGTCTTCGGTGCCGGGAAACGGCGTGTAGACGAAGAACGAGGCGAGATCGATCCCGATGTCGGCGAGCGCCCGCGCCGCCCGCTCGCCGCAGCCGACGTCGTCGTGGGGCAGCCCGATGATGTAGCCGCTGTGCACCCCGACGCCCGCGCCGTGCCAATTGTCGACGACCCGGCGATAGCGTTCGGTCACGCGCTCGCGCACTGCAATCGTGTCGTTGCCGCGGCGCCGGTCGCCGCGTTCTTCGTTGTGGAACTTCCGCACCTGCTCGAGATTAGCCGGGTCGAACGACTCGAAGCCGATGAAGACCTCGAAGCAACCAGCGGCTGCCGCCAGGTCGACGAAGCGCTGGCTGCGCGATGGGCTCTCGCCGCTGCTCGACGGGCGCTGGTGCGTAGCAGCTTCGACGTCGGCCTGCATGACGAAGCTGAGATCCGGGCGCGAGCGACGCAGCTCCGCCATTCCGTTCAGGATCGGCTCCCACTGCGGGGTGCGGTAGAAGTCGTCGTCCACCACCAACAGGTTGCGGATGCCGTGGCGATCGTAGGCGTCGCGCACCCAGTCGACGACCGCGGCAGGTTCGCGCGACCGCATCGTGCGCCCCATGACGTTCTTTACCGAGCAGTAGGAACAGGTGAAGGGACAGCCGCGCGAGGTGTCGATGGTGGAGAAGGTCGGGTTGAAAAAGCGTCCGACGTAGCGATCGTCGATCGCTGGCAGTGGGGCGGAGTCGATGAGGGGGACGACGACCGTGCCCAGTCCGGTCTTGGCGCGCAGTCCGTCTTCGACCCGGTAGGTGCGACGCAGCTCCCCGCGTTGCAAGTCGTCGAGCATCGCCGGCCAGCTGAGATCGGCCTCGCCTACGACGGTCGTGACGCCGTGTGATTCGAGGAACGCGCGGCTGGCTTCGTGGCTGCTGATGTGAAAGCCGCCGATTAGAACCGTCGCTGCGCGCGACCGAAACTGCAGCGCCAGGTCGCGTGCGCGTGGATACTGGTTCGTTTGCACCCCGGCCAGGCCGATCACGAGGCCGGCGCGATCGCGGACAGCGCGCTCGACGATCGAATCGACGGTCTCCGCCGCGATCACGCCGTCGACGAGCTCGTCCCAGAGAACCGTTTGCAGGTCGAGCTCCGGGTGCGATTCGGCGTACGCTGCGTTGAGCCCGGCGAGCGCGATCAGGGTGTTGTTCGGGATCACGCCCCAGCGGTAGGCGAGCACCAACCCGTCGTCATCGTAGCGCGACGGTTTGATGAAATAGACGCGCAGCAGGCGCCGTTGGCGACGAGCGGAGGGGAGTCCCTCGTCGGGCCGCCGGGAGTCGCGCGAAGGCGCGGCGAAACCGCCAGCGTACTCGGCGACCCGTGCGAACATAGCAGCGTCGTAGTGGAACCGGGCCGCAGGGGCAAGGACCAATGGTCCTCGCGCAGAGACGCGGAGGCGCCGAGACTGGTCTCAGACTTTTCTCGGCTCACCCGAGAGCGAATCTCTCCGTGTCATCGAGTAGCCCAGGGCCATCAGGGCGCCGCCGACGCAGAGGTAGGCGAACCAGTCTCCCAAGCTCTTGTAGACTGTGCCCGACTGCATTGGAGCGATCGACTCGGTGAGCGTCACCTCCTCGTCGAGGGCGGTTCGCGAACGGATCCGGCCCCACGGGTCGATGAAAGCCGAGTGGCCGGTCGTCGTCGCTCGCACCACCCAGGTGCGGTTCTCGACCGCGCGGAGCACTACCATCGCCAGGTGTTGCGCCTGGCCGGCACCGCGACCGAGCCAGACGTCGTTGGACAGGTTGACGAGAAACCTCGCCCCGAGGTTCATCTTGGCGCGCACGATCTCCGGAAAGATTGCTTCGAAGCAGATCACCGCCGCTGCTGGTCCGGCGCGAGTCGGCAGCAGGACCTGGTCGTCGCCCGAAGTGAAGGTTCGTACCCGCTCGAAGTGCCGGCGCAGGAAGGTGAGGAAGCGCAGTGGGAAGTACTCGCCGAACGGCAGCAGGTGCCCCTTGTCGTAGCGGCCGCGAATGGCTCCATTTGGAGTCAGGTAGAACGCCGAGTTGAAGTACTGCCCGCTGCCTTCGTGGTGCGGCGCGCCGACGATCAGGTCGGCGCCGAGATCTCCGAGCTCTCGAGCGATCTGGGCTCGGTAGCCGGGCTCGTGGCCAAGGAAGAACGTGACTGCGCTTTCCGGCCAGACGAGAAGCTCGGTTGGTACCGTCTCGGCCGCGCGCTTCGACAGGCCAATATACAGGTCGAGGCCGGCACCGTAGAGCTCCGGGCGCCATTGCGAGCCAAGATCGTTGTTGCCTTGGACGATGGTGACGCGCATCGAGGCGTCTTTTGTTGCGAATGCGTGTCCGAGCCTGAGGTGGCCGTATCCGAACATTGCGATCAGCAGCACTGCGGGTGGCGCGAGCAGGCGTGGAGCCAGCGAAGCGCGAGTCGTTGTCGGCGCGAGAAAGACCTCGGCGATTGCGGCGTTGACGAGGATTGCGACGAACGACAGCAGGTAGACGCCGCCGATGTCGGCCGCCTGGATGAGGGGCTGGCTGGGAACCAGTGCGTAGCCGAGCAACATCCACGGTTCACCGGTCAGCAACTGGGCGCGCGCCAGCTCACAGGCGACCCACAAGGCTGCGGTGGCGAGCGGCCGCCAGCCGACTGCCAGCCGTGGCAGGGCCCAGCGCGCGCACAGGGCGAAAATGGCGTAGTAGGCTCCCCACAGGATCTGGCAGCCGACGAGGCAGAACAGTACGCCGAACCACCACGGCTGCTGGTAGTAAAACGTCAGCGCCTCGGCGACCCAATACCCGACCCCCCAGATCGCCGCGCTTCCCCATAGATGCCCGGCGAGCGCCGCCCTTCCGAGCGGCAGGCCGCGTATGACGACGAGCAAGGGAACGATCGCGACCAAGCCCAATGGCGTGACACCGTAGGGGGCGAAGGCCAGTGCGTGTAGCCCGGCCGAGACGAGGATGAGAGCGATCGCGCGCATGGTGGTGGAGTTCTGTTCTCGATGCGGGCGACAGGGTCAAGCGGAGAGTAGGGGCTGTCGTCTCTTCCTTTGACAGCCCCGAGCAGTCGTGGCACGGGCCTGTGATGAAGATTCTTCTCATCGCGCCGGCGAACCCGGAGTCCTTTTGGACCTTCGATCGCATCCTGCCGGTGTTGGGAAGGCGCTGTATCTACCCCAACCTCGCCCTGCCGACGGTGGCGGCGCTGACGCCGCCGGAGCACGAGGTGGTGCTGTGCGACGAAAACGTCGAGGAGATCGATTTCGATACGGATGCCGACATCGTCGGCATCACCGGCTACATCGTGCACCGCCGCCGCATCTTCGAGATCGCCGCCGAGCTGCGGCGCCGCGGTAAATTCGTCGTCGCTGGCGGGCCGTTTGCTTCGCTGTGTGCCGACGAGCTGCGCGATCGGCTGGACGTCGTGTTCGTCGACGAGGCGGAGACCAGTTGGCCGCGCTTTCTCCGCGACTTCGCCGCCGGAGAATGGCAGCGCGAGTATCGGCAGAACGAGAAGACGGACATGCAGACGGTACCGCTGCCGCGCTTCGACTTGCTGCGGGTCGACGCCTATCAGACCATGGCGATCCAGTTCGGCCGCGGTTGTCCTTTCACCTGCGAGTTCTGCGACATCATCGTCATGTACGGACGCCGGCCGCGAACCAAGTCCGTCGACCAGGTCATGGCCGAGGTGCGCGCCGTCCACCGGCTCGGCGCGAGAACCATCTTCGTCGTCGACGACAACTTCATCGCCAACAAGCCCCGCGCCAAAGAACTGCTGGCGGCACTCACCGCCTGGCAGCGCGACAACGGCACGCCGGTCGAGATGATGACCGAGGTTAGCCTCAACGTCGCCCAGGACCGCGAGCTGCTCGAGCTTCTTCGCGCCGCGAACTTCCGGAGCGTTTTCATCGGCATCGAGTCGCCGCGCGCCGCCAGCTTGCGCGAGACGGGGAAGGTGCAGAACTTGCGCGAGGATCCGGTCGCGGCCGTGCACCGCATTCAGGCCGCCGGCATCGAGGTGATGGCTGGGATGATCGTCGGCTTCGACCACGACGACGCCGAAATCTTCACCGACCATCTGCGGTTCATCGAGCAAGCGCGGATTCCGGTGTCGATGACCGGGATGCTCAACGCTTTGCCGCGAACGCCCCTCTACGAGCGACTCGAGCGGGCCGGCCGGATCGACGACCAGTGCAGTGGCGATCAGTTCACCTTCACCAATATCGTTCCGCGTCAGCTCTCCCGTCGCCAGCTCTTCGCCGGATACAAGGCTTTACTCGGGCAGCTATACGATGAGGAGAGCTATCTCGAACGGGCCTCGAGCTTCATCGCCGCGCGAGGGCCGGTGTCGGTACGATGCGGGGCTCCCGCGTGGCGTGAGCTCCAGACTTTCGCGAGGTTCGTGTGGTCGCGGCTGACGACGGTGCGCCGACCCGGATCGCGCATGGCCCTGAAGCTTCTCGTCAGGGCGGCCCTGAGCCGCCCGTCGGAGCTGCGAACGGCGGTGACCCTGGCGCTGACGCACCAGCACTTCCGAAGCTACGTCGACGACCTCGCCGGCGATCTCGATCGCGCGATCAAAGCGATGGACGGCCACACCTCCGACGATCGCAACGCTGCCTGAGCGCGCGGCGCCGCGCGACGACTGCCCAAGAGGGGATGTCGGTTGGCAAGGCCAGGCGAGTCCGCCGGGGTGGAGAACCCCTGTCTTTGGGGGTTTTTCGCGCGAGGAGACCGGCTTTCTCGAGGCTGAACGATTGTTCCATCGAAAGTAACGCAGGGCTGGCTAGAGGAGTGGGCACAGCCATGCATGCGATCGATACAGCGCCGCGGCTCCGCGCGATTTCGGGAGGTCTTCAACCTCGGACGGAAAAGGAGCCTCAGGTTGGAACGGTGTTCGTGGTCGAATCTGGTCGCGACGACGGACCTTTGGTTGGGCAGGTTCTCGAGTGGGCTGGGTTTACGGTCCGGTCGTTTGGTCGAGGCAGCGACTTCTTGGCCGCGGTTGGTGTCGGGGATCGAGGTTGTGTAGTGCTCAACACGCAGTTGCCAGGTGTCGATTGGGTAGCGGTGATCGAAGAGCTCGGGGCTCGTGCCATCGAGATGCCGGTTCTCTTGAGCGGCGGGCATGCGACCCGACCGGTGCTGGTTCAACCGCTCCGGGGAGGCAGGCCGAATCGAGGGAACTTGCCCTTGGGGATGGTGTTGATGGACCAAGTCGGCCGTGCGCTCGAAGTGGGCGACCGGGCGCGGGGCAGGCGCCGGCGCCGCCGGGAAGCGCGCGACCGCTTGCGTCGCCTGAGTAGGCGACAGCTCCAGGTGGCGCAACGCGTCGTCGCCGGGGAGGCCAACAAGGTCATCGCCGGGACACTGAACCTCAGTGAGCGAACCGTCGAGGTGCATCGCGCGCGCGTGATGCGGCAGGCCCGCTGTGAATCCGTGGCCGGACTGGTGTGGCTCTTCTGCCAAGCCGGGTTCGACCAGGGGGTCGGAAGGTGGCCGATCGAAGAGTTTCGCCGCCAGCTCGAAGAACGGGAATAGTTCTTTCGCCGCTGCCAGTTGAGTCTGCGGATATCGTGTCCACGCTCGCGTTTCGATCCCGGTGAGAGATGCGGGCTACCCACCAGGTCGTCCGGCTCGAAGGAGAGTACTGGACAATCGTCTTCGATGGGCGCACGTGCCGACTGCGCGATACCAACGGCGTGCGCTATCTGGCCTATCTGTTGGAGCGGCCACACGAGGAAGTCTCGGCACTCGAGATCCGTCAGGCGATCGCCCCGCGCCGGGACCGAGGCTCGGAGTTGCGCGAGCAGGAGCGCGCGCGGGTGAATGTGTCCCGTTCCGTTTCGGCAGTGCTCCGCCGATTGGCGAACCACCATCCAGTTCTGGCCGACCACCTGCGCGAGACCATCCACACCGGAGGCTACTGCAGCTACCGTCCGGATCCGCGCCTCGCCATCACCTGGAATGCAGTCTAGTGTCCTGAACCAGAAATTCGTTACAAGACTCACCGGCCCTTGACGCCCCTGCCGACGTTGCTCCTCCTCAAAATATTCTCGATATTCCTCGTCGTCGCCTCGGCGAGCGTCGAGACGTGAGGTTGAGAGGACGGCGATCGCCATAGAATTCAGAGAATGGGGGTGTCCATGGAGTCTGAATCGAAAGCGCTCGATCCGATCGGGGTCGTTCTCGGCCTTTTCGGCCTCGGCAATCTCCTCAACGGTGCCTGGATGTTGGCCGATCCGCCCCACTGGTACGTAACGTTGCCGGCCGGCGTGCCCGACTTCGGGCCGCTCAACGAGCACTTCGTGCGCGACATCGGAGCCGTGTTCGTGGTGCTCGGGGCGGCCCTGGTCTACGCCGCGTTCCGGCCTCGCTGGCGTATGCCGGCGATCGCCGGAGCGGGCGGTTTTCTCGTCCTGCACGGAGTCGTGCACATCATCGATACCGTGCGCGGTCTGGTCGGCCCGGAGCATTGGCTGATCGACATTCCGGGGGTGTACCTCCCGGCTGTGGTCATCGTGGTAGTGGGCTCGTGGCAACGCAAGAACGACACGACGTAGGCCGCGGGCCCGCCCCCACGCCGCTCGCGTGGGCCGGGGCGGTGGCCTTGGGCGGGTTGCTCTTCGCCACGCCCTTTCTGCGCTACTCGCCGCTGCTGAACCGGGGCGAGGCGCACGCCAATCACGAGGCGCGGCACGGCGGCCAGCTCGGAATGGTCGGCGACCACCACGTCGAGGTTCGCCGGCGCGGCGGTCGCATCGACGTGTTCGTGAGCGACGCCCTGCGCGCTCCGCTGAGAGCGGAGCGCCTTGCGGTCTCGTTCGACGGCGCAGATCCCGTGGTGCTCCCCTGGGTGGGGCACCGCTTCTCCGGTCCAGACCAACCGGCGCGGGATGTCGAAGTCAGGGTCACTGTCGCCGGCGGCGCGGAGCTGGCGACGACCTTCGACTTTTCCGAGTCGGTTGAGTGAGGACCTGGCGACGGGCTCCGAGACTTTTGGGGGAGTGGTTGTGGCCGAGCCTGGTGCCTCGTTTCGTTGAGCGGAGCCTCGCTACGCGAGGTTATCTCATGAACCCTCTCCCGGCCCTCCCCCTTCGCTCGGTGTCGAGCTACGGAGGACAGGTCGGCCGGCCTCTCCCGTTGGAGAGGCGTGTTTGAGGGGCTTCTGGTTGGGGGGCGTTCTTCTGGGCGTGCGCTGGATGGGGATATTCTGTAGCAAGGGGGGACGATGTTTCGCCGAGTTGCTGCGCTTGCGTTCTTGGTTGTTGCTTTGTGGCTGGGGGCGGACCGCATTCTCTCGGCTCTCGGGCGGTTTCTCGTGGCCGACCAACCTCCCGAGGCGGCGGACTCGATCGTCGTTCTGTCCGGCTCGTTTCCCGATCGGATCCTGGAAGCGGTCGACCTCTACCAGGCGGGCTATTCACGCGAGATCATTCTCTGCCGCGAGCCGGAGAACGCCGGCTTCCGCATTTTGCGCGAGCGCGGCGCGTCGGTGCCGCGGATCTACGAGAACAACGTCTCGGTGGCGCGCCAGCTCGGGGTGGCGGCGGAGCACATCACCGTGCTCGAGCGCTCGGCAGGGTCGACGTTCACCGAAGCGCGGGTGGTGTTGCAGTACCTCGCCGAACGCGGTGCCGATTCGATGCTACTGGTGACCTCCAAGTACCACACGCGCCGCGCCGGGGCGATTTATCGTCACCTCGCCGGCGGGCAGATTCGGGTGATCACGCGTCCGGCACGCTACGGCGGGTTCGACCCCGACGGCTGGTGGCACCATCGCATGAGTATCCGCCGGCTGTTGATCGAGTACCAGAAGTTGCTGCTCTTCCACGTCTGGGACCGTTGGAAGATCAAGCCGGAGCTGGCTCCGGCGCCGGCGTGAGGTGTTGCAGTAGCCAATCGTCGCGCGCCGCCGGTGGCGGCGGGATCTCGCGGAAGTCGACGCTGCCGGCGAGCGAATCGAGCATGCCGCGCGCGACGTCCATGAAGTCCTCGCTGACCAGGGCGACGATGATCGCCTCGTGTCGGTCGAGCGTGCGCACCACCGCGACGCCCTCGTAGGACTCGAAGAGGAACTTCAGCAGCGCGATGTCGGACGGGGCGACTTCGATGAAGAGCGGAATCACCCGGCTCATTTGTCGTCGTCCTCCGGCTCGTCCGGGACCTCTTCGGTGATCGTCTCGCGGCCGATGAGGTAGGCGACGCCGATGCTGATCAGGTAGAGAATGATCAGCGGGCCGGCCATCAGGAACTGCGACGCGGCGTCGGCTGGGGTCAGGATCGCGGCGACGACGAAGCTGCCGACGAAAGCGTAGCGGGCCCAGGCGATCATCAGGCGGTGGTTGACCACGCCGACCCGGGCGAGGAAGTAGGTCAGCACCGGCAGCTCGAAGATGACGCCGAAGGCGAGCAGCATGCGCGAGGCGAAGCCGAGGTACTCGCCGATGCGCAGCTCCGGGTTGACGCCGATCGACATGAACTCCTCGACGAAGAACTCGAAGGCGAAGGGGAAGACGAGGTAGTAGCAAAAGCCGGCGCCGAGGCTGAAGAACAGGGTCGAGAAGATGACGAACGGCTTGGCGTGGCGTTTCTCGCTGTCGTACAGGCCGGGGGAGATGAAGGCCCACAGCTGGTAGAAGATCACCGGACTGGCGACGAATACCGCGGCGATCAACGATACCTTCAGCTTGGTGAAGAAAGCCTCGGTGACCCCGGTGCCGATCAGGTTCACCGAGTCGCCGACGTGGGTGATCAGCGGCGCGGTCAGGAAGCTGAAGAGAAGCTCGGCGAAGCCATAGGTGAGCATGAAGCCGACGGTGGTGGCGCCGAGTGCCTTGAGGATGCGCCAGCGCAACTCCTCGAGGTGCGCCGTCAGCGGCATGGTGGTGCTGTCGGGTTCGCTGGGCATGCAGAGAGCTCGGCTGCGTTGATTGCGCCGCCGACCTCAGGATTCCGCTTTGTCGGGTTTGGGCTCGGCCGAGCTCGCAGCCTCGTTCTGTGCCGGCTTCGCGGCCTCGGCAACCGCTTTCGCAGCCTTCGGCTCGCTAGCCGCAGCCTTGTCCTCGCGCTCGACCGCTCCCGGATGCGCTTTGCCGCGCGGGCGGTCTGCGGCACCCGCCGGGCCCTCGGCGTCTTCGTCCTTGGCGCCGGCCTTGTCCTTGTTGCCCGCTCTCTTGGCCTTCGCCTTTTCCAGATTGGCGGCGCGCATAGCCTGCTTGGCCTCGCGGTCGATGGCGTTCTGGGCGCTGCGCAGCTCGGAGGTGATGTCGCCGGTGGCACGGCGGAATTCGGCGAGGCCTTTGCCGAGGAACTTCGCCACCTCGGGCAGCTTGCTCGGGCCGAGTACCAGCAGGGCGATTACCAGAATCACCAATAGCTCGGTTGCGCCGATACCAAACATTAGAACGGGTCGCTCATGGTTGTGCCCGTCGACGCGGGCGGCGTACAACAAGTTCCACGGGACTTGGGGCTAAAGCAATGCGCCAGGGCTGTCAACGCGATCGTGGAGGCCTGGAATGAAGGAAACTGGATTCGTTCTCGACGAAAGATACACCCACCACGATACGGGAGCCGGGCACCCAGAGCGAGCCCAGCGGATCGAGGTCCTGCTGCCCGTATTTGCCGAGCGCCCGGGGCTGCGCCGGGTCGCTCCCCGGGCGGCGACCGGTGACGAGATCACCCTGGTACACGACGACGGCCACTTCGAAGCGGTTGCATCGACGCGCGGCGTCGCCCACGGCGCGTTCGACGGTGACACGCCTTTCTCCGCAGAGTCCTTCGACACCGCCACCCTCGCCGCCGGCGGTTTGCTCGAGGTCCTCGACCAGGTCATGGCTGGCGAGCTCGGCAACGGCTTCGCCATGGTGCGGCCGCCCGGACATCACGCCGAGCGCGCGCGGGCGATGGGCTTCTGCCTGTTCAACAACGCGGCGATCGGGGCGGCCTATCTGCGCGCCAAGTTCGGCCTGCAGCGCATCCTGGTGATGGACTGGGACGTTCACCACGGCAACGGTACCCAGCACTCGTTCTACTCGGACCCAGGAGTGCTCTACATGTCGACCCACCGCTATCCGTTCTACCCCGGCACCGGGGCGATCGACGAGGTCGGCCGCGGCGACGGCACCGGCTTCACCGTCAACGTCCCGTTTCCCGGAGGCTTCGGTGACGTCGAGTACGCCGCCGCCTTCGAATCCGTGATCGCGCCGATCGCCGAGGAGTTCGCGCCCGAGTTCGTCATCATCTCGGCCGGCTTCGATCCCCACGCCCGCGACCCGCTCGGCGGCATGGCAGTCACCGAGGCCGGCTTCGCCAGGATGGCGCGCTCGCTCCTCGGCGTCGCCGACCGCTGCTGCGACGGCCGCGCCGTCGCCGTCCTCGAAGGCGGCTACGACCTGACCGCCATCCGAGATTCGAGCGCCGCCGTGATGGCCCAGCTGCTGCGCAGCGACGTGGATATTCCCGGGGTCACGGGAGAGAGCAGAGCCGCCCCGATCATCGAGGCGGTGAGGAAGGTGCAGGGGGAGTATTGGAAGGGGATCTAGCCTCAAAGAGAACAAGGAACCACGGATAAACACGGATAATCACTGTGGCGCTAGGAGAGGAGCGGCATCGGCATCCATCGACACAGAGTCGTTCAGAATGAGGTTGGAATGATTCCGGGGATGTCTCTTGGGCTCTTTTCTTGTCCGTGTCGATCCGTGTTTATCCGTGGTTTTTTTCTTTCTTCGAGGCTAGCTTCCAGCTTCCGGATCCTCGTGCAGAAACAGCGCCCAGATTCAGTCAGAAATCATTCCGCAAAAACTCCATCTCCGAGTCCTCGCGTTTCTGCTCCGAGTGGATCAGCTGGATGGCGGGGAGGGAGCCGGGTTGGGGTTCGGTGCCGTCGCGGAAGCATTCCAGGATGGCGTCGCCGCCGGCTGCGGCTCGGACTCCGGTGACGCGGTCGATGTGGACGCAGCGGATGCCCTGCGGCACGACGAACTGGCCGCGCGGCTGGCCGCTCACGGCGACTTCCATGAAGTCCTTCCAGATCGGGGCGGCGACGCGTCCGCCGGTGGCGCGGGTCGACCGCTTGTTGTCGAAGCCGACCCACACCGCGGCGAGCATCTGCGGCGTGAAACCCATGAACCATGCGTCGTGCAGGTCGTTGGTGGTGCCGGTCTTGCCCGCGGTCGGTTGATTGAGGCCGGAGGCGCGCCTGCCGGTGCCGCGGTTGACGACGTCCTGCAGCATGCTGGTCACCATGTAGGCGGTGGTCGCCGGGATTGCCTCGCGGGTCTCGATGGTCGCCTGCTCGAGCACCTGCCCGGTGTGGTCGGTGATCTTGGTGATGAAGATCGGAGTCGTCAGGCTGCCGCCGTTGGCGAGTGCCGAGTAGGCGACGGTGAGCTCGAGCGGCGAGACCTCGGCCGAGCCGAGGGCGAGCGACAAGTTGCGCAGCAGGGGCCCGCTGAAGCCGAAGCGCTTGAGGTAGCTGACCAGGTAGCCGATGCCGATCTGGTCGGCGAGCTTGACCGCCACGACGTTGCGTGAATGGGTCAGCGCCTCGCGCAGCGTGGTCAGACCGTAGTGCTTCTTCTCGAAGTTCTGCGGGCTCCACTCGCGACCGTGGTCGTCGTAGGTGATCGGCTCGTCGAGAATGATCGACGCCGGTGTCAGGTTGGCGTCGAGCGCGGCGGCGAACACCAGTGGCTTGAACGCCGATCCCGGTTGGCGCTTCGCCTGTGTGGCGCGGTTGAACTGGCTGCGGCCGAAATCGTAGCCGCCGACCATGGCGCGGATGTAACCGGTGACCGGTTCCATCGCGATCAACGCTCCCTCGACGGGCGGCGATGGGTCGATCGTGAACAGACGCGGCGCCTCGCCCTCGTCCTTCTCGGAAAGCCGTACCAGGAAGAAATCGTCTTTCTTGGGCTTGATCTCGGAGTCGGGCGGCAAGAACAGCAGCCCGCGGTTGGGGCCGACGTCGATCTCGACGACGCCATTGCCGACCCTGGAGACGATCGCCTCGTAGGGGTGGTCGTCCTCGAGCTCGTGGTTGCGCAGCAAGAGTTCCTGATGCTTGCGGTAGATGGCGCGCTCCTCGCTGTCCATCCGCCGGTACGAGTCGCGGTAGTTCTTGTGGTCCTTCGACATCTTGCGCAAGCCCTCGCGCACCGCCTTCTCGGCGGCCTCCTGCATGCGCATGTCGACCGTCGTATGGACCCGCAGGCCGAGGTCGTAGACGTTCGACGACTCGTACTTCTCTTCGATCTGCCGGCGCACCAGCTCGACGAAGTAGGGCGCCGCGCGGAAGCTCCCCTGGCGCGTCGCCAGGGCAATCGGCCGCGCCAGCGCCGCTTCGCGCTCTTCGGCGGTGATGAACTCGGACTCGTACATGCGGCGCAGCACGTAGCGCTGGCGGTTCTTGGCGCGCGGCCAGTGGCGGAAGGGCGAATAGCGGCTCGGCGCCTGCGGCAGGCCGGCGAGCAGGGCCGCCTCCGGCAAGGTCAGCCCTGACGGGTCCTTGCCGAAGTACTCGCGCGCCGCCGCGGCGATGCCGTGCGCGCTGCTGCCGAGGTAGATGTGGTTGAGGTAGAGCGCCAGGATGTCGTCCTTGGACAGCTCCTTCTCCAGGCGGAGGGAGAGGATGATCTCCTTGATCTTGCGCTCGTAGCTCTTCTTCGGCGACAGCAGCAGCGACTTCACCACCTGCTGGGTAATTGTGCTGCCGCCCTGGACCTTGCGCCCGCCGGCGGCGAGGTTGTTGAGAAAAGCGCGGGTGATGCCGACCGGGTCGATGCCGCGGTGCTCGTAGAAGGACTGGTCCTCGGCGGCGATGAACGCCTGCCGCACGTGCACCGGGATGCGCTCGAGCGGAACCAGGTAGCGCTTCTCGTTGTAGAATTCGCCGATGATGGTTCCGTCGCGGGCGAGGATCTGGGTCGCCACCGGCGGGTTGTACTCGACGATGCGGTCGATCGGCGGCAGAGTCTGGTCGAGCTCGGTGAACAGCATGTAGCCGACCGCCGCGGCGGCGGCGACGCCGAGCGTGCCGAGAAAGAGCATGGCGACCACCAGACGCCGGAAGAAGCGCTTGGGCCGCTTGCGTCCCTTGCGAGGCGCTCCTTTCTTCTTCGCCATGTCGGTTCGTTCTGCGTTTCGCTCCCGTGCGCGCTTGCGCGCTCCGATGAGCTCGGCCCTGCGGGCATTGTTCTGAGTTTCGCTCCCGTGCGCGCTTGCGCGCTCCGATGAGCTCGGCCCTGCGGCCCTCCTGCAAAAACATATCGGCGCGCGGGGGTGGGGGCAACTGGGGATTTTGGTTGCGGGATCTGACGGGCGGGAACTGGGATCTGGGAGCTGGGATCTGGGGGTGGTGGGCCGGGCTTTGCCCGGCCGTCCAATTGGGAAACTCAGATCGTGTTGCCTCACACTGGGGATTCTTGCCGCGCGCGGTTGGACCGGTATGGTGCCGGGCGATGACTCGGGCGGAGAAGGCGGTGCGGATCCAGCGGACACTCGACGAGCTGTTTCCCGAGGTGCCGATTCCGCTCGATCACGCGGATGCGTATACGCTGCTGGTTGCGGTGCTGTTGTCGGCGCAGTGTACCGACGAGCGGGTCAATCAGGTCACGCCTCATCTGTTCGCGGTGGCGTCCGACCCGCAGACGATGGCGCGCCTCGGTAGCGACGAGATTCGCGACATCATCCGTCCGTGCGGGCTGTCGCCGGCCAAGTCGAAGGCGATCCAGGGATTGTCGCAAATCCTCGTCGAGCAGCATGGCGGTGCGGTGCCGCAAACGTTCGAAGAGCTCGAGGCGCTACCCGGGGTCGGGCACAAGACCGCCAGCGTGGTCATGTCTCAGGCCTTCGGAGTGCCGGCGTTTCCGGTCGACACCCACATCCACCGACTGGCGGCACGCTGGAGCCTGTCCAACGGGAAGTCGGTAGACAAGACCGAGCGCGACCTGAAGAAGGTGTTCCCGCGGGAGAGCTGGAACAAGCTGCACCTGCAGATCATCTACTTCGGCCGCCGCTACTGCCCGGCGCGCGGCCACGACCTCGCCGCCTGCCCGATCTGCTCCTGGGCGGCGACCAAGAAGAGGATCGCGGAAGAGGCGAAGCGGCGTTGATTGGGGTTCCTGCCTTTTTTTTGGCCGCAGATGGACGCAGATCTGCGCTGATGGCTGTCCGTAAAAAAGCCCACCACGGATGAACACGGAGAACACGGGTGAGCATCAGGACCGAAACAGCCGTGAACTGAACCCGTGTCCTCCGTGTTCATCCGTGTTTACTTTTTCGAGAAGCCCCATCAGCGTAGATCTGCGTTCATCTGCGGCTAGTTCTTTCCCGGCCTTCCTCGGTGCTTGGCGTAGGTGTCGAGCACCCAGCTCGCCCCCGGGTGGTCGGCCCATTTGCCGAGCCACAGTTGAACCCGCTCGGGGCGCGGTTCGGGGATTGACATGGTCGAGTCGGGCGGCGCAACCGCCGGGGCGAGCAGGGCGGCGGCGGTCAGGTCGGCAACGGAGAACTCGTCGCCGACCAGGAACCCGTGTTGGTTTCGTTCGCGGGCGACGAAGTCGAGGCCGGCCTGGGTGCCGGCGATGCCTTCTTCGATCGACTCGCGGCCGCGCACGCCCATCGAGTTCTTCATGATCACCGCGGTGACCGGCATCATCGCCCGGTAGATGCGGCGCTTGGTCGCGCCGTGGCCCTCGCTGAACATCGACGCCAGGTAGTCGAGCTCCTGGGTGAGCACGGCGAAGACCCCGCGCCGTACCATGGGGCCGATCTCGTCGTCGAAGTAGCGCTGCACCTCGAGCGCGCGTTCGCGTTCGGCGTCATCGGCCGGGTAGAGCGCCGGCTCCGGATAGCGACGCTCGAGCTCGTCGATGATTGCCGCCGAGCCGTTGACGACCTCGTCGCCGAAACGCGCGATCGGTACCTGCGTCTGCCCGGTCAGGCGCACCGTGGTCATCGCGTGCGGCCCCGGCAGCAGATTGGTGCGCGTGTGCTCGGCACCCTTGCGATCGAGCGCCCAGCGGACTTTCTCGTTGTAGTGCGAGTAGGGGAACTGTAGGAGCTCGATTGAATTAGTCATGGCAATCGGACTCCAACTACCTCACGCGTCGTTGCTGTGAAAGTCTCGAGCTTCGGGCGTGGTTCAGAAGTAGATCTTGGCGGCGGTATAGAACAGGTTCGGTGCGCTGCCGAGCTCGGATTGGATCATCAGGTCTTCGATGCCGGCGCCGAGAGCGAAGTAGGCGCCGGCTTCGAGTTGCGCTTCGTCGCTGAGGGAGATCGTCACCGCCGGGCCGACCTGGGCGCTCGGGTCGAGCAGGTTCCACTGGCCGCGCCCCAGGAGGTGGACCAATGGATGCGCTTCCCAGTCGACGGCGAAGCCGAGGTACTGGCGGCCGAGGTTGAAGATTTCGCCGCGGGCGACGCGCTCGGAAGTCGCGCGTGACAGGTAGCCGTCGGGCGACCCCGCGCCCCAACCGTTGAAGTAGTACTCGCCGACCACGAACACGTTGCCGGCGAAGCGGTAGTCGGCGCCGACCACGAGACGGGCGAAGTCTTTGGGGCCGGCGTCGTCGCCGTAGGAGTGGGTCAGGTTGATCGACGAGTGCAGGCCGACGCCGCGGTACTGGCCGGCGATCAGCGCGCCGAGGACGACGTCCTCGAAGAACTTGCCGGCGACGACGCCGACGTCGATCCCGTACTCGACCAAAGTGGTGCGCCAGCGCAGCGCGCTCACCTGGTCGTCGAAGCTGGTGCCGTAGAAGACGTAGATCGCGTCGAGCTCGGAGAAGGCGCCGAGCGGCACCAGGACGCGTCCGGCGTCGATGCCGAGGCGGTACTCGCGATCGATCTGCACCGGCGAGAAGCCGGTCAGCAGGTCGAGCGGCGCCCAGATGATCCCGACGCCCCAGCCGATCGCCTGGCGGCCGATGGTCACGTCGCCCCAGTCCATGCGCCCGCGCGCGTACAGGCGATCGAACTCCTGCTGCCAGGAAAGATCGTCGTTGGTTTGGATCGACCAGCTGAGCGAGTGGAGGCCGGGGCGGTCGCGCGTTTCGAAGAATAGCCGTTCGCCGAGTAGCGGATTGACCTCGG
Organism: bacterium; assembly: GCA_030430165.1. GTDB lineage: Bacteria > Desulfobacterota > Binatia > HRBIN30 > CADEER01 > CADEER01. Next base: position 9,398 of record JAUIGL010000014.1, on the reverse strand, counting down.
CGATCTGCTCGTAGTGTACCGCCACCTCCCAGCGGTCGCTGATACGGGAGTCGAGCATCAGGCGCAGCCGGTTGATGTCGGAGATGCCGTCCTCGACTTGCGGGATGCTCGAGTCGATGCCGAGGAAGAAATTTTTGTAGTAGCCGCGGATGGTGATGGTGCGATCGCCCGGCGTGGTGATCTCGAAGGCGCCGGCTGTGGCCGCGCTGGCGAGCGCGAACGCCGTCGCCCGCAGGAGGCATCGGCGAAGCTGGCGGGCCAGGGGCATGGCTGACCTCAGTGGTCTTCGACGATTCTGCCGTCGACCAGGCGGATCAAGCGAGTGGCGCGTTCCATCACGCGCGGGTCGTGCGTCGAAAAGATGAAGGTGGTCCCGAGGTCGCGGTTGAGCTCCTCCATGACGTCGAGCAGAGCGGCGCCGGTGGCGCTGTCGAGATTCGCGGTCGGCTCGTCGGCGAGGATCAAGGCGGGCTGGGTCGCAATCGCGCGGGCGATCGCGACCCGCTGCTGCTGTCCGCCCGACAACTGATGCGGCCGCCGGTCCTCGAGGCCGTCGAGTCCGATGCGTTCGAAGATCGCGCGCACCCGGCGCTGGCGCTCGGCGGGATCGACGCCCTGTAGCAGGAGAATGAACTCGGCGTTCTCGAGCGCGGAGAGAACCTCGATCAAATTGTATGACTGGAAGATGAAACCGATCTTGTGCTTGCGCAGGTCGGCGCGCTCGCCGCGTCCGAGTGCAGTGATCTCGGTACCGTCGACCCAGATGCGGCCCTCGTCGACCTCGTCGAGGGCGCCGATCAGGTTGAGCAGAGTGGTCTTGCCCGAGCCGGAGGGGCCGGCAATCGCCGAGAATTCGCCCTTGTGGACCTCGAAGGAGATGCCGTCGACTGCGGCGACCGACTGATCGCCGCTCTGGTAGATCTTGCGAATGGATTCGGTACGGACTGCGAGCTCATCTGGCATGGGGGTCAACCTTGTGTGGCTTCGCTCGGCGCGGTGCGCGCGGCGCGCACCGCCGGATAGAGGGAGGCGGCGAACCCGAGGATCGCGACGAAGATCAGCGTCCAGCGGATTCGCCCCGGGTAGAGGTAGGAATAGACGATCGGATCGACGCTGACGCCGGCGACCGACAGGCCCTGATCCATCGCGCCCGAGAAGTCGAGCCCGTGGATCGCCCAGTAGGCGTGCAGCGACCACCCGAGGACGAGACCGACGATCGTACCGACGCCGGTCAGGAGAAAGCTCTCCGCCATCACCATCGCCGCGATCTCGAACGGCCGCATGCCGATCGCCAAAAGCAGGCTGAACTCGCGCCGCCGTTCCAGCACCGCCATCAGGATCGTGTTGAGGACGCCGAGGGCGACCATGAACAGCAGCACGCCGTTGAACAGATAGTTGCCGGCGTCGTCGATGACGATGAACTGCGCCAGCTCCGGCATCGCCTCCTGCCAGGAAAGCACGCTCGGCGGATCTCCGTCGAATCCGCGCTCGATCCGTTGCGCGACCAGGCGGCGGACCTCTTCGGTGCGCTCGGACCCGTCGAGAAAGATAGCCAGGTGGGAAACGGCGCCGTCCCTCTGAATGGCGAGCTGCAGATCCTCGATGCGCATCGACACCAGGCGCAGGTCGACGTCTTCCATACCGGTGGAGAAGATGCCGCGAACCCGCAGCAGCTGGCTCTGGATCTCGCTGCCAGCCTGGGTCATCAGCACCACTTTCGAGCCGAGCCCGACGCCGAGCTTGTTGGCGAGTGCCGAGCCGATCACGGTCGACGGCGTGCGCCCGGTCTCCTCGAGAAAGGTCCCCTCGACGATCTTCTCAGGCAGCAGCGTGACGCCGCGCTCGCGATCCGGCACGGCGCCAACCACTTGCACCCCGGTCGAGTTGTTGGCCGAGCTCAGCAGCCCGGAGGCGAGCAGGCGCGGCGCGACGCCGCGCACCATCTCGCGCAGGTCGGCCTGGTGTAGCAATCGTTCGGCGGCGGCCGCCGTATCGGCGCTCAAGTAGTGTAGCTCGTCGACGGTCGAGCGCGCGTCGGCCGGTTCGATGACCACGTGCCCGCTGCCGACTCGGACACCGGTTTCGATCATCTTCTCGTGCATGCCGTCGCCCAGTCCGAGCGAGATGATGAGTAGGAATACGCCGAGCGAGAACGCCAGAGCGGTGAGCAGGGTGCGCCGCGGGTGGCGCCACAGGTTGCGCCAGCCGAGACGGAACGCCATGGCGAGGCTCATCGGATTTCCCCGCGAGTCAGCCGCGCCGGATCGGTGCGGGCGGCCCGGGTCGCCGGATAGAGGCCGGCGAGGGCGGCGCAGACGACGAGCAACCCGGCGGCAACCGCGAACTCGGCGGGCGCCCAGGCGCCGCGGATCACCGGATCGACCACGGTGCCCGACATCGAGATTCCGTCGGTGGTCGCCGAGAGGTCGATGCCGCTGTTGGTGATCCAGTGCACCAATGGGGCGCCGAGAATGGTGGCGACCAGCAGGCTGACCAGGGCCAGGCTGATCACCTCGGCGAGGACCATGGTGATGATGGTGCGCGGTTGCATGCCGACAGCGGCCATGACGCCGAACTCGCGCAGTCGCTCGAAGACCGCCATCAGCATCGTGTTGAGGACCGAAATCGCTGCCAGCACGAAGACGATCAGGTACATGATCCACATCCAGCTGTCGCTCATCGCGACCCAGCCGGCGAGCTGCGGCGCCAGCTCCTGCCAGGGGGCGACGCTGATGTCTTCGACGCCGAGCGATTGCTCGATCGCAGCGGCGACCTCCATCGCCCGCGCCGGCGACGTCGAGCGCAGCGCGATCTCGTGGATGCGGCCGGCCTCGAGCGCCAGTAGCTCCTGCGCCACGCCGAGGTCGAGCACCACCATGCCGCCGTCGACCATCTCGAGGCCGGTGCGGAAAATGCCCGACACCGTGTAGAGGTCGTTGCCGAGCGAGCCGTCGGCCGCCTGGGTCAGCAGAATCAGCTCGCTGCCGGGCGATACCCCGAGCGTGTTTGCCAGTGAGCGGCCGACTGCGATCGTCCGCTCACCGCGTCCCGGCAGATCGCCGGCCTCGAGCTTGCGGCCGAGTGTGGTCACTTGTGATTCGGCGTCGCGGTCCATGCCGACGATCTCCGCGCCGAGGCTCTTGTCGCCCGAGCTCACCAGTCCGAAAGCGCTTACCCGGGGCGCCGCGCCGAAGATGTCGTCGCGGTCGAGCAGCTGGTCGGCGAGCGCTCGCCCGTCGAGCGGCACGGTGTCGAAGATCGACCGATCGGGGCGGTAGTCGCGCTTGTGGATCTGGACCTGACCCAGCATCAGCTGCGTTCCCTGGTTGATCAGGTCGCGCTTCATGCCGGCCATCAAGCTGAGGACGAAGGCGAGCATGATCATGCCGACCGCGATCGCCAGCGCGGTAATCGCGGTGCGCCGCGGGTTGCGCCACAGATTGCGCCAGCCGATCCGCAGCAGCACCGAATCCATCGACTCAGTCGGCGCGCAGGCCGCGCAGGTTGCGCAGCGAGAAGAAGCCGTCGTCGAGCGCGACGTCGAAGTCGAGCGATTGGTAGAGGACCCGCGTGTACTCGTCGGGCTGGTCGACCGGGCGAACTTCCATCTCGGTCGGCACCAGACGCCCGTCCATCTCCTTGTACGCTCCGAAGCGGAGGGTGCGCACCAACTCGCCGTCTTCGTCGTAGTAATTCTGCCAGGTCGGCATGTAGTCTCCCTGGCGCACCTCGAGCACGACCTTGCCCCACACCACCGCCGCGTCCTCGAGCGGGATCAGGGTGAACTCCCACACGTCCGTGCCGTCGCGCTCGCCCTCGAAGCTGGTCGTGATCGTGTAGTCGCGGATCATCCGGCTCTCTTTCACCAGATCGTCATTGGTGAAGTGACTGCCCATCCACGAGCCCATCATCATCGACGATGGAATCTTGATCACCCTCTCGACCTTGGGCAGGTAGTTCCAGATGTTGTCCTCGGCCTTGAGAGTCGCCGTTCCGGTCTCCTTGACCGGCTTGACGATCAGGATCAGCGCGCGCTCGGTGCCCTTGGACCAGGCCTTTGCTTCCAGCGTGCGCTTCCAGTGCTTGGATTGGATCTCCATGGTCAGCCTGGCGACGCTCGAGTCGCCGCGCATGATCTGGTCGACCCGGTCGACGATCTCCTTGGCGCGGTCGTCCATCACCGGCGCCGACGGCTCCGCGGCGACGATGCCGGCGCCGAGCGCCAGCGCGAGCAGCAGCCCGATCAGAGCCCGCATGCCGATTCCCTGGACGCGAACAGCGCCGGCAAATGGCGTTGTCCGCCGCTTCGTGGTTTACAGAGAATAGCCATGCAGATTTACCTCGTGCGCCACGGAGAGACGGCTTCGAACGCGGCCAGGGTCGTGCAGACTCCGGAGACGCCGCTCAGTGAACGCGGTGTTGCCCAGGCGGAACAACTCTCGGCGCGTTTGGCAGGCGAACATATCGGCGCGATTCTCAGCAGCACTCTGTGTCGTGCGACGATGACTGCGGAGCGAGTAAGCTCGGTAACCGGAATCCCCGTCACCCTACGCGCCGACCTCCAGGAGCGCAATTACGGCGACATCCGCGGCACGGCATACGACGATCTCGCGGTCAGCATTCTGGATCCCGACTACGAGCCGCCCGGCGGCGAAACCTGGCGCGAGTTTCACCAGCGGGTCGACGGGGTGTGGCAGCACTTGATGCGGCGTGTCTCCGAGGCGCCGCCCGAGTCGGGCGCCCTCATCGTCGTCACCCACGGCCTGGTGCTGCACTCGCTGGTATCGCGCCACCTCGATCTCTCGCGGGTGTCGGTGCTGCCGATGGGGTTCGAAAACACTTCGGTGACGGTGTTCGAAGCGGAACCCCCGTGGACGGTCACCACGCTGAACTGCGCGCGCCACCTCGAAGACGGCGAGGGCGGCGCGGGAGGAGTAGTTTAACACGATGGCAATCGACAGGTTCGAGCTCGGCGAGGTGACACTGGTGTACCAGGACTCAGGCGGCGCCGGCCGCCCGTTCGTGCTGGTGCACGGCTATACCGGAAACCGACACGACTTTGCCGACCACTACGACGATTTGGCCGCGCTCGGGCGAACCATCTCCTACGATCACCGTGGCCACGGCGACTCGACCAACACCGCGGACGCCGCTTCGTACTCGTTTGCCCGGCTGTGCGACGATCTCGACTCGTTTCTCGATCACCTCGGGGCCGCCGAGATCGACCTGCTCGGCCATTCGATGGGAGGCATGGTCGCCCTGCGCTACGTGCTGGCGCGGCCGCAGCGCGTCGCTTCGCTCATCTTGATGGATACCTCGGCGCGGATGCCGGACGGTTTCCAGAAGGCTGTGTTCGAGATGGGAGCGGCGGTCGCGCGAGCCGAGGGAATGGCGACGCTGGCGCGCACCGCCCGCGAGATCGCCGAGAAGGATCCGAACCGGCCCGAAGCGTCGCGCGCCTTCCAGCGTCGCATCGGCGACGACGCCTACTGGAAGCGGCACTTCGATCGAATGACCGCGATGGACGCCGAAGCGTTCTATGCCTTCGGCGTCGAGCTCGCCGATCAGGAGCCGGTGAGCGAGCGTCTCGGCGAGATCGCCTGCCCGACGACGATCCTGGTCGGCGATCAAGATCTGCCGTTCTTGCGGCCTGCGGAAGAGCTCGAAATCGGCATCCCCGGCGCGCGCCGCGTCGTTCTCGAAGGCGCCGCCCACAGCCCGCAGCTGGAGACCCCCGAGGCGTGGTTCGCCGCGGTGCGGGATCACCTCGAACGAGTACGCTAGGCTGACATTGGGATCAGCCTAAAGACACCTGCCGCAGATGAACGCAGATCAACGCAGATGGGGACCGGCCGAAGAGAGGTCCGATTGCTCATCAGCGTTGTCAGCGTTCATCTGCGGCGAGAATTGCCTCCTCCGTCGCGACCGCGAGCCCGATTTGCGACCTTCCCCGGGTTCCGACTAAGCCCTAACCTTTCTCGTCGGCGATTGCGGCTGATGCAGAGATCGGAGATTTGATGAGAGCTTCGCTCGGGCAATCCTGGATTCTGGTTGTCGGCTTGTTGGCGGCCTGCAGCTCGGAGCCTGAGGCTCCGGTGGCCGCCGCGCCCGGCTCGCAGGGCAATAGCGATCCAACCGAGCACACGATTCGCGCCAACCGCGCGGTGCTCGATCGCTTGCCGTTCGCCAACCGCGACGACTTCGCCGCGGCCGACCGCGGGCTGGTGGCACGCGAGGAGCGGGTGTTGGTGGAGGCCGCCGACGGACGCGTCATCTGGGACACGGCGGCGTACGAGTTCGAGACGGGAGACGCGCCCGACTCGGTGAATCCGAGTCTGTGGCGGCAGGCCCAGCTCAACAACCGCCACGGTCTCTACGAGGTGACCGAGGGGGTGTATCAGGTTCGCGGCTACGATCTCTCCAACATGTCGATCATCGTCGGCAAGACCGGCTGGATCGTCGTCGACCCGCTGACTTCCCGCGAGACCGCGGCCGCGGCGCTCGGCTGGGCACGCGAGCAGCTCGGCGACGTCCCGATCGTCGCGGTGATTCTCACCCACAGTCACATCGACCACTTCGGCGGGCTCGAGGCCGTTGTTTCGGCCGAGGATGTGGAGGTGGGTCGGGTTCGCATCATCGCTCCGAAGGGTTTCGTCGAGGAAGCGACCAGCGAGAACGTGATGGCAGGGATCGCGATGGGGCGTCGCGCGTCCTTCATGTACGGCTTCCCGCTCGAGCGCAGCGCCCGCGGCCACGTCGACTCGGGACTCGGCAAGGCGCCGGGCTCGGGAACGTTCGGCATCTTCGAGCCCACCGACATCATCGACCACACGCCGCAGAAGATGGAGATCGACGGCGTCGACTTCGTCTTCCAGTACGCTCCGGAGTCGGAAGCGCCGGCCGAGCTGACCTTCTACCTGCCCGACAGCAAGGCGTTCTGCGGCGCCGAGGTGGTCTCGCACAACTTGCACAACCTCTACACGCTGCGCGGCGCCAAGGTGCGCGACGCTCTCAAGTGGAGTGGCTACATCCACCAGGCGATCGATCTGTTCGGCGAGGCCGACATCGTCTTTGCCAGCCACCACTGGCCGACCTGGGGCAACGCGGCGGTGATCGCCTATCTGGAGAAGCAGCGCGACACCTACAAGTTCATCCACGACCAGACTCTGCGGCTGGCCAACGCCGGCTACACGCCGCGCGAGATCGCCGAGATGATCGAGCTGCCGGAATCGCTGCGCACGTCGTTCCCCAACCGCGGCTACTACGGAACCGTCAAGCACAACGCCAAGGCGGTCTACCAGTGGTACTTCGGCTGGTACGACGGCAATCCGGCCAACCTCGATCCGCTGCCGCCGCAGCAGGCGGGCGAGAAGTACGTCGCCTTCATGGGCGGCGGCGAGGCGGTTCTCGACAAGGCGCGGGCGTCGTTCGACGCCGGGGAGTACCGCTGGACCGCCACCGTGCTCGACCATCTGGTTTTCGCCGAACCCGAGAACGAGGCAGCCCGGGAGCTGCTCGCCGAAACCTATGACCAGCTCGCCTACCAGGCCGAGTCGGCCCCGTGGCGCGACGTCTATCTCACCGCGGCGCTCGAGCTGCGCCAGGGCACCGGCGGCACGGCGCTCGACATCTCCGCCGCCGCCAGGCTGCTTCGCCACATGCCGGTCGAGCGGTTCTTCGACTCGATGGCTTCGCGGATCATCGGCGAGAAAGCGGCCGAGACCGATTTGCGGGTGAACTTCGTGTTCACCGATATCGATCGGACGTTTGCTCTGCGCATCGCCAACGGAGTGCTCAACTACCGCGAGGGGGCTCCCGATCCCGATGCCGACGTGACCCTGAAGCTGACCCGCGACCTGTGGCTGCGCCTGGTGGTCGGCCAGGCGGGCCTGCGCGAGCTGATCTTCGGCGACGACCTCGACATCGACGGCAGCCGCATGGCCCTGATGTCCTTCTTCGGCCTATTGGAAACGCCGCACGGAGCATTCAACATCGTAACCCCCTGAGGCACTCGAGATCCGACCCTCTCTACCAGTGTTCATCCGTGTCCATCCGTGTTTCGATCCAGCGTTCATCCGTGTTCATCCGTGTCTCGATTCCCCCCCCGGTGTCACGATGAAGAGCCCTCACGTCACCACCGCGAAACCCGCTTGAAGTGATCCAGATCGGAAAATACTCGATTCGCCCCTACGCCCCCGGCGACGTTGCCGCGTTGGTCAAGTACGGCAACAACCACAAAGTGTGGCAGCACCTTCGCGACCGCTTCCCGCACCCGTACACACGAGCGCACGCGATCGACTGGGTTCGACACGTGCAGCGGCAGCGTCCGACACGCGACTTCGCGGTTGCCGGCGAGATCGAGCTGATCGGCGGTGTCGGGATTCACGTGCAGGACGACGTGCACCGCCGGTCCGCTGAAATCGGATACTGGCTCGGCGAGCCGTTCTGGGGCCGCGGCATCGCCACCGAGGTGGTCGACGCGATGACCGACTACGCCTTCGCGAACTTCCCGATCGTGCGCATCTACGCCAACGTGTTCGACGGCAACCCCGCCTCGGCGCGGGTGTTGGAGAAGGTCGGCTACCAATACGAAGGCCGCATGCGCAAGAGCGTCTACAAGGACGGCGCCTTGCTCGATCAGCTGATGTACGGGATCGTGCGCGAGTGAGCGAGACCCGCGATGCGTGACGTTGCCGCAGACATCCTCCGCTGGCTGGAGCAAGGGGACCGGGTGGTTCTGGCGACCCTGGTGCACGTGCAGAGCTCGGCGCCGCGTTTGCCCGGCGCGCACTGGGCGGTCAGCGATCGCGGCGCGATGACCGGCTCGATCAGCGCCGGTTGCGTCGAAAGCGATCTCGTCGAATGGTCCTCTTCGGTGCTCGCCGACGGCGGCGTCAAGACGATCTCGTACGACGTCGCCGACGCTACCGCGATGCGCATCGGGTTGACCTGCGGCGGGACCATCGAAGTCTTGCTCGAACGCTTCGAAGGAGACGATTGGCGTCGTTTGCTCGACGCCGTGGTTGCGGGGCGTCCGGCGGCGACCGCGGTGGCGCTCGCACCGGAGGAGATTCGTGGGTGCCGCTGGTTCCTCGCCGGGGATTCATGGGGCGAGGGCGATGCCGAGCTCGACGGAGCCGTGGTTGCGGCACTGCAGCGCCAGCTCGAGCGCGGCGGCAGCGCCAACCTCGAGCTCGACCGGCGCGGCGCGAAGGCGCGGGTGTTCGTCGACACGGTGTTGCCGCGGCCGCGCCTGGTGATCGTCGGCGCGACGCAGACCGCGATTCCGCTGTGCCGTTTCGCGCGCGAGGTCGACTTCGAGGTGATCGTCGTCGATCCGCGCGAGGTGTACGCCACCGAGGAGCGTTTCGGCGCCGCCGATCGGATCGTGCGCGAGT
>JAUIGL010000121.1 GCA_030430165.1 bacterium | reverse complement strand
CCCCCCGACCCGGCTCGTCTTCCACGCGCTCATGCAGCGCGACGACGGCCCTTTCGCCGAGGCAATGCTTGATCGAGGGCCAGTAGGGCCCGAAGGGCATCGTTCACCAACTTCGAATCAGGAAAATGCTCGGCCAGCTCCGGTTCTAGAATACGGAGTAGCTCTGACGGCCAGGCTGATACGCGGGCGGTTAGCCCGTCTTCGCGTAGCAACGCACCAGCGTGTTCCAGTCGACGACCTCTCCGTACAGTCCTCGGGCCACGGCCGAGCAGGCTGCTTGCAGTTGGCGGTGAAGGGTCGGCCAGCGGTTGGTGACGAAGCTGCTCCAACCATCCGCCAGTCGCTCGCCTCGCAGGTCGGCGACGGTCCATCTCGGGTCGATGCCATACGTCAGCGGAACGACCCGTGCGTCCTCCTGAAGCACGAGGACTCGGGGGAAGCAGGCAGCGGGTTCTGGCCCAAGGCCGAGCGCCAGGGGTAGCCGGCGGGCCACCTCCCGGTGAAGCAGGTCGAGCTGGAACCTCATGCTCGGGTGGTCTTCGGCAATCGCCGCCGTAAGGATATAGGCATCGAGGTGCTGTACGGGGCTCAGAGGCGTCATTCCGGTCACCGCTTCCGCTCGACCAGACTGTTCGAGGGGGTGCAATTGCAGGAGACTGGCGCCAAGAGCGGCCGCCAGAGACGCGATCTCTTCGAGATCGTCGAGCGACTCTGCCGTCAGAGTATGGATAATTCCGAAAGGTCGTCCTCGCTGTCGCAGCCGCCCGGCGACAGTGACGACGTCGTCGTACGAACGGTTTGAGCGACGAATCTTGTCGTGCCGCCGCTTCGTACCGTCGAGACTCAGCGCGACCAGGTCGAAGCTGTTGGCAAGCTCGGCGTGGCGGCGTGAGCTGAGCAGCGTGCCGTTGCTGACTACATTGACCCGACTCCCGACCTCGCGTGCCGCATCGACGATTTGACCGAGCCCCGAGTAGAGAAGCGGTTCCCCGCCCGACAAAGAAACCGTCCCGAAACCGAGCTCGGCCGCGTCAGCGATCGCCGAGGCAACCAAGTCGGCCGGCAGCTCTTCCCGTTGGCGAGGAGACGACGAGGTGTAACAGTGGGCGCAGGTCAGATTGCACCGGCGCGTCGCGTGGATCTGCAACACGCCGGTGCCAACCTGACCGCGAACTGGCGACATCAGCTACTGCAGGTCGCCCGTCAGCGAGATGTCGATTCGCCCGATCTCAGGACGGATGATCCCGTATGGGAACACCTCGAAGCGGCCCCATGCAGGCTTGGCCGTCAGTCCATCGACGATCGCCTTGGCGCTCTCGATCGAGTTGGGAAGCACGCTGATGACCCACTCGTCCGGAAAGGGAATCCCCTTCGGGAACACGCGAACCTTGCCGAGGTCCTCCAGACTCTTTCCGACCAAGCCCTCGGCGATTGCAGCCTTCGCCTCCTTCGGCATGCTGCGTAGCTCCTTCAGCTTCTTGTCATCCGACATGATGCCCGTTCCTCCTTCGGTTTGAGCCGCGTCGCAATCGCGCCGGCTCGGTTTGCACCGAGCGATAGCTCGCAGCGAGAAACCGGACTAGCTGGGATTTTCCCGTAGATGTCCGAACCTGATCTCCCCGCCCCCGGCCGAATATTGAGCGATAGTCGCGGTCAGTCGCGATAGCTGCAGACTAGCCCGTACCTAAGAATCGTAAAATTTCCGTAAAACCGTTGACGTGGTCGAAGCTGCCTGCCTACGCCTCATGAATGCGGGCTTGCGGTACAGTCGCCTCCTCGAACGAAACACGGCGCCACTATCTGCCGAAGCGGGAGCCGGCACGACTTGCCCTGGGCCGGCTGGTCGCGGTGCTTCTGACTGTTCTTGCGGCGGCGCAACCGCGGCACGCAGGGGCGGCGCAAGCGTCGCACGTCATGACTTTCTCGACGGCGAACCAGAGTCTCTGGGGACCGGGTGCCGAGAAGCCAGGCCCCCAGCGGCGGAGTATTCTCAGCGACAGCTGGAACACCGGTGGTAGCACCAGCGTCAAACACAGCGTCAGCGGCTTTGGGACGTTCGGCGGCAGTTTTTCCGGTTCGACCAGCGGCAACATCGCCACGTCGATCAACACGACCAACTTCGGTACCGGTAGCCTCGCGGTCAACTATCCCGTTCAGGTTCACATCTTCCACCCCGACCCCGACAACTTCCGGCCGGGAGACTTCGTTCGTATCTCCGCAACGCAAGCACTCCAACCCGGCGGCCTGATCCAGGCGACCGCCCCGAGCACGGGTACCATCGGTCTGAATGCTCAGGCCGGCTTGACGACGAGGCTCAATGCCGAGGCCTGCGTCTTCGGCTGTGCCTCGTTCCCCATGTTCAACCTCAACTTCCGTCCACCCGAGCTGCCGGTGGTGCAAATTCCGATGGGCAACATTCCCGCAGGGAGCATCGGCGCCGGCCGACTGGGCATCATCAACGGTGGCCCGGGGAGTTGCGCCCCCGACCAGATCGAAGTTTCCGAAGCCAGCGGACTCGCACAGAAGACCGGCGTCAGCGGGTGCCTCGGCTCTCCCGACTTCCAGGTGGCAACGACATCCCCCGACGGCCACATCCTGCTCGGCCAGGGCGCCGATCCGTTCATGTTCATCAGCCTCGACCTCGACAACTGGCTGTCCAAAATCAAAGGCGCGCCAAAGTTCGGCGTCCAAAAGGACTTCCGTGCCGGCAGGGCGCGCGCCGACGCAATCGACATCGACTTGAACCACCTGTTCACACTGAGCCACGTCCTCCGCTTCGACCCCAACATTCTGATCACGCTGACCTTTCCAAACGTCGTGTCGTACATCCACTACAAGTTCGGCGGCGAAGCCGTACCAGGTCTCGGTAGCACGATTACCTTCGCCGTCGGCGAAAGCATCGACGTCAAGGCGCCGGAGGCGGTGATTCCGGTCGGCCCGCAGTACGTGATGGACAGCTCGTTCGAGAACGACACTACCCTGACCATCGACCAGAGCATCCGCGAACGCGTCCTCTTCGCCGAGTTCGGCCTCGGCGGAATCAACCTGTTCTGCACACCGCCCATCTGCTCGCCGTGGGGGAGTTGCTGCTGCAACCACTGCGTCAGCTCGCCGTCCGTCAACTTTGGCCTCGGGCCAGTCTACGAGGTCAACATCCCGACCAAAGTCTTTCGCGACTCGAGCCTCCTCGACCGCCAGCGCCCAGCATGGCAGCTCCAGGGCTTCAACGACGCATCGCGAGCACCGTTCATCCTCGACCCCAATTTCTTCCCGGTTCCGGTTCTCGAAGGACCACCCACCGCAATCGAAGAAGGCGCCGACGCCGCTTTCAGCGCCGCAATGTCTTTCGACCCGGACGACCCGGTCCTGACCTACACCTACGACTTCGGCGACGGCGGCACCGGCCGCGGGCCGACCAGCGGCGAGAGCGTCATTCACAACTACGGGGACAACGGTGTCTTCACAGTGACGCTCTTCGCCAGCGACGGCTTCGCCGACCCGGTCCCGACCACCTTTGAAGTGACGATCACCAACGTCGCCCCGCAGCTCTCCGATTTCGTCGACCAGCAGGAAGACGAGGGCGACGTCGTCACCGCTACCGTCACCCTCACCGACCCCGGTTTTCTCGATACCTATATCGCCACCTTCGATTGGGGCGACGGGTCGACGCCGGAATCAATCCCCTTCCCCGCCGAGTCGCCGACCGTCACCGACACCCACGTCTACGGCGACAACGGAACCTACACCGTAGGCATCTGCGTCGAGGACGACGACGGGGCCGAGGGTTGCGGCAGCCTGCAGGCGACCATCGACAATGTCGCACCGACGATCAGCGTCGCGGGCGCCGAGCGCACTTTCGAGGTCTTCAATCTCGGCGAGGGCCTCGACACGACCTGTCGTTTCGCCGCTCCGTTCAACGACAAAGGGACGATGGACAGCCACACCGCCCGTGTCGATTGGGGCGACGGCGACTCGAGCACCGTCGATGTGTTCGAATCCCCGTTTGGTCCGCCCGGCGCCACCATCGGAGCCAACGGTCTGGTCAGCGACGAAGTCACGCACAGGTACGCGGCTGCCGGCAACTACGACATCAACGTATGCGTGATGGACGACGACGGTGCCGAGACCTGCACGCTGAAGGAATCCTTGATCGTTCCCGAGGCCGATCTCGTCCTCACCCGGGTCGCCGAGCCCGCCGCTCCGGGTCCGGTCGGTGCCGGGACCGACCTCCGCTTCCACTACACGATCACCAACAACGGACCCGACTCGGTCGACATGGTCGAGTTGATCGATCGGCTTCCCCGCGTCCCGCATCCCAACGGCACGCTCGCAACCACCCTGCTGTCGGCGAAGAGCGGGAAAGACGGAAACAGTGAGCTGAAGATTCCGCCGGGCGACCTCGGGACCCGGTTCGGGCACTCCTGGTACGGGGCATCCCTGGACAAGGTCGGCGACACCCTCGCAATCGGGGCCCCCGGGGACAACGACGAGGAGGGGGCGGTCTACGTGTTCGCTCGCGTCGGCGAAGACTGGACTCAGGAAAAGAAAATCGGCGGGCCGGTTCCTTTCATCCAGATCGGGCTCGGTACTCAGGTCAGTCTCAGCTCCGACGAGCAGACGCTGGCGGTGGGCGCTGCCCCGCTCGGGGGAGCCGTTCACCCCGACCTCTCCATGTACTTTCGCGATGGCGGGGCCTGGGTCACCCAAGCCGTTTCGCTCACTTCCACGGAGAACTCCGGTCCCCCCGCGATCGACACGACCGGCAACGACACCGTTGCAGTCGGGACGTGGAGCGTTGGCAGCGGCGCCGTGGTGATCGTCGAACGCGTCGAAGCAGGCGCAGCCGGGCCCGCCGGCGACACCTGGACGGAAACCCAGAACATCGCCGAAAACCCACCGAGCGGCCAGGTGTCGGTAGATTTCGGAAGGGCGCTGAGCATCAGTGGTCAGACGCTGGCCGTCGTCGGCGGCGAACAAGGGGGAGATCCTACCGACATCAGCTCGGTCTCGATCTTCGTCAACAACGGCACCTGGCAGGAAGAGGCACGGCTCACCAGCAGCGACGTGACGGTGCCGGCGGGTTTCACCCTGCTGCCGGGGTCCTTCGGCCGCGGCGGGGTCGCACTCGACGGAGACCGTCTCGCCATCAGCTCCGGTTCGACGGAATACAAGCCGGCCTCACCCACCCCCGGGTCGATCGTCATCTTCGAGCGCAGCGCCGGCGTCTGGAGTCAGACCGCGTTTCTCATTCCGCTCGGCGGCATCATCAACCCCATCGGCACCGTCCTACCGGCAGCCGCCGACATCGAGCTCGACGGCGACTCGTTGGCCGTCGGCGGCTACCTCGTCGACGGAACCGAGGCGGCAAACAGCGCGGGCAACCTCACCGGACAGATGCTAGAGGCAACGGTGTTCCTCTTCCTCTTCGAGGATGGAGTGTGGACGCAACGAGACGCACTGACCGCTTCGATCGGCACCTGCACCTCGGGCGTCAACGCCGGCGACATCTGCCGCAGCGACGCCAACTGCGCGGCGAGCGAATGCGACAAGCTCGGCACTCGGCTGGGAGCCGGACTCGATGTCGAGGGTGAAGTGGTCTACGCCGGCGCGCCGTTCATCGACGACATCAGCAACTCCGGACCCATTGGTGAAACGGGCACCGCGTTCGAGTTCAAGATCTGCGATCACCGAGCCGGAGTCGTGACCTGCGGCCTCGGCACCTTGGCGTCGGGGGAGTCGGCCGGTGTCGACATCCTCGCGCGGGTTGGATGCGTTCACAACACCGACCCTTTCCAGAGCGTCGATCTGGTCAACGACGCCTCGGTCCAGGGCAACGCCATCGATACCGACACCTCCAACAATTCGACGACCGACACGCACGCCACGGCAGTGGCGCCACAGGGCGTGTGCGGACAGGACCGAACCGCCCCGGTGGTCGTTCCGATCGTCAGCGGAACCCTCGGCGACAACGGCTGGTACGTGTCCGATGTCACCGTCGACTGGGACGTCTCCGATCCGGATTCGCCGATTACCAGCACAACCGGTTGCAACCAAAGCACGGTCACCAGTGACACCGCGGGCGTGACCTTTACCTGCGCGGCGACGCACACTGCCGCCAACGCGCAGATGCTGACGACGACCGAGAGCGTCACCATCAAGCGCGACGCCACCGCGCCGACCATCTCCCCGATGACCTCGGGGACCGTCGGGGACGACGATTGGTTCATCAGCGACGTCGGAGTGAGCTTCGACTGCGCCGACGCCATGTCGGGCATCGACACCTGCACACCATCGACCACCCTGACCACGCAAGGCATCAATCCGACCGTCTTTGGCAGTGCGGTCGACCTCGCGGGAAACCTGGCGATGGCACAGGTCGGCGTCAAGATCGACAAAACGCCACCCACCATCATCGGCGTGCGCACGCCGGCCAACCCGAACGGCTGGAACGCCGGAAACGTAACCGTAGAGTTCACCTGTTCGGACTCGGCTTCCGGAATCGTCTCGTGCACCGCGCCGGCAATCGTCAGCACCGAGGGCGCGGGTCAGTCGCGCAGCGGCACCGCCCGCAACGGCGCCGGGCTCGAAGCCATGGTCACCGTCACCGGCATCAATATCGACAAGACGGCACCGGCGATCACCACCGAAGCCATCCCGGCGGCAAACGCCAACGGCTGGAACAACTCCGGTGTCGAAGTGTCTTTCAATTGCAGCGACGCGCTGTCCGGCATCGACGACTGCAGCAACCCGGTCGCGCTGGCCACCGAGGGAAGCAGCCAGGCCGTGACCGGGACCGCAACCGACCTGGCCGGCAACCAAGCCAGCGCGGCAACTACCATCCACATCGACGCCACGCCTCCGACGATCAGCGCGTCGGCAGCGCCATCGCCTGCCGGCGACGGCATTACGGATCCGCCTGTAACGGTGACCTACACCTGTGACGACGGACTCTCCGGCCTGGCGAGCTGCTCGCAACCTTCGGTGCTGTCCGAAGCCGGCTTCGGACAGCTCGCCGAGGGCACTGCGACCGACCTTGCCGGCAACAGCGCCACGGCGGAGGTATCGCTCGACATCGGCCGGCCGGGATTGACTCCGGGACCGGCACTGTTCGCCACCGAGGGAAGCCCGGTCGGCGGAACCCTCGGCGCACTGTCCGCGGCTGCATCGACCGACGGGCAGGTGTTGATCGATTGGGGCGACGAGATCGTCGAGACAGCCTTCATCGGTGCCGCCCCGGCGACCGGCGCCGCCACCAGTGGAGCCGCTGCAACCACACCGCTCACCGGCGAGCACATCTTTGCCGACGACGGCACCTACACGGTCGAGATCACCGTCAACTCGCTGAGCGGAGACACCACGTCCGCCGGCTTCGACATCACCATCGACAACGCCCCGCCGGCTATCGATTCGCTCGACTTCCCGGCTACGGGCGCAACCGGAGCCGCCTTGCGCCTGATCGCCACCTTCAGCGATCCGGGATCGGCCGATACCCACAGCGCCCGCGTCGAGTGGGGCGACGGCCGGACGGATGCGCCGACGCCGGACGAGAATCCGTTCGGACCGCCGGGCGCGCCCGACGGCATGAGCGGTTCGATCGACGTCGAGCACACCTACCAGCAGCCCGGAACGTTCGACGGTGAGCTCTGCATCACCGACGACGACGGCGCTGAAGCATGCGCGAGCTTCTCGATCGAAATCGAACGCGCAGGCACTGTGCGGCTGGGGTGCGCAGTCGAGGTGCTGGCGGTGACCGACACCCCGACCGGTACCGAAGCAGAAGTCCGGGCGCACTTCTTCGGCGACTCCGACGGTGCGGAGATTCTCTGGTCGAGCGATACTCCAGGCGTCGCCTTCGACGATCACACCGCAGCCGACACCACCGTCCGTTTCGACATCGATTTCGACAAGACGACGCCGCTCCTCCTCGGCTTCATCGTCGGCACCAATGACGCAACCGGCCAACCCGTCTTCTGCCAAGCAGCCTGCGGCACCTCGCCGAGCGATCAGGAGTTCCTCGGCACCTGCCTCAGCAGCAACGACGCCGAATTCCAACTCGCCCCAGCGCCGGCGGTATCGACGCTCGGCCTCGCCCTGTCGATCCTGCTGATCGCAGCGATCGCCGCAACCGCCCTGCGCCGCCTCCAGTCAGCACATGGCATCAGAGAGAACAGCGGCTGAGTTGCGGATTCGTGAGGGAAATTGGGGACAGGCACCATTTTCGTTGCGATTCCGCAGCGAACTCGCGCAGTTAGAGAGCGAAATAGGTGCCTGTCCCCAATTATCTGCGGTGTGCCGCGGGTCTGCGGACGTCTGCGACGTGGCGGACTTCTGCACCGGACTCGATGCCGCGTGTCCGGCCGATGTGAAGAGCACCGGCGAGTGCCGGGCGAGCGCGGGCGCCTGCGACATTGCGGAGTCGTGCGACGGCGTCAGCGACAGCTGCCCAGCGGACGACCTCGCCCCGGCGACGACGGAGTGCCGTGGCGCCGCTGGTGTCTGTGACTTGGTCGAGACGTGCACGGGGGTCGACGCGGAGTGCCCAGCCGACCTGAAGAGCACGGCGGAGTGTCGCGCCAGCGCGGGTGTGTGTGACGTCGCCGAATCGTGCGACGGCATCGGCGACAGCTGCCCGGCAGACGGCTTCGCCGCGTCGACCACCGAGTGTCGCGGAGCAGCCGGCGTGTGTGACGCACCAGAAATGTGCACGGGAGCCGGCGCCGCGTGTCCGGTCGATCAGAAGAGTACGGCGGTGTGCCGCGCCAGCGCGGACGCCTGTGACGTCGCCGAGCAGTGCGACGGCGTCGGTGACAACTGCCCGGCCGACGGCGTCGCCCCGGCGTCGACGATCTGCCGCGGGGCGGCGGGAGAGTGTGACATCGCGGAGACGTGCGACGGACTGACCGTGGCGTGCCCGGCGGATGTGAAGCAGTTGGCCGGTACGGAGTGTCGCGGCTCGGCTGGACCCTGCGACGTGGCGGAAGCCTGCAACGGCTCGTCCGACAGCTGTCCGGCGGACGGGTTCGTGAGCGCTGGAACCGAGTGTCGGGCGTCTGCCGGCGCATGCGACGTCGCCGAGACGTGTGATGGCGGCAGCGCCAGCTGTCCGGCCGACGCGAAGGTAGCGGCTGGCACCGAGTGCCGCGGCTCGGCCGGCACGTGCGACGTCGCGGAAACCTGCGACGGCTCGTCCGACAGCTGTCCCGCCGACGGCTTCGAGAGCGCGGCGACGGAGTGTCGCGCCGCGAGCGGCGTCTGCGACCTGGCCGAGAACTGCGACGGGGCGAGTGCGGATTGTCCGGCCGACGGGTTCGTCGGCGCGGGAACGGAATGCCGGGCGGCCAGCGGCATCTGCGACGCTGCGGAATCGTGCGACGGAGCGAGCGCCGACTGCCCCGTCGATGGATTCGAAGCCGCCGGAACCGAGTGCCCCGACGGTGACCTCTGCAACGGCACCGAGACCTGCGACGGTTCGGGCACCTGTCAGCCGGCCAGCGGTCCGAGCTGCGACGACGCGAATCCGTGTACGATGGACTCGTGTGACCCGATTCTGGGCTGCAGCAACGACGCCGCTCCAGCGACGACGTGCGCGGACACCTGGGAGAAAAGTCTACTCCTCGTCAAAGAGAAGGCCGCGGGCAAGGAGAAGCTGATCCTGAAGCTGATCAAGGGACCGGCCCTCACCCAGGCCGACTTCGGCGATCCCGTACTCGGAAGCACCTCGTATGACCTGTGCGTCTATGACGATGCGGGTCAGCTCGCGGCCCACATGCAGGTCGATCGCGCCGGCCTCGACTGCGCCGGCAAGGATTGCTGGAAGGATGTCGGAACGAAGGGCTTCCTCTACAAGGACAAGGACCTCTCGTCGGACGGTGTCCAACTGATCAAGCTCCTGGGCGGCGACGAGGGCAAGTCGAAGATCCTGGTCAAGGCGAAGAACAATGCCAAGAAGGGGCAGCTCGACATGCCAGTCGGCATCTCGGCCGCCTTGGCCGGGTCGCCGAGCGCGACGGTGCAGCTTCACGGGAGTGCTCCGGAGGGCTGCTACTCGACGACGCTCGTCGACGTGATCAAGAACGACGCAGACCTATTCAAGGCGAAGTAGAGAAGCGGCGGCTGGACACGCTCTTCTCCGGGTACATGACACGGGCGCCGACACGGGCGATCAAGTGGAGAGTCGGCTCAGGGAAATTGGGGACAGGGAAATTGGGGACAGGCACCATTTTCGTTGCGATTCTGTAGCGAACTCGGATAGTTAGAGAGCGAAATAGGTGCCTGTCCCCAATTATCCAATTTATCCACGCGCTCGCTGCCCTCAGCTCGTTCGAATTTTAGTGGGCTCTTGATCGCGCCGGGGCAGTGCTCCCGTTCGGTAGGCGAAACGAATCGCTTCCTCGAGCCAGGCCAACCGCTGAGCGGGCGTCGCCGCAGCGACCGCTGCCAACTGCGCATCGCGATGGCTGTCCCAGTCGACTTGCCAATCCGCGGACTCGATAGGCCGGTCGCTCATTGGTCCTCATCCCGGGGCGATCTGGCTCCTGCAATTTTTTCCAGTGCGTCGATATCGATCAGGTCTTGCGGGCGGCCCGCCTCGCGCTTGAGCGCGATGAGGTGACGGATGCAGGCAACTCGAGCCATCGAGCATTCGAGTTGCAGGTCTTCAGCCTGCCCCCAAAGCTCTTCGAAATCGATCGGCGTCTCGACGAAGAGATCGACGAGCCTCATTGGGTTGTCCGGGTCGACCAGCGGGAACACTCTCATGTTCTTCTCGTCGATCCAGCTCCGTCTCTTGATCGGATCGGCAAAGTCCATTGCGTCCACGGGGATTCGCGGTTGAAGCCCGATCGACGATAAACAGCGGATCGCTTTTACCGCTTCGTCGGGCGCGAGGTCGACAATCAGGTCCAGATCGGCTGTGAGGCGTGCATACCCTTGGAGAACAGTCGCCAACCCGCCGACCACCACGTAGCGAACCTCGCAGCGATTGAGCTCTTCGAGAATCGGCTCGAATACGGACATTGAGGATTCATAGCACGACAAATCGTGGTGAGGCACTTCGTTCCGTGCTGCCGTCGCCAGACTTGGGTTGGTGACACCCACTGGGAGGCGCCTATCAATGGGCGTCACCAATTTCCAAGTCACTCGAGCCGGGCACTCGGAAGCAGCTCCCGGCGGCAGATCGATCTCTTGAACAGCCCGGACGCTCGGTTATACTTTCGGTATGAAAACAGCAATCTCGATTCCCGACGAAGTCTTCGCAGAGGCCGAGCGCTTGGCTCGACGCCAGAAGAAATCCCGAAGCCAGTTGTACGCCGAAGCCGTCGAGGAATACGTCGCACGTCACGACCCAGACGCTGTAACCGACGCGATGGATCGCGTTTGTGAGGACGTCGGCCCCGACCCGGATCCCGCGGTATCGGCGGCGGCGCGGAGGGTTCTCGAACGCAGCGAATGGAAATGATCACGCAAGGGGAGGTCTGGTGGGCCGATGTCGCCGATCCAACTGGGTCTGGCCCGGGCTTCCGGCGTCCCCTTGTGGTCTTGCAGGGTAACGCACTGAATCGAAGTCGACTGGCGACCGTCGTCTCGGTTCCACTCACCAGCAACATCCGCTGGGCCGACGCGCCCGGCAACGTATTGCTACGCGCCCGCAGCACCGGGCTCCCCAAGGACTCCGTCGCCAACGTGTCTCAAATCATCGCCATCGACCGGACGTTGTTTTCCGAGCGAACCGGGCGCATTTCCCGTAATCAACTCGGAGCGATCTTCGCGGGGCTCGACATCGTTCTCGGTAGGTCGTGATCGTTGTGCCGGCCCCGGGCGCTGCGCCAACCCACGAAAGGCAATGCTCAACGGAGGGTCCCGTGACCCAAGCCTCGGCTTCGCGCTGTGGGGTATGGGGCGGGGGGAATCGAAAACCGGGCGACGAGTACCGGTCAGCCGTAAGTAGCTGCTTTGGTTGAATTTCGGCCTTGGCGATTACTCGCAATTGCTCGCGATTACTCGGGAAATAGGCCCCGGGGGCCTATCGCTGCCTGGGACATGCGCTGTGTGAGCGACGGTCGTCCTCAGCGATCGGCGAGCACCACGTCGCTATCGATGTCGGCGTCCGCGCCCTCGCCGCCCTCCAGCCCATCTGCGCCCAAGGAACGCACCCGGAACGAATCTCCCTCGCGGCTGTAGACGTAGTCATTACCCCACGGGTCCAAGGGCATGTAGTCCAGGTCCAGTAGTGGTTGTCTTTCATCCTGGGCGGACTGTCTCAGCAGGATCCGAAGTCCCTCCTCCTCGGTCGGATACCGGCCGTAGAGGGAGCGGAACAACTCCAACGTCTCGGAGATCGCACCGATGTCCGCCCGCACCTTTACGGGTCGCATGTCGCCGCAGTCGGTGGTTCGGGGAGCGATCAGAAAGGCGGCGACAAGACCTGTGACGGCTATCCCCAGGTAGCCAACGAAGAAGTTCCGCAAACCAAGCCACCTGAGAATCGGCCAGTTCTCGGGAGGTGTGCCCGCTCGGCTCGCAAAGGCGACGTAGGCTAGCCCGAACGCGCTGCCCATGACGGCACCGCCCACCGCTCCGACTGGGACCGTCACCCACACCAGCGAGGCCAACCATCCGACTGCGACGATGAAGGCGACGATCGCGTTTCGGCCCGGAGCAAGAACAGCCGCGGGGACTACTAGCACAATCGAGCTGATGGCAAGCCAAGCGGCAGGCCCAAGCCCGTGCGGGGCACCGAGGGGCAAGAAAACCGCACCAATCCCGATCATCACGCAAAGCCCCGAAATCGGCGACAGGACGACGCCCAGGAGTCGCGGGAACATACCGAGATCCGCCATGGACTCTTCGACGGCCGTTCAGGAAGTTTGATTCAGAGGCCCACTCGGTCGTTGCTCAACAACCCGGGGACAACCGCAACCTCATCGCACGGGCGACTGCCGGACGGGTGCGTGCCCCGCTCCGAATCGTCATGTAGAAGTCCTCGCGCGTGTTGATCGGGCCTCGTCAATCGTCGTAGTCGTGACGACACGCTGCGACAATGAAGCTACCCAACGCACATCTCGCTACCGTGGAGAAGGAGAAGATCACCGGGTACCTGCTCAACGGGGGGCACCGATTCGGTGGCAGCAAGGCTCGGTTCTTCAACCGCTTCGGGTTCCGCATGGATGACTGGGAAACTCTAGCCCGCGCCCTGTACGAGCATGCTCAACATCACGAAGTGACCGTTCAACGCGACGCCGGCTTTGGCCCTCGCTACGAAGTGGACGGTCCGCTGAACACTCCAGATGGCCGCAGACCCCGGGTACGGACGGTCTGGCAACTCGACCAAGGAGAAGTTGCTCCGCGGCTGATCACAGCGTACCCTCGGGAGGCGACATGATCATTGGCGAACATGATGTTGTAGTCCTCACTGGGGACGTTCCAGATGCGGGACTCGAGGCCGGTGACATCGGTACGGTGGTCCACGTTCATTCCGCCGGTGCCGGTTACGAGGTTGAGTTCATGACGCTCACGGGCGACACGGTTGCGGTGGTGACGCTGCGGCCCACCCAGATCAGATCCGTCCAGTCCCGGGATGTGGCTCACGCGCGTGAACTGGCGGCAACGGGTTCCTGACGGCCGCCTCGACTCGCCTGCCCACAGCGCTCCGGAAGCAGCTTGGCATCGCACTGATACTCGCCACCTGCCCCTGGTTTCGTGCGTGCTATAGGAAGCGACCATGCGGGCGAGAAAAGCGACGGCGAAAGACGCGTACGTTCTCGACATCAGTCTGCGCGAGATCGAGCCGAGAATCTGGCGCAGCGTTACAGTCGGAGCTGACACGACCCTCCACAAGCTGCACTGGGTGATCCAGATGGCGATGGGTTGGACGAACTCGCACTTGCACCAATTCGTCGTCGGCAACGAGTGCTATTCTCAACCGGAGCACGACCCCGACTTCGAGATGGGCTGGCGCGACGAGCACTCGGTTCGGCTGCGCGACCTCTTGTGGACCCCCGGCGCCGTCTTCTCCTACGAGTATGACTTCGGAGATGGTTGGCAGCACAACGTGGTCATTCAAGCGATCTATCCGCGCCAAAAGAACGAGACCTATCCCAACTGCACGGCAGGCGCTCGCGCGTGTCCGCCTGAGGACTGCGGCGGCCCGCCGGGCTACGAGCGGGTCGTTGCCTCGGTAGGCGACCCGAGGCATCCAGAGCACGAAAGCTACCTCACATGGCTCGGTGGCACTTGGGATCCCGACGCGCTCGATATCGCGGCGATCAACGATCGCCTACGCCCACTCGCCCGACGACGATCGCTGGACCGCTACTGGCCCCGAGCTCTCGAGCGGTGAGTCGAAGAAGATCTGAGGGAGGCTCAGGAAATGAACATTACCTCGGCGACTGAATCGGCCGATCAGCTGAACATCTCGAAAGCCCGCGGTATAGCCCGCATATCTCACCAGCTTTCGACTGCGAGCGCCGATAGGCATGCGTCTCAAGGCCGTACTCCCTCGCCGTCCTCGACATACTGTTCAAGTATGCCTGCGGGCACCTCGGTCCGTGCGGCCTTGATCCACAAGCCTCTCCGCACTCTCGTTACGAAACCCGGGTGGAGTCGAGATGTGGCGCGGTGGTGTAGGCCGATATTTGGGTTCCCCGTTGGCTCGCCCTTTCGTCTGCGAGTGTCCCAGTATTTCAGCCATGCTCCGTTTCCACATCCCGCTCATCAAACCGGA
>JAUIGL010000156.1 GCA_030430165.1 bacterium | reverse complement strand
GATCGCCCCAGTTGTCTCACCGTCTCTTATGCAACCCAACCAAGGGTTATCTCCCACCACGCAACTGCGTGACTTGACAGGCATCGCCATAGCAGGAGCGAAGGAGGTAAGGAGCGAAGGGCTCCCTGGTCGTACAGCGCGCTGCTGCCTCAGCCCTGCAACGGCTCGGCCCCCTCGAGAGGGAGGCGGCTTTGGGAATTCAGCCAACTAAACAGTACCAAGAAGCGAAGCGGGCTCAGAGTCCCAGGACTCCAGGGGTGTCTCGAGGAAATCAAGGTGTTGCGGAGCCGAGTCACTACGGTGCCGTGCTCCCAGCGAAGCCTTCGCTCCTTACCTCCTTCGCTCCTTCGCGTTGATCAGTTAAAGGCTGAAACCCATCAAGCCTGAAGGCCTGAGCCCCGTTTGGCTCCTTCGCCTCTTGGCGTTGTGCCAAACAAACCCACTACCGGCACGTCCCCAGGGTTCAGGCGATCCACCAAGGGTGCTACCCTCACACGCTGCCCTACCCAGCGAGCGCCATGCCCAAAGTCTACATCGAAACCTACGGCTGCCAGATGAATGTGGCCGATACCGAGCTGATTCGCGGCCATCTTTCGCGGTCCGGCTTCAGTGCGGTGTCGGAGCCGGAAACGGCCGACGTCATCCTGCTCAACACCTGCGCCATCCGCGAGCACGCGGAGGAGCGGATCTTCGGCCGGCTCGGCGCCTTGTCGAAGCACAAGAATCGGCGACCGCACGTCCAGATCGGTCTCGCCGGCTGCATGGCGCAGCACTTTCGCGACAATCTGCTCGACAAGACGCCGCACCTCGATTTCGTCGCCGGACCCGACGCCTATCGCAAGCTGCCGGAGCTGCTCGCCGGCGACCCCTTCGTCGATGTCCGCCTCGACAAGGAAGAGACTTACGCCGACGTCCAGCCGGAGCGCGGCGAAGGGGTTCGCGCCTGGATCACGATCATGCGCGGCTGCGACAAGTTCTGCACGTTCTGCATCGTGCCGTACGTGCGCGGTCGCGAGCGCAGCCTGCCTCCCGATGCGGTGCTCGAGCAGGTGCGCGAGGCGGCCGCGTCGGGTTATCGCGAGGTGGTCTTCCTCGGACAAACCGTCAACGCCTATCGCCACGGCGATACCGATTTTGCGATGCTGCTGCGCGCCGCCAACGAGGTGCCGGGGATCGAACGGATTCGCTTCACCTCGCCGCACCCGAGCGACATGACCGAATCGGCGATCGATGCCATGGCCGAGTGCGAGAAAGTATGTCCGCAGTTGCACCTGCCGTTGCAGTCGGGGTCGGATGCCGTTTTGAACCGCATGGAACGCGGCTATTCGGTTGCCGAGTACCTCGCCCTGGTCGATCGACTGCGTGCCGCGGTGCCGGGGATTGCCCTCAGCACCGACATGATCGTCGGCTTTCCCGGCGAGAGCGCCGGCGATTTCGAGCGCTCGCTCGAAGTCATGCGCCGCGTCGGCTACGACAGCGCGTTCATGTTCAAATACTCGAGCCGCTCGCACACCAAGGCGGGCAAGTGGCAAGAAACGGTTGCGGAAGAGGACAAGGGCGAGCGGCTGCAGGCGATGATCGCGTTGCAGGAGGAGACTGCGGCAAGCATCAATCGCGCCGCGGTCGGCACCGAGGTCGAGGTCCTGGTCGAAGGCCCGGCGCGGCGCCGTGACGACTGGCTCGCCGGCAAGACGGCGCACTTCAAGACGGCGGTGTTCCCGGCCAACGGTTTCGCGGTTGGCGATACCGCTGCAGTCCGGGTCGCCGACGCGACGGCGCACACGTTGATCGGCGCCGCCAGCGGTGAGGATGTGAGATGAGCGATCTGGCGTTTCAGTCGTTGGTTCGACTGTCGCGGATGATCCGCGCCGGCGAAGTCTCGTCGGTCGAGTTGCTGGAGCACTATCTCGATCGGGTCGAGCGACTCAACGGCGACATCAACGCGGTCATCTCCTTCGACTTCGATCGCGCCCGCGAGCGCGCGCAAGCGGCCGACGCCGCATTGGCTCGCGGCGAGAGCTGGGGGCCGCTGCACGGCATTCCGATGACTCTCAAGGATACCTACGAAGTAGAGGGGCTGCGCACGACCGCTGGTGCGCCGGAATTCTCGAGCCACGTTCCGCAGCGGGATTCTGAGGTCGCTCGTCGGCTCAAGGACGCCGGTGCGATCGTTTTCGCCAAGACCAACGTGCCGTTCATGGCGGCCGATCTGCAGACCTACAACCAGATCTTCGGCACCACCAACAATCCCTGGGACCTCGGTCGCACGCCCGGCGGTTCCTCTGGCGGCGCCGCGGCCGCGGTTGCCGCGGGGCTGACCAGCGTCGAGGTTGGCAGCGACATCGGTGGCTCGATCCGGGTCCCGTCGCACAACTGCGGCGTGTTCGGTCACAAGCCGAGTTGGGGCATCGTTTCTTCGCGCGGTCACATTCCCGGCCCGCCGGGCGTGTTGGCGGAGACCGATATCAACGTCTGCGGTCCGATCGCGCGCAGTGCCGGTGATCTGCCGTTGTTGATGGACGTGCTTGCCGGGCCGACGCCGGACCGCGCGGTCGGCTGGGAGCTGCGCTTGCCAGCGCCGCGCTGTTCCGACCTGCGCGACTACCGGGTTGCCGCCTGGATCGGCGAGCCTGGGAGACCGCTCGACGACAGCGTGCGCTCATTGCTCGACAGCGCGGTCGCGGGGCTGCAAGAAAGCGGCGCGAGGGTCGATCGCGATGCGC
>JAUIGL010000120.1 GCA_030430165.1 bacterium | reverse complement strand
ATCTCCTTCGCCTTCGTCACCCCGCAGTTCAAGGCGCTCGACAACATCGAAGTCATGCCGCGGCTCACCGACGTCATGCCCTACCTCAAGCGCGCCATGTACCGCGCCGTCGAGCTCGGCCAGCCGTTCGCGGTCGGCTCGCGCCAGGGCATCCCGTTCTGCTTTCTCGACGAGTTCCGCGCCTGGTCGGACGGCCTCAAAATGGCGAACTCGGCAATCGCCGAGGACTCGCCGCAAAAGCAGCGCGCCGCGGTGTGCGACGAATGCCGGTTTTCGGACCACTGCACCGGACTGTGGCGCCCCTACGTCGCCAAGTACGGACTCGACGAGCTGCGCCCGGTGCCCGGCGGCAAGCTCACCGAGACCGAGCTGCGCGCGCTCGACTGGATGTCGCGCCTCTACCCGTACGGCGAGCCGATGTCCTTCGATGACGTTTCCGAGGCGCTGCGCGAACGCGAGCTAGAGACCGGCCCGCCAGAGATCGACCGGCCGGCGCCGGCGGCGGCGATGCCGGATTTCGTCGAGCAACGCACCCGTCCGCTGCGCGTCCTCATGATCGGCTCCGGGCGCCAGGCAAGGCGCATCGCCAGCGCTGCCGCCAACCTCGGCGGCCTCTCGATCGACGCCGTCGCCTCGCCGCACGCGCCGCAGGCAAACCTCCAGGACTTCGGCGGCTGTCCGGCCTACGCGAACGCCGCCGACGCCATCGAGGACATGCGACCGGAAGCAGCCATCATCGCCGCCGC
The DNA here is from genome assembly GCA_030430165.1 of bacterium. Classification (GTDB taxonomy): domain Bacteria; phylum Desulfobacterota; class Binatia; order HRBIN30; family CADEER01; genus CADEER01. Next base: position 14,121 of record JAUIGL010000120.1, on the reverse strand, counting down.
GACCGACGTCCACTTCGAGCTCGCCCGGCTGGCGATCGCACATCGCATTCCGACGTTACTCGAGAAGCCGATCACACAGACCCTGGAGCAGGCGATCGCCCTGCGCGACGAGGCGCAGGCAGGCGATACCCTGGTCGTGCCAGCGCACAACTCGCTCCACGCAGCCGGGCTCGAAGAGCTCTGCGACGGCACGCCCGACCGGGTGCGGTACCTCTTCCGGCGAACCGCGCAAAGCCCTGACAGTCCGCGCACCTGGAACCGCTCTTCTCTCTACCAAACCCTCTACCACATCATCGCCGCCACTCGCCGCGCCGCCGGCAATGGCGACGGGCGAGTCCTACGCGTGGCCCACCGCGGCGAGGCCTCCCCCGAGCAAATTCGCCTCGACCTCGCCTTCGGGGACAGCCCAGCCGAGATCGTCGTCGAGCTGCGCGCGCGCACTGAGGAAGATCTGCTCGCCACGACCGTCGGCGGCCGAGAAGCGGTCTGGCGCCGCAACGGGCCGGAGATCACGATCAGCACGAACGGAACGCCGCATCCTGTCGAAGCACGCGGCAACGACATCCAGGCGATGCTCGCCAACTTCCGCGACGCGCTCCTCGACAAGGTGAGTCCGGTGACCAATCTCGACGACGCGATCGACGTCATGCGCACCGCCAGCGCCGCGATCGATGCCCTCGCCGACGACGGCGCGCCTTTCGAACGGCGCGGCGCACCGAAGCACGTCGCATCGCGATCCCTGCAACCGGGAGCGTAAGCCAGTCTTGGCAAGCCAACCTCGGGGATTGCGGATTCGAGACAGATGACGTGCGTTCGCCGCGGAAGTCCGCGATCACAGCGCCGCCATGCCGTTGGCATGAAGGCAGGTCAGTCGCTCTTCCCCCGAACACCCGCGGCGATGCGTTCACCGATCTCCTGATCGATGTTGCGCCAGTACTCGAAAGCGCGCTCGAGAACGGGCTCGGAGACACCGGCCGACAGGTGTCCGGTGGCGTTGTCCACTAGCCGGTCTCGCGCCGCGTCGTCCATCACCTCGCGGACCAGCGTGCGCGCCTGGCCCCAGTCGTCGTCGTCCTTGCGCAGGGTATAGGCGGCACGAACGAATTCGCCGTCGGCTGCCCACTTCTCCACATACGGCGCCGCCTCCGGATCGGCCTCCGGGCCGCCCTTGGAATTGGGCGCATAGACCGGATCAGCAACGTTGTCGACGCGCATGGCGCCGTCCTTAGTATAACTATGCACGGGACATTGCGGCCGGTTGACCGGGATCTGCTTGTAGTTCACACCGAGGCGGGCGCGATGGGCATCGGCGTAGGCGAACAGCCGTGCCAACAACATCTTGTCGGGGCTCGGACCGATGCCCGGCACCAGATTGTTGGGCTCGAAGGCCGCCTGCTCGATCTCGGTGTGGAAGTCAGTCGGATTGCGGTCGAGCACCAGCTTGCCGACCTCGCGAAGGGGGTAGTCACCGTGTGGCCACACCTTGGTAAGATCGAACGGGTTGTAGCGATAGTCGCCGGCTTCGTCGAAGGGCATGACCTGAACGTGCATCGTCCAACTCGGCGCATTGCCCTCGGCGATTGCGTTGAACAGATCGCGGCGGTGGTAGTCCGCATCCGCGCCGGCCAACCGATCGGCTTCGTCCTGGGTAAGGAAATCGATCCCCTGATCGCTCTTGAAATGATACTTGACCCAGAATCGCTCGCCGTCACCGTTAACCCACATGTAGGTGTGACTAGAGTAGCCGTTCATGTGGCGCCACGACTTCGGAATGCCGCGGTCGCCCATGAGCCAAGTCACCTGGTGCGCCGATTCCGGCGACAGGGTCCAGAAGTCCCACTGCATGTCGTGGTCGCGCAGGGCGTTGTCGGCACGTCTCTTCTGCGAGCGAATGAAGTGCTGGAACTTGAGCGGGTCGCGGATGAAGAAGACCGGCGTGTTGTTGCCGACCATGTCGTAGTTGCCCTCGCTGGTGTAGAACTTGACGGCGAACCCGCGCGGGTCGCGCCACGTATCAGGGCTACCGCGCTCGCCGGCGACGGTCGAGAACCGGGCGAGCGTGTCAGTCTTGTTCCCCGGTTGGAAAACCGCCGCTTTGGTGAATCGGCTGACGTCCCGTGTGACCTCGAATCGTCCAAAGGCGCCGCTTCCCTTGGCGTGCGGCTGTCGCTCGGCAATCCGCTCCCGATTGAAATTGGCCATCTGCTCGATCAGGTAGTGGTCCTGAAGCAGAATCGGGCCGTCGGGGCCCACCGTCAGGGAGTGCTCGTCGCTGGGAACCGGGATCCCCGCATCCGTCGTGGTTCGTCTGGGTTTGGTAGTCATCGTGCCTCCTCGCCTGATCTGGGTTTGATTGGCAATCGCTAAGCCGAGCGCGCGCCTGACGATCGGCCGCGCCACAATGACGGCCCTGTTGTAGGGCCTGCATCGGGAGACTAAATCAAGAACCATGCCCTGAGGCCGACGGCCGTTCGCCCTCGTGCCTGCACGTTCGCCAGACTCCGGAGCTCTGTAAAACCTACAATCGAGTGGCCGCACCTCGACTTCGGGCGGCCCCCAGCAGCTCACGACTCGGCGGCACGCGGGCTCGCAGTGTCGATCTCGGCGGGCAGAGTCCGGCGGCCGACAGCTCGCTCACGCAGGCGCTCCATCAAAATGTACATCGCCGGAACCACGAAGAAGGTCAGCAGGGTCGAGAAGACCATCCCGCCGACCACCGCGATACCGAGCGGAGCGCGCGACTCGCCGCCGGCGCCCCCTCCGACGGCGATCGGCAGAATACCGATGACCGTCGACAGTGCGGTCATCAAGATCGGTCGGAAACGGGCCCGGGCTGCCTCCAAGGTGGCATCGTAGGTCGACTTGCCGCGTTCGCGGAGCTGGTTGGCGAACTCGACGATCAAGATCGAGTTCTTGGTCACCAGCCCGACCAGCATCACCAGGCCAATCTCGCTGAATAGATTCAAGGTGTCGCCGCTCAACCGCAACGCCACCAGCGCTCCGGTGAAGGATAGCGCGACCGCCGAGAGGATCGTCACCGGGTGGAGGAAGCTCTCGAACTGCGCAGCCAATACGAGATAGATGACGACGATTGCCAGGACGTAGGCAAACGCCAGCGCGTTGCCAGATTCGAAATAGTCCTCGGACTCGCCCGAGAACTCGATCCGATATCCGGAACCGCGGGGCAGGACGTCTTCGGCGATCCGCTGCACCGCGTCGAGGGTGCTGCCGAGCGGCGTTCCGTGTGCCAGGTGACCGGTGACGGTTGCGGCCCGCAAGCGATCGAAGTGCGGGATGCTGCGCGGAGTGACGGCGTTACCCAACGTCACCACCGACGACAAGGGAATCAGAGCGTCATCGCGACCGCGCACGTAGGCGCTGAACAAATCGCGCCGGGTCGATCGCCCCTTGCGGCTGAGTTGGGCAATCACGTCGTAGGTTTCTCCGCGCAACTTGAACGACGTCAGGTCGAGGCCGCCGAACAACACCTGCAGAGTGCTGGCGATGTCGCGCGCCGAAACGCCGAGATCACTGGCGCGCTCGCGATCGATATGGACTTCGACCTGCGGCTTGTTGAGCACCAGGTCGTTGCGCACGTTGACCAGACCGGGCACCGTGCGGGCGCGGTTGGCAATCTCGTCGGCGTACGCGGATAGGTCGGCGACATCGGGCCCCTGCACCACCATCGAGACCGGGGCATCGGCCATGCCGATGGTCAGGGCGGGCAAGTTCATCGGAAAGCCGAGGATACCGCCCACGTTGAAGAGCTCGTTGCGGAGTCCGTCGACCACTTCCATCTGCGAACGCTCGCGTTGCTCCCATGGCGCCAAGGTGGCAAACATCGCCCCCTCGTTGACGGCGCCCGGTGTGCCGATCCCGAAGGCCACCACCGAGAACAGTTTGGTGACCTCCGGTGCGCCGAGCACGATCCCCTCGGCTTCCGCCTGGTAGCGGTCGGTATACTCGATGGTGCTTCCCTCGGGAGCTTGGGTGAAGATGCGCAACGCCCCCTGGTCGGCGAGAGGGATGAACTCGGTCGGTGCGGTGCGCAGCAGGTGCAGACCGAACGCCACCCAGACGACACCGCCGAGCAGCACCAAACCACCGTGCGGCAGGACGCGTCCCAGTAGCCAGGCATAGGCGTCCGACATTCGCGTGATCAGCAAGCCCAGGCGAGCACGAACGCCGCTCTCCTCGACTCGGGGGCGCAGGATGCGCGCGCACAGCATCGGCGAGAGGCTGAGCGCGACGAAGCCGGAGATCGCCACCGCCGCGGCGACGGTGATCCCGAATTCGCGAAACAACCGCCCGGTCTTATCGGAGAGAAAGGCGAGCGGCAGGAAGACCGCAATCGTCGCGACCGTCGCCGCCACCACGGCGAAGGCGATCTCGTCGATACCGCGGCGCGCCGCTTCCCGCGGAGGGGTTCCGAGCTCGACCCAGCGCGCGATGTTCTCGAGCACGACGATGGCGTCGTCCACCACCAAGCCGATCGCCAGTGTCATCCCCATCAGCGTCAGGGTGTTGATCGTGAAATCGAAGGCGTAGAGAACCGCGAACGTGCCGACGAGAGAGACCGGTATCGCCACCGCCGGGACCAGAGTGGCGCGAAAACTGCGCAAGAATACGAAGATTACGATCACCACCAGCCCCACCGCTTCGAGGATCGTCTGGGAGACATCGCGCAGCGAGCGCTCGATGTACACCGAGGAGTCGAAGGCGGTCTCCATTCGAACTCCGGGCGGCAAGGTCGGCCGAATCGACTCGATCTCTGCCTTGACGACCTTGGCCACGTCGAGCGTGTTTGCCTTGCTCTGCTTGACGATCCCCAGGCCAATCGCCGGCTCGCGGTTGTAGCGAACCAACTTGCGCTCGTCTTCCGGGCCCTCTTCCACGGTGGCGACGTCGCGCAGACGCACTGGCTCACCGGCGACCCGGGCAATGACCAGGGCGCCGTACGCCTCCGCGCTCTTGAGCTCACCGAGCGTTCGAATGGCGAACTCCTGCTCCATGCCTTCGATCCGCCCCGACGGCACGTCGACGTTTTCGCGGCGCAGCCCGGCCTGGATGTCGGCAACGGTCAGCCCCTGCGCGGTCAGCCGATCGCCGTCGATCCACACCCGGATCGCGAACCGTTTCTCACCGGCGATCAGAACCTCGGAAATCCCCGGCAACTTGGCGAGCCGATCCTGGATCTCGGTCTCGGCCATCGTCGACAGCTCGATCTGCGAATAGTTGCCACCGTACAGCGCGATCCACATGATCGGAAAGGCGTCGGAGTCGCGCTTGGCGACGACCGGCTCCTCGACCTCCTCGGGCAGGTCGTCGCGCGCCCGCGCCACCCGGTCGCGGACGTCGTTGGCGGCGACCTCGATGTCGCGCCCCAGCTCGAACTCGACCGAGATCACCGAGGCCTGCTCGCGACTCACCGAGGTCAGGTGCCGCACCCCCTCGATGGCGATCAACTGATCTTCGAGCGGCTGCGTCACCGAGGTTTCGATGACCTCGGGGGCTGCTCCGGGAAACACGGTCGTCACCGAAACGATCGGCGGATCGACATCGGGAAACTGCTGATTCTGCAGGCGGAGCATCGAGATCGCCCCGAACAGCACGATCAGCAGCGACAGCACCGTGGTCAGAACCGGGCGGTCGATACAGATCTGGGCAAACTTCATCGCAACGTCACGCCGCCGGCGCGGCTCACGGCATCTGCGCCGCCGTCTGCGGCGTCGGCCGGGGCGCGCGCACGACTGCCCCGGGGAAGACCTTGTTGGTGCCCGCCGACACCAATCGGTCGCCCTCGCGCAGCTCGCCGCCGCTGAGCTCGACCCGGCCACTGCGGCGAATCCCGAGCTCGACCCCTACCCTCTCTACACGCTCCTCCTCACCAACCCGCCAGACGTATGCGCCACCAGCGTCGTACGCCAGAGACGCTTCGGGAATCGTCAGGGCGTCTTCGTGGCGAGCGATCTCGACCTCGATGTTGGCGAACAGCCCCGGCTTGAGGACACCGTCATCATTCGGCACCCACGCCTTGAGCAGCAGGCGACGGGTGCGCGGATCGAGCGACGGTGAGACGAAGTAGACTTCGCCCGAAAAGGTCCGATCGGGCAGAGGCGCTACCCTGACGGTGAGCGGAACACCTTGGCGCGCCAGTCCGACCCCGATCTCCGGGATGGAGAACACCAGGCGCAAACGATCGACCGATTCGATTTCGATCAGCCCAACGTCGCGGTCGACCTGATCCCCGGGAGCCACCAACCGAGCGCCCAGAACCCCACCGAAGGGCGCGCGAATCTCCGTGCGCTGCAGCGCGACCTCGGCGAGGTCCCGTTCTGCTACCGAACGCTGCCAACCGGAGAGCGCCCGGTCGAGCTCGGCCTCGGAAATCGCCTGCTTCTTGCGCAGCGCCTGAGCTCGCTCGTAGTCGGCCCGCGCCAATGTCAGCGACGCCTCCGCCTCGCGCAAGCGAGCTCGCTGCTCGTCGTCGCGCAAGCGGAACAATAGATTCCCCTTGGCGACCCGCGAGCCTTCCCGAAACTCGATCGAAGAGATCGTGCCTTCGGCTTCGGGTTTGATCATCACCGCCTCTTCCGCCTCGAGTTGGCCGACCAGCTCGACGACGTCGCGAATCGTCTCCCGACGCACTTCGCTCACCTCGACCACGACGGGCGGCGGTCCGGACGGCGCCGCGTCGGGCATCGTGGCATCGCAGGCGGCGACCAGCAGAGCAAACGACACCACGCCCAAACAGCGCGAAAAAACGCGGCGGGACGGGACTCCAAGCTCTTGCTGAATCGGATTCGTATCGGCCACGGCCGCTCCTCGCAGGGCATCGCAGGATGCGCCCGGCGCAGCCTTCTACCCAACGCCTCCGTCGACCACTTCGCAAGCCCCCGCGATGCTCCTGCAACCGCGAGTTTCCACGATCATCGCACACCCAATCGCCGCGAGCGCCTCACGGCACAGTCGCAAGGCCAACCGGGCGGCCGCTCGAGAAGGGCTTCCAAGCGGTCGCGCACGAGGTCGGGGCGCTCGGGCGACAACGACGCGGCGGGCAACGCTACGGCTTCTCGGAGATGACGCGGGCGGCGCTGATGAACGAGATCCCCTGGGTGCCGCCGCTGACGATCAGCGCCTCGATGATTGGCTTGGAAACCGCGCGCGAGGCGCCCCAGGTGACGACGAAGTTGGCGCCAATGCCGCCGCCCTGTCGCTCGCGGCGCTCGACCAGGAAGTCCCTGGTCGCCAGAGGCGGGATCTCCAGCGGTGCGGGCAAGAACTCGCGCAGCAGCTTGCCCTCGGTGTCGTGGAAGCGAACCGAGCTGAGCACCATCGGCTCAGCCTGATCGGTGTTGTGGACGCTGAGGGTGACGGCCAGAGGCATGGTTCGGTCGCGACTGGACATGCTGATCACCGAGTAGGCCGGCACGTACAGCACCTGTCCGACCGGAAAGCTCGGATCGACCTGGCTGATCCCGGCCGTTGGCGGCGCCGCCTCGGCTCCGCCGCCGGCGCCGGATTCCGGTGATTGGCATCCCGCCGCCGCCAAGACGGCAGCCAGACCGAGTACGAGAAGGTGCATCATCCGGACGTGCGTCACCGTTCCACGTCCGATCGCGACTTGAATCTGGATGAACCCGCCAAGATACGGGTTCGCCGGCACTTGGCGAGGCCCATGGGATATCTGGGCTAGCAGTCGGGCTCGCATCCTTGCAAGGATGCGACTCGCCGAACTCGCCCGCAACGACGGCGACCTGATCCCGCCCCGGGGTTGTCGGTGTTCTGTACTGCTGGTGGGGGCACAACTCTTGCGAGACTCGCGAGTATGCCCAATCATGCCAATAGACGTATCGCGCCGCTGATCGTTGGATTGTGCTGCCTCCTACCGGTGTCGGCGCGGGCTGCCAGTTTCGAGGTGGACGCCACCTTCGACGCGGTCGATGCAGCGGTTGGCGACGGTATCTGCGCGGCCGCCGGCGGGGAGTGCACGCTGCGCGCCGCAGTCCAGGAGGCGAACGCGCTACCGGGTACGGACACGATTCGATTGCCAGCGGGTATATTTCGGATCGAGCTCGTCGGAGTCGACGACGCGGCCGCGGCCGGCGACCTCGACGTCACCGACGACCTGGAGATCGTCGGCGTGGACTCCGCGCTGAGCGTGATCGATGCAGGCGGCGTCTCCGGCTTCTTGTCTATCGCCAGTCGGGCGGTGGTCGAGGTCCGCGGGGTCGAGTTCCGCAACGGAGCCGTCGAGCGCAGCGACTATTGGCACGGCGCCGTGGTCAACTTCGGCACCCTCGCCTTCGACAATTGCACGGTCGCCGACAGTTTCGGCGATACCGCTGGGGTGATCGGCAACCTGCACTGGTTCGAAGTACGCAACTCTACGCTGCGCGACAACCGCGGCGTGCTCTTCGGCGGCGGCAGCGGCACGACCGTGTTGCACGGTTCGACGGTTGGCGGCAACGAGGATCTCGCCGATGCCGATGGCAGCGACGCTTTCTGGGTCTTCGACAGCGAAATCGTCGACAACCGCGGCTGGCTGTATCTTTGCCCGCTGATTGCCGACAGCCAGATCCGAGACAACGACGGCGACCCACTGATCGCCTGTCCGGGAGGCGGCGTCGTCATCGTGCGCAGCCGTATCGTCGACAACCGCGGCACCGCCATCAACAGCGACGGTTCGGTGATCGTCGTCGAGTCGTCGATCATCGGCAACGGGCCGGTCAGTGGCGACACCGCCCGGACCTCCGGCCTCGGCGCTGTCGGCGTCGGCGGGATTACGGCGATCGACGGCGTGGTGATTCGTTCGTCGACCATCGCCAACAATCGCGGCACCGGAGTCGACGTCGAGCAAACGCTGGTCATCGAGAACAGCACGATCGTCGGCAACACCTCGGTCGGCGGCTTCGCTGGAGGGGTCTCGGTCGGTGAGGGAGAGTCCGTGGTGGTCGCGTCGACGATCGCCGACAACGACGGCTTCGGACTGAGCACTTTCGGACAAAGGAGCACGATCCTGCTGCGCCATTCGATCGTCGTCGGCAACCGGAACCAGGCTGGCGATCACGCCGACTGCGTCGGCTCGGTCGTGCTCGACGGCTACAATCTAGTCGGCGGGCCGGAGTCGTGCTTCGCATCGAGCTCGAGCAGCGATCAGATCGGCGTCGAGAACGCCGTGTTGGGACCGCTGCAGTACAACGGCGGCGCGACGCCGACGAGGATGCCCCTCCCCGGCAGCCCGGCGATCGACTCGGGCACCGGCGATCTACCCGAATGCATGCGTTTCGACCAACGCGGTGCCAGGCGAGAGGCAGCCCTGCCCTGCGATATCGGCGCCGTCGAGGTACTCCCGAATTGTGGAAACGGCGAGCTCGATCCCGGCGAGGACTGCGAGCCGATGGCGGACGGCGATTGCTCGGCGCTTTGCCGCGCACCGGTGATCCACGGGGACTGCAACGCCGACGGCGCGGTCGGCGTCGACGATCTGGTAGGCGCGGTGGCGATCGCCGTCGCCGGCGACCTGTCGTTGGAGTGCACTGCCATCGACCGCGATCGCGACCTTCGTGTCACCATCGACGAGCTGATCGCGGCCGTGCACCAAGCACTCTCGGGCAACGCCTAGACGCACGAGAGACGAGGGACCGGTCCCGACTGCGCGTGCATTTCAGTACGCGCAGCTGCAGGAACCGCCGCCGTCGTCGCAGACGCCGCCGCACCCCGAGCAGGCCTGGCCATCGGCGCAGGGACCTGGCGAGCAAACACCGTCGGTACAGACATCCGTTCGCGTGCAAAGGTTCCCGTCACAGCTGGCCGCTCCGTTCGGCATGAGCTGACACGTCTTCGTGCAACAGGAAGTACCCGGACCGTTGTCGCGACCCTCGTCGCACTGCTCGCCGAGGCCTGGCTCGACGACCCCGTTGCCGCAGGCGGGTCCGGCGATGCGCAGGGCCCAGGAAGTGGGACCGGTGAACACGCCGGGGATCTGGCCTAGGTACTGCAGGACCCGCCGGCCCGTTCCGAGCTGCGCTTCGTCGGCCTGGGTCGTCAGATTGTAGTTGGCTGGATTGAGCGTCGTGAAGGTCGCACCGCCATCGCTCGAGCGCTCGACGACGACGTCGCCGTCGGCGACGAAGAAGTCGGTAACCTCGATCGCCGGCTCGTAGTAGCGGAAGCCGGCCCGGGTTCCGCCAAAGCCGTCGAAGCGAACCACCGCCACATCGTTCTCTGCCTCGATCACGTAGGCGCCGGTCGCGGGGTTGAAGCCGTAGGCAGCGATCTCGGGCCCGCTGGCCAGGGTTCCGACCAAGGCCTCGGCGAAGGGATGGCGATAGTCGTTGGCGTAGGGTTGTGCGTTGGCGACGCTCTTGATGGTCGGCAGCACGCTCGCGGCGGAGCTACCGAGATGGGCGAGGAAGTGGCGATCGTGGTCGGTGAACGGTCCGATCCCCGCCTTGCCGAGCTGCGTGTAGGAGATGTCGGTAAACCCGAGATCGTTGTAGAAGCCACTGGTGACGCCGGCCCAAGGTTCGAACAGCGCGAGCAGGCTTCCCGCCGCGCGGGTGCGCGCCCAGTGAGCCAAGAGAACGTCGTCGGCAACCGGCGGCTGCCCGCCGCTCGTGTCCCGATAGAACGTGCCGCACCCGTCGCCGGCCGGCACCGTCCACAGCGCATCGCCGTTACTGCCGCCTTGCCAGTGAGAGGTGGAAGGATCGCTGCACTGGTTGACGATCGTCGGGTCGCCGTCGGCGTGGATCGAGATCGTCTCGAGGACGATGTTGGGGCGGCGAACGACATAGTCGAGCCCGGCCCCGAGAGGGACCGGCGAGGCGAGAACGAGTTGCGTCGGCGAGCTTCGACTCGCGATCTGAATCGGTCCCCAGCCGCCGTTGCTGCTCTCGATCGTGTCGCCCTGCCAGACGTAGTCGACCTGGAAGTCGGCGCCGCCAACCGCGTTGACGAGCATCCCCGCGGCGTCGATTCCCTTGCCCGCACCACCTGGGCCGGAATCGACGATCTGGCCGCTCGGATCGAGAGTGGCGACGAAGTCGATTGCGACCTTTCCGGTCGGGTAGAGCGTCCAGATGGTTTCGACATCGACCATCTCCAGCTCGGGGAACGGGTCTCCGGCGGGTCCGGATCCGTTGTTGAGCCGCGGATGACCCGCCTGACGGATCCGAACCCGGGTCGATGTGTTCTCCAGGATCGAGAGGTCGAGCGCCCCGCTGGCGAAGTTGGTGCCGACGGTCGTCGTGTACTCGATCGGCGACGTCGTGCCGAGATACACGTTGTAGGTGAACAACGTCCCGGTGTTGTAGAAGCCGCCGGCTGAGGAAGTGCTCAGGTTGTCGGTCTCTCCCGGGTCGGCAGCGAGATCGAACCAACGGTGGATGCCGCCGTTGAAGCGATCGCTGAAGGCGAGCTTCCACTCGCTCGTCGCCACGCTGACCGCGCCGTCAACGCCTCGGCTGTCGGTGAGGACCAGAGTCTCGCCCGCCCGCGCCGGCGCGCCGGCGCCGAGATTCCACACGACAAGAGAGACGGTCAGGGCCAGCAGGAAGGATCCAGGATTCGCCCGCATCCAGTCGCCATATCAACTGGTTCGAGGGGTTACCAAGGTATTGTGGAGCTCCGTAGTGGTTCAGCTCGAAGTTTCGAGCATGGTCGGAGCCTCGCTAACGCTCGGTCGCCCCCTGCCCCCCTCACCCGCGCCAGCGTAGTCCCGCGATATCGAACCGAACCACTACCGAACATCGGTTGGCCTGGAACACGAGAGACCGGGGAGGTACAAGTCGCGCACTTCGACGGGCGAGCGGTTACACAGTCACCAGCGGCGACGCTCGCCGGGAGACGCAACGCCCCCGAGCAACCGACGATGTCTCGAAACACGAGCAAGAGGAGCCGGCAACTCGCGAACCTTCTCCTCCTCGCTCTCCTGGCAGTCGCGGCGGGCGCTGCCGCCTACCTGTTCGCGGTATCCGACGGAGTCCGTCAGTTTCGCGACTCACGCAGCTACCGAGAGGCCGCGGCACTGTCGCCCCTCGACGCCGAGTTTTGGGTCCCGGCGCAATCCGATCGGATGTCGACCTCCAAAGCACCGCTCTACCCGCTGTTCATCGCCGCCATGCAGGACGACCTCGAACGCATAGCCCTGGCGCAGCTGGTCATCGGAGCTCTCTCGTGGTCGCTTCTCGCCGTCGGCGTCTACCATTCGATGCCCAATCTCTGGGGCGGGTTGGCGGGCGCCACCGTGGTCCTTCTCTTCAGCCTGTGGCCCAACATCTTCGGCATGTATCGATCGATCATGACCGAGTCCCTGGCGTTCTCCTTCCTCGCCGGCATGACCGCCGCCTCCCTGCTGCTGATCAGCCTCCGCCAGCTACGCTGGTTGTTCGTTCTGACCGGGTACGCCGTGCTCTACGCGACTCTCCGCGACGGCGGCGCCCTCCTCGTACTGCTGGTCGCGGTCGCGGTGCTGGTCCCAGCGGCGGCGGTTTCTGCCGTGAAGGGAGAGCTCCGGCGGCGAAGTCTTTCCTACGTGATGGCCGCGGCCGCGATGATCACTGCAGTTGGCGCCGCTCACTTCTCCGCTGAGTACGGGGAACGTTGGCGGTTCCCGTTCTACAACGTCATCGCCTTGCGCATTGTGCCGGAGGCGAACCGGCTGGCTTGGTTCGAGCAACACGGAATGCCCGTGAACGCGAAGCTGCGCGAACGCAGCGGCAAGGGCGCCGGCCGCGACGAGTGGGCGTTCTACCGGGAGCCCGACCTTTCGGAGTTTCGCAAATGGGCAGCGCAGGAGGGAAGAACCGTCTATGCCAGGTGGTTGCTGTCGGACCCCTACCACCTGTTCCTGCGCCCACTCGCGGATCTGCCCGCCGTGCTCTCTTTCGAGATGGACCGCGTCTACGGCAGGGTGCCGAAAGGCTACAAATCGAGGGCGTCGCCCGTGAGCGGAATCGGTCCGGTCAAGTATCTGGTCGGCGCGCTCATCCTGGTCCTGCTGTTGCGCCGATGGCGCAACTCCGGCGCCGTCCCGCGCGCCATGTTGGTTCCCCTGGCGATGCTCGCCCTGGCTGCCCCCTATTTCCTGGTGCTGTGGCACGGCGATGCAATGGAGGTTCGCCGGCACTGCTATCCGGCCGGACTGCAACTCCAGCTCGCCGCCGTCCTGGTGGTCGCCCTCTCCTTCCATTCGTCGCGCGAAGCGGACGAGAGCAAACGGGGGTAGTCCGGCCGACGCTAGCGGTCGGGATCTCGCTCGTCGTCGACGTATCCGAGCAGGCGCAGTCGCTCGATGTCCCGGTCCGACAGCTTTGGCTTCACCGCCGCCGGTTTTCCCGCGGACGCGTTGTGCTCGGACCACGCCTCGAGTCGTCTGCTCAACTCCGGCAACTTCTGCTTGCCCTCCGCGAGCTCGCTCCTGTCGTCGCGCTCGTGTCGGTCCGCATCGAGGCGGTAGAGCTCTCGTTTCCCACTGGTCAGGTCGCGCGTCAGTTTCCAGCCGTCGTGAATCACCGCCTGCAGGTCGGCGTCGCGACGGGTTTCCGAGTAGACCGGGCCGCCGCACGAATCCGCGAGGAGGTCGCAGCCCGGCGGGCTCGGCGCGCCGGCAGAAGGGGCGCCGATCTGCCCCACGACGGTCCGCGGTATGTCCACGGTGCTCACGTAGCGGTGGTCCTGCCGCCCTGCCCCGAGCCGCGGAGGCTTGATGAGCAGCGGCACGCGGATGAGCTCCGGGTACAAGTATCTGGTGTGGCCGAGCCAGCGGCTGGGCCGCTCGGCGAAGGTTTCGCCGTGGTCCGCGGTGAGCACGATCAAGGCATCTTCGAACAGGCCCTGTTCTCGCATCCAGGCGAAGAGCCGGCCGAGATGCTCGTCGACGAAGGCGATCTCGGAATCGTAGAGGTCGCGCAGATGACGGAGATCCACCTCCGACATGTCGCCGCGCTGAACCCGTTTGCGCAGCACCCCCATGTTGTTGCCGCTGCTGCGGACGGTCCCGTGGTAGGGCTCTCCGAATCGGTGGCCGCTGTGTTGGAGGTAGTCCCAGTGCGGGTCGAAGTAGTGAGCGAAGACGAAGAACGGCTGCGGCCCGCGCTTGCCCAACCAGTCGAGAAC
>JAUIGL010000013.1 GCA_030430165.1 bacterium | reverse complement strand
CCTTCGGGTTCCCCGCCTCTTGCCAGGCCCAGTGTGATACGGCTTGCGGAAACGTCGACGGCGATTCGTGCGCCGGCATCGTCGCAAACGGATGCCCGAGCGGCTCGACCGCGATCGCCTGCTCGCTACCCGACTGCTCGGCCACCTGCGCCACCAACACCCCCACGCCAACCGTCACCTCGACGCCGACCAGCACGCCGACGGATACTCCCACCGAAACACCGAGCGAGACACCGACCGCGACCCCGAGCGGCACTTCCACCGATACGCCGACCGCGACCCCGAGCGAAACACCGACCGTAACTCCCTCGGAGACGCCGACCGCGACTCCCACCGAAACCCCGAGCGGGACGCCCACCGACACTCCGACATCGACGCCGAGCGAGACACCGACCGCGACTGCGACGGAAACGCCGACGAATACACCGACGGCGACGCCGACGGACACCAACACGCCGGCGCCCAACGGCGTTTCGTGTACCGATCCGGCGGAGTGCGCGTCGGGCTATTGTGTCGACGGTGTCTGCTGCAACGAGCCCTGTGACGCCCCGAGCCAGGCCTGCAATCTGCCGGGGAGCGTCGGTACCTGTAGCGATCTGCCGCGCGGCGTGCCGACCACTTCGCGCAGCGGCCTCCTGATGGGCTTGGCAATCCTCACCGCGATCGCCGCGCTGGTGCTGTGGCGCCAGCATGACCTGAAGAACTTCCTGTGGTCGATGTAGTGGACCAGTCGGTCAGGCGCCTTCCGCGCGCCAGTTGAGAACGGTGCCGCCCTGGCCGAGTAACACCGTGCCAGGGAATACGCGCAGCAGCCACGGTTCGAGCCGCAGCACGGCGAACGAATCCGACTCCGGCTTATCCCACACCGGAATCATCGCCGGGTCGTAGCCCACCGGGGCGGGCGCGTTCTTGAACGCGTCCCAGATGAGGCGGCGCGTCTCGAGATCGAAACACCAGCTGGCGCGACACTCGGCGGTGCAGGTGTCCTGACTGGGATCCCAATAGTTCAACGACAGGTACGGGCTCGCCGCGAGGTGCGCCCGTTTGGTTTTGGTCGGGCCGGTCGCGATCCAGCCGACCAAGTGTTCTCCGTCCCACTCCCAGAGCGGGTGGAGAACCCGTGACCGAGGGCGACCGGCGCGATCGACCGACGCCGCCGCGCACCACACGATCCGATGCGCCATTTCGACGAAGGCTGGGGCGGTTGTCTTCAGAGCGCCCATGTTCTGAGTCCTCTGGGGTGATTGGTGACCCGTGATTGGTGATTCGTGGTCCGCGGGGCGGGCCATAGCTACCCGATTGCTCGTGACCCCCTCGGTAGTTCATTGCGTCCGACTTTCACACCCTCCCAGCCGTCAATCTCCAATTACCAACGACCGCCCTCGGCATGGCCCAAATGCCAAGAAGATCTGGCCAATTTGCCAAGATCTCCATCTGGACGAAATTTTGGTTTGCTGCCCATGATGACCATAGACACAGCCGTTGCCCGGCGACTTGGAGAAGGTCTTCTATGCAGCGGGAACGTTTTGGCAATGAGCAACTCGGTGCGACGGGGGCCGATTCAAGTGCGCAAGCGTCGCTCCGGTCTACGACTGAAGTCCTCCGCGACACTTAGAATTTGGGGAGCCTCCACGAGATGAGATTCTTGAAGATGCACGGATCGACGCGCTCCTGGGCGAAGCAGGCAGCTGTGGCCGTCGCAGCGCACATGGCGTTTGGAGTGGCTTTGCTGGCCGCCGCGGCTGACGATCCGGGTTTGACCGGAAGCGGTGCCGGCGTGGGTGGCGGCTCTTCGTCCTCCAACGCCTCCAACTACCAGAGTGGGACTCAGTTGTCGGTGAGCTCGCGTACCGGCGGGGTGTCGATCCAGGCGCAGATCGTCGAGCTGCCCGGCATCGTCTCGGATATGAGCCTGACGCTGGCGATCTCGTACCGCAGCGAGGATGCGGTCCCCAACGGCGAGTCGGATGTTCGCTACTTCGGCCTGCCCTACGGGTGGCGCTACAACATCTCCTTCCTCGATACCGGCGATCAGGGCGGCACCGTGCGCAACCTCTACCTCGCGGGGAACCAGAGCTACGTCGTCGATTTCGATTGGCGCACGCAGTTTACCCCGGCCGGCGCCGACCAGCCGATCTCCGTCAAGACGGGTCTCCTGCAGTACAACCGCGGTGACGCTCATTTTCGCGAGGACGCGGCGTCGGTCAGTGTCGGCGGCATCGCCTCCTCCTTCGTCTACTCCACCCTCGACGGTATGTCGCACTACTTCTCCGCAAACGGTCTCGAGCTGCGCATGGCGGACCGCTTCGGCAACCACATCGACTACTTCTACGACCGCGACACCAACGCGCGCGAGGCCCGCGTCGACAAGATCACCGACAGTTGGGGCAACGACGTCGTCTTTTCCTACTGCGAAGACTCGAACTGCACGGCCGGCGAGGTCACGATCTCCCTGCCCGACGGTCGCAGCGTCGGGTTCATTGCCTCGAGCCAGTTCGCCATCTCCGAGATCATCGACGCCGAGGGCAAGCGCACCCACCTCAATTGGATCCAATCGCCGTGTGAGCACGGTCAGGCGGTGCTCGCCGGCATGACGTCTCCGTCGGGCGGGGTGACCACGCTCGAGTACTCGTGCCTCAATGTCTGCGCCCAGCCGTCGTCGACCAATTGCCAGAGCGAGGGCAATTCGACGACCTGGCCGGTGGCGAGCGCAGTGTACGAGTGCCCGAACAACGAGAGCGGCACCAGGTGCCCCGATGGCTCCGCCGGGCAGGACTTCCTCACCACCCGCCACAGCTACGAGACCGGCGACGACCCCCGCAACTACACCGGCTTTCCCTTCTATTCCCCGTACGCGCCGACCGACCCCTCGAGCGACGCACTGATGTCCTCCAATGATACGGCCTACCTCTACACGACGGTCACCAGCACGCTCAGCGCCAACGGCACGGTCGTCTATCAGAAGGAGGACGACTACAACTTCCTCCACCTCCAGCACGAGCAGCGGGTCCGTGTCCGCGCTCGACAAGAGGGCGGCGGCTTCGGTTTGTCGCTCTCGAAAGAGAAGTCGTTCTGCTACTCGGTCTCTGCCGACGACGAGTCGTGCACCCTCGAAGCCGACAACTACCAGAACCTGCCCGCCAACTATCAGGCGGCGACGCGAACCGGCAGCTGCGTCTACGATGTCGACCGCGGCACCGGCATGGCCCGGCGCTCGGTGACGACCCGCGCCTACGACAGTTTCGGCAACACGGTGAACAGCCGCACCTACCACGCCAGTGACGCGGCGGGCGTGGTGTCCAATTGCGACCGCTCGACGCGTCTCACGACTTCCGGCCTGCGCATGGTGGCGGACGACTACGCGCAGTTCGACACGCCCGCAGCCCCCGACTCCGACTTGTTCCTGCCACTCGGCAACGCATCGGGAAAATACGGAGTGGTGCTCGGTCAACAGTCGTTCTTCTTTCTCGACGAAGACGAAGCGGGCGTACACGGCGCCCTCGGCGACACCGAAGGTCCGGTTCTGGTCAAGCTCGCCTGCCACACGCTGACCACCGGCGAGGGCGGCGAGACGGCGGGCGCGCACATCAAGGAATCGACGGTCGGGTTGATGTCCAACCAAACCTCGCCGCCGACGACGGCGGGGATCGTCGACGCCTGCGAGTCACGCAGTTGGGACGACAGCGTCGCACCGCCGAAGACCAAGTCTTTCTCGTACGACGCGGTCGGCCGTGCCCTCAGCCACTCGCTCGCCTGGGCCGAGGGCTTCGACACGCCGGGCGGCGTTTCGAGCAGCACGGGCTCGATCGCCTACCAGCTGGTTGCCGGCCTTGCCGACGAAGAGCCCTGTGGCGACGGCGGTTCGAGCGCCGTCTTGCAGACCACGACGACCGATGACGAAGGCAACCAAACCGTCAATCGCGTTTGCACGCTGAACGGCTTTCACCTCGCCAACGTCGACGCCCGCGGCAACCGCACCCGCTTCGAGCACACCCTGACCGGAATGGTCGAGAAGACGACTCATCCCAACGGCACGTTCAACCTCACCGAGTACTATCACGTCTGTCCGCTCTCTCAGGACGGCCGCGCTTCGACTTGTCCCCCTTCGGTGAGCAGCGACTGTCCGTTCGACGACGCGTCGACCAAGCGCAACTGCATGGTCGAGTCGGTCCATGCCGGGGCCGACCCCGACAGCGGTGACCCGCATGCGAGCTTCGCCGATGGCCTCACGCACGTCACTTTGAAGGACGGACTGGGGCGGGTCACCGGCACCCGCGACGACGTCGGCGCCGACGAGAGCGGCTACACCGCGATGCAAACGCGCGACGAGAAGAACTACGACAGCCTCGGCTTGATCTCCGCCGCGTCGAAGCGAATCGGCGCCAGTGAGCCGCTCATCTACACCGCGACCACTACCTACGGAGTCAAGCTGCGACCGGTCCTGGTGTGTGGTCCGCGCGGCGACTCGCAGCAGATCGTCCACGACGACGTCAACCTCGGCAAGCTGAAGCTGTACAACGGCAGCGCCCTCGAGACCTACGCGATGAACGACAGCAACAAGCTGACCAGCATCGCCGACTGCGATCTGATGGCGCGACAAACGGCCGCCGCCGGCGGCTGCCCGACTACCGCGACCGACCTCGACGCGGCGGAATGCCCGGGGGACGCGTTCTTCACCCACACGCTGCACGACGGGGCGGGACAGCCGCATTCGATCACCACTGCCGCGGGCGACGATGTTTCGCCGGGCACCACCGTGTCCTCGAGCAACGGCACCGCCACCTACTCGGCCGACATGCTCAAGTACGGCTACGCTTACACCGGTGGCGACGGCGATCAGGCGCTCACCGCGAGCTCCGGTTGGGAGCGCGACCTGCACGGCCAGCTGCTGCGCCAGTCGCTCGACATCACCGGCCAGACCGCGTCGCACACGGCGACCAGCGACACCAACGAGTTCAACCAGATCGGCCTGTTGGTGGGCGAGCACAACAACCTCGACCCTTCACTGGTCGAAATCTACGAGCACTCGCCGACCGGCAAGCTGGCGCGCAACGTCAGCTACGAGGGGGTCGCTTTCCATCACTACTACGATTCGATGGACCGCCCGATCCGCTACTGTTTCGCCAGCGAAGGCGGCGGCTCGGAGGGCGAGGGGTTCGTGCTCGACCCGGTGACCGGTTCAGTTCTCACCATCCAGCACTTCACCAACCCCAACGAGTGCGCCGACTGCGGCGAACCGAGCTGCCCGGGCGACGTCGCCGGCGATGCCGTGCACTATTCCTACACCCGCTTCGGTGCGGTCGAGTCGATCGTCTACGCCGACGAGCTCGGCGCCGAGCTGCAGATGGGCTACGACAAGTACCAGCGCCCGGTCTGCTTTGCCGACGCGATGGCGACCAACAACGGCAGCTCCTGTCCGGCCTCGCCGGTCGACGACAGCTTCGACCCGCCGGCCAGCGCGCTGCTGGTGACGACTTCCTACTGGGAGGACGGCGACACCCACCGGCGAGGTCTCCTGCGCTCGAAATGTCGCGGCATCCGCGATGAGACCGGGGCGTTCGTCGAGCGCTGCATGGACACCGACTACTACACCGCGGTCGACACGGGAGGTTCGTGCGCCAGCGAGCTCGACGGTGTCGTAGGCGCCTTCGCCGGCCAGGTCAAGGCGGAGCTCTACTGCGGCGGCGGCAGCTGCCTCGACGGCGACGGCGAGATCATCTATCGCACCGACTACCTCTACGACGACCACCGCCGGCCGTGCTCGGTGGAGAGCCGCAACGCCGCCGGGGCTTTGATCCGCGGCACTTCGTTCGCCTACGACCAGTACGACCAGGTGGTCAGCGAGACGCACTCCTCCGACCTCGACCCCAGCGACGGCAGCAACTACACGGTGTCGTACGTCTATGACGGTCTGCTGCGACTGACCGAGGAAACCCACACCGACGCCGAAGGCGAGCTGATGGTGCACACCACGTACGCCTATGACGCGCGGTCGAACCTGATCGAGAAGGTCGAGCAGCGGCGGGCGACGTCCAACCCGGGTCCGGACCCGACCGCGACACCGGCCGAGTCGCCGAGTGCCACCGCCGCGGCCACCGCCACGGCGACGGCGCGGCAAAGTGCGACGGCGGTGCGAACCGAGCCGCCGACTTCGAGCCCGACGGCCCGAGTCGAGTCTGCCGACGACGAAAGCTGCAGCGTCGGGCCCGCTTCCGGAGCTGCGTGGCCGCTCCTGATCCCGGTCGTCGTGCTGCTGATGCTGCGGCGCCGTCGGACGGACGAGCGATGAGGGAAATCGGTTTCAATCGCGGTCGGCAACGCCGCACCGCGCGCCACCTTCCGGCGCTGCTCGCCCTGTGCCTCGGCACGGCTGCGCCGGCGCAGGAGGTGGTGACCACCACTACCCGCTACACCTACAATGTCGACGGCGCCCTCACCGCATTGTCGCGACAGACCGACGGCGGGCCGGAGGAGATCTCGTACTTCACTTGGGACAACTTCGTCCCCGATGCCGATGATCCCTCGACCGGCTCGGTGTCGGCCGGTAACGGGCGCCTGCTCGGCTACGGCTCTGCCCCGGGCGCCGATGCGCCGGCCTTTGCGTTCGACCGGCGCGACCGCCTGGTCGGCTACAGCGATTCGGCGCACGAGATCGCCTACGATCACCACGCTACCGGAACCATGGCCGCGGCCACCGCGAGCGGCGCCGGCGGGTGGCGCTTCTACTACGACGACGCCGACAACGCGCAGGTGACCAACATCTACGAGCCCGACACGCAACGGTGGTCGTCGCGCTTTCGCGCCGCCCGCTTCGTCAGCGACGGCCCCGAGCAGATCCTCCTGACCCCGCGCAAGGACCTCGCCTGCGAATACGATCCGAGTAGCGAGCTGGTGACCGCCCGTACCTACGATGCATGGGGTGCGCAGGGCGAGGCTGCCCTCGCCGAGGCGTACGACATCGCCGACAACCCGTTCCAGTACGCCGGCGAGTTTCGCGATCCACTATGGGGCGGGATCTATCTGCGAGCGCGTTGGTACGACCCGGAGGTTCCGACCTTTCTTTCGCGCGACTCCGCCTCGGGACAGCTCAATCACTACGGCTACGGTGGCGGCAATCCCGCCATGAACACCGACCCGAGCGGGCGAAGCTGGCTCGGCAAGGGGCTCAAGAAGATGGACAAGGGAGTCGGCGGCCACTTCGCACGGATTCTGCTGTCACCCTTCTTGGGTCCGCTGGAGCTGATGGCTCACCCGCGCGGTTTCTGGCGCCAGGTGCGGGACAATCGCGGCGGCATCGACTACTTCCTGGCTGCCGGGGTGGCGCTCGAGTTGGCCGGGCCGGTGTCCGATTTCGTAGCACCCGTGTGGGTCAACTCGTTCAGCCTGCAGACGCGTTTCACCGTCCGATTGGTCACCGATGCGGTGCTCGGTTTCGGCCAGTCGGCAACCCAGTCGCATATGCTCCAGGGCATGAAGCACTTCGATTGGCACGCCTTCGTCCGAGGCGGGGAGTATACGATTGGGGGTATCGCGTGGACGCGTGGGGTCGCCGGCATCGGCTACCGCCCCTTCGGCATCAAAGCCAACAACCTATCCGATTTCCTGAACCGCAACGTCCCCGAAGACGGCGAGGCGCTCATCTTCCGCGAGCGGGTCGACGAGAACGGCAGCAGCGAGATGCGTGGCATCAACAGCAGCCGACGCGGCAGCGACGCAGACGTCGAGCAGGAGGCGTCGGTGAGCGAGAGCCACTGGACCACACCTTGGCAGGAGGCGCGCAATCTCGGCCTCTATCACGAGCGGCTGGTCGCGATCACCCGGAACAATGCCTACACCACCGAATTCGACGGGGCCTTCGTCACGGCTGGAATGAGTGCGGACGAGTTCATCACGATGGTCCGCGATTCGGGCAGCAAGTTTGAATTGGTCGGCCGCAAGGCGAACTTCAACCAACTGGAGTTCGTCAGGGCGAATCCGCGTGGGTTCGCCACCGAGGCGCAGTTTCAGGAGTACCAGGAGTCTCTCCAGGAGAACCCGTCGGCTGAGCCGACCTTCCGCAAATACAATCGCTACACCAACAACTGCCAGCATCACGCTGCCGCGGTACGCAAGATGTTGGGGATCCGTTGAGCGCTCGGAGACAGAAACGATGACCGATCTCTGCTCAGGCATACGCGATCACGGGCGAGCGAGATGCGTGGTTCTCGCCGTGCTCGCTTGTCTGGTAGCGGGCGCGGCGGCGGCGCAGACCATGGTGACGACGACCACCCGCTACACCTACAATGACGACGGCGCTCTCACCTCGGTTGCGACGCAGGTCGGCGCGGGCGCGACCGAGACCACCTACCTGACTTACGACAACTTCGTGCCCGATGTGGACGACCCGTCGACCGGGGCCGTGTCGACCGGCAACGGTCGACTGGCCGGTTACGGTCCGGTGCCCGGCAGCGCCAGCCGCGAAGCGGAGTTCGCCTTCGACCGGCGCGACCGTCTGGTCGGCTACGACGGCGGATCGAACGACATCACCTACGATCACCACCCGACCGGCCTCATGGCCTCGGCGCAAGCGGCGGACGCGGCCGCCGGGGGCTGGCGCTTCTACTACGGCGACGCCCCGGATTCGCAGGTTGCCAACCTCTACGAGCCGGGCTCGCAGCTCTGGTCGTCTCGGCTGGCGGCGGGCCGCTTCGTCAGCGACGGCAGCGAGCAGATTCTGTTGACTCCGCGCAAGGACCTCGTTTGCGAGTACGATCCGCGCAGCGAAACGGTTTCGCCCCTGCGCTACGACGCGTGGGGCGCGCAAGCGGACCTCCCGCCGACCGACCGTTACGACATCGGCGAGAATCCCTTCCAGTACGCCGGCGAGTACCGCGACCCGTTGTGGGGCGGCATCTACCTGCGGGCGCGCTGGTACCACCCCGACTTTCCGACCTTCCTGTCGCGTGACCCGATGCCGGCGCAGCTCAACCACTATGGCTACGGGGGTGGCAACCCGGTGATGAACACCGACCCCTCCGGCAAGAGCTTCGGCAAGATGCTGAACAAGCTCAACAAAGGAGTAGGCGGCCACTTCGCGCGGGTGTTGTTGTCGCCGTTCCTCGGCCCGCTCGAGCTCGCCGCACATCCGTCGTCGTTCTGGAGGCAGGTGAAGTCCGACAAGGACGGCATCGATATCTTCCTCGCCGCCGGAGTTGCCTTGGAGCTGGCCGGCCCGGTCGCCGACTTCGTCGCGCCGGTGTGGGTGAACTCACTGAGCCTGCGCACGCGCTTCACCGTTCGCTTGATCACCGATGCCGTGATCGGCTTTGGTCAGTCGTCGACTCAGGCCGGGCTGTTGCACGGGGTCAAGCACTTCGACTGGCACACCTTCGCCCAGGGCTCGGAGTACACCTTCGGCGGGATCGCCTGGACGCGGCTGACCGCCGGCATCGGCTACCGCCCGTTCGGGTTGAAGACCGCGAAGTTCACGGACTTCGTCCGAGCCCAAGATCTCCAGAACGGCGAAGCGCTCGTCTTCCGCGAGATCAAGCCGGGCGGCAGCAGTAGCAATGTTGCGCGCAGCTCGACCGGCGCGGCTCGCTTCAGCATCAAGGCGGGGTCGCCGTCCCTCGCCGGCGGGCTGAGTTGGACCAGCCCGTGGCAGGAGGCGGTTCACCTGAACCTCATCCACGAGCGTTTGATCGTCGTCACTCAGGATTCCCACGTCTACTACTCGGAGTTTCACGGCGGCTTTGTGTCGGGATATCAGGGCGACCTGAAGGCGTTCGTCTCCCGCGCCCGCGCCCAGGACAGCCGCTTCGAGTTCGTCGGCCGCAAAGCCAACTTCAATGCCGGCCAGTTCGCCAATATGAACCCGCGTGAGTTCCTGACCCCGACGCAGGCGACCGAGTACAAGAAGGCGCTCGCCGAAAATCGCCAGTACAATCGAACGTTCCGCAAGTACAATCGCTACACCAACAACTGTCAGCACCACGTCTCGGCTGTCATCGACCAGCTCGGCGTGCGTTGACGGGACGAAGGTACGGAGCACGAGCCATGCGAATTCGATGGATTCTGATTACTTTCTTTCTCGCCCTTTCGATCGCGGCATGCGGGGACGACGACGGTGGCGGCAGCGCCGATAATCCGCTGTCGACGACGCCGAGCCCGCGACTGGGAGCTCCGCAGTGCGAAGAGGCGGGCGAGCGCGCCTGCAACAACCATTCGACGCTGTTCGCCATCGCGCACTCCTTCACGGATCCGGACAACACGGTCCTTTACAGGGTCGAGATCCCCGCCTGGGATCTCGGCTTCGGCTGGCAATCGGGTCGCAACGGTCTGTTCTATCGCGCGACGGTGTCGGGCGATGCCTCGATCTGCGTCGACCCGCTCGGCTCGGTGACGTGCGCGCAGTCGAAGGTCTACGTGCCGTTCAACGGCGCCCGCTTCGACGGCGACACGGGAGAGCCGTCCCTCCCGCCGTTCTCGTTCATCGTGCCGATCACCGGCGGCGATCCGTCGGCAACCACGCTGACCATCGACGCTTGCTTCGCCAGTTTCCAGGGGAGCTCGTTCGACGACGAGCCGCCTTGCACCGATCTCGGCTGGACCAACGTCTATGATCCCTCCGCCGATCCGCTGCCGGTGCCGTCGGTCGGGCTGCCCGGCGGCTTCACGACCACGGTCAGTGCCGAGCTGATCGGGACCACCGCGGTGTCGATCCCCAATACAGGTGTCCATCCGGGCGTGCTCATCGTTCGCCCGAGCAGCACCCTCGACGACGTCGGTCTCGACTTCTTCTACGACCACCTGATCTTCTTCGACCAGAACGGCAACCCGTTCACCAACGACATCTTCGACGGCACCTCGACCGAGCGGCGCAGCGCCGGCGTGCTCACCATAGAAGAGGCGGCCTATCCGATCTCCGCGCAAGAGTACCGCACCAAGTACGGCAACATGCAGACGCTGCAGGCGGTGACCTCGCCCGACAAGCAGTTCTTCTTCTACACCGCCGACGAGATTGCCAGCACGGCGATCCGGGTCGGCGTCGGCTACATCTACGATGCCGACGGCTGCCCCGGAACCCTGCCGCCCTCCGGAAGCAATGCCGAGACCTGCACTCCATTCCTGGCAACCCAGTCGGGTGGCGTTACCTCGGGAGTTTCGGGAACCTTTGCCTCGATAACCCCGCTCGACAACGCCGGCAATGCGATCCAGTTGCAACAGGAGAACGGCCTCGGCGCCGGCGATCGGGAGAACCGTACCGTGCTCTTCGAGTCGGCCGGCAGCGGCCCGTGCCCGCGGGTCGTCAACCCGCTCGCCGCCAATCTCGGCGGCGGCTACTTCAGCGCGCCCAACTACGTGATCCGGCGAGCGATCGATGACTCGCGCTTCTGGGGCCGCGATTTCGCCAACGCGATGTACTTCGTGCTGCCGACCGGCTTCGGCAACTGCGCCACCACCGATGCGCCGTTCTGCGCCGATCCTTCCGGCAGCACGTCGTACGATGCCTACGTCCCGCACTACCTCAACACCGCCGGGACCAGCACCGAGACGCTCAACGGCGGCGGCACCAACGCGGCGGTAGTCGGCGGCTTCACTCTGGCCGACCAGTACACTCTCGGCAGCGTCGGCGAAGCGGCAGCCAACTCGATCGTGTACTTCGACAACTGCGGCTACGGTTACGTCTACAGCGAGGGGCAGGGGAGTGGCACCGCGCTCGGCTCGCGTCAGAATCTTCCGGATCCACCCGAGAACCGGGACACCTACACCTACCGCATCACCAACGACCTCGACTCGCCGATCGTCTTCGGCAAGGAGTGTTGCGCCAGCTACTATCAGTCGAACACCGACGACATCACCGAGGAGACCTATCTCGAGCCACCGGTCGAGCTCGACGACCGCTTTGGCGTCTTCGTCGCAGCCGGCGCGACGGTTCAGTACCGGACTCTGTTCGAAGACGAGGCGATGGTCGTCTATGACGCCACCACCGGCGATCGGATCGGCAAGATGCGTCTCAATCTCGACGCCGGGGCGCTCTACAGTTGCAACGACTCGAGCCTCGCGGTGCAGGTGACGCGATCGTCCGATGTTCTGTTCGACGTCGGCGTCGGGGTCGACAAATCCGACTCGCTCAAGTGCGAGGCGATCGGTCCGTGTCCCTTCGCGATGACGCCGGGGCTGACCGAGGGCAACATCTCCTGCACCCTCACCACCTCGTCGTTCGTACTCGGCGTCGCCGACTGGGCAGAAGAGGTCGCCGGTTCGCCGATTGCGGTGCAACTGCGTGCCTGGGGGGGCATGGGGGAAAAGGGCGTCGATTTCGAGGGCGGAGTGAACGGTTTCTCGGCGACCGCCGTGCCCAGCGACTCGTTGCCCGACAACCTACTCGCCTATCTCGGCCGCGGCTTCACTTCGAATCGGGGCAACGGCGGCAGCTCGACGGTGCTGACCGCGATGCCGCTGAGCTCGGTCAGCGAGCCTGAGAACGTCACCGATCCCGGTACAGTAGGGATTCTGCTGGTCGCTGCCGGTGGCGGCGGCGCCGGGCTCAACGAAGGCCTTCCGGGAGGGCGCGGCGCGGTGGCGATCGCTTCGACCAGCCAGCCAGCCAGTGCTCACGGCAGGACCTACAGCAGCTCGACAGGGTTGGGCGGCAACCAGGACGGTTTGGGTACCGGTGAGGGAGGCGGTAGCGACGGCATCGGCGGGCATGGCGGCGGTGGCGTCGACTGGAACCGCGACGGCTCGTTGATCCAACCCGACAGTTGGAGCGCCGGCAAGGGTGGCAGTAGCGGTCTGGGTGGCGGTGGCGGCGGCTTCGGTGGCGCCGCAGGCGGCTCCGGTGGCGGCGGCGGCGGCGGCTGGGCGGCGCGCGCGACTGTCAGCGCCAATCTACCGAGCTCGAGCTCGGTCCCCGACTCGCCCGGCGATCGTCAAGGCGGCGTACAGCTCCTCTACAACGAGCCGAACACCGACGGTACGGCGAATTGCTACACCGAGGATGCCGGTGGCGGACGAACCAACGGCGTCTGCGAGCTGATCGCCGGCACCGTGTTCGACCTGACCGAGCTGCCGGCGTTGGTCGGCGCCAGTCCCAATTCGGTGATCTGGATTCAGGCCTGGGGCGGCCGCGGTGGCAGGGGCAAGGGCAGCGACGCCGAGCCCGGTGGCGACCAGGGCACGTCCGGCTTTGCCCAGACCGTCACCACGATCGACAGCTACCAGAGCACCTTCGGTACGACCTCGATGCACGTTTATTTCGGCGGTGCCGATACCTCGGGGCACAACGCCGGCAAGGGCGGCGCCGCGACCATCGTCTCGAGCGTCGACCTCACCGCGCAGAACGCGTCGATCGGCGCCAACGGCAACATCGTCCTCGTTGCCGCCGGCGGTGGCGGGGGAAGCCACGCCCAGCCGGTGCACAGTGGTCACAAGGGCGGTGCCGGCGGCGTCGCCATTGCAACGACCTCGGGCAACGCCAACGGCTGCGGCAGCAGTGGCGGCTCGGGTGGTGGATCCGGCGCCCACGGCAAGGGCGGCTGTGGTGGCAGCGGCGGCGACGGCGGCGGCTCGAACGACAGCCACAACGGCCGCGACGGCGTCGGCGGATACGGCGGCTCGGTACATGCCGGCGGCAGCCAGACCAGCCCGCAGGGTTGGACCAACAAGACTCCCACCGAGATCGGCGACGACGGCCGCGGTGGCAACGGCGGCAACGGCAACGGCGGCGTCGGTGGCGGCGGCGGTGGCGGTTACGGCGGCGGCGGCGGCGGCAACGGCGGCGGCAGCACCTATGCCGGCGGTGGTGGCGGCGGTGGCGGCAGTTGGGCGATCCGCTCGACGCACAGTGACTCCAACGCGCCGACCTCGCGGCCGAGCCCGGGGCAGAGCGACGGGCTGGTCGCCATCGTCTTTCCGAACCTGTGATCCTCGCCGGGAGCGTCGAGTTGGAGTGACGATGATTCAGCGACTGGCTGCGGACGAGAGATGAGTCGGGCGTGGGTGCGGACTGCACTGGCGCTCGTTCTCGCGACGACCGCCGCGACCGAGACCTTCGCCGGCCAGGCGCTGGTCACCACCAGGACTACGTGGCAGTACAATGACGACGGCGCGCCGACCGCGATCACGACGCAGGTGGACGACGAGGAGCCGTCGACCGTCTTTCTGACCTACGACAACTTCGTTCCGGATGCTGCCGATCCGCGCTCTGGCAGCACGTCGGTCGGCAACGGTCGGGTCGTCGCCTACGGACCTAGCCCCGGCGCCGCGGCGGCGGACTCTCGCTTCGACTTCGACGAACGCGACCGGTTGGTGGGATACGCCGACTCGCAGCGTTCGATTACCTATGCGCACCACCCGACCGGGTTGATGAAGTCGGCGACTGCCGCCGACGACTCGGGCTGGCGGTTCTACTACGATGACGCCACCAACGCCCAGGCCACCAACCTCTACGAGCCGAGCCGCGCCCGCTGGTCGGCTTGGCTCGACGCGGCGCGCTTTACCAGCGACGGCGGCGAGCAAGTTCTGGTGCGGCCGCGCAAGGACGTCGCCGGCATCTACGACCCCGAGCAACAGGTGGTCAGTCCGCTGCGCTACGATGCCTACGGGGCGCAGCCGCAGTCGTCGCAGTCGGAGGGCTACGACCTGGCGGAGAACCCGTTTCAATACGCCGACGAGTACCGCGATCCGACCTGGGGCGGCATCTACTTGCGCGCGCGCTGGTATCACCCCGACCTGCCGACCTTTCTTTCTCGCGATCCGGCGAGCCAACAGCTCAACCACTACGGCTATGCCGGAGCCAACCCGGCCATGCGCACCGACCCGAGCGGGCGAAAGTGGTTGGGACGCCGCCTCAAGAAGCTCAACAAAGGACCGGGCGGACACTTTGCGCGCTTCTTCCTTTCGCCGTTCCTCGGACCGCTCGAGCTGATGGCGCATCCGAGCGCGTTCTGGAGGCAGGTGAAAGCCAACAAGGGCGGAATCGACTACTTTCTCGCCGCCGGGATTGCCGCCGAGCTCTTCTCGCCGGTTGCCGACGCCGCCTTACCGACCTTTCTCGGTTCGATGAGCTTGGGGACCCGCTTCACCGTCCGCTTGATCACCGATTCAGTCCTCGGCCTCGGCCAGTCGGCCACCCAATCCGGACTGTTGCGCGGCGCCGGCCACTTCGACTGGCACACCTTCGCCCAGGGCGCCGAGTACACGTTCGGCGGCATCGCCTGGGTGCGACTCACCGCCGGCGTCGGCTACCGGCCGTTCGGCCTCAAGTCGACCGGGTTCCAGGAGTTCGTGCGTGCCCAGGGCGACCTAGGTCAGGACGAAGCGTTGATCTTCCGCGTAAAGGACACGGAAATCTTCCGCTACCGCGGCCTATCGCTGCACTTTGGTCAGACCTCGCCGCTGCAGGAGTGGAAGAACCTCGGCTTCTACCACGAACGGTTGATCGCCGTGACGCGAGAGGATGTTTACTCCAGTGAGTTCTTCCTCGGTGATGTAATGCACCAGAACGAGGAGCTCGAGGACTACGTATCGATGATCGAACGAGACAAATCGACTCGGTATCAGTTCGTCGGCCGCAAACAGAACTTCAACGCGTATCAATTCGATCACGCCAACCCGCGCGGTTTCGCAAGCAAGGAGGAGGTGAACGCGTGGAAGGTGAGGCTGAAGTCGAATCCCGACGAACCTTTCCCCGGAAGGAAGTACAACACGATCACCAACAATTGCCACGACCACGTGAGCGCCGTGATCGAGAGTCTCGGTCTTCGGTGACGACCGCGCTGTTGGCGGCTCACTCGGTCGCCGGCGCTGCTCTTGGTCGCCACAGTCCTCCTTTGGTGAACTGGCTCCATCCCCAGCGCAGCCAGCCGAGCAGCGCTTGGGTGAGCCACAGCGCCCACAGCAACATCGCTGCGCGGTAGAAGAGGAGTGGTACCGAGAGCACCCAGACTTCGGGGAGCTCCGTCGCGGTGCGATCCTGAAACCAGCGCAGTTTGTGCGACAGCGAGCCGTTGCCGGCGATCTGCATCTCGGGGAGGCCGAGCAGGCCTTGCTGCACCGAGAACGCGAGAACGATGAGGGCCAACCCGGTCCATGCGACGAGGACGAGCTGGCCGAGATCGAACGCGGTGGGAGCGAGCGTGTCGCCGGCGCGCCCGCGCCAGGCGAGAGCGAGTAGCCAGCCGGCGACGATCAGGCTCAGCACCAGGGGAACCTGGGTGAGCCCGATTCCGAGCAGGAACCAATGGCGAGCGCGCAGCGGCGTCGAGCCGATGCGGCCGAGCAGAAACGAAACCGGAACCAGGACGGCCAACAGCGGCCAGAACAAGATGACCGGTCCGACTTGCTGGCCTCCGGCGAAGAGAGTCCATCGGTCTCGTGGCATCTGTACCTCGACCGTGGCGTTGACGCTGGTCGCACCGATCTCGACCGCCGGCGAGCGGAAAATGGTTCCGAGTCCCCTCGGCTCTCGCCAATTGATTGCGACCGAGTGCCTGCCCGGTGCGATCGGCAGCGTGAGTGTTCGTCCGACGGCACGGATCGGTTGCTGCGATCCGTCGATCGCCACCGACCCCAGGGTCGCGTCCGTCGGCAGGAGGACCGCATGCTCCGCGCCGCGGCTGCTGCGCAGGGTCAGCGCGAGGTGAACGTCGGTTGCACGGAAGCCCGGGTCCACGGTGAGAACGCTCTTGTCGATGGTCAGCGTTCGGCCGGCGGCGCCGCTCGGTCGAGTGACGGCGAGGTCGACGACCTCGCCTGCCCACGGACGCCACTCGAGACTTGCTTCACCCCGTTGGGTCGGCACCTGAATCGCCGGAATCCCCGACGGTTCGACGTGCCACATCGGTCCCACCGTCAGCAGCCATCGCTCTCTGGCATTGGCGAGCGAAACCGCCTGCAGGCGCAAGTTCTCGGTCGGCTTGATCGCCGACGTCCACGACACGCTGGGAACCCTGGGGCCGAGAGCCACCGTTGCGCGTTCGTCGTCGACCTCGATACCGGCGTTGAGCACCGACTCGCCGGCAAGCAGGGGGACCTCGAGCGCGACCGCCGTTCCCGGCGGGCTGCGCCTGACTACGGTCGTCGTCACGCTCCACTCGAGACCGAGGAGCAGCTCGCGCCGAATCTCGACGAAGGGGGGCAGACGACCGGGTTCGAGCGCCGCCGACTCCGCCGACTGCTGGGCGATCCGAGTCAGGTGTAAGCTGCCCTCGGCGCTGCCATCCCTGCGCACACCGCCGACCAGCCAGCCTTCGGCGGCCAGCGTGACCCGATGGATTCGCGTCCGAAGGTGGATCTGCACCTCGTCGTCCGCCGGCAGCGTGCCGCGCAACACGATCTCGTGCCGACCCGGCGTGACGAGCACCCAGAGCCCGCCCTCGGGGCCGATGGTCAACGCCTCCGCCGGGCTGCCGTCGATCAGAACGTCGGGCGGTCGCCAGCGCGTTCCGACGGGCAAGGCCAAGCTGGCGCGCGCCGCTGCTTCCACCTCCACGCGCAGCGTCAAGACGTCGTTGGAGATGTCGACGTGGAGTCGCGGACTCGAAACGCAGTCGGGAGCGCACTCGGGCCTCTCGAGAAGTCGGTCGCGCAGTTGGTCGAGCATCGGTTGCGGCGGGAAGTCGGCCGCGCGGGCCGCTGGCGCCGCGAAAAGGCTCGCGGCCAGGAGCATCGTCGCGGCGCTCTTCGGTGACGTTCGACGCCACTCGCCGAACCCCGCGGCGGCGGCGCGCAGCACGCACAGCAGCAGCGCGCCGACCAGAAGGACACGGATGAAGCCGAGGGCTCGGTTCGCCGCGGGCGAAAGCAGGGTGAGACCGATCTGCTGCGAGCTCTCCACCGGGCCGCGCCAACGCAGGTTGACCTCGTTCCACTGCCAGGCGGGAACGCCGGGGCCGGTTTGCACACGCGCATTCGGGTCTGGTGCGAGCATCCGCTGTCGATGGCTGGAGTAGGACGTTTTGCCGACTCGGCGCGCTACCGATGCGATCTCGATGTCGGCGAGCGGCGTCTGCTCAGGCTCGGCGTAGCCGAGCGCCCGCAGTCGTGATTGCGTGTACTTGTCGAGCTCACTCTCCTCAGCGGTAGCGCCAACCGACACGCGGGCGTGTTCCAGCACGGGGAACATCGCCCGCCTCGACTCGGCAACGGCATACGAGACGGTGGCGAGCGCCAGCACGATCAGAGCGATTGCACGCGCGGCGCGCAGTACGGAGGCCAGGCGCGGGTACTCGAGCCGCTCGACCGCGCCGACCAGCGCGTGGGCGGCCAGGACGGCCACCCAAGCGATTTGCGGCGCGCCGGGCTCGATCCACGTCAGTAGCATCGCGGTTGCCGCGATCGCTCCCCAGGCCAGTCCCCACAGACGACTGAATGCCGCGATCGTCACCAGGCTGAGGAAGATGTCCCAAAGCGTCCAGCTGGCGATCCACGAACGGGAGACTCCGTCGACCCCGGTCGCGTGGACAAGCCGCCACCCGGGGGGAAGCCTGAGAGTTCCGTTGACAGAGTAGAAGTCGTGGTCCCATCCGACTGCCGGCAGCGTCGACACGTCGCCGTCGATGCGACTGTCTGCCTCGACCCAAGTATGTCCCCGTCTGATTTCGATGCCGAGCGGGCCGTCCTCAGTCAGCCGAGTGATCAGTTGGTCGTCGTCGTGGAGGGCGGCGCGACCGAGCTCAGTCGGCGACGCCATCGACAACCGGGTGTTGGTGCCGATGTTGCCCATGATCTGGTCCCGCACGGTCGCGCCGTTGCCGTCGAAGTCCAACCACCAGGTCCGCTCCAGCTTGAGGCGGTCGGGCTGCGGCGCATCGCCGCGCTGCTTCTCGACGAGCTGCATCGCGGCGCCCGAGTCCATCAGATAGGCGGGAAGATTTCGCCACTCGTCGGGCAGAGTCGTCTGTGCCGGATCGACAGCGTCGACGCCTTCGACCTGAACCAGGCGCAGGCCCGGCCGCGCCTCGAACACCCAAATCTCCTGCTCGTCCCACGGGCTGCCAGCGTCGCCGAGCGCCAGCTCGGCAATCGGCGCGGTCGGCGCCGAATCTTGCCGTGCCGTCATCGTCACGCTCCACACACCCGGCCGCAGCTGGGCGCGCAGGCGCCCGTCGCTTTCGATGCGGACTGGAACCGGGCTGGTCAGCGACAACGGCGTGAATCCGTCGAGCAGCACCTTGCCGAGCAGGAGTTCCCTGTTGCGCCCGGCCACCTTGAGCTCTACCCGCGTCTCGACGATCATCGGGATCTCGTCGACGACGCGACGAACCACCGCGACCTCGAGCGTGTCTTCGCTCTGCACCTCGCGCTCGAAGCCGCGCAGCCAGAGACGCCCGCGCAGCTCGCGCGACGGGAAGGGGATCTCGGTTCCGCCGATTCGCAAGCGAAGCAGGCCGCTGTGAGGCGGAATCATCAACCACTGCGGCATCTCGGGCCAAGCGAACCTACCGGCAACGATGTGCCGGCCCGGAGCCAAGCGCAGTACCGGCACGTCTTTGTTGGCGGTGACGACGGCCGCGACCCCGTCGACGGTAACGTCGTCCGGCCAGCCGCCCTTGCCGCCGGGGAGCTCGATACGGCTCTCGACTTCGACCCACCACTGTTGACGAAAGCTGCCACCTTCGCCGTCGAGGTCGAGCTCGAGACGCGAGGGCCAGGCGCAGCGGCCGCCGGCGCTCGCTACAGTCGGACAGAGATCGCCTTCGTGCCCGCGCAGCACCCAGCTCACCCACGGCTGCAGTGGGGCGGGGACGTCCTTCGCTTGCAAACGCTCGGCGTGAGCCTGCGGCGCCAACGCCAGAGCCAACACCATGGCGATCCAGACCGGTCTGCGGTTTCGCATGCTCACCTCTTTCGGTTGAGACGCTGACGAAATCCCCCGAAACATAGACGCCGCTGCCGGTCCGATCTTCAAATCGAGTCCCCGGACGCATGAAATCGAGCGCATGCGCCGATCGGAGAGGCCGCGCGACCAGGCGCGGCGCGCGCGAGTCGTGCGGCGGGTACTTCGTTTTTACTTGTCTTCGCCGCGCAGCAGGCGCTCGACCAGGGCGAAGACTTCCGGGTCGGATACGATTTCCATGTGGGCGTCGTCGAAGCCGTAGAGGGCCAGCGCCTCGGCCTGCGCCGCGGGGGCCAACTGGCTCTCGAGGCTCACCACGCCGTCGTTGCTCGCCGGCAGGATCGGGGTTCGACTGCCGCGAAAGCTGAACAGCAGGTATGGGTCGAGGTACTCGCGGAGACTGTCGCGGAAGAGGCCCGAGAGGAACTCGCTGCCCGGCGACAGGTCGTACCAGGCCGGCACGACCGAAGGGGAGCGCGCTACCCCGGAAGCTGCCGCTTGGTGGCCCGCCCACGGTGTGGATAGCGTGACGAAGGTCTCGATGTAGCGGGTGCCCCGGTCGCGGACGTGCTTCAAGAGGAAAGCGCGGGCGACCAAGCCGCCCATGCTGTGGGCGACCACGTGCATGCGGCGAAAGGTGAAGTGGTCGTGCAGCAGCGCCACGCCCTCGTCGAGCCACCGTCCCACTTCATCGAGGCGCCGCCCGGTGGGGTAGAAAAAGAACCACGGCTGGTAGAGCTCGCGGTCGAGGTGATCGAAGAAGTAGCGCCAGTTCTGTGGCGAGCCGCCGGCTCCGTAGACGAAGAGAACCGGAATGCGGTCGGGATCGTAGGGCTCGAGAAAGAAAATGCCGATACCGTCGTGTAGCGGAAACGACAGAGGCTCCCAGAGCCCGCGGCTGCCGGCCTCGTTGGAGAAGCGCTCCTCGTCGAGGTCGGCGATCTCGCCGAGAGAGATCGGGATGCTCGAATTGCGGAACAGTTGGTCGTCCGACTGGTTGTTCCTGGCGGCGCGAGCGGCGGCGAGGAAGTCGTCGGCGATGCGAGTCGCGGGATCCAGCTCGACGCTCAGTCGGACCGTCGTCTTGCCCGGAGTCAGATCCACCGGCGCCAAGCGCCCGTTGGAGTCGGCGTGAAACCAGGCCGGCTCGCCCACCTGGTACCGGTCATCGTCGTTGAGATCGGCATAGGCGAGTACGTAGTGCCCCTCGGCGCCCTCGACGACGAAGGCGAACGCCCCCAGCGTGCCTGCTCGTGCCCGGTCGGCCGACACGATGCGGCCACTCGGGTCGCGCTCTATGGAGAACGCGTAAACCTTCTCGTAGCGATCGGAGTTGGCGACGATGCCGTCGATGACATAGCTGCGCTCCATCGCCTTGAGGTCTTCCGCCAGGCGGAAGAGGCTGCAGCCGGAGGCGGACACCAGTGCCCCTGCCAGCAGGGCTGCCAGGCTGCAACCCCAGGAGCTCGGCCCTCGCCTGCTGTGTCCTGATCGGAGATGCGGTTGGTCCAAGCGATCCTTGCGCACGGTTGCCCCCTAGAATTGCAGCGATCGACGTTAACGCGGAGGGACAGGGGGGCGCCAGCGGTCGTTTCCGCGCAAGTCGGACGGGCCGGGGGATCGCCCACTCAATCCATGCGGGCGAGCTCTGCTTCCATCTTTTCGATCAGAGCGCGGCTCGGGCCATTCGCGGTTGCCGCGGATGATTCCGGCTCGGTGACCAGCGGACCGGCGCGGCGACGCCACATCCAGACCAAGCACACGACGGCGCCGATCGAGACGAAGACGAACGGCATGACCCAAGCCAAGATGTTGAAGCCGCTCGCCTGCGGAGCCGCCAAAATTCGTTCGCCGTACTTGGTGACGTAGAAGTCGATGATCTCGTCGACTGACTGCCCCTGGTCGACGCGTGCGCGAATCTCGCCTTTCAGCTGTTCAGACTGTGCACTCGAGTGATTGGAGAGTGTGTTGACCCAGCAGCATGGTGCCATCAGTGCGTCTTCCACTGCGCGCACTTTCGCGGCCCGTTCCTTCTCGGCGACACTGGCAGGTTCGGCGCCGGGAGCGGCGAACGGCACCCCGGCAACGACGACGAGGAGACCGACCAGTAGAGCTCGCACGGATCGCCGCCCTCGCACGGAGCTCGTCCGGAACGGTGGGAACGCCATGCTTCGACGGTAGCAGCGCCCCCGAGCTCGAGCAACGCGGCGCGTCAAGAAGGCGGGGGCTCTGACGATGGGAGCAAACCGGACATCTGATTCAGTTGCCGACCGCGCGGCACTCGAAGTTCTCGGCGCGCTCGATGCTGCCCGTGCCGAGGTAGCGTGTCTGCAGTGGATACGGACAGAGCGGGCGCGTTCGGTTCGGGAATGCCGAGGTCGGCGAGGCGGTTGCCAGCAGCTGGTCGGGGGCGGTGCCGGTTTCGACCCAATCGAGGAGGGCCGGGAAGGCGGCGAAGCGATCGGTTGCCGGGTCCGCCGGTGCAGTGCCCCATTCCCGGGACGACGAACAGGCGGGCGAACGCGGCGGCGTCCCCCTCCTCGGGGTGGTCGAGCCCCTCGTACCAGCGGATGGTGTCGTTGACCGAGAATACTCACCTTCGACAGTGCAGCCAATCAGAGCGGCCGGTCAGCTTTGCGCCGATACCTCTCATAAGAAGGGGCCGCTGTTGTCACATCGCCGGTCAGGTGACGACTTGGTCCGTACTTTCCGAAACTTTCATGCGGATGTACCGTATTGGATTGCGCCGAATAGTTCTGCATAATTCCGCCTCACGGTTTATGAAGGGGGCGGCTCAATTGCACGGCACATTGGCAAAGATCGCGGGGCGAGTGCCGCCCGTTGATCTTTCGCGGTCACTCGGCCGCAGCGCCGATCTGGCCGTTTTCTCGCTCTGAGCTGAATCGGCTCCCGTCCCCCGACCCAACGCGATTTCGACGACCGCCTGCCCGACCGAATCCTGGAGACATACTTCGACCCGCTGGGTGCGCTCCCGCAGAGACTTCGCTGCATTGCGAAGTCCGCGGACCCTCTTCCACCCCCGCAGTTCCGGACGCGGCGCCGTGGGCAATCACGGTATCCGCAATCGACCACCTAGAACCGAGAGACGGAGAAACGAGATGACCAAACCAACGAACTTCCAACTCGCACGAGCCGATCACAGGCTGGGACGGTGGGCGCCGAGCCTCGCGGTGGCGTTCTCCCTGGCTCTGCCGGCGAGCACCTTTGCGGCGACCCTGTACGTCGACGCCGCAGCCTCGTCTTCGGCGCCGGGGAGCGGCTGCGGTGCCGCGGCGGCCTATACGCAAATCTGCGCCGCGCCGGGACCGGGCACCGGCACTCCCTGTGCGGTCGGCTCGGCGCTGGCCGCGGCGAATCCAGGCGACGTCATCGAGGTGTGCGCCGGTACCTACAACGAAAACGTCGAGATCAGCGTGTCGAACGTCACTTTGCAGGGAGCCAAGGCCGGCGTCCCGGCTGGACCCGACGCGGCACCTGCTGGGCGCGGCAGCGGTGAGTCGATCATCGTCGGCCAGACGACCTCGGCGATCCACCTCGCGGTTGGCGGGATCACCGGAACCGTGATCGACGGTTTCACCGTGCAGAGCGGCAACTCGCCGGCGATCCACGACAATCCGAACGGCCTCAGCGGCTCGCACGTATGGGCGAACAACATCCTGCAGGGTAGCCCCACCTGCGGGCCGGCGCTGATCAATCTGAACCGCATCAACGACGTCCAGATTCTCAACAACAGCCTGCAGGGTTGCCAGTGGGGTATCAGCGTTCAGTCGGGCAACGGCAGCGATGCGCCGAGCCGTATCGAGGGCAACTACTTCCTCGACAACTCTCCAAGCGCCGGGGCGATGATCATGGCAGCGGGCAACGCTCCGGGGCACGTCATCCACGACAATCTCATCGAAGGAACTGGCTCCGGAATGATCCTCGGCTGCGCCGATCTGGAGATCACCGACAACACGGTCCGCAACCGCGGCACCGCCGTCTTTCTGCACACCAATGCTACCGGCGCGACGATTACCGGCAACGACCTCTTCGACGACAGTAACGGCGTGCGACAGAGCGTCCTCTTCGGGCCGTACACCCTCGGCCCGCAGAACGAGGTCCACTACAACAACATCGTCGGCAGCACCGGTTTCGGCGCGCGCAATGAAGTCACCCCGGGCGACCAGGACATCCTCGCCACCTGCAACTGGTGGGGCTCGGCCGACGGACCGGTGCCGACCGGCTCGGGCGACGAGGTCACTGCCGGTGTCGAGTTCGTGCCGTGGCTGGTCGCACCTGCGCCGGACGGAGCTTGCATCGGCGGTCTTCCGTGTACGGTCGACGCCGACTGTTCGGACGGTGTTGCCTGCAATGGGACCGAGACCTGCAACACGGGGACCAACACCTGCGAGGCTGGAACGCCGCCGGCGTGCGACGGGCCGTGCGAGACGGGTGTCTGCCAGGAGCCGGGTGGCTGCGAGCCGGCTCCGGACGGTGCCGAGTTGTGCGACAGCGGTGTCGACATGTGCTCGGAGGCCGACTCCTGCGTGGCTGGCGTATGCGTGAACGACGGCGGCGGCGGCGACAGCGACTCCGATGGCACCTGCGACCTCGACGATGTTGCGCTTCCGGTCAACGTCACCAAGGCCGCCCTCAAGCGGAATCGAAAGCCGGGTGTGCCGCGTGGCATCGTCCGGGCGGTGGGTGATTTCAACGTCACGCCGCCGGAGGATCTCACTGACGCGAGCGTTTTCGAGGCGATGATCTCGGACGGGCTCGGCACCTCGGTCTCCGCCAGCTGGGGAAGCGGGGATTGCAGCGTCCGCCCGCGCGGCTCGGTGGTGTGCCGGAGCGCCGACCGGACCGAGCTGCTGCGGTTCAACAAGCTCGGCAAGACGCCCGGCGTTTACCGCTTCAAGGTGCGGCTGAAGAAGCTCGACATCCCGGACACGACGCTGTTCGAAGCTCCGGTGAGCGTGGGGATCTCCTTCGACACGGTCGACCGGGCCGGCACCATCGAAGACTGCAGGGCGACGTCGCGCGGTCTGAAGTGTAGAGAATAGCCACTCTCGCGAGTCGCCGTGAGATCGCGCCCACTCGGCGAGGCTCGCGGCGACTCGCCTCTACAGCGCAACTGCGCGTTGCCTTGGCGGTGGCCAGCACGCCGGCTGGGCGAGCGCGCTGGGCCTGAGGGGCCCCGGATTGCGGGGCGACGCCAGGTTGTGGGACCCTCCCGTCTTCGGCGACGGAGATGGGCTCATCGAATCGTTCAAAGGCGCTTGGAGTGGTCGTTTCGACCTCGTCGGCGACACGGATCCGCGCAGCGCTGTGCGACGAAGCTCGGCGCGCTCGACGGCAGGTTCTCGTCGCGTCGTGGCTGGCGTTTGGCTGCGTCACAGCGGGACTCGCGGACTCGCCGCCGGCGAATCTTCAGGCGGTACCGGAGCTGTTGTGCACCGGAGATCCTTGTCTGATCACGAACGACGTAACCGTTCCGCACGACAGCGACATCGACTTTGGAGGGCGCGACGTGGTGCTCTCTGCGATCCTCAGCCTGGGCGAGCGCACCGATGGCCGCATCGGCAGCGTTGCGATCAGGGCCGGGTCGTTTGCCATCATCGACCAGGGGCAGATCAAGGGCAGCAGCGGATCGACGCAGGCGGGTGAGATCGAGATCGAGACCTCGCGCGACATCCGCGTCGATGGGACGCGGTCGACCGGGGCCTTTCGGATGTCGGGGTTCGGCGGAGGAAAGATTGCGCTGTTGGCCGGCGGCGACGTGCGTGGCTCCGGCCGCATCAACATTGCCGGCGCCGGCAATCCCGCCGATGCCGGGAGCCTGCGAATCAACAGCGGCGGCGCCGTCGAGCTGACCGGACCGATCTCCGCCCGCGGCGGTATCCAGGCTGGGGGCGGCGGCATTCGCGTCGCTGCGGTGGACGCTCTCGACATCAGAGGCCCGGTCGACATCAGCGGCGGAGACTTCGGCGGCGGGTTCCTCGAGTACTTTTCGGAGACGTCGATCCGCATGGGCGATGTCGACGCGTCGGGCGGCAACGTCGGCGGCAGTGGTGGCTTCCTCTTCTTGTCGACGCCCGGCGTTCTCAACATGGAGGGAAGCATCACGGCGCTCGGCGCCGCCAACGGCGAGGACTGCGGCGACGCCGGCGAGATAGACGTCATCGGCTACGGCGAGATCGTCGTCGCCGGCGGCATCGAGTTGCGGGGGCGGGGCCTCGATTGCGGCGGCGGCTACATCACCATGGAAGGCGGTCGGGTTACGGTGGCGAGCGAGATCGACCTCTCGTCTGCCGGACCGGAAGGGTACGGCGGCGAGCTCGATGTTTCCGCGGACGGCGAGATCCGTATCGAGGCCGACGTCCTCACTGACGCCGCCGGCGAGGCGGGCGTGATCACCTTGTGCGCCGATGGCGACATCACCGTGACGGCGGATCTGCTGGCGTATGGACGCGGCTCGGCGGGGGTGGGGTCTTCGCAGGTCGATCTCGAGGCGTTTGGTGCCGTCGTCCTGGAGGGAAACATCGATGTCTCGGGCGGGGCCTCCGGTGACAGTGGGCTGGTCGAGATCCTCGCCTGCTCGCTGACGCAGGCGGCGGAATCCTTCGTCGATGCAACCGGCGCCAGTGGTATGATCGACATGTTCGTGAACGGCGCGATCTCGCTGCGTGGAAGCTGGTCGGCGCAGCCCACTCGTCCGGCCATCGTCATCACCTACGGCCCGGCCGGCGACCCGCCCGACCTCGACCAGGCTACGTTCAACGTCGCCCCCGTGCTCGAGCTCGATCCCGAGCTCTCCGCTTGCCTCTTCTGCACGAGCAACGCGCAGTGCGACGACGGCAATGCCTGTACCGAAGACATCTGTATGCCGATGACTGGTTGCGAGCAGATCGAGGAAGCGGCGGGTACGGTGTGCGACGACGGCGATGCTTGCACCGTCTCCGATTTCTGCGCTGACGGAGTCTGTCAGGCGGGGACCGCGGCGATCTGCGAGGATGGGGATGCTTGCACGGTCAACGCGTGCGACAGCGTTGCGGGCTGCTTCAGTGAGGTCGTTCCGAATTGTCCCGACTCGGACGGCGACGGTGTCGGCGATGCCGATGACGCGTGCACGACGCTCGACTGGACCTCCGAGCCGACCGAGCCGCCCAACCAACACCCCTCGCGGATGCGCTTGCGCCTGCGGCACCTGGCGCGACCGGAAGGGGAGCAAGACGTGACTTTTGCCGGCTTCTTCAATCCGGCCAGTGCCGGCGACGCAGTCGAGCCGCATGCGACAGGCTTCCACTTCGTCCTGTCCGACGATGCTGGTCCCCTCTACGAGGTCAACGTCCCCGGGGGAGCGGCCGCGTTGGCTTGCAGCCCCGACGACGGCTGGTCGGTCGTCACAGGCGAGACCATCTCGCGGTGGACCTATCGCAATCTCTCCGGCGCGCTGCCTCCGGATTGCGTCCCGGGATCGGCGCGGGGGTTGCGCGTTGCTCAGATTCGCGACCTGCGATCGTCCAGTCGCGCGGCATTGCGGTTTCATCTCAAGGCGAGCGATGCGGTGTTCGAAGCGCCCGCGGCGCGGCTCACCGCCGAGTTGGCGCTCGGCGCCCGGCAATCGACCGGCGCTGCCAGCGCCCAGGCGGCGAACGGCCAGTGCGCGGAAGTCATCGCGGAGCTCACCGCCGTCCTCTCGGGTCCACCGCCGCACTGCAAGCAACGACTGCGCGGCGGCGAGCTCGACACGCTGCTCTGCCGAGGTGACTAGTCACCCTCCGCGGTTGGGCTCGCCGGACCGATTCTGCCCGCGGCGAAGCGCGGAAAGAAATTTCGCTGGCGAGTGCGTTTTCTGCGACGGGTTTTGCGCGCCAGGCCGTGTAACCGTGTAGCTAACCGCAGAAACGCCCTTGCGCAGCCTCTGAGCCTAGCGCAGGAACCGCCGCAACTGGAGGAAAGACAATGGAATTCTCGCTCTCGATGGTGCTCGCCGCGATCGCCCTGGCGGTTCTCCCGGTCGTCGTATGCGATTGGCGATCGGGGCGGCGGTCGCACCGAGATCTCTCCGCGACGGAGTCCTGGCGGCAGCGGAGGTAGCCTCGTCCTCGGTGGATACGGTTTGATAGCGAAGAACGCAGCCCGAGTGACCATGCCGGAGCCGGGTTCCATGCCGCCGAGCCACGGGGCTTTCTCTACGGAAGTCCTGGCAGCGACCAGCGAGGGAATGGAGTCGATGATGAGCGAGCGACTGGCTAGCTATCGTCGGCGCCCAGCGGTTGCTCCCGAGCGGGAAGCCGGCCGCGACGACGACCTGCTCATCGCCAGGGCGGCGCAAGGCGACGACGCTGCTTGCCGGGAGCTCGTCGACCGCCACCTGGCAGGTATCCTCGCTTTCGCGGCTCGGACTCTCGGTGACCCTATCGAGGCCGAAGACGTCGCCCAGGACACATTCGAGCGAATGTGGCTGCATGCAGCCGGATGGCAGCCGGGGCGGGCGCGCCTGACGACGTGGCTGCACCGCATCGCCTACAACCTGTGCGTCGATCGGTTGCGCAAGCGGCGCGAGGATGTCCTGGACGATTCGAACGAATCGCGAGACCCGAAGCCGACCGCACCGGATCTGATCGCCGAGAAGGAGCTCGCGGGGCACGTTCGCGACGCGCTCGGCCGGCTGACCGACCAGCAGCGTATCGCTCTG
Source organism: bacterium (assembly GCA_030430165.1). Classification (GTDB taxonomy): domain Bacteria; phylum Desulfobacterota; class Binatia; order HRBIN30; family CADEER01; genus CADEER01. The sequence goes on along the minus strand of JAUIGL010000013.1, from coordinate 64,524 downwards.
ACATTGTGCCACTACCAAGGTTTGCGCAACGCCGAGGCGGCCGAGGTCATGGAACTGACGGTCGAGGCGGTGGAGTCGCTGCTGGTTCGTGCTCGCCGTTCTATTCGAGCGCAACTCGAGAGCATTGCCCCCTCGCTTCTCGGAGAAGGATGAGGACTACGCACATGGTTTCCGAAGTGACGATGCCCCTGAAGCAGTTCCAGGAGATGGTCGATGCCCACGGCGCCGACCCCGCCGGTTGGCCGCCTGCGCAACGCAAGGCGGCGGTCAGGTTGGTCGAGCGCTCGGCTGCCGCGCGCGCCCAGCTGGAGGCAGCAGCAGAGCTCGACACCATGCTCGATCTGGTGCCGCCGCCCGCGGTTTCCGCCGAGCTCGAAGCGAAGATTCTCGCTGCGGCACCGCCCGCCGGTAGCGCACGGTCGGGAAAGGTCATTCCCCGGCCCTCGCCGCCGGACTTCCGGCGCTACGCGATGGTGCCCCTGGCCGCAGCCGCGATGGCGCTGCTGTGGTTTGCGATGCCGCGCGATGCGCACATCGAAACGCCCGGGGTCGAGGTCGCCGGTGACGCCGAAGAGCGCCTGCTCTACGCCTTTGCCGACCCGGACGGCTTTGCTGCGCTCGTGGAACCGCAAGCCATTTTACCCGAGGACTACCTTGCGCTCGCCGCCGCGTTCGAAGTTCCGGTGGACGACCTCTCGAACGGAGACTGAGATGAGAAGCAGACTGATTCCGATCCTTGTGATCGCCGGCGCGATGGCCCTGGGCGGCGCGCCTGCGCAGGCTCGCCGCGACGGGCCACCACCCGACGAGAGGCTCGAAGCACACCTCGCCGAGATCGACCTGACGCCGGCGCAGCGAGACGAGGTCGGAGCAATCCTGGACGCCGGCCGCGAAGAGCGGCAAGCGCTGCGTGAACGAAAGCGGGAGACGATAAAGCAGATGCACGCCCTGCTCGAGCAGGACCCGCCCGACGAGGCGGCGGTGATGCTGCAGGCGGAGCGTATCGGTGCGATCAAGATCGAGGCGCACAAGGTGATGCTGCGAACATTGCTCCAGATCCGCGGCCAGCTGAGTCCCGAGCAGCGACGCCAGCTGATGACGATGAAACGCCGCGACTGTCCGGCCACTCAGGAACCGGACGAGAACTGAGTCGGACTCGGTCTTCAGCTGTCGTGCAGGCTTTGAAGCCTCGCTGCAAACGGTCGGCCTGGTCGGCTGCGCCGATTCCTCTCGTGGTCCTCCTGGCGGCGTTCGGTGTTTCGTGCTCCGCGCCGCGCTACGATTCTCCCGTGGCTCTGCCGGCCTCATTCTCGCGTGCCGGCGAGGTGCCGCCGCAAGCGCGTTGGTGGAGGGATCTCGGCGACCCGGCCTTGAGCAGCCTGATCGAGACCGCCTTGTCGCACAACTTCGACCTGCTCGCCGCCTGGGACCGGTTCGCCCAAGCCCGTGCGATCGCCCGTCGCGAGGGGGCACCGCTGGTTCCCGCAGTCGACCTCGACGCGAGTACCACGCGTACCGAGATCACCGAGTCGGCTCAGCAGGGATCGGGCGCGGGCGGCCGCAACGACGTCCGCCTGGGACTCGTTGCCAGCTACGAGGTCGACCTCTGGGGCCGTATTCGCTCGACCCGCGATGCCGCTCGGCTCGACAGCCAGGCGACCGAGCTCGAGTTGTACACGGCGGCGATCACCCTCTCCGCCGAGATCGCCAAGGCTTGGTACGAGCTGGTCGAGCAGCGCAGTCTGCTGGACATCGCCGATCAGCAGCTGCGCACCAACCAGCAGGCTCTCGAGCTCATCACCCTGCGCTTTCGTCGCGGCCTTGTGCCGGCATCGGACGTCCTCCGGCAACGACAGCTGGTCGAGGCAACCCGCGGCGATCGCCTGGTTACGGAAGCGCGGGCGCAGGTGCTCCAGCATCAGCTGGCGACACTGGTTGGACAGCCTCCGAGCTCCGTCGAATTGCCGGAAGTGCGGCGACTCGGTCCGTTACCACCGCTGCCCGAGACCGGCCTTCCGGCCGAAGTGATCGACCGCCGGCCCGACGTTCGGCAGGCATACGCGACGTTGCTGGCCGCCGACCGTCGCCTGGCGGCGGCCAAAGCCGACCGCTATCCGCGGCTGACCATCACCGGCTCGGCTACCTTGGCCGCCGAGGATCTCCGAGATCTGTTCGACAACTGGATTGCGACGATGACGGCGAGCCTGGTTACGCCACTGATCGATGGCGGTCGGCGCGCCGCCGAGGTCGATCGTGTCCGGGCGTTGGTGTCCGAGCGCATCCATCAGTACGGCCAGTCGATCCTGGTTTCTCTGCGCGAGGTCGAGGATGCCCTCGTTCAGGAAGAGCAGCAGCGTCGTCGAAACCTGAATCTGGACGCCCAGATCGAAACTGCGGAAGCCGTGCTCGAGCGGGTTGGCGATCAGTACATCCACGGGTCGATCGAATACCTCGACGTGCTGCAAGCACTGGTGTCGCAGCAGGACTTGCAGCGTGCTCGCGCAACCGCTCAGCGTGAGCTGATCGGCTTTCGAATCGATCTGCACCGTGCCATCGGAGGCGCTTTCGATCTCGAGCGACCCGAGCTCGCCACCGGCGAGCCCGCGACCAGTTGAAGCGAAGGTAAGGTGGAATGCTGGAGTCGTTCCAAGGGTGCGGCAAGACGAGGTCGCTGATCGAGGATCCAACATGAGTGAACGAGTCGAAGAGTCGAGTGCCGTCGAGTGGAACGCTGCGGTTGAGCGCCCCGCCCGAGCCAGGCTGTTCAGCGCACTCCTGATTGCCGCCGTCCTGCTGACCGGTATTGCCGTGTCGACCCATCTCATGCGGACGACAGTGCGCGCGCCGCGCAAGACGCCGCAGCGCCAAGCGCGCCTGGTCGAGGTTGCCCCGGTGCAGCTCGGATCGCATGCCACCAGCGTCGATTCGATGGGTACGGTAGTCGCCGCGCGTCGTCTGGAGATTCGGCCGCGGGTCGCCGGAGCCATCGTCGAGATGAGCAGCGAGTTCGTTCCCGGCGGTTTTTTCGACGCCGGCGACGTGATCGCGAGGATCGACCCGCGCGACTACGAGTTGGTGCTGGAGCAGCGGCGCAGCGAGCTTGCCGAAGCCGAGTCCGCGCTGGCGATCGAGAGTGGCAACCAGGACGTGGCAAAGCGCGAGTTCGAGCTTCTCGGCGAGGTGATCGGCGAACGCAATGAGAAGCTGGTATTGCGCGAGCCGCAACTCCGATCGGCGCAGGCGCGCGTGAGGAGTGCGCGCGCCGCGGTGGCCGCTGCCAAGTTGGCGCTCGAGCGGACCACCGTGCGTGCGCCGTTTGCCGCCGTCGTGCAGGAACGGAATGTCGAGGTCGGAACGCAGGTCGATCTCGGCACGGCGATGGGCGTGCTCCTCGGGACCAACGAATACTGGATTGAGGCGGCCGTACCGGTCGACCAGCTGCGATGGATCTCTATTCCCGGCGCGGCGGTGCGTGTCCGAGACGAGGCCGCGTGGGGTCCCGATTCGTCGCGCCCCGGAGAGGTCATCCGTCTGTACAGCGATCTCGAGAACCAGGGGCGCATGGCGCGCGTGCTGGTGTCGGTGCCCGATCCTCTCGGTCTCGACGCCGGCGCGGATCGCCCACCGATCTTGCTGCTCGGCTCGTATGTCCGCGTCGAAATAGAAGGTGCCACTCTCGACGACGTGGCCGCCGTCGATCGCCGCCTGTTGCGCGATGGCGATAACGTGTGGGTGATGAGTGGCGACGACACTCTGGAGATTCGACCGGTAGCGGTGGCGTTTCGAGGTTCGAACCATGTCCTGGTGTCAGCGGGGCTGGCGCAAGGAGAACGACTCGTGGCAACCGATCTCCCGGCGCCGGTTCCCGACATGCCGCTACGGCTCGCTGAGGAGTTGGATCGTGGTTGAGCCGGACCGCAATGCGCGCCCGCCGCGCGACCCGGTCTCGTGGATGGTGCACAATCGAGTCACGCCGAACATCCTCATGCTGGTGTTCTTGGTCGGCGGGCTGTTCTTCACCACTCAGGTGCGCCAGGAAGTCTTCCCGGATTTCGATCTGGATCTGGTCACGGTGACGGTGCCCTATCCAGGTGCCAGCCCGGAGGAAGTCGAGCGCGGCATCATTCTCGCTGCCGAGGAAGCGGTGCGCGGTCTCGACGGCGTCGAGGAAGTCGTCGCGGTGGCCGGCGAGGGAGTGGCGACCGTTACCATCGAGCTCGAGGAGGGCGGCAACCATCAGAAGGTTTTCGAGGAGATCCGTCAGGAGATCGACCGGATCACGACGCTGCCGGAGGATGCCGAGGAGCCCGCGGTGGTGTTGCAGACGAGACGCCGCGAGGTGCTCGACTTGCGGCTCTACGGCGACGTGAGCGAACGCGCGTTGCGCGAGCTTGCCGAGCACGTGCGCGACCGCTTGTTGCAGTACCCCGGGCTCACTCAGGTGGATCTGGTCGGAGCCCGCGAGTACGAGATCCACATCGAGGTGCCGGGGGCGATGTTGCGCGCGCACGGTCTGACTTTGCGACAGATTGCCGAGCGCGTGGAGGCCACGGCGGTGGAGCTGCCCGGTGGCGGAGTGAAGACGCGTGGCGGCGAGATCCTGGTGCGCCTCTCCGAGCGGCGCGACTGGGCGCGAGAGTTCGCGGAGATTCCGATCATCACGACCGCCGCCGGCGCGACGTTGCGGCTCGGCGACATCGCCGTGGTCGAAGACGACTTCGAGGACATCGAAACCTTCGCCACGTACGACGAACAGCGTTCCATCGGGCTCGAAGTCTATCGTGTGGGGGAACAAACGCCGATCGGTGTCTCTGACTCGGTGCGGCGGGCCATGGCCGAAGTGGAAGCCGAGCTGCCGCCGGGAGTGCACTACGCGATCCAGCGCGACCGGTCCGACATCTACCGACAGCGACTGGAGCTGCTCGTCAAGAACGCACTGCTCGGCTTGATTCTCGTTCTTGGCCTGCTGAGCCTGTTCCTCGAGCTTCGGCTGGCCTTCTGGGTGACGATGGGGATTCCGACGTCCTTTCTCGGCGCCCTGTTGTTCCTGCCCGGTCTGGATGTGTCCATCAACATGGTGTCGATGTTTGCTTTCATCATCGCCCTCGGCATCGTCGTCGACGACGCGATCGTCGCCGGTGAGAACATATACGAGTACCGGCAGCAGGGGATGGGGCTGGCTGACGCGGCGATTCGCGGCGCGCGCGACGTCGCGCTGCCGGTGAGCTTCAGTATCGTGACCAACGTCGTCGCCTTCCTGCCACTGGCCTTCGTCCCCGGCTACATGGGAAAGATCTGGGGCGTCATCCCGTTCGTCGTCTCGACGGTCTTCCTGATTTCGTGGGTCGAGGCGGTGTTCATTCTCCCCGCTCACCTCGCGCACGAGCGAGAGCGGACCCGACGGGGTTGGGGAGCGAGGGTGCACGCTTGGCAACAGGCCTTCAGTCGCGGCTTCTCGCTCGTCGTCGAGCGCTACTACGGTCCGTTCATCGATCGGGCGATGGATAACCGGTACCTGACCATTGCAATCGCGGCATCGTCGCTCGCCGTCGTCATCGCCTACGCATCGAGTGGCCGCATGGGAATCATCTTGATGCCCAAGGTCGAGTCCGACGAGGCAGTGGTGACCGCGGTCCTGCCGGTCGGCAGCCCGCCAAGCGCGACCGCCGCGGTTCGCGATCGCCTGCTCGAAGCCGCGAGAAGAGTCGAGCGCGAGCATGGTGGCGAGGAGTTGGTTCGCGGCCTGTTCGCTCTGGTCGAGGAGAATGTCGTGGAGGTGACGATCTACCTCACCGACCCAGGTGTGCGCCCGTTGTCGACAGGCGCGGTGACCGATCTGTGGCGCGGCGAGGTCGGGGCGATCGCCGGCCTCGAGTCGATCCAGTTCGAGTCGGATCGTGGCGGACCGGGGCGGGGGCCAGGGCTGACCATCGAGCTCAGCCACCGCGATATCGACGTCCTCGACCGCGCCAGCGCTTCGCTGGCGGAGACTTTGGCGGGGTTCACCAACGTCACCGACATCGACGACGGTTTCACTCCGGGGAAAACGCAGTTCGACTTCCGCTTGCGACCGGAGGGGCGCAGTCTCGGTCTAACCTCCGCGGAGGTAGCGCGACAGGTACGCGACGCGTTCTACGGCGCCGAGGCGCTGCGCCAGCAACGCGGCCGGAGCGAGGTCAAAGTGCTGGTCCACCTGCCGACGGACGAGCGGGCCAGCGAGCACGACGTCGAGCAGCTGTTGATTCGGACGCCGAGCGGGCGCGACGTACCCTTGCTGCAGATCGCCTCAGTCGAGCGCGGTCACGCCTATACCGACATCTCGCGCCGCGACGGCAGGCGCACGGTGACGGTGACCGGCAACGTGGTTCCAATGAGCCAGACCAGCACCGTACTCGAGACCTTGGAAGCCGAGGCATTGCCGGCTCTGGTGCGCGACTATCCAGGCGTGACCTACAGCTTCGAAGGCCGCCAGGCCGAGTTGCGCGACGCCGTCGCCAGCTTGGTCGCCGGCTTCGGGTACGCGCTGATCGTCATCTATGTGCTGCTGGCGATCCCATTCCGCAGCTATGCGCAGCCGGCGATCGTCATGACGGCGATTCCGTTCGCCGTCTTCGGGGCGATCATCGGCCACGCGATCATGGGCTACAGTCTGAGTGTCATCAGTCTCATGGGGATCGTCGCTCTATCGGGCGTGGTCGTGAACGATGCCCTGGTGATGATGGATTTCGCCAATCGCCAGAGGGAAACCGGAGCGGACCCCAGGCCGGCCATCCGCAGCGCCGGCGTGCGGCGCTTTCGGCCGATCCTGCTGACGACGCTGACCACCTTCGGAGGACTGGCGCCGATGATCTTCGAAACCTCACGCCAGGCGCGGTTCATGATTCCGATGGCGATCTCACTCGGCTACGGCATCGTCTTCGCCACGGCGATAACTCTCGTCCTGATTCCGTGTCTCTATCTGATTCTCGAGGATCTGCGGGGAGTATTTTCGCGAATCTCGTTGCAGCAGGACTCACCGTTCGAGCCGACGAGGTCGAGCTGAGCGCTGGCGCGCGTCTGCGGCAGCAGCCCCCTGTTTGCACGTGGTCCGCTCGTCGAACGCGACCGCCCCGGCCGTCGGACTGTGGATTTGACCCGCGGATGCTGGTTCACTCGGCGCTGATGTTCTTCTCTGTGTTCTCCGTGGCCTTACTCGTCGCCGCGGTCTCGGGATGCAGCGACAGTGCCGGCGGGAGTACGCCGGTGCCGCCGCGGGTGATCCTGTCGACCGACGTGGCCAACGGACTGATCGACACCCACGGCGCGCAGGGGTCCTGTCCGGTTTCGTTCGACGCGGCCGCTTCGTACTTCAACGACAGCGACTACCAGCCACAAGACGTCGACGACGGTTTGGCACTGGCCGCGGCTCTGAACCTCGACGCAGCCGGATTGCTGCGCGTCGAGGGGGTGGTCCCCACTTACGGGAACGCGACGCTTCCCCCGACCATGTTGGTCGCTCGGCAGATCGTGGTCGATCTCAAAGGGCGAGGCGACATCCCCGTCGTGCCCGGGGCAATGGCGCCCGCCGCGCAGGTGCTGCGCGCGGCGCCGCGCTGGTTCGACGATCGCGAGGTCGCCATCGCCGGCCCCGCGGGGTCGTTCGCTGCTTCCTGTCGCAACGCCGGTGTCGATTTCATGCGCCGGCGCCTGATGGACTTGGAGGAACCGGTATCGCTTCTCGCCGTCGGGCCGCTCACCGACGTTGCGTGCCTTCTGACGATCTATCCCGACGTGGCATCGAGCATCGCCGAGATCGTCGTGCTCGGATCTCGGGTGGAAGGAGATTCGCTGACCGTCAACGGCAAGGTGGTCAACGACTTCAATTTCCGAACGGATCCCCTGGGCGGCGCCATGCTGCTCGCCGCGGCGACTTCGCCGCGCGTGCCGATTCGCCTGATGGCGTTCCGGCTCACCGGCCAGACGTCGCAGGACGGAGACGTGATCGTGCTCGACGCGTCGACCCTGCACGGGCCCGATCCGCCAACCGAGGCGTCGCAGCGCAGCCTCGCCTGGTTGACCGATTCCGCGGAGCCGCGCCAGGAATTCTGGAGCGGGATTTTCGGCACGCCGGAAGGGCCGTTCGATCAGTACGTCGTGGCGGCAGTCGTCTGGCCAGATCTCTTCGACTGCCGTCCGGGCCTGGCATACGTGCAGATGTGCCCGGTGCCGGCGTGGAGCGCCGAGTACCCGGTCGACGCAGACGGACAGCCGACCGAGCATCCGTTCAATGCCGAAGACAATCCGTGTGTCGATCACGGTAGCGCCAACGGCGGAAGCCTGGCCGCGGTGCCGGCCCAGCTGGTCGTCGCCCTCGGATCGGATGCTTCGCAGCCGCTGGTGCGCGGGCTTCCCGGCGTCGACGGCAACATCCCCGACCTGGGACCGGCGCGCCAAGTCACCGTGTGTGTGGACTTCGCCGACGCGACCGCGCGACGGGACTTCGAAGACCTCCTGCTCGAATACACCTGGTAGCCCTTTTTCCACCCCTGGGGTCGCTGTGAGGGGGACGTCAATGTTGCCGTTGACAACATTGCGCCGTCGTGGGATGTAGGCAGTGACAACACTGCGGGAGAGTCGATTGGCCTACCACCACGGAAACCTGCGCGCCGCGCTGCTGGAGCGCGCCGCTGAGATCATCGCCGAACATGGTGTCGAAGCGGTCAGCTTGCGGGCTCTGGCGCGCGACCTCGGGGTATCGCATGCCGCCCCGAGCCGTCACTTCGCCGACCGCGCGGCACTGCTCGCGGAGCTCGCCAAAGAGGGGTTCCGGCGCAGCGTCGAGGCGATGAACCAGGGGGCGAAAGAAGCGGGGGCGGATCCGGTCGCCCGCTACCGCGCCCTCGGCCGCTCGTACGTTCGCTTCGCCTGCGAGAACCCGGCGCTGTTTCGCGCGATCAATCACCCGGAAGTTCGCCAGGTCGCCGACGCCGAGTTGGCCGAAGCGCACGGCGAATGGCTGAGCGCGCTGCGCGCGGGAGCGGAGGCGGCGCGCGAATCGGGTTGGCATCCGGAGGCGAGTCCCGACGCGCTGGTTGCCTTCAGTGTTGCCGCCGCAATGGGGGCGGCTTCTCTGTTCGCCGACGATATGTGGCGCGACGTTCTCGGTATCGACGATGCCGAGAGTCTCGCCGACGAGGTTCTCGATCTCGTCGTGCACCGTAGCCGGACGACGGCGCTGCCGCGGTCCCGCAAAGTCAGGAGGGTATCATGAGCTTCACGGCAATCGTGCGCGAGGCGCAGCAGTGGGGGACGGTCCTCTTTGGGATCGGTTTTCTGGCGCCGCTGATCGCACAGACTCTCGACGCCAATCAGATGACCGCGCCTCTTGGTCTGACCAACTTGACCTTCGGGCTCGTACTCGGTCTGGCGCTCGGCGGTGTGGCGAAGCTGCGAGGACGTTGGCTATGAGCGCCCCGGCACTGGACCTGGCCTACCAAGAGACCGCCGACAGCGACGATCTGCAGCGCGCCGAGCGCGAGATCGCTCGCAAGTACATGGGCCGCGTGCCCTGGGAAATGGTCGCCTGGGGGCTCGGCAACTTCGCGTTCTGGTTGGCCCTGTGGCCGTTGACGTTTCTCGAAGTCGTCCCCTTGTGGGCGGGCTTCCTGTTGGCGACGGTGTCGATCACCATCAGCTATCTGCCGTCGCACGAGGCGCAGCACTCGATCATCGCGCCCAACGGCTCGTCGCTGCGCTGGCTCAACCAGCTGGTCGGGCATGTTTCGACAATCCATCTGGTGTTGCCCTATCGCATCGCCTGGATCACCCATCGCCAGCACCACCTGCACACCAACGACCCGGAGATCGATCCCGACTACGGCAACAAGGGAGACACCTGGTGGCAGTCCGCTTGGAACGCGTTTCAAGCGCGACAGCCCGGCGCCGACAGCGCCTACAAGATGGCGATGCGCACTACCGACGATCCCAACGTGAACCGCGCCGTCGTCGAGGGAGTGCTGCTCAACACCGGCTTCTACGCGATCCTCACCGGCCTGGCCTGGTCGGGCTACGCAATCGAAGCGGCGCTGCTGTGGTGGCTGCCGCGCCACATTGCGCTGACCTACATCCAACTCTTTCTCAGCTGGGCGCCGCACTATCCGATGGTCGACCGGGGGCGCTACCGCGACACTCGTGCGTGGCGTTCGCCGGTCGGAACCATCTTGTCGATGGGGATGGAGTACCACGTCATCCACCATCTCTACCCGCGGATTCCGCTGACCGAGACCGGACCAGCCTACCGCGAGCTGCGCCCGTTGCTGGTGAAGCGAGGCTGCCGGATCGACGGTTTGTAAGAGTGGGCTAGCCCTACCAGGCGTAGGCTTCGGGGGCGGCGCCGCCCGGTCCCGGGAAGATCTCGTCGAGCTCGTCGAGAACGCTCTCTTCGAGCTCGACCTCGGTTGCGCGAATTGCCGACTCCAACTGCTCCATCGTGCGCGGACCGACGATCGGTGCGGTGATCGCCGGATTGGCGAGCAGCCAGGCGAGGGCGACCTCACCCGGTGGAGTGCCGGTCTCGTCGCACAGTTTCTCGTAGCGTTCGATCTGCGGTCGCTGTTTGTCGAGGCGCTTCTGGACGAACTCGCTGGCCCTGCGGCCCTCGGCTTGTTTGCGCAACACGCCGCCGAGCAAGCCGCTGCCGAGCGGGCTCCACGGCAACACGCCCACTCCCTCGTTCTTGCACATCGGCAGCACCTCGAGCTCGATGCTGCGGTTGTTGAGGTGGTAGATGCTCTGCTCGCTGACGATGCCGAGCAGGTTGCGCCGCGCCGCGGCCGCATTCGCCTTCACGATGTGCCAGGCGGCGAAGTTGCTGCTGCCGACGTACAGGACCTTCCCCTCGCGGATCAGCTGCTCCATCGCCTGCCAGATCTCCTCCCACGGTGTGCGGCGGTCGACGTGGTGCATCTGGTAGAGATCGATGTAGTCGGTCTTCATCCGGCGCAAGCTGTCCTCGCACGCGTGGCGGATGTGGCGCGCGCTCAGCCCGCGGTCGTTCGGGCCGTCGCCGATGTTGCCGTAGACCTTGGTGGCGAGCACCACTTGATCGCGCCGCCCGCCGCCGAGGGCGAACCATTCACCGAGTATCTTTTCCGTCGCCCCCTTGCCGGCGCTGCGGCCATAGACGTTGGCGGTGTCGAAGAACTGCACGCCCTCTTCGAGCGCGCGATCCATGATTGCAAAGGAATCGTCCTGCGACGTGTAGGGACCGAAGTTCATCGTCCCCAAACAGATGCGGCTGACGCGAAGGCCGGTGCGGCCGAGATGGGTCGTCTTCATAGCGCCCGATCGTAGGTCGATCGCGCCTCGGGAATCCAGCTCCCCCGCCCGGGATTAAATCAGGGGCAGCCGTGCAGGGCGCCGTCGACGGCGATCACCAGATCGCTGATTGCGGTTCGCCCGTCATCGTCGGCGTCGGACGCCGGACAACGCTCGGCCGGATCGCCGAGGGCGATGCCGACGGCTTTGACCAGTTCGCTGATCGAGACCACCTGGTCGCCGTCGCAGTCGCCGACGCAGAAATCGCGCGGACTCGCCGTCGGACCGGTCGCGGTCGGGGTCGCGGTGCGCGGCGGTGTCGGGGTAGCCGGGGCGGTGTGCGTCGCCGTCGGCGAAGGGACCGAGGTCGGCGTCGTTTCGAGTCTGAGCCGCCAGCCGAGATCGGCGAGGGCGGCGATGGCCGTCGTCATTTCGGCGTCGGCGACGAGAAAAGGCTCCATCAGCTCGTCGGGTGAGAGGCTGGTGCTGAAGTGCGACACCGAAGAACCCGGTTCGACCGGATCTGGTGCGTACATCTCAACGTGGCCGCTGCCACCGACACCGGAGGTGAGCGCGCCGGACTCACCGACGACCCGCGCTCCGGTGAAGTGCAGATCGCCGCTGTCGATCGAAGAGGCAGAGCGTTGCGCGTTCGACAGCTCGGTCCACGACGCACCGCGACTATGGTCTTCGAGGAGAACCTGAAAGGCGTCGTCGACGTTCATCAGGCGGCGACCGCTGGTCGGATCGACCAGCGTGAGGAAGCCCAGTCCGTGCGCCAGCTCGTGCAGCACGACGTTCCAGAAGTCGATCTCGAACCGGTTCGCGGCGCCGTCGAGCCCGTAGTACCACTCGGTCTGCCCGAGGCATCCGAGGTCGAGACTGCTGTTCATCTGCACCGAGATGTCCGGCTGGCCCGGATCGAGATCGACACCGGCAAGGCTGTCGGCGAGCGCGCCCACGTACCAGGTGCGCGCCCGCGGCGCGCCGTCGAAGTCGCGGAACACACTCTCCGCGCCGGCCGAGCCCAGGGTCGCCGACCCGTCTTCGCAGAACAGCGGGTCGAACCGAACCTGCACGACGATCGGAATCGAGCTGTCGAGTAGGCCGCCCCACACCGCGGCGGCGTTCTCGAGGACGATGCGCCGTTGCTCGCCGAGCGTCGTGCCCGAGTTGCCGCCGATCGGATTGCGCGGGGTCGGATCGTTGAGTCCTTCTCCGGCAGCGTCGGCGCTGACGATCTCGACCACCGCCGCCTCGGCGATCGGAGCGACCGCGAGCGCCAGAGCCAGCAGCCGCGCAGTGATCTCAATCGCAGCGGACGGTCTTGCCGTCATTGGCGTCCAGCGCGATGCGCGCGTGGCTGCGGAACCGTCCGCCCAGGCGAACCTGCACCCCGCGGCCCGCCGCCGCCACCGGTTCCTCGGCTAGCTGATCGGTTCGCAGGGCGGCTGTAGTGGTCTGTAGCGGCTCGCCGTCGCCGATCCGCCAGGCGGCGGCCGGTCGACCTGCTTCGATCTCGGCGGGGGGCGCCGGCTGCGCGCAGCCCGCGAGTACGCCGGCGAGCGCCATGGCGCAGGTCAGAAGGCCCGTGTTTCGGCGCGGGTGCATACCCGAAACATTACGTGGGCAATTGTCCCACGTCAATGCAATTATTCGAGGATTTGTTGGTCTGTTTCGGGCTGGCGGGGGCTGCGCGTGCGCCGCAGGGCGAGGTCGCGCCAGATCTCCAAGGGGCGAATCTGGGTCTGCCAGAGCGGCGCGTCGGAGGGTAGCTCGGGAGTGCCCGTCGGCGGGAACTCGTCGGCCGCCGGGCGGTAGTAGGTACCGAAGATGATGTCGATGATGGGGAACACCTGCGCGAAGTTGCGGTCGCGGTGTTGCTGCAGCCGGGAATGGTGGATGCGGTGCCATTGCGGTCCGCACAGAAGCGGCGTCAGCCGCCCCAGCGACAGGCGCAGGTTGGAGTGGGCGAACAGCAGAATGGTGCGCGAGAACAGCAGCGAGGTCAGGGCGAAGGCCGCGACCGGTGCGCCGAGGGCGATGGAGACGGGGGCGGCGACGACGATCGCCTGGACCGGCGCCTCGAGCCAATAGGTGCGGTAGCTGGTGGTGACGTTGAGCTCGGCGTCGGCGTGGTGCAGCTCGTGTATCGCCCACAGGCCCGCGAAGCGGTGCTGCGCGCGATGGTACCAGTAGTAGGCGAAGTCGCTGGCGAACACATAGGCGGGTAGCAACGCGGCAGTGCTGATGTGGTTGAGGGCGGGCTTGGGCCCGGGTTGGCGCGGCCAGGCGTACCACAGGGCCATCGCCGACATCCCGGCGCCGATGAAGATCGCCATGTAGACGAGGTTGCGCAGCCGCCCGCTCCAGCTCTGTCCGGGCTCGGCCGGCATCGCCAACTCGACCGCGGTGAACAGAACGTAGAGCAGGGCAACCGCGAGCAGTCCGGTGCTCTCGCCCTGCAGAATGCGCGCGATGACGGTCGGCCAGCGCTCGAGCGCGATCGTGAGATCGGTCATCGGCTCGCCGCGCTCGCCGGCTGCGCCCGTGTCTGCTCGCGCGCGACGGCGAGCAGACGCCGCGCCTCCGCCGAACCCGGATCCATCTCGATCGCAGTCTCGAGCTGCGCCTGCGCCCCCTGCGCGTCGCCCGCTTCGAGCAGCGCCTTGGCGAGCGCGCAGTGGGTGCGCACTGCGTCCGGCTGCGTTCGCAGCGCGGCGCGGAACTGTTCTACCGCCTGTTCCGGCTCGCCGGTCGCGCGCAGCGCCGCCCCCAGGTTGTGGTGCGCCCCGGGGTGATTCGGTTCGAGCTGCAGCGTCGCGCGCAGGTGAGCGATCGCTTCGGCGGGATCTCCCGATTCGATCAGGGCGGCGCCGAGCTCGCGGTGGGCGCGCGCCGAGGCCGGATCCAACGCGAGCGAGCGGCGCAGGGCGGCGATCGCTTCTCGTTTGTGCCCTTCTCCCAGCAGAGCGAAGCCCAGGTTGTGGTGGGCGACTGCCGAATCGGGGAACTGTTCGACCGAGGCTCGCATCAAGGTGACGTTGTCGACGAAGGTTGCCGAGTGTTTCCACGTGAGCGTCGCCAATGCCAGCACCGCGACGCCGGTCGCGACGATCGCCGGGGTGCGCGCCGGCCCAGCGCGCAGGTTCGCCGCCGCCGCTGCGATCGGCGCGACCACCGCGATCAGCGCCAGATGCTGGTAGTGATCCTCGATCAGGAGTCGCTCGGTCAGACCGAGCGCCGGCAGCAGGGCCACCACATAGAAGGCCCAAGCGAATGCCAGCGGCCGCAACCGCCCGCGGCGCCGTTGCCACAGGATCGTGCTCGCGGTCAGCGCCCCTGTCAGTGGAAGCCAGGAGAGCGGCTGCTCGGGCGGAGTCGGCGGGATCGGGTACATGAAGGCGAGGCCGACCGGCCGCAGCGCCTTCTCGAGATAGATCCACAGCGCTGCGGCGGCGGCCAACGGGCGCTCGATCGGTGCCGTGCCGGCGGGAATGCCGGGGTCGGCGGCGCGGATCCACAGATTGACGGCGGCGATGACACAGGCCAGCCCGAGCATGGGTAACAGCCGCCGCGCGTCGGCGATGGCCAGGGGGCGCTTCCAGGCAATCGCGATCGCGATCAGGATCGGCACCACCGCCACCGAAATCTTGCTCAGAAGAGCCAGAGCCAGTGCGCCGATCGCCGCCGCGTACCAGGCGGTCGCGCCCCTTTCGCTGGCGAGGTAGCAGAGCGTCGCCAGCAGTGAGAACGCGAAGGCGAGCAGGGTCTTGCGCTGCGCGATCCAGGCGACGGTCTCGACGTTCACCGGGTGTAGTGCGAACAGCAGAGCCGCGAGATAGGCGCCGGGCACCGCCAACCGGGACAGCAGTCGCCACAGCAGCAGACAACTGCCGAGGTGGAGCAACAAGTTGGTGATTCGATAGCCGAGCGGGTTGTCGCCCCAGAGTCGCCATTCGAGCCACAGCGAGCTGTTCGATACCGGCCAGTAGTCGACCGACTCGAACGAGAACCAGAACTTGAGCAGACCGTCGCCGGCGCGGATCAGGCGGCTGTCGGTCAGCAGGATGTCGTCGTCGATCAAGAAGCCGCCGCCCATCGACGGCGCGTAGGCAACCGCGGTTGCCACGCAGAGAAAGGCGATACGGGCCGTCGTCGCTAGAGGGAACGACCCCTGGCGCGGCACGACCGTCGTCCGACTAATGTTGCCAACCCTCCGGGACCGGTTGCGGCTGGCCGCCGAGCAGCACTGGCCGCGCCTCGATCGCCAGCCGCGGAATGGTCTGCGTGTACATGCTCTCGAGCCGCAGGCGGACGGTGAGTGTCTGGCCCGCTTCGATCACGTCGCCCGACTCGAGATACTCGGTTCCGAGCTTGCGCTCTCCATCGGTCGAGCGCAGCTCGAGCCGATAGCGCACTCCCTCGACCGTGTCCTCATAGAGGTTGGTGACTCGACCGCTGACCCGCAACTCGCGGGCGAGGACGTTGACGTCACGCACCTCGACGAGCAGCTGGTCGGTATTCGCGTAGGCGAGATCCTTGACTCCCTGCTGGTGCCGCAACAGCGGCGCCTCTGCCTTTTCTCCTTCGGTCATGAAGAGGGGCGGCTCCTGCGGCAAGCAGCCGCTGAGAGCGGACAGCAGGCAGGCCAGGAAGACGGGGCGGGCGGCGGCGAGTGTGCGCGAGTGCATGTTCTTCTCCTCGCGGTGACTCTCGAACGATCGCGCGCCGATCGCAAGTGAGCCGTTGGGTTGGCGTGGCAGTGGTGCCGTTTGGCCGCCGATTCCGGCTGATTGTGCCGCAGCGACTTGCCGCACCGGGGTCCCTGGGGCAGGCTTATCTATTGATAGCCAGTACCCGAAGGGGAAGGGGAAACTCATGATTTTTAGCCGGTTACTATTCATCGGCGTCGCTGCGTGCGTCGTCTTGGCGGCCGCCGCGCCAGCCCAGGACTGCGAGGGCGAGTCCTTTGATGGCACGTTCTCGCTGATCCAGAAGGTCATCTTCGAGAACCGCGGCTGCACCACCGATGCCTGTCACGGCGCCGCCGCATCGGGCGGCTTGGACCTGCGGGCGGAAGTCGCCTACGACAATTTGATCGAGCAGGCGGTGACCACGGTTGCCGAAGGCGAGATCGCCGGCCTGCGGCGCGTGGTGCCGGGACAGAAGGACCAGAGCCTGCTGTTCATCAATCTCGCCGCGGCGGTCCTGCCCGAAGAGTGGGAGGCTCCGCTGCGACCGATGCCGATCGGTTTCGAGCCAGTCACTCTCGACGAGCTCGAGGCCTTGCGCGAGTGGATCGAGCAGGGCGCGCCGCGGGTGGGAACGGTGCCGGGCACGGGCGAGCTGCTCGACGCCTGCCTGCCCCCGGCCAAGCCGATCGCAATCGAGCCGCTCGAGAAGCCGGCCCCGGGCGAGGGGACGCAGATCCGCATGCCGCGCTGGATCGTTCCGGCGAGCGGTGAGGATGAAGTCTGCTTCGCCAGTTACTACGACGTCAGCGCCGACGTTCCCGAAGAGTATCTCGTCGCCGGCGGCGAGCGCTTCGCCTACAAGGGGTTTCAGATCCGCCAGGATCCGCTGAGTCACCACCTGATCACCCGCGTCTACACGGGCTCGACCGCGTACGACGATCCGATCTGGGGCGAGTACAAGTGCCGCGGCGGCGAGAAGGACGGCGTCGCCTGCTCGCCGACCGACCTCGAGTTCTGCGGCGAGGACGCGCTGTGCGGCAGCGAGCCGGCGACCGCGCTGGCGTGCGTCGGTTTTGGTCCGGCGGACGCACAGACCGAACGCGGCGGCGGCATTCCGGGCACGCAGGAGGCTTCGTTCGCGCGCGTCTACCCGGATGGCGTGTACGGAACCGCGCCGGTTCGCGGTCTGATCATCTGGAACTCGCACGCCTTCAACCTCACCGACGAGGCAGGCAAGCTCGAAGGCTGGATCAATTTCGATTTCGCCGAGGCGGACGAGCGCGAGACTCCCGCCCGCGGCATCTTCAACACGTCCAGCATTTTCGGCATGAACGTGGAGTCCTTCGACATCCAGGAAATCTGCAACCACCACACGCTGCCGCCGAATACGCAACTCTATGAGCTCAACTCGCACACGCACCAGCGCGGCAAGCTGTTCCGCACCTTTCGCGGTCGCTTCGTGTGCGACGGCGGGCCCAACAGCGGCCGCGCCTGCTCGCCGGTGTCGGCGGGTGAGGACGTTCCCGACATCTGTGGCGAAGCGACCTGCGCCGCCGCTGTGCCGAGCGAGATCGGCGACTGCAACGGCAACGGCACCGTCGAGATCAACGACCTGTTGCGCTGTGTCAACATCGCGCTCGGCGACGACCCGAGTGGCTGCGAGCAGTGTGACGCCGACGGCAACGGTGGCGTCGAAGTGTCCGAGTTGGTGCGATCCGTGCGCGCAGCGCTCGCTCCGGCCGAGTACCTGGACGGCGCCGACAGCCTGCTCTACACCAGCTTCGTCTATAACGATCCGACGATCGAACGCTTCGAGCCCGAGCTCGCCTTTCCCGGCGCGCGCGCCAGCGCGGCGTCGCGGGTGCTGACGTATTGCTCGGTGTTCGACAACGGCTTCACCGATCCGGCCGAGGTAAAGCGCCAGTCGACGTCGCCGGCACCCCCCAACGACACCGTCGGCGGACCGTGCAGCACGCCCAGCGGCTGCACCGAGGGCCTGGTCGGACAGCTGTGCAGCGGCTCGACCGAGGCCGAGCGCGACGCCTCGTGCGATACCAGCCCGGGGGCGGGCGACGGTCTGTGCGACGGTTGCCGACTGCGTGGCGGCGTCACCACCGAGGACGAGATGTTCATTCTCATGGGTGGCTTCTTCATCCAGCCCTGACGAGCTGAGTGGCGCAAGACGGAGGGAACGGCCGCGTCGCCGCGGCCGTTCCCCCGACCCGCGTCGGGGTCGCAACGCGGTGTCGCCTATCGGGTCTTCTTCTTGCGCTTGGCGTCGCGAGAGCTCGTCCCGACGAACAGCTCGGATCGCGCGGCGTCGCAGATCGCCGCTACCGCCGGGTTGCTGACCCGGCGCTCGACCGAGATCGCATAGAATTGCTCGGTCACCTCCTCGGTCGTGCCGATCCTCTCGACCTGGTACTGGCGACCGACCTCCGCGGCGATGACCGACGGGATCGCGAAGAAGCCCGCGCCCGCCTGGCCGAACACCTTCAGCAGCGCGCTGTCGTCGAACTCGCCGGCGACGGCCGGCTGAATCCCCAACCCGTCGAACCAACCGTCGAGGTCCCGGCGCAGTACCGCGCTCTCGCTCGGTAGGAGGGCGGGCGCGGCATCGAGCGATTTCGGGAACCCTTTCCGTAACTTCGTCGCCAGCGGCGCGCGCGCCATGAACGCGACGCCGCACTTGCCGAGAAGGTGGTTGTACGCTCGCACACTGACCGCCGGCGGGATCGGTGAGTCCGACAGAACCATGTCGACCGCATGCACGGCGAGATCGGCGAGCAGCTTCTCCGAAGTCCCCTCGCGACAGATGATGCGCACCGGCTCGTCCATCTGCAGCGCTGGCTCGATCAGGTGGTGCGCGACCAGCTTCGGCAGCACCTCGGCGATCCCGATGACCAGGCGGAGCGGCCGGCCGCTGGGTTGCCCGCGCAAGGTCTCGACCAGCTCCTGGCCCGTGGTGAAGATGTCGTCGGCGTAGCGCAGCGCCACCCGGCCGGCGTCGGTCAGCACCAGATTGCGTCCAGAGCGCTGGAAGAGCTTCTCCCCGATCGAGTCTTCGAGGTTGTGAATCTGGGTGCTCACGGTCTGCGGTGTGAGGTGGAGATTCCAACTCGCCCGAGTGAGATTGCCTTCGTGGGCGACCGCCCAGAAAAGGCGCAGATGGTGGTAGTTGAGCTTGTCCATGCGAGCTCCTAGCTTCGAGAATTACGAATGATTCGCTCAATAATGTCGAATAGACCGAATAATCAACCGGTGGTAGCGTTTGCCTCATCGATCGACGGGCAGGGCCCGGAGAAGACTTTTGGTAGGTGACTCATGAGTGACATTTCGATTTCGGACCACGGTATCGGTGAGGCGGAGCAGGGAAGTGCCGTCGTTGGTTTGATCATGGGCTCGCGCAGCGACTGGCCGACGATGCGCCATTCCGCGGAGACCCTGTCGCTGCTCGGTGTCGCCTTCGAGTCCCGGGTCGTTTCTGCCCACCGCACGCCGGATCTGTTGTTTGCCTACGCCGCTTCGGCGGCGGCGCGTGGTCTGCGAGTGATCATCGCCGGGGCTGGCGGCGCCGCTCATCTCCCCGGGATGACCGCAGCGAAGACCGAGTTGCCGGTGATCGGCGTTCCGGTGCGATCCTCCGCCTTCTCGGGCGTGGACTCGCTGCTGTCGATCGTGCAGATGCCGGCTGGGATTGCCGTCGCGACCATGGCGGTTGGCCCGGCCGGCGCGACCAATGCGGCGTTGTTCGCCGCGTCGATCGTAGCCCGCGAAGACCCGGCGACGGCCGACGCCCTGGCCGCGTACAGGCGCAGGGCCACGGAAGCGGTCCTCGCCAATCCCTATCCGGAGCAGGAGCCGTGAACCCGATCGGCATCATCGGCGGCGGGCAGTTGGCGCGAATGCTGTCTCTCGCGGCGCACCCGCTCGGCTTGCGCTGTAGGGTGCTCGACCCGTCGGCGCAGCCGCCTGCCGCCGCCGTCGCCGAGCACGT
Organism: bacterium; assembly: GCA_030430165.1. Lineage (GTDB taxonomy): Bacteria > Desulfobacterota > Binatia > HRBIN30 > CADEER01 > CADEER01. The sequence goes on along the minus strand of JAUIGL010000013.1, from coordinate 44,535 downwards.
GCGCGGCGCGCTCGACGAGCGAGCGGCGATCGAGCAATTCACCGACGGACTCTCGGTCGCGACGTGTGAGCTCGAGCACGTGCCGGAGCATGGGTTGGCGTACTTGGAGTCTTTGGTCGAGATGCGCCCGCGCGCCGCGGCGGTTCGGGTGGCGCGCGACCGCTGGCAGGAGAAATCGTTTCTCCGCGGCTGCGGGGTAGAGACCGCGGAGTTTCGTCTGGTCGGCGACGAGCTCGACCTCGAGCGAGCGATCGAAGAGCTCGGCTTGCCGCTGGTGTTGAAGACGCGAACCAACGGGTACGACGGCCGCGGCCAGAAGGTCGTCTGCGACCGCGCGCAAGCGCTGTCGGCATTGGCGGCGATGCGCGGTGCGTCGTTGATCGCCGAGTCCTGGGTCGAATTCGACCGCGAGCTGTCGGTCGCGGTAGTCCGTTCGGTCCAGGGAGACATCGAGATGTATCCTGCGGTGGAGAACCGGCACACGGGTGGTGTTCTGCGCTGGACGGTGGCTCCCGCTCCGGACATCGGCGCCGCGCTGTCCGACCAACTCGATCAGATCGCGCGCACCGTCGTCTTGGGCCTCGACTATGCCGGTGTACTGGTCATCGAGCTGTTTCAGGTCGGGCAGCGGCTACTGGTGAACGAGTTGGCGCCGCGCGTGCACAACTCGGGTCACTGGACCATCGAAGGCGCGGAAACCAGTCAGTTCGAGAATCACCTGCGGGCGATCCTCGGTCTCCCGTTGGGCTCGACCAGCGCCACCGGCGGTTGGGTGATGTTCAACCTGCTGGGCGGCGAGCCCGACCTGGCACGGGTCCTCGAGCTGCGCGGGGCGCATCTGCACCTCTACGGGAAAGCGGCGCGACCGGGGCGCAAGATCGGCCACGTCAACTGCCGTACGCCGGATCCGTGGAACGCGCGCTCGCGCCTGCAAGGTTTTCTGGGCTTGTCCTGAGCTCAGTCCGAAGGTCTGCACGAACACGAGAAAAGGAGTCTGGATCATGAACACGCCTGCATATTCGATCAGTGCGAGCGACATCGCTGCCGAGTGGGAGCGAGTTGGCGACGACACCGGGAGCTTCGACGCCAGCCGGGTGCTGAAGCTCGATCGCCTCGAGCTGCAGCCGATCGGCCCGCGCGACGTGCGCATGCGCCTGCTCGCCTTCTCGCTCGAGCACAATCTCGACCACGCGGTGCTCGCCGACACCATCAACATCGCCGAGTTGCGCGGCGGCAAGATCTACCCGGGCAACAGCGCGGTTGGCGAGATCGTCGAGGTCGGCAGTGAAGTCACTCGGTTTCAGCCGGGTGACGTCGTGCTCACGCACTGCCTCGGCGAGGCGGACGACTACGGCTACCCGCTGCGGATCTGGGCCTACGACAAGGCCGATTCGGTGGGCTGGTACAGCGAGGAGGCGGTTCTCGGCGAGTGGCAGCTGATCCCGGCGCCGCTCGACTGCGGGCTGAGCCTCTGGGAGATTGCCGCGCTGCCGTTGCGCGCACCGACAGCGTATCTGTTGTGGCGCCGCGGCCACGACATCTTTCGCGTCAAAGTCGGGCGTGAGAAGCGGGCGCAGCTGAACGTGATGGGCTTCGGCGGCGGGGTCTCCGAGTTGTTCCTGATGCTGGCTCGCCACGAGGGGCACCGCGCGTTCCTTTGCTCGGGGTCGCCCGAGCGTCGGGCAGCCCTGGAGAAACTGGGAATCGAGTCGATCGACCAGAAGGAGTTCAATCGCTTCGCCTCGCCGGGCGACGTCAAGGCGTTCTCCGCCGAAGTCAAGAAGCGCACCGACGGGGCGGGCATGCACGTCGTCTGTGACATGCTGCGAGGGCCCGTCTTTCCCGCCGGCATCGCCGCGATGGCGCGCGCCGGCGTCAACGTCAGCGCCGGCTGGCAGCTCGCCAAGTCGGTCACCTACGACTCCGCCGCGATGTCGGTCAAGCAGCTCACCATCGATCACACCCACTACGACACGATCGCCGGCTGTGAGGCATGTACCGAGCTCTACGGATCGGTCTTCCGCCCAGCCGTCCACAAGGAGGTCTACGCGTTCGCCGACCTGCCGCGCGCACTGAGGGAAATGCACGAGAATACGCAGACGGGCATCCCCATCGTTCGGGTGGCCGAAGAGATGCCTTCCAAGGTGGCGTCTATCCTGTGACGTCCCGCAAACCAGCCCGGGGCAGGCCGTGTTGAGGTGGCCTCGCAGGTGTGATCGGTAGGGAACGTCAGGATTCTTCAGGAGGCGGAATGGCGACAGGCGAGACCAAGACCATCTCTGCGCTCGAGCGGCTGCGGGACGAAGCCCTCGCGGGTGGAGGCGCCAAGCGGGTCGAGGCGCAACACGCCCGCGGCAAGCTGACCGCGCGCGAGCGGATCCAGCTGCTGCTCGACGAAGGCTCGTTCGAAGAGATGGGCATGCTCAAGGTCGGCCGCGGCGGCGCACTCGGCAACGAAGGGGAGTATCCCGGCGACGGTGTGGTGACGGGACACGGCACCGTCGATGGCCGCGAGGTGTTCGTCTTCAGTCAGGATTTCACGGTGATCGGCGGATCGCTCGGCGAGGCGCACTCGCAGAAGATCTGCGAGGTCATGGACATGGCGGTGCGCGCCGGCTCGCCGATCATCGGCTTGAACGACTCGGGTGGCGCGCGCATCCAGGAAGGGGTCGACTCCCTGGCCGCGTACGGTGAGATCTTTCACCGCAACGTTCGCGCGAGTGGGGTCGTACCGCAGATTTCCTGCGTCATGGGGCCGTGCGCCGGCGGCGCGGTGTACTCGCCGGCGATGACCGACTTCACCTTCATGGTCGCCAGCAACTCGTTCATGTTCGTCACCGGGCCGGACGTGGTCAAAACGGTCACCCACCAGGAGATCGGCTTCGACGAGCTCGGCGGCGCTCGCGTGCACGCGACCAAGAGCGGCGTCGCGCACTTCGTCGCGGCGAACGACATTCTCTGCATCCGCGACGTGCGCAAGCTGATCAACTATCTGCCGTCGAACAACCGGCAACCGGCTCCCATGCTCGACTTGCGCGACCCGGAAGACCGCGTCGACCCCGCTCTCGACCATCTCGTACCGCTGGTGCCGACCGAGAGCTACGACATGGGGATCGTCATCCACAGCATCCTCGACGGCGGCGAGTTCCTCGAAGTACACGCCGGCTTCGCGCGTAACATCATCTGCGGGTTCGGCCGCCTAGGCGGCAAGACGATCGGCCTGGTCGCCAATCAGTCCGCCGTGCTCGCCGGCTCGCTCGACTGCGACGCGTCGGCCAAGGCGGCGCGCTTCGTTCGCTTCTGCGACGACTTCAACATTCCGCTGGTGACGCTGGTCGACGTTCCCGGCTTCATGCCCGGTCCGGAGCAGGAGCACGGCGGAATCATTCGCCACGGTGCCAAGTTGCTCTACGCCTACTCCGAGGCGACGGTGCCGAGAGTCACCGTGATCGTGCGCAAAGCCTTCGGCGGCGCCTACGTGGTGATGAACTCCAAGCACATAGGCGGCGACGTCTGCTACGCCTGGCCGACCGCCGAGATCGCGGTGATGGGCCCGAAGGGCGCGGCCGAGATCGTCTACCGCAAGGAGATCGCCTCGGCGAAGGACCCCGAGGCGATGCTCGAGGAGAAGCTCGAAGAGTACCGCGAGCAGTACGTGAACCCGTTCATCGCGGCTCGTCGCGGCTACATCGACGATGTCATCTTTCCCCGCCACACACGGCGCCGTCTGATCCGGGCCTTCCAGGTTCTGGAGAAGAAGAAGGCGGTGGAGCCCGAGCGCAAGCACGGCAACATCCCCCTGTGACCATGAAGCTGCCCAAGAAAGTACTGATCGCCAATCGAGGTGAGATCGCGGTGCGCGTCATGCGCACTTGCAGTCGGCTCGGCGTCAAGACCGTCGCCGTTTATTCGGATCCGGACGCGCGCAGTCTGCACGTCGAGTCGGCCGACGAAGCGGTCGCGCTCGGCGGCTCGACCGCGGTCGAGTCGTATCTCGACATCGACAAGATCCTCGACGCCTGCAAAGCGACCGGGTGCGATGCGGTGCACCCCGGCTATGGGTTCTTGTCGGAGAACGCGGTGTTCGCGCGGCGCGTGGCCGAAGCCGGCATCGCCTTCGTCGGGCCGCCGGCGGCGGCCATCGAGCTGCTCGGCGACAAGATCACCGCCAAGCAGACGGCAACCAAGGCGGGCACGCCGACCGTGCCCGGTACCGAAGAGCCGCTGCCCGACGCCAAGACGGCGATCGAAGCGGCGGCGCGGGTCGGTTACCCGGTCTTGCTCAAGCCCTCCGCCGGCGGTGGCGGCAAAGGGATGGTGATCGTCCACTCCGAGGACGAGATCGAGTCGGCTCTGAAGTCCTGCCAGGAGGTGGCGGCCAAGGCCTTCGGCGACGATCGGGTCTTCGTCGAGCGCTTCGTCACCCGCCCGCGCCACATCGAGATCCAGGTGCTGGCCGACGCACACGGCAACGTCGTCTACCTCAACGAACGCGAGTGCTCGATCCAGCGCCGCTACCAGAAGGTCATCGAGGAAGCTCCGTCGCCGTTCGTTTCGACGGAGCTGCGCGCCAAGATGGGCGAGTCGGCGTGCGCCCTGGCGCGTGAGTCGGGATACGTGAACGCGGGTACGGTCGAGTTCATCGTCGACGAGCACGGCGAGTTCTTCTTTCTCGAGATGAACACCCGCCTGCAGGTCGAGCACCCGGTGACCGAGCTGATCACCGGGCTCGATCTGGTCGAGATGCAGCTGCGCGTCGCCGCCGGCGAGAAGCTGGAGCTGCGTCAGGAAGAAGTCGGCATCGAGGGCTGGGCGATCGAGGCGCGAATCTGTGCCGAGGACCCGGCTCGAGCGTTCGCTCCTTCGACCGGCCCGATCACCCGCTACTCCGAGCCGCGTGGCGAGGGGGTGCGCGTCGACAGTGGCGTGCGCGCCGGTTCGGTGATCACCGTGTACTACGACTCGATGCTCGCCAAGGTGATCGCCTACGGAGCCGATCGCGACGCCGCGCGGCGCCGTTTGATCGACGCGCTGAACAGCTACCACGTCGACGGACCGTCGACCAACGTCGACTTCTGCAACTCGATTCTCAACCACTCCCAGTTCATCGCCGGCGATCTCAGCACCAACTTCATCGCCGAGAACTACGACGAGGGGGTGTCGAAGGAACCGGCGGATCCGCGGCGTCTGCACAACATGGTGATCGCGACGGTGCTGGTGCAGCACAATCGCCGCGCTCTGATGGCGGAGGCGCTGCAGCCGATGGCGACCACCCTCGGCGGCGTGCGCGAGACGCCGCCGCGCGAGTACGACTACGTGGTCAGCGCCGACGGCGACGTCTTCCCGACGCAGCTGGTGCCGACGCGCGACGACCCGCATCGCTGGACGGTGACCGTCGACGGCCACGAGTATGACGTCGTCACGCCGGCGTTCGAGTTCTTTCGCCGCCGCCTTCGGCTGGACATCAACGGTCAGCGCGAACGGTTTCTGCTGCGCTACGACGACAGCTTCATCGCCGCCGCGCACTGCGGCATCCAGCGCACCTTCGAGATCTACACGCCGCGCGAGTGGAAGCTATCGGAGTACATGCCGGAGACCGTCGACGATTTCGATGCCGGGACGGTCACCTGCCCGATGCCCGGACTGGTCGTCTCGGTGGCGGTGAGCGAGGGCGACGAGGTCCACGCCGGCGACGTCCTGCTCACCCTCGAGTCGATGAAAATGCAAAGCGGCGTCGCCGCCCCGATGGACGGCAAGGTCGTCAAAGTGCACGTCGGCGAGGGAGAGAACGTGAACGCAGGCGACGTGCTGGTCGAGTTGGAGAAGTGAGATGGAGGCCGGCTGCGCCGGCAACTGCTTAAGGGGATCTGGGAGCTAGGATCTGGGATCTGGGGGAGGTGGCCGGCATCGCCGGCGAGTTCTTCTCAATTTCTCGGCCCAACGCGCCTTGCGGGCGCGCCCGAAACCGTAGAACCTGATCCTCCCCAGCTCCCAGCTCCCGGAACCGGGCGCCGGCGGGCGCCCGATAGCTCCCAGATCCTGGGCGCCCGGCGGGCGCCCCTACTGACAGACGCAGGTGTCGCCCGTGTTGGCGCAGGTTCCTCCGCATGCGGTGCAGGGGCCGCCGTCGGCGCAGGTGCCGGGTGTGCATACGCCGCCGCTGCAGTTGTCCGGGCGGGTGCAGTAGTTGCCGTCGCAGCTGGCGTTGCCGTCGGGCTTGAAGCTGCAGGTCGCCGTGCAGCACGACTTGCCGGTCCCATTGTCGGCGCCGTCGTCGCAATCCTCGATGCCTTCGACCGTGTCGTTGCCGCAGGTCGCGGTCCGGTAGTGCGCCGCCACCCGCTCGGCGCTCAGAGCGTGGTCGTAGAGCGCGATCTCGTCGATGGTCGCGGCGACCTGGCCGGGACCTCCGGCCGAACCGAAAGACAATCCGGCAGGGTTGGTGTTGAGAGCGAACTCGCAGGTGACCGAGAAGACTTCCGCGCCGTCTCGATAGCCGCTCCATGTGTCGGTGGCGTCCTCGTAAGAGTAAACCAGGTGGTGCCACTCGGTATCGGGGATCGCGATCGCGCTCGCCGGGCGCGGATTGCACGGACCGGCCGCTCCCGGCGCGAAGATCTCGACGTGGCCACCGAGGTAGCCGTAGATCACGGCGAAGAGGTTGGCTCGATCGACCAGGTACTTCGAGGTCTGGTTGGTCGTCGTCAGCTTGACCCATAGCTCGATGGCGAACGAATCGGTCAGGCGCAGCTCCGGGGCGTCCGGCACCGATACTTGATCTCCGCCGGTGTCGAAGCGAACCGCGCTGTCGGGATCGCCGAAGGGAATCCCGGGTTCGCCCAGCAGCGGTCCGCCGACGTAGGTACCGTCGTTGTCGCCGACGGCGTCGCGCGCCAGGGTTCCCGACGGCTCGCCGAGGCGCCAGTAACCGACGGGCGAGTCGGCGACGACCTCGGCCGGATAGGCGTGGTCGATCGGCGTCGGTGTCGGGGTGTCGGTGGCGGTTGGCGGCGTGGTCGGCGGTGGTGTGTTGGTCCGAGTCGGTGTGTCGGTGCCGTTGGGCGTAGGAGTCGCCGCTGGTGCGACGAAGCCGCCGAGCGGGTCGAGATAGATGAGCACCCGCGACCAGTTGGAGTCGGCGAAGTAGAGATTGCCGTCCTGATCGAAAAAGTGGCTGCCGCGCGGGTACGAGGTGAAGTCGCCGAGGATCAGTTGCGGCAGGGCCTCTGCGAGCGGATCGAGGTAGACGAGAGGGAAACGCTGCGACGAGTAGGGGTTGTTGCCGACCAGCATCGGTCCGCCGGTATGGAAGGCCGGCTTGAACGGGCTGATCTGGACGTCATCGAACCCCGCCTGAGTGGGGCCGGCGATCTCGAAATCGCCGCCGGTGCCGAACACCCGCGTCGCTGCGAGTCCGAACACCGGCGCCGGTGTCGCCGCGGTCGGGAACGAGTTTGCGTCGAACTGCAGGATGCGCCGGTTGGTGCCGGCCTCGCCGCCGTTGTCGGCGATCCATAGATTGCCGGTCGCGTCGACGCTGAGGTCGTAGGTCCAGCACAGGCTGCTCGCGCTGGGTGTGCTCTGTCCTTGGTTGCAGAGAGCGACGACCCCGGGCAACGCTCCGCCGGGGCAGAGGTCGAGATTGCACGGGTCGCAGGTGACGCAGCTTCCGCCGTCGTCGCAGCCCGCTGCTTTCTGCCCGAGAATGACGTCGACGAACGGATCGTCCTGCGGGTCGCGCGCGCCGAGCACGTTGGCGATGCGGAAGACGCGGCTGCCGCTGCGGTCGGCGACCCAGACTTCGTCCCCGTCGGCGGCCACGGCGAAGTCGATCTGGTCGGCGTTGTAGACGCAGATTCTGCGCGACTCGGGATCGTCGGTGACCGGTTGGCCGGCGAAACCGGGCTTGCGCAGCGGAATCTGCTCGGCGACCGGCGCACCTGCGTGCATTGGCGCATCGAAGGCGAGGATCTCGTGGTCGTGGCCGGCGAGAGTTCGGTTGACCCACAGCTTGCCGCCGGCGACTTGCGGATAGGAGAAAGCCTCGTCGAAATTCTGTGAGACGAAGTCCGGCTCGCCGTAGACCTCATCGGCCGGCTGACCGTTGGTCGCCGCGGTCGGGTCGAATTGATTCCAGATTAGGATCCGATGCCAGTCGGCGACGATCAGCTGGTCGCCGAACAGAGTGACTCCCGAACCGAAGCGAAAGGCGTCGGCGGTGGTCTCCGCTTGCCCGCTGAACACCAGCTCGCGCTGTTGGTCCTTGGCCGTCTGGTCGAGTCCGAGGATCGAGCGGTGGTAGCGGTACACGTTCTCCCAGCGGCCGGCGACGTAGAGGCTTCCTTCTTCGTCGAGGGCCATGCCGCTCGCCTGTGGCACACGGGTGGCGAAGCGCGACGTCGGCACCGCCTCGTCGAGGTCGAACATTTCAGTGTAGAAGCAGGAGCTCTGGACCCAGAGCGCGTGCTCGATCGGATCCAGCTCGAGCTCGCTCGGGGCGAGGCCGCCGAACGCAAAGTTACAGGAGAGCTTCTGTAGGGCGCCCTTTGCGTGGGTCGCCGCGCCGGCGCCGTAGCTGCCGTGGTGACTGCCGACCTCGTCGGTTGCGGTGGTCGCCCCCGTCTCTTCTCCAAGACGCCAATAGGCGACCGGCGCGTCGGCGAGGACGGTGTTGCGGTACTCCGCGCCGGCATCGAAGTGGGCTTGCACCGCGGCGGCGGAGAGCGCGTCGTCGTAAATCGCCACCTCGTCAATGTGCGCCGCAGCGAACCCGCTCGCCGGATCGGCCGCGCCGATTGTGAGCGAGGCGGCGTCGGTGGCGAGGGCGAAGTCGCAGGTGGTGGCGAACTGCTCGCTGCCGTCGCGGTAGCCCGACCAGGTGTCGGAGGATGCGTCGTACGAGTACACGATGTGGTGCCACTCGGTGTCGTCGACCGTGATCGCGCTGAGCGGCGCCGGATCGCACGGTCCGCTGACACCGGCGGCGATGAGCTCGACGGTGTCGGGGGCGATACCGAACGCAATCCCGTAGCGATCGTCGCGGTTGAGCAGGTAGGCCTCGTTCTGCGCGGTGGTGGTCAGCTTGACCCACAGCTCGAGGGCGAACGAGTCGCCGATGCGCAGCTCCGGGCTGTCGGCGACCTGGATCGCGTCGTCCACACCGTCCAGCGCTGACGACCAATCGAGCTCGCCGTTGAACAGCGCGCGCGCCGCCGGCATGCCCGTACAGAAGTCGGCTCCGCTGCACAGATCCGGGCGCGGCTCGTACTCGAGCACCCGCGACCACTGGTACTGCTGCAGCGGATCGGCGACGAAGAGTGAGCCGGTTGCCGCGTCGAACGCGACGTCCGACGGATACCCGAGCTTGCTGAGGATTCCGGGCTCCGCCGTCGTGCGACGTACGTTCGACTGGCAATCGTTCTGGCCGAGCACCACATCGGCGGTCGTCGCGATCGACCCGCCCGAGCTCGGATAGCGCAGCACGCGCGCGTTGCTGGGGTCGGCGACCCACAGGTTGCCCGCGCCGTCGAAGGTGACACCGGTGAGCGGCGCCAGTGAGCCGTGCAGGCACAGGCTGTCGCACGAGGGTTGGGTTGCGCCGCGGTTGCACTGGTTGGCGGCGAAGTCGGCCTGCCCGAGCACCGCGTCGGCGACCGCGTCGCTCGCGAACGGGTCGTCGTATTCCAATACCCGGTGATTGAGAATGTCGGGGACCAGATACGAGCCGGACGGGCTCCGGGCGATTACCGAGCCGGTGATCGTCTCGGCGATGCTGATCTGCTCGGGATGAATCAGGCAGAGAGTGTCGGCGGCGGCGTCGGCGCGGTCGGGATAGAGTTGGCCGGTGCCGTCGCCGTTGCAAGCCGACTGGTCGACCGCTGCGAACTGTCCGAGGACCACGCTCGGAGTCAGATTCAGGTCGATCTCGCACGATTGGCCGGCCGCGCAGTCGGCGTCCGCAGTGCAGCTCGGTCCGCTGCCGTCGCAGGTCCCGAGCGAGTCGAAGCCGAGAATGCGGTTGTGGTTGGTGTCGCTGATCAGGACTCGGTTTGGCTGCACGCTGCGGTCGACGTAGACGCCGCCGGGAAACTGCGCCGCCGTCGCAGTGGTCTTGCGGATCTGGTTGGTGCCGAAGTCGGGCTGCCCGAGGACGAAGTCGGCCCACAGGTCGCCGGCTACACCGCGCACCGGCGCGTCGGCCAGGACTGCGCTTTCACAGTCCGATACCAACTCGCCGCCGCCTGAGAGCGGGGCGCGCACGCGATAGAAGTGGGTCTGACCGGCCTCGAGTCCGGGGCAGGTGCCGCTCGGGCAGTCGGCGTCGCGGCGACAGCGGCGGCCGGCTAGCGAGCCGCCGATGCAGGTGTTTGCGTCGAACCGCTTGCGGTCGTCTGGTTGCTTGCCGGTGTCGCCGTAGCCGGTCGTCGCAGTCGACAGCGTGTACTGTTCGGGAGAAGAGAAGGTCGGGTCGTCGTCGCGTTCGAGCAGGTAGCTGGCGGCGCCGGCGACGGGCTGCCAGGACAGGGCGATCTGCAGAGTGGTCGTTCCAGCCAGGTCGAGAGCGAAGTCGCCGCTGCCGCAGTCGGCTGCTTGTGCCGGTACTGCCCATCCGCACGCTAGGGCGCCAACCAGACTTCCAACCCAAGGCTTCACCATCACCCCACCCCTACGTTTCTGCATAGGCGACGATCCTCGCATCGTGATGGGTCGTCAACTAGAAACTTTGCTTGCCGGTGCGATTGCGTAGCGCCGTGCGGGTCGGTCCCGAGGTCAGGCGGGCGGCGCTGTGCGGGGAGCTTTGTGCAGTTGGTCGCGCGCTTCGCCGAGCGCCTTCTCGAGCTCGCGGAGCGCGGCGTCGGTATCGTCGGGCGAAGGGGGCCAGCCGAGTTGCTCGAGCCGCTGGCAGAGCAAGCTGACGCGCAAGGCGCCGATCAGTCCGCTCTGCCCCTTGAGGGTGTGCGCTGCGAGCACCCAGCTCTCGTGGTCGTCGCTATTCACGGCGGCTCGCATCTGCTCGACGAAGGACGGCGACTTTTCACTGTAATCGGTGATGAGCGATTGGATGAAGTCGTCGGCGTCGTGGTCGTCGAGCGTCGCGCGCAGCTCGGCGAGGACGCTGCGGTCGAGCATCGGTGTCGCGTCCCCCGACTGCACAGCCGAGGCAGCGGGGTTTCCGGGCGCCGCTCTTCTGCGCCGCTCGCCGGCGCGGACCAGTGCCGCCTTCAGCTCGCCGACGCGGATTGGCTTGGTGAGGAAGTCGCTCATTCCGGCAGCCAAACACTTCTCGCGGTCGCCGGACAAGGCGTTGGCGGTGAGCGCGATCATCCAGGGGCGGCGTTGCTCGGGCCAACTGTCGGCGATGCGGCGCGCGGTCGCGATCCCGTCCATCACCGGCATCTGCATGTCGAGGAAGACGACGTCGTAGTCCTGGCGCCGCAGGGCCTCGAGCGCTTCGATCCCGTTGCCGGCGATGTCGACCCGGTAGCCCATCTTGGCGAGCAGCTTGGTGGCGAGCAGCTGGTTGACGGTGACGTCCTCGGCGAGCAGCAGGCGCAGCGGGTAGCGCTCGGCGAGGCTTCGGTCGAAGGCGGGCTCTTGTTCGTTCGAGTGTGAGTCCTTCGGCAACGAGAAGACCCGTCGTACTGCGCGCACGAGCGCGCGCGGCTTCACCGGCCGGGTGAGGAATGCGCTGTGCTCGTCGATCGGGTCGCCGTTCAATTCCGAGGCGTAGCGCAAGGCGATCACCCGGAGGTCGCGAGTGCCTGCGGCCCGGCGCGCCTGCTCGAGCTCCTCCTCCTCGACGACCAGGAGATCGGGGCTGTCGTCCGTGCCGGGAAGTACGTCGCCGATCTCGGCGGTGAATCCGACTTCTTCGAGGATTCGCTGTACGATCGCGCGGGTTGGCTGGTCGGGGAGGGCGACCGTCGCACGTCGTCCCCGCAGGGGCGGGAGGTCGGCTCGATCGCTGGCATCGACCTCGCCGGCCGGTTGCAGGGGGATCGAGCAGTAGAAGGTCGAGCCGTCGCCGTCGCGACCCGTGCTCTCCGCCCACACCGTGCCGCCCATGAGCTCGGCGAGTTGTTTCGAGATGGCGAGCCCGAGGCCGCTGCCGCCGAACTTGCGTTGCGTCGACGCCTCGAGCTGCATGAAGGGTTCGAAGAGGCCGCGAATTCGATCCGGTGGGATGCCCGCTCCGGTGTCGTGCACTCCCAGCTCGATCCGCACGCGATCTTCCAGATCCTCTTCGCTCGACACGAGCCGCGCATGGATCGACACCGAGCCGCGTTCGGTGAACTTGACGGCGTTGGTCGTGAAGTTGGTGACGATCTGACGGATGCGGTTGCCGTCGCCGATCAGGAAGTGCGGGACGTCGGAATCGATCTGGTAGGACAGATCGATCCGCTTTTCGTTGGCGGCCGCCGCCGCGAGGTCCATCGCCGCCTCGATGCACTCGGAGAGGTCGAAGGTCGCGTTCTCGAGCTCGAGACGGCCGGATTCGATACGGGAGAAGTCGAGGACGCTGTTGATCAGCTGGAGTAGCGTCTCGCTGCTGGTTCGAATCGTGTCGGCGCATTCGCGCTGGTCGCGGTCGAGCTTCGAGTCGAGCAGCAAGCTGGTCATGCCGATGACCGCGTTGAGTGGTGTGCGAATCTCGTGGCTCATTGCGGCGAAAAAGGAAGTCTTGGCTGCGTTCGCCGCCTCCGCAGCCTCGCTGCGGCGTTCCTCTTCCTGCCTGGCCTGATTGAGCCGGGCGACGTGCAGGGCGGTTCCCGCCTGTTCGGCGAGACCCATGATGGTCGCCTTTTCGTCGTGCGAGTATCCCGCGTTGTCGAGCCTTGGCCCGACTGCGAGGACACCGACCAGCGATTGCTCGGAATGCGAGGATCGCTGCGGCGTCAGCAGCGGGACCAGGAGAGGGAACACCTGGTGACTGGGGCGGGAGACGATGCGACCGTGGCCGAGGTCCTCGAGCAGGTTCGACCAGTCTTCCGCGCTGTCGGAAGTCCTCAGCATCTTGGCGTCGTCGTTGCCGAGGTCGCGCGTCGCCGCCAGCTCGAGCCCCCCACCGTCCGGCGGCTCGCCGGGACGGCGCAGGTAGACCGCTGCGTGTTTGACCTCGAGCAAGTCGGCGGTGCGGTGGACGAGGTTCTCGAGCAGCGCCGGCAAGCCGATGAGGGTGCGGATTTCGTGCGCGAAAGTCGCGATCGCTTCGCGCAGGTCGACCGTCTTCGGGTAGAGAGCGCGGTCGATGCCCTGTTGAATCTTCTGGCGCAACGGATGGAAGAGGAGGGCGATCGCCAGCGTCGAAGCGACGACCACGGCAGTCGACTGCTCGCCGGTGAGGATCCGCACGAACGACTGCAGAATCCCGATGCTGGCAAGGTAGATGAACAGGAGAACCGCGGTCAGGGTCGCGTAGACCAGCGACCGGTTGATGACCGCGTCGATGTCCCACAGGCGGTAGCGCAGGGCCGAGAGGCAAATCGCAACCGGCAGGCACGATAGGGAGAAATAGAAGCCGGGCAATCCGATCATCGCGTAGGCGACTCGTGTCGCGCCTGGCTCACGCACCTCGGGCAGCATCAAGGCGGGCAGCTGAAACAGGACGACGCCGAAGAAGCTGATCGCTCCGCCGAGCTGAATCCACTTGGTTTTCTGTCTTTGCTCGGGATCGGAGACGTGCAGCCATCGGTAGCGCTGCGCCCAGGCGCCGACGAACAGGCCGCTCATCGCCATTGCGTATAGGGCGATCGAACGCACCGCGCTGATCTCCGGGTCTACCGGCGCGCCGATCCCGTCGGGGCGGCTGAACTGCGGGAACATCAAGTATCGGACGATCACCAGCATGCTCGAGACGGAGAAAAGAACGGCCCAGTTTCGCGGCACCAGTCGGCCGTCGGGAAAGGCGATCAGAGCGAAGGTCGCGAGGATCGTGATGATCGGGGCCCCAGCCACCGCGACCGCGCGCATCCACGGATCGCTTACGCTCCACGCCAGGTCCTCGGGGCGGGTCACCGCGACCGGGACGCATAGAAAGAGCGCTGCGACCATCAACAGCAGCCAGTCGTCGGATCTGTGCCACACCAGGGTGGCGGCGATGATCGCCCAGGCGAGATAGAGGGCCACGTCGACCGCCATGATGTAGTGGACGAAGAAAGCCGCAGACACACCCAGCGATGCCAGGCCTTCGGAGTTGACCTCGGCGAGCCGCTCGAGGGTCGCCCTTCGCTGCGGCGCGAGGCCGACGAAGATGGTCAGCGGCAGAACCGCCGCCGGTATCATCGCCAGTCGTCCGGCGACCAACGACCGCCCGGTCAGGGCGGCCGACCGGGATCGAACGCGGCGCGCCATCGCGCCCTCCGGCCAGGCGTATGCGCCTTGCTGTGCTTCCTGCGCGGCGGCGGATTCGTTGTTGCGGACCATGTGGTTCTACCCTATGCAAACCACATGCGCGCGGTCGCGTACGTAGAGTGATCACATGATCTGGCACTCGTGTACGCTTCTGTGCGTCGCATAGGAACCGCTTTGGACGAAAATATGACGAAGCGCGGGAGTACGGCGTGCAGGTATTGGTGGTAGACGACGACGAGCTGGCACTGCGGATGACGACCAAGGTGATCGAGACGCGCGGTCATCGGGCGCTCGGCGCCAGCAGCGGTCACGAGGCACTGGCGATTGCCGCCGAGCATCCCGATATCGATCTACTCGTACTCGATCTGATGATGCCGGAGATGGACGGATTCGAGACCCTCGATGCCCTGCGCGCGAGCGGCGTCAAGGCGCCGGTGGTCGTTCTGACGGCGAAGGACGGCGACGACAGTATCATCGAGGGCTACCAGGCGGGTGCGGACTACTACATCACCAAGCCGTTCGCGCCGGAGAGCTTGTTGAACATCGTCGATTTCCTGATCGGCGACATCAGCGCCGCCGAGAAACGCCGCCTCGAAACCCTGATCTGAGGACACGGGTGAACACGGAGGGCACGGCGGCTTGATTCGGTGTGCTGCGTGTTCTTCCGTGGTGCCGTGTTCATCCGTGGCAACAGGTTGCGCGGCGTATCCTTCACGCTGCTCGGGTCGTTGTGTCTCGGCGCTTGCTCCTCGTCGTGTGTTCCGCGCGTCGACGAGAGTGTCGATTCGCAAGCTCGTCTGACTGATTCGTACGCGGCGCCCCGGGCCGCGATGGTGGTAGAGCAGATCGAGGCGCGCGGGGTGCGCGATCCGCGGGTGCTGGCTGCGATGCGTGAGGTGCCGCGCCACGAGTTCGTGCCGGCCGCATTGCGCGCGTTTGCCTATGTCGACCGACCGCTGCCGATCGAGCACGGACAGACGATCAGCCAGCCGTACATCGTCGCCCTGATGACCGAGCTCGCCGGGCTGAGCGAGGCCTCGAAGGTGCTGGAGGTCGGCACCGGATCGGGCTACCAGGCCGCGGTTCTCGAGCGTGTCGCCGGGCGCGTCTACTCGATCGAGATCGTCGATGCCCTGGCGCGCACGGCGCGCGAACGTCTCACCGCCCTCGGCTACGACCGAGTCGTCGTGCGAGCAGGAGACGGCTATCGCGGGTGGCCCGAGCACGCCCCCTTCGACGCGATTCTGGTCACGGCGGCGCCGCCGATGGTTCCCGAGCCGCTTCTCGACCAACTCGCGGTCGGCGGCAGATTGGTGATTCCGGTTGGCGCGCGACACCAGGAGCTGAAGGTGATCGAACGTACGCCTGATGGCTTCGCCGAGCGATCGGTGATCCCGGTTCGCTTCGTCCCCATGACCGGACGGGCGCAGCAAGACGGCTCCTAGCCGTCGCGCGCGCACCCCTGGTTTGCGCCGGGAAGTGGGCCCGACTCGAACCCGAATTCCGTCCCCCCTTGCCAAGGGGGGACTTCAGGGGGGTCAACCGGCTCCCTCGGGGTACGGTTGCCAGCTGTGATTCGACGGCGATACTGCAATCCTGGCTGCAGGCCAAGCTTAGTCGAAGTTGATCTTTGGCTAGTGGTCATTTATGGATACGAAATGACCATTACGGTGACCGAGTTCAAGGCGCGGTGTTTGCAGATCATCCGTACCCTCGAGCAGGAGGGGGGCACTGTCGAGATCGAGCGCCGCGGCCGTGTCGTCGCCCGACTCGTATCGGCCGTCCCTGGGGATGCCGGTGGGCAGCCGCCATGGCAGAGATTGCGCGGGTCGGGTGTGCTGAGTGGTCCGGCTGAGCAGTCGGTCCTATCCGCCGAGGATTTCGAGTCGAATCGTTGAGCGTCGTTCTCGACACTCACATCTGGATCTGGTGGTTGCTGGGCCAGGCGGATTTGGCAAAGCGGGAGCGTGAGTCGCTCGACCAGTTGGCGGCAGAGGGGACTCCGCCGTCCCTGCCTGCGGTGTGTTTGTGGGAAGCGCAGATGCTGGATGCAAAGGGAAAGCTCAGTCTCGGCTTACCCTTCGACCGTTGGCTGCGAGCGGCAACCGACCCGAGAGTTGTTTCTTTGGCGCCGTTGGACGTCGAAGTCGTCCTCGCTGTGTCGCAGCTTCCCGCGTCGTTCCATGGTGATCCTGCAGACCGACTCATCGTAGCCACTGCGCGATCGTTGGGCCTGCCGCTCGCAACCCGAGACAAGGCCATTCGGCGATCGAGGGTCGTAGAGCTCTGGAAACCGTGATCAGTCGTTGGCGCCGGTAGCGTACGCCGCATGCTCGCGGCAGATCTTTTCGCTGTCGGCCGGTGTCAGTCGCTCTTCGGTCAATCCGCACTGAAAGCGGTTCTCTCCGAGTCGGCGGAAGTGGCTGCATGTGCGGCAAACGCCGAACGACGAGATCTGTCCCGAGCGCTGCATACCGCGCAGCAGAGTTTCGAGGAGCTCGCGTAGCTGGTCGCGGTCGTCGTTGCCGAGCTCGGCCTCGGCGGCGCGGAACGCCGGCGGCGGAATCTCGGCGCGTAGCAGTTGTTTGCCGGCTCGAGTCGGCGCCAGGTGGACGACGCGCCCGTCGTTCGCATCGGCATGGCGCTCGATGAGTCCTTTGTTCTCGAGGGCGCGCAACGTCTGTGACACTGTCCCCTTGGTCGCCGCCAGGTAGTCCGCAACGCTGGCCGGCGTGTCGCTGTAGCGGTTGCACCGGTTCAGGTAGTGCAGCGCCGCCATCTGCACCGCCGGCAGCGCCTCGCGGCCGCTGCGCTCCTCGGCCATCAAGAGGCGACTGATCCGGCTCAGGTACTCGTACAGAGAAGCCCGTTCCATGCGACAAACAATATTCGAGTCGATACTACCTTGACAAGGGTCGGGCCCTCTTCTATGTAGTTTCGAGTCGAAACTAAAAGCGGCGAAACGCCGCAGGAAGGGGTCAAGATGAATTCCAACCTATGGAGCGGTTTGTTGGCGACGGCGGTAGTGGCCGGCGGCGCGGCGGGCTCTGCGGTGGCCGAGCCGCAGGCGATCCCGGGCTATACGCTCGGTGCTGCCGGTGTCCCGAAGGCACCGATCTCGCTGGACGACCTCGAGCAGCTGAAGGAGGTCCTGCTGTTTGGTCCCGAGGACGAACGTGCCCTGCGGATGTCGCGCGAGGTCCTCGCCGACCAGGTCGAGGAGGTCCTCGACGTGTGGTACGGCTTCGTCGCCTCCAAGCCGCAGCTGGTGCGCTATTTCGCCGACGCGAAGAGCGGCGAGCCCAACGCCGCGTATCTGGGAGCCGTTCGCAAGCGCTTCGGTCAATGGATCCTCGACACCGCGGCCGCCAACTACGACCAAGCCTGGCTCGACTACCAGTTCGAGATCGGTCGTCGCCACCACACCGTGGGCAAGAACCGCACCGACGGCGTCGACAGCGTTCCGATCATCCACTTCCGCTACATCCCGGCGCTGCACTACGCGGTGACCACGACCATCCGTCCCTTCCTGGCGAGCAAGGGCCACTCTGCGGCTGAGGTCGACGCGATGCACGAAGCGTGGCGGAAGTCGGTCCAGCTGCAGGTGATCCTATGGAGCTACCCGTACGTCCGCGACGGGCAGTTCTGACGACGCGCAAGAGGAGAAAGTAGCCGCAGATGCACGCAGATCGACGCTGGTCTGATGGAGCTCGCCCGCTGGCCAATCGAGACGATCGGTGGCAGGTTCGTGCGTCCCGGAGAAGGATGGGGCCCGGTGGTCCTCCCGGTCTTCAAAACCGCGTGGGCCGGCGCAAGTCGGTCGGAGGGTTCGACTCCCTCCCTTCTCCGCCAATTCAACAAAACCAGGGGCTTGCGCAATCGTCGCGGATGCATCGGCGAAGGTTGCGGAGGTGATGCTGGCAGAGTTGTAAATGGTTTTGTAAATGGCGTGACCGATTTCGGACGGCAGATGAACGCGGAAGGTGAGGGCGAGCTTGAAGAACCAGTACTTCGGCGATGTGAACGACTATCGAAAGTACGGCTTACTCAGGTCGCTCGTGACGGACTCGGGATTGAAGCTGCTGGTGGCCTGGATGCTAACGCCGGACGACGGCGGGGCGGACGGTAGCAAGACTGCGTACCTCTCGCAGCCTGAGAAATTCGGAAAACATGACCCCGAACTCTACCAGGGGCTCAGGGGGTTTCTGGTACGGGGCGCCGGGCGTCGAGTCTCGATGATCGCGGACTCACATTTGCTCGCGGGTGCAGGTTACTTCTCCGACATCGTCCCGGATGCTTCCCGACATCGTGAGGGATGGTTCGATTCGTTGCAGGAAAGAGCCCGTGCCTACGACCTGGTTTTCCTGGACCCCGACAACGGGCTTGAGGTTCGATCCAAGCCGATCGGTCGCAAGGACTCGTCAAAGTACGTTGCTTGGCAAGAGGTCTGTGAATTGTGGGAATCGGGGAAATCTCTGCTGATCTACCAGCACTTCCGTCGGGTGAAGCGGCCCGTGTTCATCGAACAGATGGCAGGCGAACTCAGGGACCGCCTCGGGGCGCCCCTGATTGAAGCATTCTCCACCGCCGGGGTCCTATTCCTTCTAGTCGGACAGGAACGCCATTGCGAACCTCTCCGAGTCGGGATCGACCGAGTTCAGGCGACGTGGGCCGATCAAATCAGGGTTGCCGGGCTGTCGCGTTAGCGACCGATCGAACCGCCTTGAGTCGGGTTCATTCCCTGTCCTTGTTGGCGGCTGCTCGGAGCGCGGCGTCCAGCTTCTGGACAGCCTCGTCCTGCATTCCCGGAACGACGTGGCTGTAGGTGTCGAGCGTAATGCTGATTGTTGAGTGGCCAAGGCGTTCGCTGACGATCTTCGGGTGCACGTTCTGGCGCAGTAGGTGAGTTGCGTGGCTGTGGCGCAGGTCGTGAAGTCTCACTTTCGGCAAGTTGCTATTTCGGATGATCGACGCGAAGCCAGAGCTGACTTCTGCCGGGTCCATGTGAGTTCCATGGAGTCGGGCACAGACTAGGTCGAGATCTTGATAGAGCGGGCCGAGGCGGAGTCGATTCCGACCCTGGTCAGCTTTGTGGCGGCGTAGTGCCGCAAGGCAAGTTTGCAGGAGTGCGACGGTGCGCCGGCCCCGTCGCGACTTAGTCTCTTTGATTCGGGAGCCTCCACGTGTGCTGCTCAGCGACCTCTGAACCACGGCCGTGCTGCGCTCGAAGTCGATATCGGACCACCGCAGTGCGAGAACCTCGCCGCGCCTCATTCCCGTCGTCGCCGCGATCAGGATCGGTATGTAAAGCTCCGAGTCCTTAGCCAGGTTCAGGAGTACCTGGAGCTGTTCCTCCGTCAGTACGTTCATTTCTCGGTGAGGGACCCTCGGCGGATCGACTTCGTCGGCCGGATTGCGGGTGAGGAGCTGCCATCGAACCGCCTGCTTCAAGGCCAGGTGTAGGACGCGATGATGGTGCCGGATAGTCTGTGGCGACAGCCCGCCTTCGCGGCCGTCCTTTCTGCCTCTCTGCAAAGCTTCTGCGAGGTAACTCTGGATATGTAGCGACCGAAGCTTTTGGAGCCGGCGCTGACCGAGATTTGGAATCAAATGAAGGCGCACGATCTCCTCGTAACGCTCGAAGGTTTTGGTCGTGACCTTTGGTTCTGCGCAGTCACGAAGCCATTGCCGGAGGAAATCACCAACAGTCAGGCGTGATGGTTCGACGTAAGAACCCTCGGCGAGCTTGCCTAGTTGGCGGATCCTCTCGTCTTCGGCGTCCTGCTTGGAGCCGCGGATTGTGAATGTGTCGTAGCGGTCCTTTCCGTCTTCGTCACGGCCTCGGTAGATGTAGACGGTCCATGAACTCTTGCCACGTTTACGGATGTGACCCTTCATTGGCTTCTCTCCGAATTGGATCGGGCGCGTCTCCGACGCTTCCCGCTGACCCACGCAGCAACGGCCTCGGGTTGGGCGCCAAGTTCATCGGCGATCTCCTCGATTGCAACGCCAGCTGCGTGCATCTCAGCCGCTCGCGATTGTCTTGTGCGGTACGCCTTCGCACGGCATGACTCAGAGCAATATCGCCGACTGGTTCGGATCGCGTCCGCGGAAAGTTCGAACTCCTTGCCGCACTGTGCGCAGGCGCGGTACCGCCTGTCTGCTGATATCGCGGCCGCAAGTTGCAACCACAGCATCGAGCGCAGGCTTCTCGGAGCGACTACAAGGCGGCCGTGTGCTGCGCCTGTATCCCAGGCAAGTCGCGGTGAGACCTCATCGGCGATCTGGCCGTTAACGAACTCATTGAGGGCGAATCGCAAGTATCCAACGCGGCCCTGAGCTGCGATCTCCGGCGAGAACACCGAGGTGGTCAAGATCATCCGTTGTCTGTCGAAAGGGTCGTAGAGCGACACACTGATCCCGGTGGCTGATGTTGCGAGAGGGCGTTTTGTAGCTTCGGTGTCAGTAGGTTCGAGCTTCACTAGGTCATCCACGTCCTCAAGGGGCCCCGACTGCGCCCGGTCCCATAGCTCGACGGCAACCCGAAGCTTCGCGATTTCGGCCTTCCAGATATCGAGCGGTTCGCCCCAGCCTTCGCGTAGGGACCCTTCACCGTCCCGCCGCACAGCTATCCGCTTCGTGCAGTGCCCTCCAAGTAATCCGTAGGAATTTGCGAAGCCCCGAATCCCCTCTTTGGACGGGGCTATCTGCGAGAACTCGCGAAACAACGCTGTGTCTTCGCTGGCCTCGACCACGCGACGAGGTCGAAGGTCAGGATTCGGCGATTCGGCCAGCACTTCGATAGGTGGCCCTAACTCGGGCAATCCGTTGTTCCCCGCCGGAGCGGACATCCCGGTGGTCCACTCGTACCCGGAGCCGGCGACGGGCCAGCGGAAGTCGATCAACAGAGCCACGGGTGTCATGACCACGGCGCGATTCTCAAAGCAAGCAAAAGCATTACGATAATTCTTTATAACACGTGTTGCACGTGTCAATCCTTGTTGGTAGTTAATGACACATAAAAATGGGCCCCAAAGGAGGAGCAGTGGAATGAGCAAGGACGTTCCTAATGTAAGGGAGACCCTGACGGTCTCCGAAGCCTGTGAAATAATTGGGATTTCTAGGAACTCTGGATACGCGGCAATACGCCGGGGCGAACTCCCGTCTCGGAAGATCGGCCGCCGAGTGGTCATTCCGAGGGCGGCCTTCGACCGATGGCTGGCTGCGGCCGGAACGACCGAGAACACCTCGCGCTGAGGCATGGGGCACCGGGGAGGCTTCTTCCAAATCGACCGCCGCTCTTGGGCAGAAGTATGTGGGCTAGGGATGAACCCCGCGGTCGCCTACTTGGTGTTGGCCGCGTTCAGCGATCGCAGCAACCGCATCTCGCGAGCTAGTACGAACGCTATTGAGAAGTACACGGGGATTAGCCGCTGGCGGGCCAAGGATGCGATTGCGAGCCTTTGCGAGAAGGGCTTCCTGGAGAAACTACAGGGGGGCAGCAAACCCCGCTACGACATCATGCCGTTCTCCAAGCTGGGCCGTGGGGTGGACCGTTTGCGTATGGACGCAGAGGAGCAGCCCGATTGGATCTGGCTGCCCAATGCCTTGGTGACAGGCGTAGTGGAGGAGCTGCCGCCGATCGAGCGACTGCGGCAGACCCAGGAGGTTCTGGTCCTTCGACTCTTTGTTGACCTCTACCACGGCCATCACCTCGCCGCCGATGGCGGAGTGTCGCGACGCCATCTCTCAAAGGTCTATCACCGCCAACGAGTTGCGAATCGCAACGAGTACCAACTGTTTGAGTTCACCGGTGGGGAGCTGAGGATCAACTGGACGCCGCTGCTTGAGTGCCACCGAAAGCAACCTTCCCGGAAAGAGAAGGTGCAGGGAGCCGACGACAGGTCCGATCTGGTGCAAAGGCTAGACACGCTGGGAGATGTGGGTCTGATCGAGTGGATTCCCTATCTTGCCGAGAGCAGTGATTCCGAGTCGGAACTGTTGCATCCTCTCGGCGGCGGAGAGGAAGGTTCCTGGGAAGAGCGCGTGGGGATCGCCGCTGTTGAGGCCGGCCGCGTGATGCTCGGAGACGATGACCTACACGAGAGGCTTGTTTCAGAGGGCGTGTTCGTGATTCCGGTCGTTCGGCATCTCCAAAATGCGTCAGTCGTGGAGGTCGCCCGTCTACGCTACCGCCCGCATACAAGGGCCACCGCTCTCTGGTGCTTCGAACTGGCCGACAAGAGCGAGAGGTACTTGGCCGAGTACAACAAGCTGACGGACTTCTTCGTTTGCCGCGCCTCGTAAGGCCACTCGATCGGCGGTCGCACCGCGCCAGAGTTGCAACATCAAGGTGGAGTCAAAGAAGTTTCAAAGCGGTTCCAAGGACCATCAAGGGAGTAGTCAATGACTCGTAGTAGCTGGTTCAACGAGAGAGAAAGGGAAAGTAGAAGCAGGGCCATTTCGACGGCCCCTCGGTCTCGGCCAGTGTTCTGATCCGAATGCTTGATCCAAGTCTCTATTTCCCAAAACCGCGGCAACGGGCTCGCTCTCGTCCAACAAGAACAAGGACCGTACCTGCCAAAGTCGAGCGCCTCTCGTCCGGCTGCCTGCTGTTCACAGTCGCCTGGTGGAACCGCAAGCACCGAGCGCCCGAAGTTCCCGCTGCCAGGCTTGAGGGGCAAGGGGCCTATCGGTCCGACGACCCGAAGGGCTGTGAGTAGGCGCATTGCGGGGAGTAGAACCGGCGGCCCCCTGGCGCTCATCGACCGGGGCTTCGCCCTGGCTCTGTGATTTGCCGGCCACCGTTGGCGCGGATTCGCCCTGCGAATGAGCACGAACCCCCCATGGGTGGGATACGCCCTCGCGGGACCCCCCATGGACACGTAGGTTTTGCTTACTTGGCGAGAGCGGTGAAGTCTCTGGGGCAGCTAGGCAGTTCGTTGGCTGACGGAGTGGTATTTGCTAACTCGGCTGCGTATGGAAGGCCGTCTGCCGGAGAGGTTCCTTAGTGGGCCAGTGTCGTTGCGGGAGCTTGCGGTTTGACCCCGCCCGGCGCCCGCGGCCCAGAGGAGGCCGCTCGGAGGAAGATCGACGCCAGCCTCGACGCCGCCGGGTGGGCCGTCCAGGACTACGCCGACATGAACCTCTCCGAGCGCCGAGGCGTTGCGGTGCGCGAGTTCAAGATGGCAGCCGACCACGGCTACGCCGACTACCTACTGTTCGTGGACGAGAAGCCCATCGGCGTGGTCGAAGCCAAGCCAATGGGCCACACTCTTAGCGGGGTCCAGGTCCAGGCCGAGAAGTACGCGACCGGGCTCCCCGAGCTGCTCAAGCCGCCCGTCCGGCCGCTGCCGTTCCTCTACGCCAGCACCGGTGCCGACACATTGTTCCGTAACGATCTCGACCCGGCGCCGCGCAGCCGGCGGGTGTTCAACTTCCACCGACCCGACACGATAGCGGAATGGCTAACCGCGGCCCCGACCAGGGAGTGGGCCAAAGACTGGTTGCCGGCGGCTGAGTTCGCCCGCCGCAAGATCGGTTCGGACAAGCCCTCGACCCTGCGGTCCCGCCTGCGGGCCATGCCCGAGCTACACACCGAGGGCCTGTGGAGGAACCAGCAACGGGCCGTGACCAGCCTGGAGAGGTCCTTCTACGACAACCACCCCCGCGCACTGCTCCAGATGGCCACCGGGTCGGGCAAGACCTTCGTGGCCGTGACCTCGATCTACCGGCTCATCAAGTACGGCGGCGCCCGCCGGGTGCTGTTCCTGGTCGATCGCGGCAACCTCGGCGAGCAGGCCGAGAAGGAGTTCCAAAACTACCGGACCCCCGACGACAACCGGAAGTTTGAGGAGCTGTACAACATCCAGCGCCTCACCTCGGGGACCGTCGGCGACTCGGCCAAGGTGGTGGTCAGCACCATCCAGCGCCTCTACTCGATGCTCTCGGGCGAGGAGATCGAGGAGGAGGCCGACGAGTTCTCCGCCTTCGAGGGGGGCGCCGACCGCGAGCCCGTCACCGTCGCCTACAACCGATCGGTGCCGCCCGAGTTCTTCGACGTGATCGTCGTCGATGAGTGCCACCGCTCGATCTACTCGATCTGGCGCCAGGTCTTGGAGTACTTCGACGCCTTCCTGGTTGGTCTCACCGCGACGCCGGCCAAGCACACGTTCGGGTTCTTCAACAAGAACCTGGTCATGGAGTACCGGCGCGAGGACGCCGTCGCCGACGGGGTGAACGTCGATTTCGAGGTCTACGAGATCAAGACCAAGATTTCGGGCGAGGGCTCGACCGTCGTGGCCGAGCCCGGAGTGGTGCTTGGCCGTCGCGACCGGGCCACTCGCGAGCTGCGATGGGAGCGCCCAGACGAGGACTACACCTACGGCTCCGAGGACCTCGACCGGAAGGTGGTGGCGAAGGACCAGATCAGGACGATCATCCGCACCTTCCGGGACAAGTGCCTCCCCGAGTGCTTCCCCGGCCGCAAGAGGGTGCCCAAGACCCTGATCTTCGCCAAGAACGACAGCCACGCCGAGGACATCGTCGCGATCGTACGCGAGGAGTTCGCCAAGGGCGACGAGTTCGCCCAGAAGATCACCTACAAGACGACGGGCCGCAGCCCTCGCGACCTGATCCAGGACTTCCGCAACTCCTACAACCCGCGCATCGCCGTCACCGTGGACATGATCGCCACCGGGACGGACATCCGGCCGATCGAGGTCGTGATGTTCATGCGGACGGTCAAGAGCCGGATCTTCTACGACCAGATGGTCGGCCGCGGCGTTCGGACCATCGGCAAGGACGAGCTACAGGCGGTCACCGACGACGCCACCGTGAAGGACCACTTCGTCCTGGTGGACTGCGTCGGCGTCACCAACCAGGAGATGACCGACACCCGACCGCTCGACCAGAAACGTGGCGTCTCGTTCAAGGAGCTGCTGGAGCACGTCGCCGCCGGTGGCACGGACACCGAGATGCTGTCCGCCCTGGCCGGGCGGATGGCGCGGCTGGAGAAGAAGTTTGGGGCGGATGAGCACAAGCTGATCACCGACGCCGCCGGCGGCAAGCGGCTCGGCGACATCACGCGGGCGATCGTCGATGCCGTGAACCCGGACCGCCAGGTCGAGGAGGCGCGGAAGAAGTTCTCGGTTCCCGAGGGCGAGGCGCCGACCGAGGAGCAGATCCAGACGGCGGGCGAGAAACTGGCCAAGGCCGCCACGGCGCCGCTCGCGACCAACCCCGGCCTGCGGAAAACGATCACCAACCTCAAGATCAAGTTCGAGCAGGTGATCGACGAGGTCAGCGAGGACGAGTTGCTCCACGCCGGGTCCTCAGAGGAGGCCAAGGAGAAGGCCCAGTCGCTGGTGCAGTCCTTCGAGTCCTACCTGGCGGAGCACAAGGACGAGATCGACGCCCTCCAGTTCTTCTACAACCAGCCGCCGGGGATGCGGCTCCGATACAAGGACATCAAGGACCTGGCCGCCGCGATCAAGGCGCCGCCGCGGTCGTGGACGCCGGAGAAGCTGTGGCGAGCCTACGAGGTCCTCGACAAGAGCAAGGTGCGGGGCTCGGGCGAGCGGATGCTGACCGACATCGTGTCGCTCGTCCGCTACGCACTGCACCGGGACGACGAGCTGAAACCCTTCGGTGAGGAGGTCCATGAACGGTTCGACAACTGGCTGGCCCAACAGGAGAGCGCCGGGCGCCGGTTCACTGACCAGCAGCGGGCGTGGCTGGAGATGATGCGCGACCACGTCGCAACCAGCCTTGAGATCGGGTTTGACGACTTCCAGTACACACCCTTCGTCGAGGAGGGCGGTCTCGGGAAGGCGGCGCAGGTGTTCGGGGAGGACCTCAAGACGGTGATTCGTGAGTTGAACGAGGTGCTGGCGGCATGAGCCAGGAGTCGAGTCCGCACGCTGTAAGGAGTTGGACAACCGCGGACTTCGGGGACTTGTTCGAGAACGTAACCAGCTCGAAGCTAAAGCTGGCCCGAAAGAGCTACTCGCCGGAGGGGGCATTCCCCGTTGTCGACCAGGGCGAGGAATACGTCGGCGGCTACTCCGACGACGAGAACCTCGTCCATCCGGGACCGTTGCCGGTCGTCATCTTTGGCGATCACACTCGATGCGTTAAGTTCTGCGACCGTCGGTTCATTCAGGGTGCCGACGGGGTAAAGGTGCTCGCCCCCTCTGCCGCCGTCGATCCAATGTTCGGCTATTGGGCTCTCAAGGCGGCCGACATCCCGAGCAAGGGCTACGCCCGACACTTTGACTTACTGAGAAAGACGCGATTCCCTGTCGCTCCGCTCCCCGAGCAGACCCGCATCGTCGAGGCCATCGAGTCCTACTTCACCCGGCTCGACAACGCCGTGGCCACGCTGGGGCGGGTGCAGGCGAACCTCAAGCGGTATCGCGCCTCGGTGCTCAAGGCCGCCGTGGAGGGCCGGCTCGTCCCGGCCGAGGCGGAACTCGCCCGCCGGGAGGGCCGCGACTACGAGCCCGCCTCCGTGCTTCTGGAGCGCATTCTCGCAGAGCGCCGCCGCCGGTGGGAGGAAGCCGAACTCGACGCCCTCAAGGCCAGGGGCAAGGCGCCGAAGGACGACAAGTGGAAGGCGAACTACAAGGAGCCGGTGGCGCCAAACACGTCGGAGTTGCCGGAACTGCCGGAAGGGTGGTGTTGGGCAACAATGGGGCAATTGTGTCGTGTCCAAGGGGGCTTTGCGTTTAAGAGCATAGACTATCAGGAGACCGGAAGTCCGCTAATCCGCATCTCAAACATCTCAGAGGGTGTGGCTCAGGTACTACCCGGCAATCCTCGGATACCGGATCGAATTGCGTCCAATATGTCCGGCTTCTACGTCAAGGGTGGAGATATCCTGATCGCGATGTCAGGAGCTACTACCGGCAAATTGGGACGGTACACGGGTAGCGAGATCGCGTTGCTCAACCAGCGTGTCGGGCGATTCTTGCCACAGGCCCCAGATCTCCTTGTCCCCGACTACACGTTCCTCCTTGCAAGCACGATCGGCTCCAACGCTCTTTCCCGAGCCTACGGCGCTGCCCAACCCAACATCAGTCCAAGGGAAATCGAAGAAACCCCTGTACCGCTTGCCCCACGCTTGGAGCAAATGAGGGTCGCAGCAGCAACAGCGCGATACACGTCGATCGCAGACAATATCGAGGCGAGCCTCGACGCTACTGCGGCTCGAAGCAAACAAACTCGCCAATCCATTCTCAAGTGGGCGTTTGAGGGCAAGCTCGCCGACCAAGACCCGAACGATGAGCCCGCCTCGCTCCTCTTGGAGCGCATCAAGGCCGAGCGCGAGGCGACGCCCACCGACGGCAAGACCAAGACCCGGAAGAAGCGCAATGGCCGCAAGAGGAGCGCCGCATGAGCGAGGTTGGACGGGTGTTCCGGGGAGACCTCAATCGAGAGAAGGCAATCCACATGCTGAACCAGGGACTGGCAACATGACCAACGCCACCAATAGCACTCTGCCTGCGGGTTGGTGTTGGACGACCCTTGATGCTCTCGCTGTTGTTCAGACAGGATTGGCGAAAGGAAAAAAACGGAAGCCAGACCAACACCTCCGCCGCGTTCCATATCTTCGAGTGGCAAATGTCCAGCGCGGCTGGCTGGACCTTGCGGAGATGAAGGAGATTGAGGCAACGGAGGAGGAGATCGCGCTTTTACGGCTTGAGCCTGGCGACGTCTTGTTCAACGAGGGCGGCGATCGCGACAAGCTAGGACGGGGTTGGGTCTGGCTAGGTGAGATTAAGGACTGCATTCACCAGAACCACGTCCACAGGGCTCGCCTCCTAAGCAAACGACTTCGACCCGAGTTCGTCTCCTGGTTCGGCAACACATACGGCCAGAAGTACTTCTTCCGCGAGGGAAAACAGACCACGAACCTCGCGTCTGTCAGCGTATCAAAACTCAAGGGTCTACCTATACCGATTCCGCCGGGACCCGAGCAGACCCGTATCGTCGAGGCCATCGAGTCCTGCTTCACCCGGCTCGACAACGCGGTGGCCACGCTGGAGCGGGTGCAGGCGAACCTCAAGCGGTATCGCGCCTCGGTGCTCAAGGCCGCCGTGGAGGGCCGGCTCGTGCCGACCGAGGCGGAACTCGCCCACCAGGAGGGCCGCGACTACGAGCCCGCCTCAGTGCTCCTGGAGCGCATTCTCAAAGAGCGCCGGCGCCGGTGGGAGGAAGCCGAACTCGCCGCCCTCAACGCCAAGGGCAAGGCGCCCAAGGGCGACAAGTGGAAGGCGAAGTACAAGGAGCCGGTCGCGCCGGATACGTCGGAGTTGCCGGAACTGCCGGAGGGATGGTGTTGGGCGACGATGCCGATGCTCGGAGAACTCAATCGCGGCAAGTCGAAACACCGACCGCGAAACGACCCTCGGCTCCTCGGGGGGAAGTACCCGTTTATCCAGACAGGGGAGGTCCGTGAGGCCGATGTATTCATCAAGGACTTCGAGAGCACCTATTCCGACTTCGGACTCGCTCAGAGCCGGCTATGGCCAGCCGGGACTTTGTGCATCACCATTGCCGCGAATATCGCCGAGACGGGCATTCTGACTTTCGACGCCTGCTTCCCCGACAGTGTTGTCGGGTTCGTTACCGAAGGCTCAGACCTCGTCCGTTGCGTGGAACTGTTCATCCAGACGGCCCAACGTCGCCTTGAGTCTTACGCCCCGGCGACAGCGCAAAAGAACATCAACCTGGCGACCCTGAGTGAGTTAGCCGTTCCCCTGCCGCCAGAGGCCGAACAATCCCGGATAGTCCAAGAGATCGACCGCTCGCTCTCGATCGCCCGCTCCTCCTCCGACACCATCGAACAGTCAGCCATTCGCGCTGGCCGGCTCCGGCAGTCCATCCTCAAGTGGGCGTTCGAGGGCAAGCTCGCCGACCAGGACCCGAACGACGAGCCCGCCTCGGTGCTGCTGGAGCGCATCAAGGCCGAGCGCGAGGCCAAGGTCGCCCAAGGCAAGCCCAAGACCCGAAAGAAGCGCACCAGCCGCAAGAGGAGCGCCGCATGAGCCAGACCAGCCAGATCGTCCAGAAGCTGTGGAACTACTGCCACGTCCTGCGCGACGACGGCCTATCCTACCTCGACTACATCGAGCAGCTCACCTGCCTCCTGTTCCTCAAGATGGCCGACGAGCGGGCCGCGATCCTCGGCGAGGAGCAGGTCATCCCCAAGGGACTCCGCTGGTCCGATCTCGCCGACCCGCAGATGGAGGGCGAGCGCCTGGAGGCCAAGTACCGCTCGATCCTCCAGGATCTCGGCAAACAAGGAGGCATGCTCGGCCTCATCTTCCGCAAGGCTCAGAACCGCATCCAGGACCCCGCCCGACTCCGCCAGCTCATCGTCGAGCTGATCGGCAAGGAGCAGTGGACGGCCATGTCCACCGACGTGAAGGGCGACGCCTACGAGGGGCTCCTGGAGAAGAACGCCCAGGACACCAAGAGCGGCGCCGGCCAGTATTTCACGCCGCGGGCGCTGATCGACGCGGTCGTGGACTGCATCCAGCCCAAGCCCGGCGAGATCATCTGCGATCCCGCCTGCGGCACCGGAGGCTTCCTCCTGGCCGCCTACGACTACCTGGCCGACAACTACAAGCTCGACAAGGACCAGAAGCAGCACCTCAAGTACGACGCCCTGCGCGGCGTCGAGCTGGTGGACAGCGTCACCCGCCTCTGCGCCATGAACCTTTTCCTCCACGGCGTCGGCCCCAACGACGACAGCACCGCCCCGCCGATCAAGACCGACGACGCCCTACGCAACGAACCCAAGGACCACTTCGATGTTGTGCTCACCAACCCGCCGTTCGGGAAGAAGTCGAGTATCACCGTTGTCAACGCCGAGGGCGAGGAGGACAAGCAGACCCTCACGTACAACCGCCCCGATTTCTGGACCACCACCTCGAACAAGCAGCTCAACTTCGTCCAGCACGTCAAGAGCCTGCTCAAGATCCACGGCCGCGCCGCCGTGGTCGTCCCCGACAACGTGCTGTTCGAGGGCGGCGCCGGCGAGAAGGTCCGCAAGAAGCTCCTCGGCGAGTGCGATGTCCACACGCTACTCCGTCTGCCGACCGGCATCTTCTACGCTCAAGGCGTAAAGGCGAACGTCCTGTTCTTCGACCGCAAGCCGGCCAGCGAGAGCGCCTGGACCAAGAAGCTGTGGGTATACGACTTCCGCACCAACAAGCACTTCACCCTCAAGCAAAACACTCTCAAGCGCACCGACCTCGACGAGTTTGTCGAGTGCTACAAGCCCGGCGACCGCGCCGAGCGAAAGACCACCTGGTCCGAGAAGAAGAACCCCGAGGGCCGCTGGCGGTCATTCACCCACGACGAGCTACTCGCCCGCGACAAGACCAGCCTCGACATCTTCTGGCTCCGCGACGAGAGCCTGGAGGACTCGGACAATCTGCCTGATCCGCACATCCTCGCCGAGGAGATCGCGGAGGACCTAAGGGCGGCACTGGAGGAGATCGAGGACATCCTCGGAGACCTGTCGGAGCGTATCAGCGAACCTTTGGGGTGACCCGGCAGCCCGTGAGACCCGCAACCCCCAACATGTTGTGGGTTGAAACAGCACCTTGCCATACTGGTAGGGTTTTTGCTATGCAGAGGTCAGCGTTGGACTCGCTGGTACTGCCCGAGGGTAGACGTGAGGAAACTGTAGACTAAAGTGCAAAATAAGAAGCCCTGATCCCGCGTCGGCAAACGCGGAACCAGGGCTCAGATGCTTAGATTGCGGCCAAAGTGCAGGCCACCCCCAGAGACCTGCATCCTAGACCGCGACAGAGTGTGGGTCAAGGACTCGGGCACCCGAGTCCTTGGCGGCGGAGGTGTTGAATGGGATGCGGAACCAGAATGCTTGAGCGGCTGTCGAGGGCGCCGCCGTAGCGTCGGACCGATAGCTATCGCAGCGGTATGGGGAGGGGTGCGTTGGAGGCACCCCTCCCCGATGGTTACCGCCGCCCGGCCATCAGCTTGGAGTCCGAGTCGGGGTACAGCAGGAACACCGTTAGAATACCCTTTTCTCGCGTTTTTCAAGCTCCGCATTTGTGGGCGGCACTTCCTTCGATCGAAAGGGGGTGAGTCCATGGTGTGTACCGCAAAAGGGTGCGCATGTGGTCAGCCGATTGTGATTCGGACAATCGACGGCCGCCGTGTGCCGATCCACGTGAAGTAGTGCGTGGATAAAGCCTGCTGCATTAGGCAAGCGGGGTTCCGGCGGACCTGGCAACAGAACCGCCGCATTCATCGACCAACTGATCGACAACTAGGAGAAACAGAAAATGCAGATGACTACTATTGAGCGGCTGATGATCTGGAATCAGTACGAGATCCTTCGTTTCCTTGATCCGGAAAACCGCGATAGCTACGAACAGCGACAGAACCTGATCGAGCACGGTTTTGAATTCGAGTTCGATTCCCTGGTGCGGCATCTGTGTCCCGAGAGCCAGATGATGACGGAGGACGAGTCTCGTGAAGTGCTCGATATTCTCTCGATGTATCGTGCTCTCGGAGATTTCACTGGGCGAGGCGGGGAACTCCCGGAGTCACCCCTCCTGAAATTTTTCGGATTCGATGGGAACCACGAGTCCAATCAACTTGGATACGTAAGGTACTTGATTCAGACGGGCCGCTTTACTGAGCAGGCTGATGCCGGAGACGGGTTGAACAGTCACCATCCCACTCTCCCAATCTACAGACGACTGCTTGGCGCGTGGAAGCAAAGTGCCGACAGATACCAATTGTCGGACGACGACGTGGCACGAATCGCAGCTGCTGCCCAGTCCCCGCAAGCATGAGCCGTGGGATTCCGGTGCCTCTCTTCGGGGGAGGTGCCGGAGTCTGTTCCGCCACCGCCTCCCTCCCCCCGGGACTCAATGGTCGCAGCAGAGAATCTCGGCTCCATTCGGGCAAACAGAGCACCCTAGGGCAGCGTGGATGTCGCCGATTGTCGCGCTCCCCTCCAGAAGGACCTGGGAGTACCGAAGACCCGTCCAAGAGCTTTCGGAGCCAACGAAGACTGCGAAGTCGTACGAACGTATTGCGCAGAACTCGTGGCCGGTTCGCGGGAGCGAGAAGTCCGAGGGTGTCGGAGAGTAGAATCTGCACTTCGTTGGAATTTGGGCGGCCGCTTCTTCGAGGCTGATGCTCACCTCACAGCCCGTCGAGTCGAAACGGCAACCTGCGTCACAGGTGAGTGTCCCCGCGCTGCCAGGGGCCAGTGTTCCACATGACTCGCCATCAAGATCTGGCCCGTCACACTGCTCACCGACTGCGTTCACCGAGCCATCCCCGCACTCGGGCAGTCTGGCGCCATCGAGAGCCCTGGCTACCTGTTCCGCGTGTTCAGTCACGAAGCTTTGAATCTCGGTCGCGGTCACGGCGTCGATGCACGTCGTTCCCTTGTTGATCGCTTTCGCCTCGGTGCGAGCCCACTTGCTGAGTAGCTTTTCGTCACACTTCGCAAAGTCGGGAGCGGTCCCTTTCTTGATTGCTTTCGCTTCCGCCTTCTGGCGACAGAAGGCGTACTTCCCTGCGATCGTATTCTTCTGAAACTCGCAGCGGTCCTCCGGGCTAGTAGCCAATGCGCTGCCGGCAAGAAGCGCAAGCGCAGAAGCGAAGAGGACGGACGTCAGTCGATTGTTCATTGTGGCCCCCGGCTCATTTCGTCGGGTGAGGGTTCATCGGGACACGGTTCTTGTCAATGGATTTGTAAATGAACATCAGGGGACGGAGTGGTTCTCGACGTGATTGGCCGGGCTGACTGTCGTCTGATTTTCCAGGTCCTTGGGCCTCAACGGCGAGGTTTGGGATCAGCCGGTACAACGCGGACCGAACTTCAAAACCGCGTGGGCCGGCGCAAGTCGGTCGGAGGGTTCGACTCCCTCCCTTCTCCGCCAAAACGGCGGAGCCGTTTTGGCGAGTCCCAAGCCCGGCTGCGCCGGTCGTCCCAAGATCGCTTCGCGATCGTCCCAACGCGGGCTTTGCCCGCGGTCCCAAGCGGCGCACTGCGGCGCGTCCACTGACTGCGGATTGGCTCGCCGCGCAGCGGCTTGGGACGTGGCGTCTTCGTCCTCCGTAGCCTTGGCCTAGGTGGAAGCGGCTTGGGACTTGGGACGCGGCGCAGGCGCTTGGGACGAGCCGCGGATAGCGCGCGGGCCGGCGCAAGTCGGTCGAGCCTGTCCTCCGAAGCTTTGTGCGTAGGAGGGAGGCGTCGACTCCCTTCTCCGCCAGTTTGAGTTCGGACCGACCGTGTCCGCGGCGAGGTTGCGAGTGGTATTCTCCCTATGGAATACTGCTGAGATGGCGACGCGAAAACTCGCGATTTCGGTGCCGGAGGACGTCGTTCACGACGTTGACGCGGCCGCAAAGGAGCGCGGCATGACCCGTAGCGGTTTCATCACGGATATCTTGCGCCGGATTGCGGGGGCGCGATCCGACGCTGAGATTTCCCGGCGTGTCAACGAGGTGTTCGCGGATCCGGAGGTTGCAAAAGAACAAGCCGAGACTGCCAGGCAGTTCAGCAGAAATGCTACGAAGCATGGCACTGAATGGTAGTCCAGCAGGGGGATGTCGTTTGGGTTCGACTACCTCCTGCCCGCGGTTCTGCACCGGCGGGGCGACGTCCCGCGCTGGTTTTGCAACATGATCGCTTCAACCGGACGCGAATCAACACGACGGTGGTGGCGGCGATTACATCCAATACTCGGTACGCTTCGCTGCCCGGGAACGTCCGTCTCTCGAAAGGTGAGGGTGGGCTGCCGCGCGTCTCGGTGGTCAACGTCACTCAGATTGCAACAATCGACGAGTCCGACATCGACTCTGTTTCGGGGCGAGTATCGCGGCGCCGGCTCGTTGAAGTTTGGGACGGTGTCCGCCTGGTTCTTGAACCCGCTTGACGTTCGAGCACCGCGATTTGCCTCGGCACAATAGCCACGTTCCCTTTTTGTTCGTCCGGCCGGACCTTGGGCTGGCGTACCGGGTCCTCGGATGAGTCGCCCAAGTCGCCTCCTATGACCCCGGCATTCTCCTGTCGGGTCAGTTGCTCTTCATGGGATGACGAGCTTGGCCTTCTTGGCAGCTTGGCAAAGCCCGGTGTCGAAGCAGCCGAAGCGCACCTGGTTGCGATCATCCTGCAACTCTAGCGCGGCGGCCAGGTGGATGGCGTCGAAACCTCGCAGCGCGTGGCGGTCGGCGAGGCGACCTGCGCTGCGAACGAGCCCATCGGTAACCTCGACGATCGCGAAACGACTCCAGTCGTCGTCTAGGTTCGCCACGGTTCTTCGCCAAAGTGTGGTCGTCAATCCGCCTTCTCTCCGGTGGCGGGCGAAGGCGGCGCGCGCTTCCGCATAGGCGATGCGACAGGTCGTGACGGTCGTTGCGTCGTCGACCCAGTTGGCGACCTCCTCGGCCCCGGCCTCCTCGACGTAGAGCTTCACGAGGGCGCTGGTATCGAGGTAGAGAATCAACGGCGATCTTCGATCGCGATATCGGCGACGCTGCGCCCGGTTCGGCGGGGTTTCACCGGGCGGTGTGAGCCGGGCTTCCCCGTCCCGAGCTTGACCACGCCTGTTTCGGCCAGTTCGGTCAGTTTCTCCAGATCCGGATCGACCTCGACGGGCACGAGGCGAGCGATCGGCCGCTGCCCACGACTGCTGATCGTGATCGTCTCTCCGGCGGCGACGTCTCGCAGGTAGGCACTGAGGTGGGCGCGGAGGTCGCGGATGTTGACGATCTTGTCCGAACTCATGTGGTCACGATAGGGTTGCATTTGTGACCATGTCAAGGGTCGTGTTGCCAATGGATTTGTAAATGAAGAACCCGAAGTCGCCTCCGACGTCCCGACCTTATTTTGCTCATTCCGCAAGGCAGCTGAAGTTGCAGAGTCATTGGCGAGGCACTTCGTCAGCGCACAGATAAGACGTTTCGAGTTTGCCGAGCGAGATCAGGCGTTGGACTGGTTGCGGCAGCCGTAGCGACCCCCTTCGATTGCGGCGGCAGGCCACGGATGACGACTCGCTACAGGCGCCCGTTGTCGCTCCGCCCTCCTGTCTCGTCGCATCAATTTCCGCTAGCGCCATTCTAGAGACCATGTAATCTCCTCGCCCATGGTTGTGGATGGTCGACGAGGTGCCGCAGGCGGTGGCGTTTGGAGGTGTGGTTGCATGGCAAGCTCGAAACGGATCCTGGTAGGGGTGGCAACCCTCTTGGCAGTTTTTGCGGGGACGGCTCCGGGAGCCCTGGCTCAGATGGAGCAAGCGCAGCGGGTCGGTATCGACCTGCTAGGTCCGACGAACGGCACTACCGGCTGCGATTTCAGCCTGGGTTCGCTGGGCGCGGCGATCCCCGACTTCGACCTCCAGCTCACCGTCGTGCTCGATTCCCTTCCTGTCCCGCCACAGGTCCTGTCCGCCCAGATCGAGTTCTGCGACCCCGGCAGCGGCAACTTCATATCGCCGATGCCGGTGGTCGTGAGCGTCGAGCTGAACGGCGGATTCCTCGCCGCCGACTCGGTGATCGCAAGCATTCCGGCGGAACTGCTCGGCGGCGCTGCCGGCCTGCGCTTGGCCTTTCACACGCTGTCCGCCGATCGCTCCGAGGACATACTCACGACGACCGACGGCACGCCCGGGGGCTCGGCCATCCTCTTTGCGCTACCGCAAGCCGCGCCGGCTCCGGCGGTCGGCTTCCCTGGCGTCGCTCTGGTTCTGGCGCTCCTCCTCGGCCTCGGCTACTCGCAGTGGAAACGAGGGCATTGGCAGGCGCCATCGGCTCTCTTGGTCATCCTGATCGGAGGTACGGCGATCGTGGCCTATGCCACCTTCGGTGCCCCGATCGCCACAGACGACCCCGGCGATTCCGCGCCACCCGACGGCCGAGCAGAGATCGTCGCCGGGTTCATCATGTCCGATCTCTCCGGGATCGCCATTCGGCTCGACATCGCGGAGCTCGAAGAACCGACACCTACGCCGACCAGCACGCCAACCGGCACACCGACCAACACTCCGACGGAGACGCCCACCGACACCCCCACTCGGACGCCCACCGATACTCCGACTTCGACCCACACCAACACCCCGACTCGGACACCAACCGACACGCCGACGCAGACC
The DNA here is from genome assembly GCA_030430165.1 of bacterium. Lineage (GTDB taxonomy): Bacteria > Desulfobacterota > Binatia > HRBIN30 > CADEER01 > CADEER01. The sequence continues at coordinate 8,032 of JAUIGL010000013.1, read as the reverse complement.
CCGACCGACACGCCGACCGACACACCAACCCTGACGCCAACCGACACGCCGACTCACACGCCGAGCGACACGCCGACGCAGACCCCGACCGACACCCCAACCCTGACGCCAACCGACACGCCGAGCGACACGCCGACGCAGACCCCGACCGACACACCGACGCAGACCCCGACCGACACGCCAACGCACACCCCGACACAGACCCCGACCGACACGCCGGCCAGCGCTTCTTGTCCGGCGATGCAGGCGATTTCGGACTTCAATCTCGGTGTGCCGACCCTTCCCTTCACCACTCCTGCGCGATCGATCGTGGGCGCATCGGACGACATTCAGTGGCCGAATTCGATCTTCCCTTGCGGAAGCCTGATCTCGGACACGCCCGAGCACACCTACGAGATGATCGTGCCGGCGGGAATCACGACGCTCACCCTGTCGCTCTGCAATGCGACGTCGAACTTCGACACGTTGCTGGTGGTTTCGACGTGCAGCGGATCGGACTTGGCGTGTAATGCCGACGGTGGGGGCGCTTGCGGCGTCGACTCGGAGCTGACCCTCACCTCTCCTACCGATTTCATGTCGGGCGACACGATCTTCATCCACGTCGAGGGAGAGTTCGGAGGCGCGATTCCACCGGGAGACTACCAACTCAGCATAACCGGCTCGTGAGACGTCGACGGTTGAGGGGACGCGGTTGAGGGGACGTAGGAGGCGATTCAGGCGACGTGGGTGTTCCCTGTTTTGTGGTGTTTCCGCGCAGCTGAAGGCGATCGCGGAGCGCGCAGGAAGGGGACTCGCGGCTGGTCGGCGCGATCTACGGCCTCGAGAGCTGGCGCGGGTGCGTGCTCGAGTAGAGGCGACAGCCCGCAGCCCTTACGCAGCAACATCATTCTGGTCTAAAGAGGTGCTGTGATCGGGGCTCTGTCAGCCTTGCCGCTCGCCGTCGCCGGCCTGCTTCTCTGCAGCGATCCGGCATACGCCGGAGCTGGCGATGACGCCTTCTACGTGCGCGGCGATGCCGACTGCAGTTTGAACCGCAGCGTCGGCGATCTGCTCGCCACCATCGCCGACCTCGGCGCCACCGACCGCTGCGGCAACGGCGACTGTGACCGCGACGGCGATCGCGACGGCGCCGACGTCGACTGCGCGCTCGGCTGCCTGTTCGGTGCCTGTCCGATTCCGCCGGGGGCGCCGGCGGTCGAATCGGTCGAGCCCGACACGGCCGACGCCATCGTGCCGTTCTCGACCATCCGCCTCTTCGGCAGCGGTTTCGGCGACGAGGAGAGCATCAAGTCGGTGACCATCGGCGGCATCCCGGCCGAGGTGGTCGAGTACGTTCCGCCCGACGAGATCTCGGTCGTCGTCCCCGACATCGCACCGGGCGCCACCGAAGTGACCGTCGCCGACGGCGAGATCGAGGGAGTGCCGTTCCCGCTCACCGTCGTCGAGGCGCAGCTGACGGGCGACCCGTTTCTGTTTCTCTCGCTGCTCGATCGCCTCAATAACCTCGCCACCGAGATCGAGGCGCGCGGCATCGAGGGCCTGAGCGAGGGCGACGACGAGATCGTCGCCGCCGAGCTGGCGCTCTTTCGCACGGCGCTGTTCGACGCCTACGACGAAGCGCTGGGGGCGGCCGACTCACCGGCCGAGCTGCAGGCGCGCTTGGCGCTGGCGGCGGAGAGCTCGGGACTGCTCGATCGGCTCGCCGAGCTGCTCGACCAGATCCGCGCCTCGGAGAGCGTCGCCACCGTCAACGGACCGGTGGTGGCGGCCGTGCCGCGCGAGACGATCAAGGCCGTCGCCCGCGGCGTCACCTCGGGCGCTCGCACCGTCATCGCCGCCGCTCCGGCGGCCGGCGCGCGCGCCGCCACGGTCACGCTCGGATCGGTTGTCTCCGGGCTGGCGACACTCCTCGGCGCCGCCGCCGCGGCGCAGGCCGGCATCGACGCCCTCGCCGACACGCCGCTGATCAGCGAGGTCAGCTTCGGCGGAGAGATCGTGCCAGGCGAGCTGTTCACCGTCGTCGGCAGTGGCTTCGGCAGCGTGCCGCCGCTTCCGGTGCTGCGGGTCACGCTGCGCAGCGGACTCACTCTGCGCCTGGTCGCCGAATCTTCGGGCGAGAACGGCGACCGCCAGCTCTTGCGCTTTCGCCTGCCGGTCACACCCGGCGTCTGCGGCTGGGGAGGCCGCATGCGATTGGTCCGAGAGCTGTTCAACAAGGCGTCCGGGGATCATCGGCTGCTGATCAGGCCGAGGATCGTCGAGGTCAATCCCGACATCGTCGAGCTGCGCGAGAGCTTCACGCTCAACACGCGCGGCGTCGTCGGCTGCACCGATACGACGCGCATCTGGATCGACAGGGAGCCACCCGGCTCGGACGTCCAGGGGCTGTGGTCCGTCGGGTCGGTCAAGAACGAGACCGAGATCGTCGCCCGCATCAGCAGCGGCATCGTCCCCGATCTCTACGAGATCTTCGTCCGGGTCGGCATCATCAGGTCGAGGGACGACAAGCGCATTCGCTTGCTCACCGACTTGGACGGACTCTTCATCGTCTGTCAGACGCCGAGCGGCAACAATCGATTGAACGTCGGTCAGACGACGCGCTGCACGGCGAACCCGTTGGGCGGCAAGCTGCCGCGACCGAGTACAGTGGTCGTCTCGTGGACGCTCGAGGGAGCGACCGAAGCGGTCGACATCGTCTCCACCGACGGCGCCCAGGCCACCCTGCGCGGCAAGCGCGGCGGCGTCGTCACGATCAAGGCGACGCTGCGCAGCGACACCGGCCAGCTCATCGCCGAGACCGAGCAGGCGTCGGTTCTCACCGTCGTCGACGCCGACCCCGAGATCGAGATTCGCTCGCCCAACCGCCAGGCGCCGCAGACGGTGCCGCCGGGAACGGTCCTGCAGATCATCGCCACGGCCGAGGACGACTCCGGGCTCGAGCGCCTGGTCCTCGACGCCTCCGGCGACGCGGTCGTCGCCGCTGACCGCATGCAGCAGTTCGCCTGCATCAACGTCGTCGACGAGTGCCAAACCACCTTCGCCGTCGCCCTGCGCGAGGAGGGTTTCGCTTCCGACGAGGTGCACGTCACCGTCACTGCTGTCGACAGCGGCGGCAACGAGACCGCGTCGAACGAGCTCGTCTTCAATGTCGCGGCCGGTCAGATCGCCGGCCGCGTCGTCGACGCCGCCGACGGCTCGCCGATCGAGGACGCCGTCATTCGCGTGCTCAGCGGCGAGCGCTTCTTCCTGCTCGACGCGCTGACCGACTCCGACGGCAACTTCACCCTCAGCGAGCCGGCTGGTGCCTCGACGTTGAACGTCGGCAAGGAGGGCTTCCGCCCCTCCGAGGTCGACATCGACGGCGACGCTTTGCGCCGCGCCGTGACCAACGGCGCGCCGATCGAGATCGCCATCGAGCTCGAGCAGCTCGGCGAGGACGAGAACAGCGCCATCCTCGGCACCGTGCGCAAGGGGGCGCTGTTCGGCGACCCGATCGAGGCGGCCACCGTCACCATCCTCGACGCCGCCGGCCGCGTCGCCGGCTTCGACGTCACCGGCGCCGACGGCAGCTTCAGCGTCGCCGGCCTTCTCCCCGAGGATTACATCGTGCGCACGGCGGCGCGCGGCTTTGCCGACGTGTCGCTGCGCCGCCGCGCCAGCCGCTTTCCGGCCGAGCTGGTGCCGCAGATGGAGCTCGCCAACCCGGCCTGTCGCAGCGACGACGCCACCTTCGAGCTGATCTCGGGCCATGGCGTCGTCGACGGCGCCACGGCACCGTTCATCAACTTTGGTGAGGCTCGGCTCGACGACCCGACCGCGTTCGGCGGCAGCGCCACGACCGCGTCGTTCTTCTGTCTGAACGGCAGCGCCAGCGCCCCGACGATCTCCTGGCACCAGCCGACCGTCGACGATCGGCATCGACTTCTCGTCGTCAGCGAGGGCGAGACGTTCTACGCGATTCGCGCCGTCGACGGCGCCGACGAGCTCGTCGGGCCGATCACCTACGGCAGCTACACCGGCGTCGTCGGCGAGGAGCCAATGCCAGCCGGCACCCTGGTGCCGGGAGTCGAGTACCAGCTAATCCTCTCGAATCCGTTGGGACCGTCCCCGTCCCTCAACAGCCTGCGCCTCGTCTTCCGCATCCGTTGAACGGTCCGCGGCCCGGGAACGTCCGTCTCCCGAGACCCGCAACTCTGCCTGTGGCCGTCCGTGATTCTGCGATCGTCGGGTGAAAACCATCGAAGTACGGCACCTGCACGAGCGTTCTCGTTCGTTGCATGAATATTGCTTGGCAGAGGAGGGGTATGGCGAACCTGTTGGTATGGAGTAGGTCCGTGATGATTTCTTCCGTGTGTAGGCTCCGCAGCGGCAGATCGGTTCTTCCGTTCATCGTGGTGTTCGTTTCCATCGCGTTCGGCGGCGCTGAGGCGAACACCGTATGCAGCTCTTTCCCGAGCTCATTGACCCGGGTCGGTGACAACATTGTCTTCTTCGCGCGACTCGAATCAGGAGACTACCAGCTCTGGAAGAGCGACGGATCGGACGGCGGAACGAGCGCCGTCGCCGATCTGCCGACGGGCACTCGTCCGGTCATGATGTCCGCGAGTGGCCGCGAGTACGGACTACTGGAGAGCGTCCGATACATTTCGACCGCTGGCTCAGAGGCGTTCTTCGTGGTGAGAGGATTTGGTTTGAGCGAGCTCTGGATCACCGACGGCAGCGTCGATGGAACTCGACCCGTCTTCGATACGCGCGAAGTCTCCGCCTTGCTCAGCGACACCGCCACCCTGTCCGGCTCGCTGTACTTTGCCGGGCACGACCGGACGCCGGAGACCGATCTATGGCGAACGGACGGCGATCCCGGCCACGCGGAGCCGGTCTTCGAAGCTGATGGCAACGCTAGTGGGCGTGCGCCTTCGAGCTTCGTCAGCCACGGCCGGACGCTCTTCTTCGCGGCGTCTGCGACCGCGGAGTTTACAGGGGCAATCAGGCTCTGGGCGACGAGTGGGGACGGCGGCAGTGCGGTACTGTACGCGCGAGAACCGGATCGCGCCCATCCATTCCTGGACATCTTCAGTATCGTTCCTCACGGATCGGACGTGCTGTTCTTGGCCTCGAGACTCGGCTCGGGATCCGAAATGTGGCTCGCGCCGGGGCCCGACAGTGTGGCGGTTCCGATGTCGGAGATTCTCGGTTCGACGCGAGTCTATAGCGCGGTGGCGACCGACAATCGGCTGCTCGTGTTCACTACGGTGGACTACTGTAATGAACGGTTCGACGTGTGGGGAAGCGAGGGGACGGTGACCGAAGCTGAAAAGCTGGTCGAGCTGTATGCCGACGGTCCGTGTCATCACCCGGTTCCCGTGAGCGCGCGATCTGGGAGTATCAGCTACTTCTCGTTTTTCGACGGAGCTAGCTGGGATCTCTGGCGGACCGACATGTCCGCGGTCGGAACAGAGCTCGTGGCCATTCTCGGCAGCGAGATGCCCAACGGGATGACGACTGCCGGCGAATTCCTCTTCGTGCGAACGGGTCGCCATCCGGCGCAACTCTGGCGCAGCGACGGAACGGAGGAGGGGACCACCAAGCTCGGGTTTGTCGACGTCGGCGCGATGGCTGCGCTCGGCAACGATCTCCTCGTATCCGCGAACGACGGGACCGTCGGGATGGAGCTTTATCGAATCGACTCCGACGGAGAGCCCGCCTTGGTTCGAGACATCCTCAGGTTCATCGGCGATTGCAACGACGACGGCGTGGTTTCGATCGACGAGTTGATCGTCGGCGCGCGGATAGCTCTGGAATCACTGCCTGCTGCGAGCTGCCTCGCGTTCGATCCCGACCGCGACGGAACCGTAACCGTCGCGGACCTCACGGCCGCCGTTCAGAGTTCCTTGGTGGGGTGCTCGTAGGACTCGTGACATACGTCCCCATATCGACTCGGCAAGCGCCGCGTGGCGGCGCGTACTGCGATCGGCTCGGCCGTGAGCGCAGTCAGACCTTGCTGGCTTCGTCGCGGACTCTCTGCAGGCGATCCGAGACCTCCCACTCCTTGGCCCAGGTTTCGACGTAGGTCCAATCGATGTTGGACAGCGCCGCCAGACCGATCAAATCGACTTGGTCCTTGGGGCGGTCGGCGATGAGCTTCATCACGATCAGGTCCTCGACTGTCGCGATCCGGAATCCGGTCGTAGCGATCGCGGCGCGGCGGATGACCTCCCCTTGGAATCTGGTTTTCGCGGCCTGTACCACGATGACGAGCGGATTCGATGTCGGCTCGAATCGGACGAAGTCGGGACCGGACGGCTGCTCCGCTCCATGTTCTCGGGTCACGGTGAAGCCCTCGTCGGCGAGAATCCGTTGCAAACGTTCGAACTCGTTCGAACCCGCCGCAACGACGAAATCGACGTCTGCGGTGAAGCGGGGTTCGAGCCACGCGTTGACCGCATGGTCACCGATCAGGGTGTATTCGACGGCCTCCCTTTCGAGCAGGCGGCTAAGAGATTCGAGGTCGTCAGTCCGCATTGGAGTTATGGGCGGTAGAGCCCCAATGACCGTGCGCGAACGTAGAACGGAGAAGGGTCGTCATCGTCCGCCGCGGTAGCCGTGGCTCGACCGGCGAGAAACAACTCCCAACTACGGCGAAGCCTTTCGGCAGCAGGTAAATCGCGATGCCTTCGGTTGGCCTCTCGGTGCGATGTCGCCTTGTACGACCCCAAGCGATTCATGAATCTCTTGTCCGAATCAGAAACAGCCATGCAACGGAGCCTACCATTCGCCGGCGCGGACTCGAAGGGCCTCCCCGTGAGGGCCGGGTCTCCACGCGTCCGCGTCCGCAGGGGGCCGTGTATGCCCCGGTAGCGCAAGGGCTACAGGCGCGGGTCGATTGGTTCGCTCTCAAGCGCCCCGGGACCCCCACTCCGGGACCGTTGGGTCACGGCGCTCGCGGACCCGGTTCTCGGACGAGTCGCCCAAGACGCCTCCTGCGTCCCCGGTACTCCGCTTCGGCGATCACGCGGAGCCGTCAGTGGTCTGCTTTCGCCTCTTCGATCGTTCTGAAGCGGAACACGCCGTGCGGGCGGGGGGGGAGCAGGGTTGCCAGCTCGGACAGACGTTTCATTCGTTCCAGGATCCGCTCGTCGCCGGAATCGAGCCACAATGCCTGGCGGGCTTCTTCGAAGGTTCGGAACTTTGTGATCGGCATGGGGTCAGTCTTCTTCGGTGAGCTGAAACTTCTCGCGCAGCTGGGCCGCATCGGCGCTGTCGATTGGGCGAACTGTGTCCTTCTTCATCCGGTACAACATGCGTGGCGTTGCGACTTTGGCGCGAGCTCCACCGACGCTCTGCACCTCGCTTTCGATGTCGGAAAACGAGAACTTGTCTCCGATTCTTCCAGCCAGGTCGATCGCGAAGCCGTCTGGCGTGCCGTATCGAACGACCGCATAGTCTCCTGCCAAGTCCTTCGCTAGGATCTGATCGATCTCCGGGTCGTCCCACACGCGTCTCAGTGCTCGCCGTAAACGGGCCACGTTCTCTTCGGACGGATCCACGAATAGGTCGATGTCTTCGGTGAACCTCGTCAAACCGTGCAGGTTGATTGCCTGTCCGCCGAATAGGACATAGCCCACGGACTCGGCCTCCAAGGCTTTCAATACGTCCACGAGGCGATCGAACGCTGTGGGCATGGAGGACTATTAGTCCCAATGACGCCGAATCGAAACCCTGGAAAGCTCGCGCCCGTACGTAGAAGGGACGCAGCAGCCCGGAGAAGGCATTCGGTAGGCGATTTTAGGCGATTTGGAACGTTGGGGACGTAGGGGACGATTCAGACGACTTGGGGTTCGCTCGATGGTTCTTGGGCCGCGAACCCGGTTGTCGGACAAGTCGCCCAAGTCGCCTCCTACGCGACTATTGGCGGATTGGTCGTCCGTTGCGCGGAGCAACCGAGCGCGGCAGTTGCGCCGCGCCCGGGTTCAGTCTCGGTAGTAGTGCGCCCGCGGGCTGCCGTCAAAACCGGCCGCTGCGCAGGCAGCAA
>JAUIGL010000119.1 GCA_030430165.1 bacterium | reverse complement strand
TCGTTGCCTCCTCTAACCGCTCCGACTGCTTCCGGCTGGAGCGACCAGTTGCCGGGTGGGACTCTCACCCACTGGAAATCGCCGTCTTTGCACGGCGCACTGAGATATGCGGGCTAGCGGCCGTGATGACGGCGCGCTTGATTTCGGCCGTGCTCAACGAGGCCTGGCGGAAAAAACTCACACACGCCCAACTCGCGGAGACTTCCGGGCTGCCACGTCGCGCCGTTACAGGAACCCTGTCCGGGAGCCTGCCGAAGGTCAGCATCAAAGGGTCCTGCGACTGCTCGAAGCCGCCGGACTGGCGGCGGAGGTAAATGTACGCCGGGCCGCTTGATTGAGCTGCCGCGACTATTCGCAGGGCGGAGTATTGAGAAAAGTGGAGGCGGGGGGAATCGAACCCCCGTCCGAAAGCGATTCACAACGGCTTCTCCGTGCGCAGTCTAATGTTTTGGTCTCGCCTCAGGGGCTCCCATTAGACAGGATCCCAATCGGCCAGCCCATGAAGTTTTCGTCCCCGGCCTATGGGCGTTGGCTGGGGCTTATCCCGATTTGCGACGTCTGGGTCCGGCCCTACGGGCTCGAGCCGGTCAGACGCTGGCGGGCTTAAGCCGCCAGAGCGTAGTTATCGTCTGCGTGTACAATACACAGCCTGGACATTGACTGGCGCCCAGGAACCAGTTGCACGCTACCGATGTTGCACAACCTCCGTCGAAACCATGTCGCCCCCGTCTCGCCGATTCGAGAATCGGGTCTTGCTCCAATGGCCAACTGTAAGCATTGGGGCGGGGGGTGGCAAGGGTGGAATTTGCACGTTGGTGGGCGAAGGAGGGCTTTCAGAGAACTGATCAACGCTAAGGATCGAAGGAGGGAAGGAGCGAAGGGGTTTGCAGGCGAGATCGGCATGGCCGATTTCCACAATTGTTGGTGCTTCGCCGCTCGCGGCGAAGTCATTGGACCGCCCTCTCTGCCCCTGACGGGGCATCTCCCCCGCAGGGGGAGATGTTCGTGACTTGCTCCCCCTGCGGGGGAGGAAACTTGGGGCTCAGCGGTGGCGCTTTTTTCGGGGCTTGGGCTTGTTGGGGCGGCTGTTGCCTACCAGCTTTAGGAGCTTGGTTACGGCTTTTTCGAAGCTCTCGACGATGTGGTCGATTTCGGGGGCTACGTCGGGGCAGGCGATTACTCCGATGTCGACTCGGTCGACGTAGCTCATCACGGTGAGGTTGACGGCCGAGCCTTCGAAGATGGGGCCGAGGGGGTAGCAGTCGAGGACGCGGTGGCCGGCGCAGTAGAGGGGCATCGGCGGGCCGGGGACGTTCGATACGACCAGGTTGTAGAGGGGGGAGTGCGACTCGGCGAGGTTGTAGCGGGAGTAGAGGTTCATCAGGGCGGCGAACCAGGTGGGTGAAGCGTATTCGGCCCACTCGGCGAGTAAGGCGAAGCGCGACGATCGGTGCAGCTCCTTGGCTTCTGCGGCCTCTGATTGCACGAAGCGGAGGTGGTCGAGCGGCTTCTCTAGATGGGTCGGCAGGCGTACGAACATCGCCGAGACGGCGTTGTTGGACGGGCCGTGGGCGTCGCCGTGCATCGACACCGGGATCGTCGCCACCAACGGTTCGTCGGGGACCTCGTCGTGCTCGAGCAGGTACTCGCGCAGCGCTAGGCTGCACGCTGCCAGGATGACGTCGTTCACCGTCATGCCGAGGGCGTTCTTGATGGTCTTGATGTCGGCGAGCGACACCTGGCCGAACGCGGTCGAGCGGTCGCTCGAGATGGCATCGTTGACCATGGTCTCGGGCGAGGCGAGCGGCAGCGCCGGGTTGCGGACCAGCGAACGCGGGTCGAGGTAGGCGGAGGCGACGTCGGCCAGCGACACCGCGGTCTTGGCCGCCGTCTGCACGACGCGCGCCGGCTGTAGCGCCAGCTCGCCGACGGCGTGCGCCAGCAAGGTCAGCTCCGATGGCGCCGGCTCCGGGGTCCAGGCGGGCGGCTCGTCGTCGGCAGCGTCGGGGTCGACGTCGAAGAGGTGCTGCATCAGGTCGGCACCGCTCACGCCGTCGATCGCGGCGTGGTGGAACTTGCACACCAACGCGGTGCGCTTGTCGGCCAAACCCTCGACGACCCACAGCTCCCACAGCGGGCGCTCGCGGTCGAGCGGGATGGCGGCGACGTGGGCGACGAAGTCGGAGAGCTCGCGCATCGAGCCCGGCTGCGGCAAGGCGATTCGATGCAGATGCGCGCCGAGGCGGAAGTCGGGATCGTCCACCCACACCGGATGGCCGAGCCGTAGCGGCACGTGGACGAGACGCTGGCGGAACGCCGGCACCTCGTGCAGACGCGACGCGATGCGACGCCGTACCCGGTCGAAGAGCTCGGTGCCGCCCTCGCCGTCGAGCACGATGGTGCCGACGACGTGCATGTGCGCGGTCTCGGTTTCGAGATACAAAAATGTGGCGTCGATTCCGGCTAGTTCCTGCAATGGTCCTCCTGTGGTGTGAGTGGATCACCCTAGCGGGTCTGGCGGCGGGTTTCAGGGGTGGGCGTACTGCGGCAGTCGATAGGGTTCGGTTGGCCAGCTTCACTTCCAGAGCCCGATTCTCGTCCCCCCTTGCCAAGGGGGGACTTCAGGGGGTCAATCGGTTTACGGTTGATGCAGAAAGGGGACACGCCGTTCGGCGCAACGTTGACCTCCCCCTGGCCCCCTCCTTGGAAAGGAGGGGGGGATCGCTGGCTGGGTTACTGTCGGCGCTTTCGCAGTTCGGGGGGATGGTCTACCTAATGGCGGCAGCAGACGGGAGACGACGATGTCCTATAGCGGATACGAATGCCTCGGAGTCGTGGTTAGCGGCGGGATTGCGACGGTCACGATCGACCACCCGCCGATCAATCTGTTCGACGTTGCGTTGATCACCGAGATGGACCGGCTCGGGCGCGAGCTGGAGTCCGACGACGGGGTTCGAGTGGCCGTCTTTCGCAGCGCCAATCCCGAGTTCTTCATCGCTCACGCCGACGTCGAGCTGATCCAACAACTGCCCAAGGGCGCCCTGCCCCGGCCGACCGAGCTCGGGCTGTTTCACGCGATGGTCGATCGCTTCCGCACCATGCCGAAGGCGACGATCGGCGTGATCGAGGGCTGCGCGCGCGGCGGCGGCAGCGAGTTTCTGCTGTCGCTCGACATGCGCTTCGCGGCGATCGGCAAGGCGGTGCTGGCACAGCCCGAGGTTGCCCTCGGCATCATCCCGGGAGGTAGCGGCACGCAACGCCTGCCGCGACTGGTCGGGCGCGGGCGGGCGATGGAGATCATCCTCGGCTGCGACGACTTCGACGCCGAGCTCGCCGAACGCTACGGCTACGTCAACCGCGCCCTGCCCGCCGACCAGATCGGGGCGTTCGTCGACGACCTGGCGCGGCGCATCGCTTCGTTCCCGGCATCGGCGATCGCCCTGGCCAAACAAGCTGCAGCGGCAGCCGAGCCGTCGCCGATCGACGGTCTGCTCGAAGAGGCAGACTGCTTCAACCGCTCGCTCGACGATCCGGAGACGCGGCGGCGGATGGAGGCGTTCATGGCAGCGGGCGGACAAACCCGCGAGTTCGAGCTGCAGCTCGGCAAACAGGCGGCGCAACTCTCGAGACAGCAGTCGCCGAGCAAAGAGTAAGCCGCTACGCGCTCGGGGCGCCGCCCTGCCCCGCTGTTTCGTCCCAACCGAAACGTTCGAAGAGATCGGCCAGCCGGGTCTCGATCGAGTCGGCGGCGAGACCGAACTCGTCGAGGCTGTAGGCGTGCTTGGTCGAGTGCTTGCGCTCGCGCTTGCCCTTGCCGGCGAGGACGGCGCGGAAGCTCTCGCTCAGCGGCAGGCCGAGGTCGGCGTAGACCTGCTCGATCGCGGCGGCGGGGTCGCTGGTGAGTGCGCGGTAGTCGACGATCGCCGCCGGCGTGTCGGGATGTGCCTCCAGCACTTCGAACGGATGGGCATACGAGGCGAACGACGTCTCGACGAGAACCTCGAGACACTTCTTCTGTCGCTGCGGATCCCAATCGAGCGCGCGCCAGGCCGAGGTGAGCAGCTTGAGCAGGCTGGGGATGGTCTCGCGCGGGTCGCGAACGTTGACGATGAAGCGAGCGTCGGGGAAGGCTTCGATGAGCGACGCGACACGCCCCGCCCACAGCGGATTCTTGGCCAGGTGAACGCGATCGGTACCGTTCAGGTAGAGCTGGCGCTTGACCACCTCGCGGTAGAAGTCGTTGTAGCGCCGCCGCTTCGCCTCGGGCCACTCGTCCATGCGGAAGAAATCGAGGTCGCCCATGTACGGCATCCGCGTGATCCAGAAACCCGACGCCATCGAGTAGTAGAGCGAGATGTCGTCTTCCTCCGGAATGGTCAGACCCATCTCGTGGATGTGGCGCATCTTGCCGTAGCGACGCTCCTCGAAGCGCTCGGCTAGTCGCCCGAGGGCACCGCCCAGCCAGTCGGCGTCGAAACGCGCACCGGCGCGGATCGCCTTCTTCTGCAACAACGACGGGAAGTAGCACTCCCACAACAGGAAGTAGCTGAAGCGGCCTTCGTCCTCGGTCATCAGGCGATGCGTCAGGGTGGTGCCGCTGCGCGCGTGTCCGACCATGAAGATGGGCTGGCGCACCTCGACTCGCGCCAGGCCCGGGAAGAAGACGCGGTCGAGCGCGAAACACAGTGCGTGGAAGCTTGCCGCCAGCGGCACCCAGATCAGCAACACGAACAGGTAGTAGCGCCGCGCCCTGGTCGATTTCTCGTGCCAGGCGAGGCCGATCATCTTGAAGTAGTTGTCGAAGTCGAAGAAGAACATCAGGGGGGGGTGTCCGAAGGCGGGTGAACTGCTGGGCTCACAGGAAAAGACTATCTGGCGCAGAGGCGCGGAGGCGCAGAGGGGTTTTCTGGGCGGCTGCGCGGGAGGCTCAGAGGGGGGTGACTCCGAAGAGGTAGGGGTGGAGCAGCAGGAGCACGATGTAAGCGACTACTCCGCCTACCAGAGGTTTTAGTTCGGCCGACCAGGGTAGCGGGCTGGGCTTCTTCCACTCGCCTTCGCGGCGGCTGATCAACGGCATCTCGAGCAGAGCCCAGAGGCCGATGCCGCCGAACAGGACGACCGAGCGCTGGTCGCCGTTGGCGAGGAGATGGGCGAGCGCCCAGACCGCGACGCCGGTCAATTGCGGGTGGCGCAGGTAGCGCTTGAGGTTGGTCGGCACACCACTGGCGGCGAACAGAACCAAGGCGACGAACATCAATACCAGGGCCACCGACTGCCCCCACAGCGGCAGGTAGTAGACCACGGTCGGCGTCGCGCTGCGCCAGCCGGTCACCATCAGCACCACCGAAGCAATCAGCGCCAGCGAGAACAGGCCCTTGTACGGGCCCTCGCCAAACCGCGCGATCAGCGCCTCGCGGCCGCCCGGAGCCACGCCTCGAATCAGGTGGGTCGCGCTCCACAGCAAGACGCCCAGCAGCAACAAAGCCATACTCGCCCCCTTTTCCAACCACCCTCACCGCTTGGCGAGCCCGCCGTCAAGCGCCGCAGCCGGTGACCTCGAGGAGCCCGGCGTCGCTCGGATAGCGAACCCTCAGTGCCCCCTCTTGCGCATCGTACGACCAGTCCTCGAGCGGCAGCTCGGCGCCGCCTACGCTTACCGCGCACGGCTCGATCGGGTCGTCCATCGCCGCGAAGCTCGCCTGCAACCAGATGGTCCGCGGCGTCGCATCGTCGATCGCCAGCGACCAGGACTCGCCGGCCGAGCTGGCGTAGCTGCCGCTGTCGAAGAAGCGGCCCGCGGTGTCGCCACGCGGGAACGCGATCAAATGCAACTGATCGTCGCGATCGGACATGTGCACGATCGCCGGGTCGTCGCCGTGCTCGGCGAGCGTGTAGACGTCCGGCGCCAGCAGCGGGATCACCGCTCCAGCGCGGACGAACATCGGGATCTCGTCGATCGGCGCGGGCACCGTCACCCCGCCCCCGCCGTCGTGCACCCGCGCGCTCGCCAGCTCGAAGCCGCCGGTCGACTCGAGGTAGTCGAGCGAAGCCCACCACTCGACCCACGGCCCTTCGGGGAGGTACAGCGAGCGCTCGCGGGCGCCGTCGGCGAGCACTGGCGCAACCAGCAGATCCGGCCCGAAGCGATACTGGTCGTCGCGCCCGTGCGCCGCTGGGTCGTCCGGGTCGGACAACAAGTGGTGGCGCATGATCGGCATGCCGGTCGCGTAGTACTCCTCGGCCGCCGCCTGGACGTACGGATAGAGCTGGGTGTGGAGCTTGGCGTAACGACGCCAGAGGTCGATGTGGTCTTCTTCCCACAGATGCGGGCGCTCGATGCTGGTGATGTTGATGCCGTCCTTCTGGCTGCGCATGACTACCGACAGCGCGCCAAAGGCGATCCAGCGGTCGAACAGCTCGTCGCTGAGAAAGCGCGGGGCGAAGGCGAAGAAGCCGCCGATGTCGGAGCCCCAGATGCCGACGCCCGACAGGCCCATCGACAGCGCCTGGTAGACCGACGACTCGAGGCCGTCGAAGTCGAAGTCGGTGGTCGGATCGCCGCCCCAGACGATCGGCGTGCAAGCCGCCGAGCCGGTCCAGCCCGAGCGCGCGAAGCGGGCGAGCGGCTTGCCGGCGTCCGCCGTCGCCGCGGCGACGCCGCAGTGGTAGTCGCGGGCATAGCGGTTGTGGAAGGCGGTTCCGGTGGTGCCCTCGGACGACACCGCGTCGAGCGGCGTGTACTCGCCGAAGTCCTCCATCCAACCTTCGTAGCCGTGGGCGAGCGCCTCGTCGGTCAGCGCCTTGTAGGCGGCGACTCCGTTCGGCGCGCGAAAGTCGAACTGGCTGACCGTGAAGGTGCTGGAGGTGACGTAGTCGTAGGTATAGGTCTCGCCGCTCGCGTGCTTGATCAGCGCGCCCATCTCCTCGGCCGTGGCGAACTCCGGCAGATAGTCGACGCAGATCATCGGATTGAAGTAGGTGTGGATCGCCGTGCCAGCGGCGTTGCGCGCCAGTGCCCGCTCGCGCATCGCATCCTCTCGCCCGCGCTGCGAGCCGCACGGGAGATAGTGCGTGTAGGTCGCGGTGACCGACGTCGGCACGTCGGCTTCGCGCAGCTCGTCGATGCGTTCGTCGTAGTCCGACTGCACCCACGGACCGAAGAACCACGGCGCGTAATCGTGCGGCTGGCGACCGACGGCGTCGGTGTAGCGCCGCAGCACGTCGGCGGGCTGCGGCCCGGCAAACACGCGCAAGCGGATCTCCGACGCTTCGACCTCGACTCCCCAGGCATCGGCCGCGTCCGACTTCAGACGGTGGTAGCTGATCTCGTCGTTGTCGAGCAGGACTCCGTAGCCGCGCGACGACAGCAGCCACGGAATCGGATAGTAGGTCGTGTCGGGACGCCAGCGAATGCCCCAGCGCGGGATGACGCCGTTGACGATCGGGTACTCCTCGTCGCGATACGGCCCCTCGGCGACGAAGTTCTCGATGGTGTTGCCCGCCTGGTCGACCGCGTTGCCGCGCTCGCCAAATCCGGTCAGGCGTTCGTCCGCCTGCGCGTCGAAGGCCACGCTCATCGCCTGCACGCCGCCGCCGAGCGCCTCGACGGCAACGCCGATCACACCGTCCGCGTCCGGCCACGCGCGGATGCGCAGCGTCCGCGCGGGATCCGTAGTCGCCAACGTGCCCTCCCAGGTGTCTCCCGAGCGCGACGCCTCGAGTAGCTCGGTCGCGCGCAGCCATCCACTGTCGCGGTGTACCGGCACCGCAGGCTCGCCGCGTTCGAGTGGCGCCATCGCCGGCTGCCCGCCGCTGCCCTCCGCCGGCGGGCCGAGAAACGCACCGAAGCTTCCAAGCGGACCGCCGTCGGCGCGCGCCAGCTCGGAGACCACCTCCCTGCCGTCGGCATCGTGGAAGGTCAGGCGCCAGGGGGACTCGCTGACCGAAAGCTTCAGGGCACCCGCGTCGACGGTCCACCCGTCGTCGCTCGAAGAAGAGTCGCAGCCGGCCGCCAACGCCGACAGCAGAGCCGCCGCCGCGAACGCACCGACACCCCGAGCACAAAGCCTTGCCGCGAAAAGTCGCCAATACAGATTCATGAATGCGGATTCTGTTACACGCGCGCCGCAAAAGCCAAGGGTCGATGGCCCGGCGCGGTCTGGCCCAGCCGATGTAGCCTCTACAAGTTGCAGACACATCGGTTGCAACGCTTGTAATCCCCACAAGCACAGCACCGGCCCGCAGCCGCGTCGGCGCCGAGCCGGCCCTGGCATGCTTGTTGCGGCTACTACGTATGTGAAGTGCCGCCCGGAATTTCGGTCGGATCATCGCTCCGAGAGCGTCGACAAACGAAACCCGACGCGCGGAGCATCACTCGAGAATTCCCTACGGGGAGGACACAGGAGGGTCAGAATGTCGAAGAGAGCTGTTTTCACCGGAATGGTAGTAGGCGTGGTGACGCTGTTTGCCACTGCCTCGTTCGCGCAACGGCCGTTACCGCCGAAGAAGGCGAACAAGTACCAGGCAACGATGATCAACGGAGTGGTTGCCTGCACGGCGGCCAACACCACGTTGCCCGGCGTTCTCTCGAGCCCGGCGTGCGATCCGGTCGTACCGAACGACACGGTCTGCCAGTTCTCGGAGAAGAACGGCAAGCTCAAAGGTAAGGGTAAGGTCCAGGCCAAGGCGAAGGACGACGTGGCGATCAAAGCGAAACTGGTCAAGGTCACCGAAGCCTGCAACGGTCAGACACTGTGCGCCGTCGCCAGCGTGACCGTGACCTCCGACAACTGCGCCAGCAGCGGAAGCTGCACCGGCGAGAAGTCGGTGGACCTGCCGCTTGGTGTCGCTTGCTGCACGGTCGAGAAGCAGAAGTGCAAGATCAAGACGACCGTCAACAGCGCCCTTCCGGGCGCGCTCGTCGCGGGTAACGCCACCGAGATCATCGTCGGCGAAGTCGGACTCCTGCGTACCACCGGTAGCCCGTCGCCGGCCGGACCGGCCTTCCGCGCTGGATTGCTGTTCGAATAGTCGAGCAGCCATCCGGGATCGGGCCGCTGGGGAGCGCCGCGCCTGGCGCGGCGCTCCCTTCGCGGCCCAGCTTCGATCGTCCCATGCCAACCAAAACCATCGGAGAATCCTTCATGAGCTCGATCGCTCGAACGTCCCTGCGACTACTCTGCTGCGGCACGCTGGCGCTCGCCGCGTGCACCCGATCTGCCGCGCCCGAGACGGACGCCAAGGCCGAGACCGCGAACGAAGCACAACAGGCCCGTACCGACGAGCCACGAATCTTCGTCGCCAATTACAAGGCCGAAACCGTCTCCGTAATCGAAGGCGACCCCGGCACGGAGGTGCGCGCCATTCCGCTCGACGGCGCGCCGCACGGGATGGACGTTCGACCGACCGATCCGCCGCTGCTGGCAGTCGCCCGTTCGACCGGCTTCAGCGTCGCGCTCATCGACCCGGTCAGCCTCGAGCAGAAGGCCGACATCGAGACCAGCAAGGGCCCGCAACACGTTCGCTTCAGCAACGACGGCGAGCGTCTCTTCGTCGTCAGCCCCTACACCTTCGAGATGCACGTGATCGACGTCGACGACGCCGAGGTGGCGCAGGTCGTCGCCTTCGACAAGAAGCCGAGGCGCATCGTCGTCGACCCCAACCGAGCCCGCATCTTCGTGCTGCTCGTCGCCGGCAACGAGCACGGCGGCTCCGAGATCGCCGTCATCGACGAGAGCTCCCTCGAAATCACCAAGAAGATTCCGGTCGGCGAGTTCCCGCGAGACCTCGCCCTGGGCAACCACGGCAAGACCCTGGTCTCCGCCAGCTTCGACGAAAGCACTCTGTCGGTCGTCGACACGGACACGCTCGAGGTGGTCGCCACCCACGACGCGATGACCGGCTACGGCCTCGCCGTCCACCCGGCAAAACCGATCGCCTACAGCTCGGAGAGCTTCGACAGCGTGGTCCAGGTGATCGACCTCGAGAGCGGACGCGAAATCG
Source organism: bacterium (assembly GCA_030430165.1). Taxonomy (GTDB): domain Bacteria; phylum Desulfobacterota; class Binatia; order HRBIN30; family CADEER01; genus CADEER01. Next base: position 5,281 of record JAUIGL010000119.1, on the reverse strand, counting down.
AGACGATCACCGCCGGTCGATGGCCGAACTATCCAGCGTTCGGACCGAACGGACGGTACGTCTACATCCCGCACGAAGACTCGGACAGCCTGGTAAAGATCGACACGACCACCAACCAGGTCGCGGCCAAGATCGCCGTCGGCGTCGAGCCGGTCGAGGTCGCCATCTATCACCCGCGCCGCGCCGGTGCCGACACCGCCGGCCTGTAGAGTCTACAAGGCGTCGCTTCCATTTGGAGATAACGACAACTCTTGCTGCCGCATCCACCCCGCAGACTCCCGCGTCGAGCCGCAACCGACGGTGGCACGCACATTGCCTATCTAGATGACACAACCAACGCGGCGCGCCGATTCCAACCGTTGTCCTTCGCGTGAAATGGGTTCTCGCTTCGGACCGAAAGATTTGGCTGGCATCGACGTGCACTAGCGATCGAGTGCGCGACCGTTCCGGAGCGGTCGCGCACTTCGTCGCGGTCTCCCGGGCCGACGGCTCGCCCTCCTCGCCGGTCGCTCTACTTTGCGACCGAACGACGCCCGCATCGGACCGAACGGTCCGGCACGCGCTTGGCTCGGTGCTTTTCGTTTGCCGTCGACCGGACATCGCGGTATCCCGACCATGTCTGTAGGGGGGGGAACATGCGATATGGAATCCTCGTCGCACTCGCGGCGGTCGTAGCTTTCGCACCGGAGGCAGAACGCGCCTTGGCCGAGGAGCGGGGGATCGAAGAGATCGTCGTTCACGCCCGCCGTCGCGATGAGTTGCTCAGCGACACTCCAGTCTCGGTAACCGCGCTCGACAACCAGACGCTGCAGGCGACGCAAACCGGCAACCTCGAAGACGTCGCCGCCCTGGTACCCAACCTGACGATTCTATCCGGACGCAGCGGCCAGGATGCCTCGATCGTCATTCGCGGAATCGGCGCCTTCCCGTTCATCTTCTACGACCAGGGAGTCGGAACCTACGTCGATGGCGTTTTCCTCGCCCGCCAGCAGGGCACGTTGCTCGACATCGTCGACATCCAGCAGATCGAAGTACTGCGCGGACCGCAGGGCACTCTGTTCGGCAAGAACACGATCGGCGGCGCGCTCAACATCACCACGGTGAAGCCGCAGAAGGAAACGTCGGGCTACATCAACATCCGTGGCGGCTTCTTCGATCAGGACGACCCGCGCCCGATCGTCGAAACGCGCGGCATGCTCAACATCCCGATCGACTACGGCTGGTTCGAAGATCGGCTGTTCACCCGCTTCGCGGTCGGCACCAAGAACGACGGCGGGTACACGCTCAACACCTTTCTCGACGAGTGGTACAGCGACCAGAACGCGATCAACTTCTACGGCTCGGTGCTGCTGCTGCCGACCGACGACATCGAGGTCAAGATCAGCGGTCAGTGGTCGCGCGACCACAACAAGGGGATGGGAGGAGAGTGCCGCGTCGTGCAGACCTCCGGATTTCCGTTTGCCGGGTTCATGCCTCCCGGATTCTTCGACGCGTGCCGCCGCTCGCGGCCGTTTCGCTTCGAAAGTGAGCTGCCCGCCGTTTCGGACAACACCAGCACCGGCGTCTGGGGAACCGTGAAATGGGATCTCGGCTCTCGGCTCGGCCTCGACCGCCTCGACCTCACCTACACCGGCGCCTGGCGCGAGCAGGAGACCCGCACCCGCGACGACGCCGAGATGACCGGACTGCCGGTATTCAGCCTGCGCTCCATCGGCGGCAACGGACTCAACGGCGGGCCCAACGACGCCCGCCAGATTCAGCAGGAGCTGCAGTTCCACGCCAGCGCCGACGACCTCAATCCCTTCGGCGAGGACCTCGGCTTTGCCGGGCTGCTCGACTCCTGGAATCTCGACTTCGTCGGCGGCGTTTTCGGCTACTGGGAGGACGCCAACACCAACACCGACATTCTCTACGTCAACGGAAACCCGATCATCGACAACCCGCCCTACCCCAACCCGCCGAACCCGGGCTGCCCCGATACGCCGCCCTCGCCGGACGACCCCAGACCGCCCGGCCAAGCGTGTTTCGCCGGCGGCGGCACCACCCACAACTTCGTCGACACCAGCAACTGGGACTGGGCGATCTTCGGCCAGGGCGTGCTCAACTTCACCGACTGGCTCAGCCTGACCGCCGGGGTTCGCTACACCCAGGAGAAGAAGGGGCTGAGCCGGTTGGTGCTCAACGCGCTGATGCCCTACCAGGCGTCGGTGGACTTCAGCGACTCGGCGAAGTTCGACGCGTGGACACCGATGGCGACCCTCGCCGCCAGAGCGACGCCCGACTTCCTCGAAGAGAACATGTCGGCGTTCGACAACATCATGGGCTACTTCACCTACTCGCGCGGGTTCCGCGGCGGCGGCTTCAACGGCACGGCGCGGACCAACGTCGAGGGTGAGTCGTTCACCCCCGAGTTCGCCGACATGTACGAGCTCGGCCTGAAGACCGGCTTGTGGGAGCACCGACTCACCGTGAACACGTCGGTGTACTGGATCGACCGCGAGGACCAGCAGGTGCCGCAGCTGGTCAACGAAGATCCGACCTGCGATCTGAGCGATCCCGACTGCCTGCCGCCGCCGACTCGGGTGTTCACCCGCAACGCGGCCACCGCGCGCAGCCGCGGCTTCGAGCTCGAGTTCACCGCGGTTCCGCTGACGAGCCTCTTCGTCAACGGCTCGGTCGGCTTCTCCGAGTCGAAGTTCCTCGACTTCCCGGGCGCGGAGAACGCGGTGACCGGCCAGGTCATCAACCGCGCCGGACAGCGGCAGGCGTTCACGCCGGAGTGGCAAACGACGCTCGGTACCTACTATGTCTACGACCTCCCGGAATTCGGCCCCGACTGGGCCTACGGGACGTTGACGCCGCGGATCGACTGGTTCTGGGAGAGCCAGGTCGAGAACTTCGCTCCGGAAATCCGCGAGTTGGTCCAGCCGGGCTACCACCGGGTCAATCTGCGCATCGGTTATCGCTTCAACGAAGCGCGCAGCGAGATCGCCTTCTGGTCGCGCAATCTGACGGACAGCACGTACTTCAAGAACTCGCTGTCATGGCCGCGACTGACCGGGACGGTGATCCGCTACTACGAGCCGCCGCGGACGTTCGGGTTGGAGATCAGTCACAGTTTCTGACGTCGGAGTGGTTGGCTGGCGTTTGGGTTTCTGAGAACTGATCAACGCCAAGGAGCGAAGGAGCGAAGGAGCGAAGTGGGAAAGGTGCTCCGCCGCTTTCGGCGAAGTCATCTCTGTTCGCCCTCTCTGCCCCTTCGGGGCATCTCCCCCGCGGGGGGAGAAGTTCGGGTACGGAAATCGGCTTGTGCCGATTTCGCATCGGGGCCCTCTCTGCCCCTGCCGGGGCATCTCCCCCGCAGGGGGAGAAGTTTATGACCTCCTCCCCCTATGGGGGAGGATTGAGGAGAGGGAGTCTCTGACGACGTCGGCGTAGCCAACGCACCACCCTTTGCTCCTTTGCTACTTCGCTCCTTGGCGTTGATCAGTTTCCTGAAAGCCCCCCGCAGCCCTCCGAGCTTCAAGCGAAGTACGTCTGCGATGTCGCTGCCGCGGTGAAGTTCTCGCGTAGGTGCTCGAGCGATTGGCTGTCGGCGTTGACCGCATCCAGGCCGTGCGCCAGCACGAAGGCGTAGCTGCGTTGGAAGGGCGACAGCTTGGCCTGGAGCAGCTTCTTGTCGTAATGGGCGTCGAACTCCTTGGGGCGGTCCGGGCCGAATCCCATCCAGCGGCCCGCCAGGTGGCGCGCCGCCTTCATGCCGATCAACCCGATGCCGGCGGCGCGCGCCTTGTCGAGGGTTGGGCGGATCTGCGCCATCGGCTTCGAGTCCTTCTGCACCGCCTTCGCGCCCCAGTCGTACCAACCGGCCGGGGTCATCGCGATTTGCGCCAGCGAAAAGCGACCGGTGTCGGCCGCCGCCATCAAGACCGCTTCGGCGTTCTGGTGCGTGCTCACGCCCCAGTGGTCGACCTTGCCGGCCTTCTGCGCAGTGACGAACGCCTCGTGCATGGCGTCGCTGCGCACCAGCGAGACGTTGTTGGTCGCCATCACGTAGTAGGCGTCGACGTGATCGGTGCCGAGCTCCTTCAAGCTGGCGTCGAGCGCGGCGGTCCAGTTGCGCGCCGCTTCCGCCTGCTGCTGCTCGGTGAGGACGTCGTCCGGCGAGATGTCGAGACCGACCAGCCCTTTCGAGATGAGAAAGATGTCGTCGCGCTTCGCCTTGGCGAAGTCGGCGAGATTCGATTCGGCGTTGCGGTAGTAGTCGCTGGTGCCGACGTCGAAGACGTTGACGCCGTGGTCGAAGGCGGCGTTCAGCAAGTCGTCCTTGCCGAAGAACATCAGCGCGGCGCCGCAGCCGAACACCAGGCGGCTGCCGCGGAACCCGGTTCGGCCGAGCGTGCGATAGGTCATCTCGGGCCACGGTTCGTCCGCACTCGCCGGCGCAGCGATCGCGCTCGCGGTGCGGGCCAGCTCGCTGCCGCCGGCACTGGCCAGAGCGATCAGCTGCAGGACTCGTCGTCGGGTGGTCGGAAAGGCGCGTTCGCTGAGCTTCATCGGGTCCTCCTCCTCGCCGGCGTGGTCGCCGACTCGTCCCGTTGTAGCGCGCCCAGGGCCTTTTACGCCAGCCGCACCGGAAGCTCGCGCAACGCAAGCAGGATCGGGTTGCGAATCCCGAGGACACAGTACTGGGGCGGTCCGGTGATCTCGATCTCGCGACAGCGCCGCAGCAACTCCTCGAACAGGATCGCCACCTCGAACCGCGCCAGGTTGGCGCCGAGACAGAAGTGCGGCCCTCCGCCGCCGAAGCTGACGTGGTGGTTGGGGTGGCGGCCGATGTCGAATTCGCACGGGTCGGCAAACGCGGCCTCGTCGCGGTTGGCCGAGGGGTACCACATCGTAATTCGCTCCCCGGCAGCGATCCGGACGCCGCGAATCTCCGTGTCGCGAGTCGCCCGCCTGGCGAAGTACGAGACCGGCGAGGTCCAGCGGATGATCTCCTCGGCCGCCGGCGCCATCGCTGCCGGGTCGTCGCGCAGCGTCTGCAGCTGGTCAGGGTGCTCGAGCAGTGCGACCAGTCCGCCCGAGATGGCGTTGCGCGTGGTCTCGCTGCCCGCCACCACCAGCAGCATGAAGAACAAGTCGAGCTCGGCATCGCTCAGCTGCTCGCGCTCGCCGGCTTCGTTCTCGACCTCGACGCTGGAGAGCACGGTCCAGATGTCGTCTTCCGGATCGGCGCGCTTGCGGCGACCGAGCTGCTGCGCGTAGTCGAACATCTCGA
>JAUIGL010000012.1 GCA_030430165.1 bacterium | reverse complement strand
GCGGCCCCTCCCCATCGACCACCGCCACCGAGCTACCGCACAAATCCGGTTCCAGCCGGCAACACACCGCAAGCGGAAACTGCGCCACCGACAAGCACGCGACGCGCATCAGAAACGCCAAGTCGCGCTATGCGCGACGTCCCAAAGCGCGCTGTCGCGCGCTGTCCCAAGACTCGGCTGCGCCGAGTCGTCCCAAGAACGCCATCGCTGCGCACGGCGTTCGTCCCAAGCGGCTTCGCCGCGGGAAAAACCGGTCAGCCCCGCGCCGCAGGCGCTTGGGACCGCCGCCAGAGCGCAGCGAATGGCGGCGTTGGGACGCGAGGCGTCAGCCTCGCTTGGGACAGCGCGCGCCAGCGCGCTTTGGGACCCCCTATGTGCCAAACCGAACCTCCCCTCCCACCAACCCAATTTGCCTCGAGCGCGCGGGCGTCAGCTTGGCGTGCAGGCCGCCGAAGACGCGGCGTGGCCATGCCACTCGCTGTTGCTCGAGGGCGATGCGCAGGCCGGCGAAGCTGCCGGCGAGCTCGCGCGGCGAGAGCACGATCAGGGCGGCGTCCGACTGACGCGCGTCGCGGCGCAGACGCGGCCACACGTGGCCGGGAAAGCGACGCGCCAGCGGCGTATCGAGATCGAGGAGGACTGCGGCGAAGCCGCCGGCGTCGAGAATCAGCTCGGCGCATTTGAGGGCGCTGCGCAGGGTCGGCGGGCGCACCCACAGGACGCGTTCGTTACAGGCGCGAGCGGCGGCGAGCGACGGCGGGTGCAACGCGTCGGGCAGATCGACCACCGCCACCACCTCGCCCTGCCGCGTCGACTCGGCCAGAAGCGCCTGGGTCAATGCCGTCCGACCACTCGAGCGGGGACCGACGATCTCGCTCAAATCGCCGCGCGGGACACCGCCGCCGAGCATGCGGTCGATCTCGGGCAATCCGCTGCCGAGCAGGCGCACGGGCGCGCGCGGCGCCTCCCCCACCCACACCTTTCCAGGGAGCTGGAGGGCCTCGATACTTTGCCGAGCTGTCAGGGGCACCCGGCTATTTTCGCCAAATTTTCGCCTTACGCAACCCCTAAGGCGCGCTGACGCCCGCTGTCCCAAGCGCAGCTCCGCTGCGCGTCCCAAGACTCGGCTGCACCGAGTCGTCCCAAGAACCCCATCGCTGTGCTCGGCGCTCGTCCCAAGCGGCTGCGCCGCGGGGAACCCGGGTAGCCACCGCGCCGTCAGGCGCTTGGGACCGCCGCCAGAGCGGGAGCGAATGGCGGCGTTGGGACGCCCCTCGGAGAGGGGCTTGGGACGCGAGGCGTAGCCTCGCTTGGGACGGCGGGCGTCAGCCCGCCTTATGGAGTTGCGCGCGCTCGCTGCTCGCAGGCGGAACAGGGAAGCGGAGATTCGGCGATTTCTCGCTTCCAACCTTCTACATCTTCACGAAACTTCGCCAGCAACTTCGGGTGCTGTGCCGCCAGGTCGTTCTCTTCGAAAGGATCTGCATCGATTCGGTAGAGCTGCTCGGTCCCGTCATCGACGCCGATGTAGCGCCAGTTGCGAGTGCGAACGACGTAACCGCTACTGTAATCGTGCGCCCCCTGCTGGCGCATGACGATCTTTTCGCGTGTCCAGCTCTCTCGCCCCTCGATCAGTGGACGCAAGCTCGTACCGCGCCGGCCGGGGACTTGCGGCGCACCGGCATAGTCGAGAATCGTCGGAAAGAGATCGAGGGTCGAAACGAGGTCGTCGCGCCGGTCTCCCGGCGCAATTCGGCCAGGCCACCGCAGGATCATCGGCGTGCGAAAACCCAGCTCGTAGAGGCTCAACTTGCCGCGCCCTCGCTGACTGAAGATGACGGCGTCGTCACCGATCCTCCAACCGTTGTCGGAAACGTAGATGACCAAGGTGCGGTCGCGAAGCCCGCGCCGATCGATCTCGGCGAGCATCGCCCCGACCAGAGAATCGAGAACCGCGAGATTGGCGTAGTAGCCTACGGTCAGGCTGTCCCGCGACTCGGCCTCAAACTGCGCCCGCAACTCTGCGTCGCCGACGTACGGCAGATGCGGCAGCATCGGCGCCGCCATTGCGAAGAAGGGTCTCTCTCCAACCGCGTCGAGGAACTCGGTGAAAGGCTCGAGCGCCCGCCCGTCTTCCCGGCCATCGCGACCAAATCCCCAACCGTCGTCCGAATCGTCGTGCTGCTTGAACCTCTCCCGCGCAGTCCCGTCGGTGAACCCCGCCTGCGCGTAGGTGCCTTCCCAGTGCTTACCGCCCTGCCAGGAACGATAGCCGACGCGCGCCAGCTCTTTCGGCAGCGTCCGGTAGTGGACGATCTCCTCGCGCAGCCGGATGCGCCCGAGCGCGGCGACCAAGCGGGCGCGCTTGGCTTTCCAGCGCTGCGCCGTCACCCCCGACAAAAACGCCAGCATCGCCGGCCGACAAACACTGGCGGTGTTGTGCACATTGGTAAACAGGGTGCCCTGGCGGGCCAGCTCGTCGAGGTGTGGCGTGCGAGCGACACGGTCCCCCATGAATCCGGCATACGGCCAGCCGTGATCGTCGCCGACGATCAGCAGAATGTTCGGCCGTTGCTCCGCCGCCGGGTCGCCAGCATCGCCGGCGCCGAACGAAGCGGCAGCGCCGCAGATCGCGGCGCACAAGACCATCGGGATCGCCAGCTTGTGAACCGTCGACGCCATCGTCACCGCAAAAACCTGCGAGTCATCGCGAATCGTATCCGAGCTGACGCAACGATTCGCGCTGCCCCGCGGAGAGGTCGGTGGTCTCGCGGCCGAGCCTGCGCTGCGCGGCGACCGCGTCCTCCATCTTCATTTGAGCATGCAACGTTTCGGCGCGATCCGGCATCCGCGAAGCCAAGTCGGTAGTTTCTCCCGGGTCGGCAACGACGTCGAAAAGGGCGACCTGGCCGCTCAGGCGGTCGCTGATCAGCTTCCACTCTCCGTCGACGAGCATCCGCAGCCAAGGCTCGGTGCTCTCGTCGAGCTCGCGCCACTGGCGGGGCGCGTAACTGAGCTCGCCGAGCACTGGATTCGGTCGGGGCCGCGGGCCAAGCAGCGAACCCACGTCCAGGCCCGACCTAGCCGACGCCGGAAGCCCGGCGACGTCCAACACCGTGGCCATCACCCCGGCAGTCGACACCGGGTCGCCTTCGACCGAACCCGCGCGCTCGGCTCCCGGCAGGCGAATCAAAAGTGGCACGCGGAGCACCTCGTCGAACATGCTCGTCCCGTGACCGAGCCACCCACGTTCCATGAACTCCTCACCGTGGTCCGAGGTGAGAACGATCAGGGTACGCTCGGAACGACCATCATCGCCGAGCGCCTTCAGGATCTCGCCAATGCCGCGATCCGTGAAGCGGATCTCCTCGTCGTAGACGTCCCGCAACAATTGAACCTCCTGGGTATCGAGCGGAGGCTCGAGCTTGCGCAACCGCGGTGAAGGTTGGCCGGCGGCGACACGCCCGGCCCGCTTCGCGGCAAAGCCGACGCCGTGCGGCCGGTAGGTGTCGTGCGGGTCGAACAGGTGGACGAAGAGAAAATACGGCTTCTCGTCCGCCCTCAGCTCGCCAATCAGGGCGGTCGCGAGACGGGCCACCTCTTCGGTGGAAACGTGGTGGTGGCCGCGAGCCTGAGACTCGTCGTAGCGATCGAACCCCTGATCGAAGCCGAACTTCTCACCGAGCAGACTGTGGCTGACGACGCCCGCCGTTTGGTAGCCGTTTTCGCGCAGGAGCTCGGCCAGCGGCGTCGCCGACTGCGGCAGGACGTGCAGCATCTTGTCGACGCCGTGGCGCGACGGATAGAGCCCGGTCAGCATCGAAGCGACCGCCGGCTTGGTCCACGGCGCGGTCGAATACGCCCGTTCGAAGCGGATCGATTGCTCGGCGAGAGAATCGATCTGCGGCGAGGTGTTGCGCCAGTAACCATAGCATCCGAGGTGATCGGCGCGCAGCGTATCGACGACGATGAGGACGACGTCGGGGCGCACCGTCCCGGTCTCGGTCTGGCACGCGGTCGGCGCGCCCAGCAACGCGAGCCAAAGGACGACGGCGGTGAGCTTTTTCATCGCCGGGCCAGACCGTTCGCCATACGCGCGCCGACCGCCGCAGCCACGAACAGCGGCACCAGCCGCAACAGAATGCTCGATGCGAGGATGTGCCGCGCGTGCTCGGAACCGGACATGTTGTAGGTCACGAAGCCGTGCGCCAACAGCGCGAGCGTGATCACAACGATCCACAGCGACATCGAATGCCCTACTCCATTGGCGCCCACGTCGATCGACGCAACCACCGCGATGAGCAGCAGTATCGTCAGAGGCAACGCGCTAAAGCAAAAAACCCGGTCGGCGAGCTCGGCGACGAAGCCCCGCTGCACCCCGGTTCTCCTGAGGAAGCGTTCGTAGAAGTAGTCGACGAGGTTCTGCGCCGGAAGCTCTGTCGAGGCGCCCCGGTACAGATACTCCCACGGCTCCGAGTAGGATTCCCGCTGCCGAAGGACCCAGTCGAGGTAAACCTGCCGTCCGTCTTCCGTCATCCATTCGAGAAACGCGCCCTCGCCCCTACCCAACGGATTCTCCGGCATTCCCGCCTCCCGGAAATGCTGCTGCGCCTCCGGCGTCCCGAGCACGCGGGCCCAGATCGACGTTCGGTAACCCGGCAGCCAACGCTGCTCCGCGTCTGCATGCCAAACGGCGAGCGCCGACACCATCGCCAGCGGGACCAGGCACGCCGTTAACCGGCGCCGGCCGCAGGCGATCAGCGGCAACGAGAGGAACGGCACGAGGACGATGTTGGCGTCGCGGAGCAACACGAACAAAGCGCCCGACAGCAACCAAGCTGCATAAACCCACCAACTCCAAGCGCGCGCCAAATGAATGACCAGAGCCATCGTCAGGACCAGGAGGGAAAGTGTCATCGACTCGGTCAGGGCGATCCCGTTCCACAAGCGGACAGGCGAGCTGTACGCGAGCGCCAGCGCAAACAGCAGACCGGCGGCGCGCCAAACCGTCCACCCGAGCAACCCCCAACTGAAAACCGAGAGCCATGTCTGCACATGCGATAGAGCCGGAGTCGCGCCCAGCAGAGCGAGCACCGCAGGGTACCCGACCGGCCTGGCGCCCATCACCTTGCCCGCAGGGGTCTGCAGCGAGCGTGGCCAGTGCAGGTACTCCAGGGTATCGGGGAAGATGACCGGCCCGGACGACGGGGGCCAAAACAGGTAGACGCACGCTGCGACCAGCCCGCCCCAGGCAACCAAGGGAAACAAGCTTCGCGAGGTCATCGGGCGAATCGTCAACTCCGGGGTTGGGCGGACACGGGCGACGCCGCCGGTCGGCTCGACATCGCCGGGCACCATACTAGAGAGGTACCCCAGGCGAAAGCTGAACGGAATCGAACGCGGCAAACCGTCGACCAGCCTCCCATCCAGGGCCGCGCACCGCCGCGACGGCGGCGGGGTCAGTCCGCGGATGCGTTGGTGAAGCTCTCGACATAGCGGGCGATGATGTCGGTTTCGATGTTGACCGACGCCCCCGGCTTCTTGTCGAGGATGTTGAGGTGCTCCTGCGAGTACTGCACCAGCGATACCGCAAAGGTGTCTTCGGCCTTGTCGATGATCGTCAGACTGGCGCCGTCGATCGCCACCGGTCCTTTGACGACCATGTAGCGCAGCAGCTCGGCGGGAGTCGCAATGCGGACGATGATCGCGTCGGCCTCCGGAGTGAACGAATGCACCTTGGCGATTCCCTCGACCACGCCGCGCACGATGTGGCCACTGAGGCGGTCGCTCGGCCGTACCGATCGCTCGAGGTTGACGCGCTCGCCGACCTGCGTTCTGGACGCGCGTCAGCTGCGGCCCGCGCGCACCCGGCGCCCGGAGGGGCGTAGGCGCGCGCGGGCGGTCAGCAGGAGCAAGGACAGGCCGAGCGCCAACCCGAACCAATCCAGCGCCGGTGCCGGTGCCGGTGGAATGATCTCGATCGGGTGACTGTCCTCGTCGTTGTCGGGGTCCTCGTCGCCAGGTGTGTCCACTTCTGCGGTGTTGACGAACGACCCCACAAAGGCCACGACCTCGACTCGAATCGGGAACAGGGTGGATTCACCCGGCGCCAACGGACCCGGATTGGTACAGGTCACGTCCTGGCCGACCGCCCCGCAGGTCCAGCCATTTCCCCCACCCGATACATACACCACCTGCATCGGCAACGAGTCGGTCACCGTGATCAGCCCGGTGGTCGGCCCCATGCCGACGTTGGTGACACGGATCAGATAGCTGAAGCGTTCCTCGGGTGCGACCGAGGTCGGGCCGCTCTTGTCGATCGCCAGGTCGGGCAGCGAGATTACGATGATGTCCACCATGTCGGTCGCTTCGTCGCCCTCGTTGTCCGTCACGGTCACCACATTGGTGATCGTCGTCATGGTCGGGGTATCCATCGGAATCGTCATTTCAATCGTCAGCACCTGCACCGCCCCTGGCTGCATGGTGCCCAGGTTGACGATCAACACCGGCGTCTCCTGGATGACGACGCCCGAAGTGCTGACGCTGACGAAGTCGAGCTCGCCCGGTAGCGGATCGGTCAGAATGACGTTGGTCGCCGGCGCGCTGCCGATATTCTGCACCGTGATCGTGTAGCGAAGCGCCTCTCCCGGATTGAACATACCGTCGCCGTTCGCATCGACGGTCTGCGCCACTTCCTTGTCGACGACCAGCTCGGGGTCGCCTTCCGACACCCCGGTCTCTTCGGCGGTGAAGATGGCATCGTCCTCGGCCATCAGATCGCCGTCCGCCGTCGCCGTGGCGACGTTGACCACCGTCCCCACCCCGTTGACGATGCCGGTAATGGTGACGATCACGCTTCCACCCGGCGGAATCGTGCCGATATCGGCGATGACCACGTTGTTGCTCGGCGTCGGCGCCGTCCCCTGGGTAGTGGTCACGCCGGTCACCGGCGAAATCCCGGGAGGATTCGCTCCCGGCGGCACCACATCGCTGAACATGACGTTGGTCAGCGGCACCAACCTCGGGTTGAAGATCACCATCGAGTAGGTGACTTCGTCGCCCTCGTTGATGATCCCGTTCACGTCGTTATCGCCAGTGAGGGCGACATCCTTGGTCAGCGTCATCGACCTGAAACCGGAAGGGTTCGGACTGCCCCCGCAATCGGTCAACACGTCGGTGGGCTGGTCGCCGTTGGCGTCGTAGCCGTCCCAATCCGTCGGCTCGGGGATCGTCTCGGCGCTGTCGACACTGCCCTGATTCGAGATGATTCGACAGGGCGGAGCGTCGTCGTTGACCGTAGCCGAGAACTCGATCGTCACGCTGCCGTTGGCAGCGAGCGCCGGGATATCGACCCGCAACGTCGGCGCGCCGCTGTCGTCGGCGACCCCCGCCGACGACGTCAAGGTTCCACCGACGTAGGTCGTCTCGACCGGTACGGTGTCGGTGAACACGATACCGGTCAGAATGCCGTTGCGGTTGAGCAGAGTGACTGTATAGCCGAGCGTGTCGCCCGGAGTCACCGTGCCCGAGCCGTCGGCGTCGTCGAGCACCTCGACAGTCTTCACCGCATCGAGAGTGCTGTTGGTCGTCGGCACGACGGTCGCACTGTCCTCGTTGGCATAGTCGTTGAGGGCCCCGGCGATGCCGTCGTCGCCGTTGCGACCGCCATCCGCGTCACCGGTTGCGCCGGGCAGTCCGGCCCAGGTCAGCTCGATCAGATTCGACAGCGGCGCGTCCGCAACCGCATCGAGGTCGATGCGGGCCTGGTAGCTGAAGATCACATCGCCCTGGGCGAGCGGGAGCGAGCCGACCCGGAACTCGATGCTGCGATTGGTCGGCGCGTCGAGCACCTCGACGTCGCCCGCTGGCAGGGTCGCCGAGCCCTCTACGTAGGTCAGCCCCTCGGGCAAGCTATCGACCATCGCTACATCGAAAGCGTTCGCGGTGCTCTGCGCGGTGTGGGCGACCTGCACGACGACGTGGACGATGTCGCCGAGCGACTGCTCGCTCGGCAGCATCGTCTTGTCGACCGAAAGGTCGGGCTCGATCAGGACGATCGGAATACCGTTCGCCTCCGCGGTCGAGGCGTCGTGATCGAAGTCGAGCCGCATCCGGTTGTCGTCGGGGCCGACCTCGATGAATAGCTCGGAGCCTTCGGCGGCCTCACCGTTGCGCAGCACGGTCCCGTTCTGGTTGCCGACTACGTTATCGACGCGCGCCGAAATCTCGACGGTCAGGAAGTCGTCGTCGTCCTCGCCGTTGTCCGGATTGCTGACGTTGCCGAAGAACAGCTCCAGAGTTTGGCCAGTGCCGAGATTGGTGTCGTAGCTACCGTTCGAGAAACCGATCCCGGGATTGCCGACGGCAATCGTGAAGTCAACCAGGGTAAGCCCGGCGGGAAGAATGTCGACGAGACGCAGCCCTTCGGTGACGCCCTCGATGAAGTCGACGCGCACCTGATAGTCGACCTGCTGGCCGATCGTATAGACGACCGGATCCACCGTCTTGTCGATGGCGACCTCCGCCAGCACCGTGACCGCCTGACTGGCCGACTCCTCGTAATTGTCGAGATCGGAGTCGTCGTCGTCGTCAACTGTTCCCGGACCGCTGCTGTTGTCGCGGCCGTCGGCCCCCGTCAGTTGGCTGTCGTAGGAAGCGCGCGTGGCGTTGTCCAGCACCGCCCCCTGGACCACGTTGTCGCCAAAAACGCAGTCGAACGTGATAGTTAACTCGGCGCCCGGCGGCAGCTCGAACTCGGGCAGCGCAATCGTATCGTCGGTATTGTTGGTCGTCGACACGGACAGGTCGGCGTTGCTCAGCGGCACCAGGTCGGAGCTCCGCGTCACCGTGCCTCCGGCGGTCACCAGCATTGGGTTACTGATGCCCTCCAGGCCGTCGCCGGCGGCAAAGTTGCCCGGCAGCACATCGGCCCAGACCACCCGATGCGCGGTCGTGTGCAGCACGTTGGCGATGCGCACACTCCACGACACGACGTCGCCAGCCTCGCCGTCGACCGCGCCCGAAGTGATGGTCTTCTCCATCTCGAGATTGGGCTCGCCGACGCGGATCTCGTTGAACACCGGGCCCGCGACGATCGACGCGCCGGGATCGTTCGGGTCGTCGAAGGTCAGCGTCGCGACGTTTTCCAACAAGGTCCCGTCCTGGTTGTCGATGACGTTGTCGACGAGAACCGTGTAGGTAACGACGATGTCGCCGGCAACACCTGCCGTGAGATCGCCGAAGTCCAGGGTGATCACATTGGACGTCAGGTCGAAGAACCCGGCGTCGCCTTCGCTCAGCGGCGACGTTCCCATCGTCGACGCGACGCCGGCGGGCAACACGGCCTGCAAGCTGCCGGCCACGTAGCTCAAGCCGTCGGGTAGCTCGTCGACGACGACGAAGGAGTCGGTCGACCCCTGCGGCACCGCTAGGATCAACTGATACACCGGCCGGTCGCCGATCGCGTAGTACGCCTGTGGGTCGACCGTTTGCTTGTCGATGGTCGGCGTGCCGATCTCGACCACGGCGTCGTCCGAATCGCGCAGGTCGTTGGCTCCGCCCGAGGCATCGCGCTCGCCCTCGAGCGATCCTGAAGCGCCCGGCGCCGGGCCGTTGCCGTTGTCGCCCGGGAGACTGCTGGCTTCGACCATCGCGGTATTCATGATCATCTGGCCGAACTCGGCGGCGATCGAGATCTCCGCGGTGTAGGTGATCTCCACCGATTCGCCGGGCTGCAGACGGTCGATTTCGCAAGTGAGGACGTTGCCGGCAAAGCCGCAGGGGGATACCACCGCCCCCGGCGCGTCGCTCTGGTCGACCACCGGTCCGCCGATCATGAAGTACTCGGGCGGCAAGACATCGCTCACCAGCCACTCGAAGCCGTCGGTTGCGTTGGCCCCGGCGCCGGTGTTGGCGACGAGCAGCGTGAAGCTGACGACGTCACCGCTCTCCGCCGCCAACGGCGTCGCCGTCTTGGTGATGTCGATGACCGGCTCGGCGACACGGACGTTGCGCCGGCTCGAGTTGATCAGCATGCCGGTTCCGCACGAATCGCCGGGCTCGGTGCACTCCGCGTCGTCGCTGCAGGGAGTGCGCTCGTCCCGACAGAGGCCGTCCTCCCAGCGCAGCCGACCGCGATCCGGCAGCACCGCGCCGGCGACGTTGGCGACCCGGTTGGCGACCACCGCCCGCAAGCGAAGCGTATAGGTTTCCGGCGTGACGTTGTCAGTATCGGTGTTGGTGACATCGCCCATCGCGAGCGACACTTGCCCCGTCACCCCGTTCATCACCACCGCCACCGGATCGCCCAGCACGCCACCGCCGTCGGTATTGATTGCCCCAGGGTCAGCCGCTGAAAACAGCGCCGCGGAGTTGCGACTGAGCGTCGCGCTGCCGGTGATGTAACGCAGCCCACCTCCCTGGAGGACATCGATCAGCTGCACGTCGCGCAACACGCCCTCCGGCATCGTGAAATCGATTTCGACGTCGACGACCTCGCCGATCGCCACCGGCGGCGTCGAAGCCAGCGCGGCGTCACCGGGGTCGGTGAAGCTCTCCGACGTCGCCGTCAGCCGCTTGACCACTTCGGCGCGGGCTGCGTTGACGATCGCGCTGCCTTCGTCGGCGGTCGAACGTTCTTCGTCCACCGCCCCGCCCTGACTGTCGCCCGTGCCGCTCGCCGTATTCTCATAGGTAGTGCCGGCGACCACGTCGTCGGCCATCACCGCGGTGAAGGTCACGGTCCGTGAGTCGCCCGGAGCCAAGAAGGTAAAGCCGGCACCGTCAACACAGGTCACCGTCGGGCTCACATACCCGCAGTCGAGGTCGCCCTGCGGGGTCGGTACCACGACGCTGGTTAGATCGATGAAGGCGGGATCCAGGCTGTCGCTGATCACCGGGTCGTAGAGACGCGAGGTGCCGGTGTTCTCGTAGGTAATGGTCACGGTGATCATGTCGCCAGCGTCGGCCGTGTTCGGCATGATCGACTTGGTCACTTCGACTTCGGGCTCGATGAAGTCGGTCGAGGCGGTCGCTTCGATGTCGCCGCAGGCGCTGTCGGTGAAATCGAGCGACACCGTATTGGTCTTCATCTGCGGCGAAGGCAGACCATCGTTGGCTCCGTCGTCGAGCACTCGTGCGTCGAAGGCAACGACGAACTGGTTGGTCGTCGGATCGTTGTCGGCGGCTACGGTGACGTCGCCGAACTGGACTTCGAGCGGCGGACCGGTGGCCACGGCCGGCGCGCTGACGTCCGAGCCGTTGAAGCTGCCAGGGGTCACCGAGACGGTCCCGGGCACGTAGGCGAAACCGGTCGGCAGCACATCGCTCAGTACCAGCTGCGGCAGGAACGCCTCGGGCAGCGTCACCACCACCTCGTAGGTCACCACGTCACCGGCGGTGACGTCGCTCCCGCCGCCCCCGTTGGGAGCGATCGCGGCGCTCGACTTGCTCAGCCCCGGATCGTCGATGACCACCGATGCCTCGTCCTGGTAGGGCACGAGGTCGTCGGGGTCGACATGGCTGGGACCGCCTTCGACACCGGCAAAGTTGGTGATAGCCGCCACGTTCTCGATCTCGGCACACGGCACGACGGAGGTGTCCACCGTGCAGGTGACGGTGATCAACGCCGTGTCGGTCGAATAGGGAGCGCCAGGGCTTCCATCGTTCTCGGCCAGCGGAGCGGCCAGCTCGAGACCACTGCTCAGATCGCCGCTGGTCGCCAGTGGCGAGATCGTCCCGTCGGTGACCGAGTCGATCGCGCAAGCTGTCAGACCGGCCACCGCGGGGTCGGTCACGACGACGTTGAACGCCTCGGCCCCGCCGACGTTCTCCACAGTGATCACGTAGGTCACCGTGTCACCGGCGTCGGCGCCGGCGAGATCGCCATCGACGGGCTGCGTCGCCGGCGACGGATCGATCGTTCCCTCGCCCGAGGTTGCGCTCACCCCCTTGGTGATCACGAGATTGGGTTCGCGCAAGGTGAAGCAATCGGTCTCGTCTACCGTCGTCGGTCCGAGCACCGAGTTCTCGAACTCGGACTGCACCACGTTGCACAGCCTGAGGCGGTCGGCGAACGGCTGATCGCTCGCGGTCACGGTGTAGAGTATCTCGATCACGATCTCCTGCGAGGGCGTGGGCGAGATCGCGCCGCTCGCCGGGAACAGGAACAGCAGCGCGTTTTCGGGCGGGTCGGTGTCGACTGTGGGCGGCAGAGGCGCCATCGTCGGATCGAAGTCGCCGTTGCTCGTCGTGCTCGGCCCGTAGGCGGCGATTCCCGCCGCGGGATACGTGTTGGCAGCCAGGATCGAGTTGCTGAACACCCAAGACTCGTCGATGCCATCGGCGTTCGGGTCTTCGACGTCGAACACCGGCAGCGGCAGAAAATCGTATATTTCGGCCGTCTCCAAAGTTCCGGTCGGAACGGTGAATTGGTACGAGTAGGTGAGGCTGTCGCCCGGCCGGATCTCGAGCGGAACCGGCAGTGCTCCGCCATTGACTGCGACCAACTCCTTCGCCGTAGTCGGCGTGGCGATCGACTGGCCGGCGGCGGTGTCGTCGCCGTCGTAATTGCCGCTCGGCTGGATGCGACCGGAGATCGCCGCGTCGTTGCTGAGAGCGTCCCCCGCTGCGATGTCGGCTGTTCCGACGAAGCTGTTCGGGTTTTCGTAGGCGGACTGGACCGTCGCGTCGAAGGTCAGCTGGAATCGGGACTCGTCGTCGATCCCCAACGTCGTGCCGTCGGCGTTGGAGCTGGCGTCGACCGCTCCGCCGTCGAAAGGACTACCGAGCACCGCCGACAGATCGAACACCAGAGTGGTAAATCCGGGCGTCGTGCCCGACGCCTCCCCGGGTTGGGCGTTCTGCGTCACCAGCAGCGTTGCCGCGGCCGGAAAGGGATACTCGCTGCCCCCGGTAGAGATGTCGGGGGCCGGACTGAGCGCGGCAATCGTGAAGGCGACCGGAGCGCCGGCAACACCGTTCTCGGTGACCAGCGTCAACATCGGATTACCCGGATTGAGCAGGTTGAAGTC
Source organism: bacterium (assembly GCA_030430165.1). Lineage (GTDB taxonomy): Bacteria > Desulfobacterota > Binatia > HRBIN30 > CADEER01 > CADEER01. Next base: position 83,726 of record JAUIGL010000012.1, on the reverse strand, counting down.
GTAGCCGTCGCCGAGAACATCCTGCAGCGCCATATTGTCGTGCGAGAAGTAGTCCGACACCTGGCCTTCGATGGTGAAGCGGACGATGTCGCCCGGCGACAGCCCGCTCGCCTCGTTGTCGGTGAGCAACTCGACCGACTTCTGGATGGCGATGTTGCGGGCGGTGACGTCGACCGGGTCGGCGACTTCGTCCATGCCGCTCAGGTCGACCGACCCGAAGTCTCCTGTGGCAGAGTCGGCCGACGCAGTCACGCCGTTGCTCACCGTGGCGTCTCCACCGGTTGCCGGGTCAATGACTGGGTCGCCTGCCGTGTCGAGCTCGGGGACGTATCCCTCGAATTCGACGACGACGTCGTCGTCACCGACCTCACCGACGATGCTGCCGAAAGAAACCTCCAGAGTACCCCCGGGGTCACCACCGGGAGGAGTCGTCGTCGGCCCCGCCAGCGGGGTTACGAGCCCGGACAGAACACCATTGTACAGAATCTGCGCTAACCCGCCGAAGGGAGTGAACGTCACTTCGACTACCGGGTCGCCCGAGCTACCGTTGACGGTGACGCCGGTAATCGCCGCGAAGTGAAAGTTGTCCGCGAGAACGTCGTTGAACGCGAGCGAATTGACGGTCGCACCGTCGGCAACGTCGGCCGCCAGCGAGTAGGTGATCGGGAAGTTCGGCCCCGAGGTCGTCTCCATTTCCCCGAAACGCGTGTCGGCCCGCTTCGACGGCTGGTAGATCGTCGGCGTTACCGTACTGTCGGTTGCGCTGCCCGAGATCGCCGGCGCCGGGTTCACCGAGACCCCGGTCTCGGCGTTGCTGTCGTCGCTCCAGATCGTCGAGGCGTCGCCGCGCACGACCGGATCGGCACCGGCGTTGTCGAGCGGATCCATGCCGAGCGAGAACAAGCCGATGGCGACGATCGACGTGTCGAGGGGCACTCCGGGCGTCGGCGTCGAAGCCAGGGTCGCGGTCATCGCCACGTCAATCGCCGCCTGGTCCGGGCTGAAGCTACCCACCGGCAGCTCGAAGACGACGTATGAGGCTCCGGGGGGCAAGCCCGACAGCGTCTCGCCGGTCACCGGATTCGTCACTTCGCCGCTGCCGGGGACGACCACGTTGGTAGCGGCCGACAAGAGGCCGAAAATCCCGGCGTCGGCCGTTCCCAGAGTCACTTCGGGCGGCAGGACCAGCTCGAGTACCGGCGCGTAGCCGATTTCACCGGAGCCGGTCGAGGCGGCGTTGTCGAACGCGACCGAGAATCCAAAGCTCTCGCCGAGCGGTACCGCGATGTCGCCGGCCGGGGCCAACACCGCCGCGGGGACAGGCTGTCCCCATACCTCCGCAACGTGACCGACCGCCAACACCACCATCGCCGCGGCCCACGCCACACCCCGTACCCACATCATCCCAAGCTCCCAGCCACTGTCTTCGCAGAGTATCCCGCTTGAGCCTTCGCATGCCAGGGAAAAAGTCGAAATTCGCAGGGCCGCTTTCAGCGCCGATCAGGATGTGCGCGGGATCACAAAGCTCTCGACATAGCGGGCGATGATGTCGGTTTCGATGTTGACCGACGCCCCCGGCTTCTTGTCGAGGATGTTGAGGTGCTCCTGCGAGTACTGCACCAGCGATACCGCAAAGGTGTCTTCGGTCTTGTCGATGATCGTCAGACTGGCGCCGTCGATCGCCACCGGTCCTTTGACGACCATGTAGCGCAGCAGCTCGGCGGGAGTCGCAATGCGGACGATGATCGCGTCGGCCTCCGGGGTGAACGAATGCACCTTGGCGATTCCCTCGACCACGCCGCGCACGATGTGGCCACTGAGGCGGTCACTCGGCCGTACCGATCGCTCGAGGTTGACGCGCTCGCCGACCTTCAACTCGCCGAGGTTGGAACGCCGATAGGTCTCCGGCATGACGTTGGCGAAGAACACGTCCCCTTCCAACCTGGCGACGGTCAGATCGACGCCATTGATCGCGATCGAATCGCCGAGCTGCGCATCGCTGGTCACCTTCGGCGCGCGAATGCGCAAGGCGCCATCGGCGCTGTCGACGACTTCTCCGACTTCTTCGACGATTCCGGTGAACATGGGGGATAGGATCTAGGATCTGGGAGCTGGGATCTAGGGGGGCGACCCGCGGCTCCGCCGCGGTCGCCCAGGCGCGCCGCGCGCTTGGGCGCTGGACCGCGAGGCGTGAATCCTGGATTCTGCGCCGATGCAGGCAACGCTACTCGAAGTCCTGAATACCGCCAGCTCCTGGGTCTGGGGGGCGCCGTTGCTGATTTTGTTGGTCGGCACCGGCATCTACCTGACGATCCTGTTGCGCGGCCTCCAGCTCACTGCGCTCGGACATGCGCTCTACCTGGCGCTGGTGGTGCGGCGCGAGCCCGACGACCAGCCGGGGGACATCTCGCACTTCCAGGCGCTGATGACCGCCCTCGCCGCCACCGTCGGCACCGGCAACATCGCCGGCGTCGCCACCGCCATCGCCGCCGGCGGACCGGGGGCGATGTTCTGGATGTGGGTTACCGGAATCTTCGGCATGGCCACGAAGTACGCCGAAGCGGTGTTGGCGGTCCGCTTCCGCCAGGTGGCGGCCGACGGCACCATGAGCGGCGGGCCGATGTACTACCTGCGCGACGGACTCCGCCAACCGTGGCTGGCCACTCTGTTCGCCGCCTTCGCCGCGATCGCCGCCTTCGGCATCGGCAACATGGTGCAGTCGAACTCGGTCGCCCACGCGGCCGAAGAAACCTTCGACATCCCGCGCTGGATCACCGGCCTGGTTCTCGCCGGCGGCAGCGCTCTGGTGATCCTCGGCGGGATCCGTTCGATCGGCCGCGCCGCCAGCGCCTTCGTGCCGCTGATGATCGTCCTCTACGTCGGTGGCGCCGCCGCGGTGCTGGTCGCAACCGCCGACCAGATCCTGCCTTCGCTCGGCCTGATCTTCCAGCACGCCTTCACCCCGACCGCCGCCACCGGCGGCTTCCTCGGTTCCGCGGTCATGCTGACCGTGCGCATGGGCGTCGCCCGCGGCGTGTTCTCCAACGAATCGGGCCTCGGCAGCGCGCCGATCGCCGCCGCCGCGGCACAGACGCGGCACCCGGTGGCGCAGGCGATGGTGTCGATGACGCAAACCTTCATCGACACCCTGATCGTCTGCACCTTCACCGGATTGGTCATCCTCAACACCGGCGCCTGGCAGAGCGGCGAAACCGGCGCCGCCCTGACTACCCTGGCGTTCCGCGACGGACTGGGCGGCAACGCCGGCCCGGTCCTCGTCGCCACCGGGCTGATCTTCTTCGCCTACACCACCCTGCTCGGCTGGAGCTACTACGGCGAGAAGTCGCTGCAGTTCCTCTTCGGCGACCGCGCCGTCACCCCCTACCGCGCCGTTTTCTGCGTGCTGATCGCGGTCGGCGCCGTCGCCGAGCTCGACGTCGTGTGGACCTTCTCCGACGTCATGAACGGCCTGATGGCCTTCCCCAACCTGATCGGACTGCTCGGCCTCTCCGGAATCGTCGCCAGCGAAACCCGCTCCTACCTGGAGGCGAAACAGCCGAAACGCGGCCAATGATCGGCTCGCCGCGAATCGTCGTGCTCGACGGCCATACCCTGAACCCGGGCGACAACCCGTGGGACGACCTCGCCGAGCTCGGCGACCTCACCGTACACGACCGCACACCGTCCGAGCTGATCGCCAAACGCGCCGCCGGCGCATCGATCGTGCTCACCAACAAGACCCGGCTCGACGCCGGAATCTTGCAGAAGCTGCCCGAGCTGCGCTTCGTCGCGGTGCTGGCGACCGGATATGACGTCGTCGACACCAAGGCGGCGGCCGCCGCGGGCATCGCCGTGGCGAACGTACCCGAGTACGGCACCGACTCGGTCGCCCAGCACGTATTCGCGCTGCTGCTCGAGCTGTGCCACCGCGTCGGCGATCACAACGCGGCCGTCCACGCCGGCGAATGGCAGCGCGCCAGCGACTTCTCCTTCTGGCACCAGCCGCCGATCGAGCTCGCCGGGAAAACCATCGGTCTGATCGGTTTCGGACGCATCGGTCGCAGGGTCGCCGAGCTCGCGCGAGCCTTCGGCATGCAGGTCGTCGCTCACAGCCGCAGCGAGCGCGCCGACGCCGGCGTCACCTGGCTCGACCTCGCCGACCTGCTGGCCGCAGCCGACGTCGTCTCGCTGCACTGTCCGCTGACCGCTCAGACCCACCACTGCATCGACGCGGCGGCGCTCGCGCGCATGCGCGACTCCGCACTCTTGATCAACACCGCGCGCGGCCCGCTGGTCGACGAGACGGCCCTCGCCGCCGCGCTACGCGACGCTCAGATCGCCGGCGCCGGGCTCGACGTCGTCGACGGCGAGCCGATGGCCGAGGACTCACCGCTGGTCGGCGCACCCAATTGCATCATCACCCCGCACATGGCCTGGGCCAGCCTCGCCGCGCGCCGGCGGCTGATGCAGACCACGGTCGACAACGTCCGCGCATTCCTCGTCGGCGCGCCGCGGAACCTGGTCGGGTAGGAGCGAGAGCCAGGACCCAAGACCCAAGACCCAAGGCCGAGCGTCCCCAGAGACAATGCCGGCCAACCATCCCCAGCTCGCAGATCCCAGATCCCAGCCCCTTCTTTCGACCAAACGAACCAGTTACTGTCCCGCCGTGCCAGAGGAACCGCAAGACGCCGCGCCACGCTCCGCGAACACCATATACAATGCGCTGCGCGACGAAGAGCAGTTGAGACGAACCATCGATCGCTTGTCGGCGAGCGGCGTCATCGATCAGGCGCAAGCCGAACGACTGCGCGACTGCCTCGACCGGGTCACCGCGATGACGACCTACATTCTCGGCAACCTCGCGGCCCACCTCGCCATCGGCGCCAGCAAGGTGATCCTGCCGCTGCCGATCGGCGCGTTCCTGCGCGGCAGCTGGGTCGCCGGCGCGCGCGCCTCGGAAACCCTGCGCGGCCGCACCGATCGCGCGCAGGTCCATTCCCTGCCGGTGTTCCTGGTGTCGATCGTCCCAGCCGCCGGCTATCTCGCCTACGTCGTCGCCCTGCGCCGCCACGACCCCGACGCCGCCCTGCTCTACGCCAATCACTTGAGCTTCCTGCGCTACGACCAACCGCTCGACACCGTCCTCGCCACCAAACCCGCTTTCATCCGTCGCATCGTCCAGCGAGCCGTCGGCAGCGGCAGCGCGCCGAGCGCGCGTCCCAAAGCGCGCTAACGCGCGCCGTCCCAAGACCGGCTGCGCCGGTCGTCCCAAGAACGCCGTCGCTTCCTGCTTCGCCAAGGCTTCGCAGGACGAGTCGCTCGGCGTTCGTCCCAAGCGGCTTCGCCGCGAGGGGATCCGGATAGCCTCGCGCCGTAGGCGCTTGGGACCGCCGCCAGAGCGGCTTGTCCTGCGAAGCCTCGGCGAAGCAGGAAGCGAATGGCGGCGTTGGGACGACCCTCGAAGAGGGGCTTGGGACGCGAGGCACAGCCTCGCTTGGGACGCGCGCGCAGCGCGCTATCCTGTGGCGATGTAGTTCTCGAGCTGCTCGATCAGGAACTCTTTGTCGGAGATCACCGCTTTGACGATGTCGCCGATCGACACCACACCGGTCACCCGTCCGTCTTCGAGCACCGGCAGATGGCGCACTCGCTTGTCGGTCATCAGCGCCATGCAGTCGTCGACCGTTTGGTCGGGGCGGACATAAACCACCCGCGAGGTCATCACGTCCTGCACGGGCGTGTCCTTGGATGCCTTGCCTTTGAGGATCACCTGGCGCGCGTAGTCGCGCTCCGAGAACATGCCGACCGGACGACCGCCGGTCATCACCAAAAGAGCCCCGATCTCTCGCTCGGCCATCAAGCGCAGAGCGTCCAATACCCAGGTCTCGGGTGTGACCGAGATCACCGCGTCGCCCTTGCCGGCCAGAATGTCGCGAACATGTTTCATCCGCCACCTCCGTAGTCGGGGTCGACCCTAGCACAACGCGGACTCCAGTTGCACGCAGATTGAAAAACCGACACGGACCGCGCCGAGTCGCCGGCCGCAAGCTCATCATTTGCCAGCATCGTTCGCGAAGCTCATACTTTTACGACCATGTCGCCCCAATCGCAGATCTGGCGGGCGGCCTCGCTGACCTACAAAGCGGCGCGGCGCATCGCCGTCGCAGTCATCGGCTCGACCGTGGTTCTGGTCGGGATCGCGATGATGGTTCTCCCCGGCCCTGCCTTCATCGTCATCCCCACCGGCCTGGCAATCCTCGGGCTCGAGTTCGCCTGGGCGCGGCGCTGGCTCCGGACCATCAAGCGCGGCGCGAAACGCGGCCTCAACGGGCTCGGCGCGCTGGCCAACGGCAAGAACAAGCGCACCCCCTCGGCGGCCAACTCCCCTCCGGTCGCCGTCCCCGATCCGCCCAAGCCTTCAGGGCTCGCCGAGGAAGTCGCGAACCAGACCGAGAAACACGTCTAGCTGGTCGTGGTGTACCCAATGACCGGCGCCGTCGATGTTGTGAAACCGGTAGTCGGTGAAGACGTGCGCGCGGCCGTCCTTCTCGGGATCCGAAGCCCACGAGTCGGTGCCGCGCAGCAGTAGCACCGGACAGGTGATGCCCGACCACAGCTCGCCCGCGTCGTTGCGGTTGAACAGATACGGAGTGGTGGTGCGCGTGTAGTTGTCGAACTTCCACAAGTAGGTCCCGTCCTCGTCGCGATAGGAACCATGCACCGTCAGATGACGCGCCTGCTCCTCACTGAGGTGCGGGTTCGCCTCGCGCATCCGCTCGACCGCGTCGTCCAGCGACGCGTAGCGCTTGACGTGCCGCTGGGCGAATCCTTTCATCTCCTTCACCCAGTACTGCATGCGCTCCTGCGGCGGACGCTCCTTGATCATCCCGGGAGGCGGCCCGAGGCCCTCGATCGCCACTACCTTGGCGACCTTTTCGGGAAAGGTACCGGTGTACTGCAGCCCGATCGCCCCGCCCAGCGAGTGGCCGATGATCGTCACCGGAAACCGATCCAGCGGATCGAGCAACTGAGCGATGTCGAGCGTGTAGTCGATCAGCGCATACGAACCGCCGATCGACCACTGCGAATCCCCATGGCCGCGCAAATCCGGAGCGATGATGTGGTAATCGTCGCGCAACGCCTGCGCCACCCAATCCCAATTGCGCGCATGATCGCGCCCGCCGTGAATCAACAGCATCGGCGGCTTGTCCGGATTCCCCCAGTCGACGTAGTGCAGCTTGAGGCGCTGGGAATAGTAGTAGTGCGAAGTCGGACCGATCAGGGGTTCGCTCATGGGTCAGCAATAGCTCGTTTCGCCGGCGCTGCGAATCCCTGGTCCCAAACCCGCCTCCGCCTTCGGCTACGGCGGGCGTCCCAAGACCGGCTACGCCGGTCGTCCCAAGAACGCCGTCGCTGCGCTCGGCGTTCGTCCCAAGCGGCTTCGCCGCGGGGGAGTCCAGTCATCAGCGCGCCGTCAGGCGCTTGGGACCGCCGCCAGAGCGTAGCGAATGGCGGCGTTGGGACGCCCCTCGAGCGTAGCGAAGAGGGGCTTGGGACGCCCGCCGGAGCCGAAGGCGGAGGCGGGTTTGGGACTTCAGTAGCTCCGTGTCAGAAACCAGAACAACCCGAGCCCCGTCACCGCGGCGGAGCCGAGGTCGATTGCCCAGCGGTTGGCGGCGGCGGAGCGGCGGAGCAGCGCCAATAGCGGCCATACCAGTAGGACGACGCCGAGCTGGCCGATCTCGACGCCGAGGTTGAAGCCGAACAGGGCCGGCGCCAGGCGCACGTTGCCGAGGTCGAGCTCCATCATGATGCCGGCGAAACCGAAGCCGTGGATCAGACCGAAGGCGAAGGCGACGGCGGCGCGCAGGCGCGCCGCGCCGGGCGTCACCCGCAGCAGCGCGAAGTGACAGGCGGTGAACAGGGCGAGACCGAGCAGGGCCTGAGCTGGCAGAGCCGTGCCGCCAAAGCACATCAGCACCAGGGTCGTGACCAGCAGCAACGGCAGCACGACGCCGCGCCCGGCGACCAGCCAGGCGTTCTCGATACCGACCAGGGCGATCGAATAGCCGATCAGCGCCTCGACGACGTGCCCCTCGGGCTCGACCACGCCAGCAACCGCGAGTCCGAGCGTGATGCTGTGGGCGATCGTGAACGACGTCACCAGGGCGGCGATGTCGCGCAAGGTGTACGCCAGCAGAAGCAGCGCCACCACGAAGGCCAGGTGATCCCATCCGGTGAGGATGTGCTCGATGCCGAGCCCGATGTAGCCGCCCACCGACATGGTCGCGGCGTGCGACTCGGGCCGAGCCGCGTCGTCGAGGTACCACACCGGCTGAGCCTCGGTGAGCACCTTCTCCACCGCCGGCTGGTCAGGGCGCCGCACCCGGGCGAAGTGCAGATGCGACGGCGCGGCGTCGAGCAGCAGCCGGCTGGCGATGCTGCGCGGTCCCGCGGAGCCGCAGTCGACGCGCCAAACGTAGGCGAGGAATCCCTCGGAGGCGGCGGTGCGACGCGGCGGCGAGGCCGGTTGGCAAACCTCGCCGCCGGCGCGCATCTGCACTGCCGCCGCCAGCAGGCGCGCCGTTTCTGCGTCGTCGGCGGGCGAGCGCACGGGGTCCAGCGCCAGGCGAGTCAGCTCGAGTCGCGAAACGCGAACCCGCACCATCGCCCCGCTGTCGTCGGTGTCCCACAGCGAATACGACATGCTGCGGGTGTGGGCGCTCGCCGGCGCAACCAGAGCCAGCGTCAGGACTGCCGCGCAGAGTGCTCTCAAGGGAGCGGCTCCGCGATGACGACGCGCCCCTCCCGGCGCAGCCGCTCCAGGGTCGAGCGCACCGCGTCGTCGCCGGCGCGGCGCTGCATCTCGGCATCGACCTGTGCCCGCACCGCCGCCAGCTCGGGAACTCGCCGCGGCTCGCGATCGACCACCTCGACCAGATAGACGCCGGCGCCGGCTCGGATCGGTTCGCTGACCCCGCCGACCGGCAACTCGAGGGCGCGGGTCGCCACCGTCGGCCCGACGTACTCGCGCACCTTGGCCGCCGGCAAGTAGGCGTCGGGCAACGGCGCGATCTGCTCGTCGCCGAAGCGTTGGCGAACCTCGGAAAACGGCTGCCCGGCGCGCACCGCGGCCAGCGCCTCCTCTGCCCGCTGCATCGCTTCCTCCTCGCTGCGCGCCGGCTCGCCGCGGATCCACAACACCGCCAGGCGCAGCCGCCCGGGCAGCGCGAAGAACTCGGAATTCTCGGCGTAGAAGGCTTCGGCTTCGGCGTCGGTCGGCTGGTAACCGTCCACCGACGCCACCTGCGCCGCCAGCACCGCCGATACCAGATCACCGCGCACCCGGCGATCCGATCGCACCAGGCCGAGGTCGATGCCGTACTGCACCAGCAGCTCCTCGTCGACCAGCCGATCGAGAACGTGGCGGCGATCGTCGGCAGTCAGCGGCGAGCGCCGATCGCTGGCCAGCGCCGCCACCGCGCGCAGGTAGTCGTTGCCGCGGATATCGACATCGTTGACGCGAGCGACGACTCCGTCTTCGAGAGCGTCGCGCTCGGCGGCGAGCGTCATCATGCTGGCCACCGCCGCAGCGATGCCGATCACCGCACCGAGCGCCAACAGCACCTGGGTGCGGCGTGCGCCGCCCGCGCTCGCCGAATCTACATCCATGGCAAGCCGCTCACAGCACGAAGCCGACCAGATAGAGCCAAACCCCGGTCACCGCGGTGGCCACGTTGCCGGCGATCACCATCATACCGACCCTGCGGTGCAGGTTGCTGAAATCCCCCGGCAACCGCGTGCCGAACCGCCGCACCGAGACGAAGGCGAGCCAGCACCAACCGAAATACGTCGAAATCGCGATCACCAGATGCACCATCAGGGTGATGCGCAACAACGGCGTCTCGGCGAACGAGCTCTGCAGGAACAGTGCATCGGAGCCACCGCGCATCCGGATATTGACCTCGAATAGAAGCAGGATGATCGTCAGCAACAACAGACATCCCAGCTGAACCTTGCGGTGGAGAGCGTGCTTGCCTCTGCGCGCGACCCGCGCCGAGGCGTAGAGAGCCAGCGGTATCACGCCGTAGCCGACCGTGATCAGGTCGGTCAGGAGATCCGCCTGCGTACCGAGAAAGCCCTGGGGAAACATCAGAGCCCCAACCGACTACACCGCAGCCCGGCGCCACGCCAGCCCGCCGGCCTTCACGGACGGCTCGCTTCTGGCTACACTCGAGGTTCACCCGCCGCAAACCGGGCGAAGAACCAGTGGAGACGATTGCATGAACAAGTGCCTCGCGCATCGCAGCCTGCTGAGCGTCTGGCTCGTCGGACTACTCACCGGCGCCGCTGGCGCGACCGTCATCGTGCCGATCAGTCCGGAGAACCTGGCCAGTAGCTCGGAGCTCGTCGTGACCGGCGAGGTCGAGGCCATTCGGTTCGCCGAGCTCGGCGACGGCCGCATCGTCACGCTGGTGACGATCGACGTCGACGAGACCTGGAAGGGAGATCCGCCAGTCCCCTTCGAGCTGGTCGAACGCGGCGGCAGGGTCGGCGATACGGTCGAGAGATTCCACGGCGCTCCGTCGTACCAACTCGGCGAACCCGTGCTCGTCTTCGCCGCCCGCACTTCACTCGGCTGGCAGACCAATCACATGCTGCAAGGCAAGTTCCGCATCCGCAACGAAGCCGACGGGTCGCAAACCGCGCTGCGCGATAGCGACGCGGCGGTCGCAATCCTGTCGTCGCCAGATCACCGCTGGCAACCGGGCGCGCCGCTCGAGCTGCTGCGCTCGATCACCGCGGCGAGCCGCGACGTCGGCGCCACATCCTCCGCGCAATCGCCGCTCGCCGATCTCGACATCGTCGAGACTGCCGCGGCACCGTTCACTTTCCTACCCGGTCAACCGCGTTTCTTCGAAGCCGATCTCGGGCAATCGCTGGTCTTCGTGATCGACGAGCGCGGCGACGACATTCTCGGGCTGGAAGCTTCGCGGCGCGCGGTCGACGATGCGTTCGACGCTTGGAACGCCGTGTCCGGACACAGCCTGGTGCTGGTCGACGGCGGCCTCACCGACGACATCAGCACCACGGTGGTCCCCGGGGTGCACAAAGTTCTCTTCAACGACCCGGGCAACGAGATCTTCGACCCCACCGATTGCGAAGGAACGCTCGGCGTCGGCGGCTCGACCTTCTCCGCGGTCGAGACCAAGACCATCGACGGGATCACCTTCAACAAGATCACTTCCTCCGAGATCACCTTCGCCAACGGTTGGGACGGTTGCCCCGACTGGATCGAATGCAACTTCTCCGAGGTCGCCGCACACGAAGGCGGGCACGCCTTCGGCCTCGGCCACTCCTCGGAGCGCCAGGTCGAGCCCAACCAGACGCTGCACGACGCCCTGATGTACTTCAGCGCGCACTTCGACGATCGCTGCGCCGACCCGCGCGAGGACGATTTCGCGGGAATTCGCACGCTCTACCCCGTCCCGCCGCCGATCACGATCATCACCACCACTCCCCTCCCCGATGCGGTCGCCGGCCAGCCCTATTCGGTCCAGCTCGAACGCGCCGGCGGGGTTGGCGCGGTGACCTGGAGCAGCGCGGGGATCTGCGACCAGTCGGTCGCCATGTTCGAGATCAGCGAATCGGGATTGATTACTCGCCCGCCCGTCAACGTCGTCGGCGGAGCCTGCCTGGTCGCCATCGCCACCGACAGCAGCGGCAACGCGCATCAGAAACGCTTCGACATATCCCTGGTCTCGAAGACCTCGACCCCGACGGCAACCAACACGCCGATGCCGACCGAGGCCGACACCCCCACCCCGACCCTGCCGCTCAACCGCCCGTGTGTCGGCGATTGCGACGGCGACGGAATGGTCTCGATCAGCGAGCTGGTGCGCGGCGTCAACATCGCCCTCGGCACCCTCGACATCTCGGAGTGCCCGTCGTTCGACTCCAACAGCGACGGCAGCGTCGCCATCAACGAGCTCATTCAAGCCGTCCAGGCAGCCCTCGGCGGCTGCACCACCTGATCAGCAACCGGCGGTACCGCCAATCGCAACCAACCGAGCGACCGTCGCGCGAGCCAACTGCCAAATAGAGGAGCCTCCATGTCCAACGTCGAATCCAAGACCGTCACCTACAGCGCCGGCGACACCACCTTGCGCGGCCATCTCGAAACCCCGGGCGAGCCCAACGGCGCCGGCATTCTCGTCTTCCCCGAATGGTGGGGCCTGAACGACTACATCCGCGGCCGCGCCAAGATGCTCGCGGAGCTCGGCTATACCGCCCTCGCCGCCGACATGTACGGCGACGGCAAGGTCGCCGCCAACGCCGAGGAAGCCAACGCGCTGATGTCGGGCGTGATGGGCGACATCGCCGGCGGCGAGGCGCGCATCAAGGCGGCGCTCGAGCTGCTGAAGAGCCAACCCGGCGTCGATGCCGACAAGATCGGCGCGATCGGCTACTGCTTCGGCGGCGCCATGGTCCTGCACGCGGCGCGCATCGGCCTGCCGATCGCCGGCGTCGTCAGCTTCCACGGCGCCCTCGGCTCGTTCCACAAGCCCGCCCCCGGCTCGGTGCAAACCAAGATCCTCGTCTGCCACGGCGCCGACGACGCGCTAGTCCCCGACGAAGACGTCGCCAACTTCAAAGCCGAAATGGACGCAGCCCAAGCCGACTACGAGTTCAAGTCGTATGCAGGCGCGCTGCACGGCTACTCCAACCCGGAAGCGACCGCCAAGGGCAAGGAGTACGGCCTGCCGCTCGCCTACAACGCCGAAGTCGACAAGCAGACCTGGGCGGATATGCGTTCGTTCTTCGAACGAACGCTCTAGTCCCAAAGCCCGACTGCGTCGGGCTGTCCCAAGCGCAGCTCCGCTGCGCGTCCCAACGCCACCATTCGCTGCGCTCTGGCGGCGGTCCCAAGCGCCTCGCGGCGCGGGGCTACCGGTGCGCAGCGCGGCGCCAGCCGCTTGGGACGACCGGCGAAGCCGGTCTTGGGACGACGCGGCGCTAGCCGCGGCTTGGGACGACGCGGCGCTAAGCCGCGGCTTGGGACGACGCGGCGCTAAGCCGCGGCTTGGGACTCGCCGGAGCCTAGGCTCCGGCGTGCTCGCGCAGGACTCGTTTGAGGATCTTGCCGCTGGGGTTGCGCGGCAGCTCGTCGAGGAAGACGACTTCGCGCGGCACCTTGTAGCGCGCGAGGTTGGCCTTGACGTATTCCTTGACCTGGTCCTCGCTCAGTGAGCGGCCCGGGTGCACGACGACGAAGGCCTTGAGGCGCTGGCCGAACTCGTCGTCGGGCACGCCGATCACCGAGACTTCGTAGATGTCGTCGTGGTCGGCCAGGAGGTTCTCGATTTCGATCGGGAATACGTTCTCGCCGCCGGAGACGATCATGTCGTCGTCGCGGCCCTCGACGAAGAGACGGCCTTCGCTGTCGAAGTGGCCGACGTCGCCGATCGACATCAGGCCGTGCAGCCGTTCCTTGTTGCCGCCGCCGGTATAGCCCTCGAACTGCGCCTCGTTGCCGACGAAGATGCGTCCGGTCGTGCCGGCGGGGACCTCGTTGCCGTCGTGGTCGTAGATCTTGACGACGACGCCGCGCGGCGGCTTGCCGGCGGTGCCGGGAGCTGCGCGCAGGTCCTCCGGATTTGCGATCGAAGTCTGGGCGACCTCGGTCGAGCCGTAGAAGTTGTAGAGATTGTCGCCGAAGCGGTCCATCCAGCGCAGCGCCAGCTCACCCGGCAGCGCCGAGCCGCTCGAGCCGACCATGCGCAGGCTCGAGGTGTCGTAGCGATCGATGACCTCGTCGGGCAGCGCCAGAATCCGCTGCATCATCACCGGAACCACGATCAGCACACCGGCGCTGGTCTCGGCGATCGTGCGCAGCGTGTCCTCCGGGTCGAACTTGCGTCGCAACACCACCGAGCAACCCATCGTCGCCGCCACCTGCAGCTGCGCCAATCCCCAGGCGTGGAAGGTCGGCGCGGCGACGAACACGATCTCGCCGACCCGCGCCGGCATCCGCTCCAGCACGCCGGCGGTCGCGTCGAGGCTGAGGTTCTTCGGTTCGCGCTGAGCCCCCTTCGGGGTCCCGGTGGTGCCGGAAGTGAGGATCGTCGCTCGCCCCGGTCGCGTCGGCGGAGCCGGCGCATCGCCCTTGCTCTCGCCAATCATCGCTTCGAGGGTGTCGCGTCCGGAGGCGTCGTCGTGCCAGGCGAGATACTTGGGGACGTTCGGCAAGTTCGGTTCGACGATGTTGGCGAACTCGTCGTCGTAGATGACGCACTGCGCCCCCTCGCGGGTGACCACCTCGACCAGTTGCGGCCCGGCGAATCCGGTATTGAGGAAGAGTGCGTGCGCGCCGAGCTTGTTGACCGCAACGTTGGCGTCGATGAAGCCACGGTGGTTGCGGCAAAGGATCGCGACCGAATCGCCCTCCTTCAGGCCGCGTTGGCGCAGCGCGCTGGCGAGCGCGTTCGATCGGCGCTCGACGTCGCCGAAGGTAATCGACCCGAGATCGTCGGCAACACCGATCGCGTCGGGAGTGCGCGCCGCGGCGGCGGCGAACCCCGTCGCCAGGGTCGGCCCCCAGGTCTTGCCCGCTTTGGCCAGCGCCAACAGCACGCTCGGTCGGAGCAATCCGGCCGACCGCAGCGCCTGGACATTGGCGCGAACCCGCGCCAGCCCGCTCAACTGGGTCGACATCACTCCCCTCCCTGCCGTGCTCGCGCCGCCGCCGGCCGCGCCAGCGACGCGTTCAGCCACTTCTCCAGGTTCGGCCACGAGCTGAGGTCGGCGCTCGCCAGTTGAAGCCACGACAACACCGATGCCGGATTGAGGTCGCCGACGGTAAACGAATCGCCGACCAGGTTGTCGCGTCCGCGCAGTGCATCGTCGAGAATCGCCAGCGGAGCGGCGAGCGACTTCCACGCAGTGTCGGCGACTTTGTGATCGCGCTGCCCCTCGGGGAAAATCACGCGATGAAAGAGGTAGTCGAGCAAGGCGCTCTCGACCTCGGTCATCACCCAGAAGCTCCACTTGTACGCCTGCCCGAGATCTTCGGCGTTGCTCGGCTGCAAGCCGCCGTCGTACTTGGCGGCGAGGTAGAGGTTGATCGCCATCGATTCCCAGAGAACCGTCGGTCCATCGACCAAGGTCGGGATCTTGCCGTTCGGGTTGAGCGCGCGGTACTCCGGCGTCTTGCACTCGTCGGAGAAGTTCGTCGCAACGAGCTCGTACTCGACGCCGACCTCCTCCAGCATCCACAGACATCGAAATGTCCGCGACGCCGGCACACCATAGAGCTTGATCATCCAACCAGTTCCTCTCACGCCACCCGGGCGAACGATCTGTCTACTTCCATCCAGCGGCCGGTTGCAAACTCTGCTCGCAGCTCGCCGCGCAGCCCTTTTGATTTCCGCCGCCACCTGTGGCTGGTTGTCAGCCGAACACCCAGGGGCAGGCCATGAAACGCATCGCTACCATCCTCATCGTTCTTCTCGCGCTGGTCGTCGGTGCCGTCGCGCTGACCGTCTACGCCGCCGGCCGTGGCTGGCTCGGCACGCCGGAGGCGCCCGGCGTGATCGAGGGTGCCCGGCTCCCCCAGGAGGTGCTCGATCGAGCCGAGCGGGTGCAGCGCCGGGCGCGGGCTGAGATCGCGCCGGGTACCGGCAAGCGCATTCTGTTCGGCGATTTCCACGTCCACACCACCTTCTCGGTCGACGCCTTCCTCACCAGCCTGCCGGCGCTGCAGGGTGAAGGGGCGCATCCGGTGGCCGACGCCTGCGACTTCGCCCGCTACTGCTCCGGCCTCGACTTCTGGTCGATCAACGACCACGCCGAATCATTGACCCCGCGTCGCTGGAGCGAGACCGTCGATTCGATCCGGCGCTGCAACGAGATCGCCGGCGGCGCCGGCGAGCCCGACCTGGTCTCCTTCCTCGGCTGGGAATGGACGCAGGTGGGGCGCACCCCGGACGACCACTACGGCCACAAGAACGTCGTAATCGCCGACATCGAGGAAGGGCAGTATCCGACGCGACCGATCGCCTCGATCAGCTTTACCAGCAGAGCAATGGCCGCGCCGCCGGTATGGCAGCTCGGCGCGCTGGCCGTGTTCGGCGGCGGCGGCAGGCTCTACGACCTCGCCCGCCACCTCCAGGACCGCGGCGCGGTCGCGCAGTGCGACGAGGGCATCCCGGCACCGCAGCTGCCCGCCGACTGCCTCGAGGGGGCGCGCACCCCGGCCGAGCTGTTCCGCAAGCTCGACGAATGGGGCCACCGCTCGATCGTCATTCCCCACGGCACCACTTGGGGGTTCTATACGCCGCCCGGCTCGACCTGGGACAAGCAGCTGGTCGGCGACATGCACGATCCCAACCGCCAGACCCTGATCGAGGTCTACTCGGGACACGGTAACTCGGAGGAGTACCGCGACTGGCGCGCCGTCGACCTCGGCGGGGCGCGGCCGGAGTGCCCCGAGCCTTCGGACGACTACCTGCCGACCTGCTGGCAGGCGGGCGAGATCATCCGCGCGCGCTGCGAGGCCGAAGGCCTGACCGCGGAGGAGTGCGAGGTGCGCGCCGCCGACGCTCGCAACATCGCCGCCGCCAACGGCCTGCAGGCGCACCTCACCGTACCCGGCGCCGAGGCGACCGAGTTCCTCGACGCGGGCCAGTGCCGCGACTGCTTCCAGCCCGCCTTCAACCTGCGTCCGGGCGGCTCGGTGCAGTACATCACCGCGCTCACCAACTTCGACGACCCCCAGGACCCGCGACGCTTTCGCTTCGGATTCATGGCATCGAGCGACAACCACACCGCGCGGCCCGGCACCGGGTACAAGGAGTACGCCCGGCGCAGCATGACCGAGGCGACCGGCGCGCGCGATCAGCGCGTCGCCGACGCGCTGGCTCCCCCCGCCGAGGAGCCGGTGGCCCGCGCCAAGCCCTTCGACCTCGATTCGTTCCAGGGCGTCGCCTTCGGCATCCTCGAAGCCGAGCGTCAGGCCTCCTTCTTCCTCACCGGCGGCCTGGTCGCGGTCCACTCCGAGGCCAAGAACCGCGACTCGATCTGGGACGCGCTGCAACGCCGCGAGGTCTACGGCACCAGCGGACCGCGCATCCTCCTGTGGTTCGACATGGTGAGCACCGAGGACGAGCTGCCGATGGGCTCGGCGGTGGCGATCGGCCACAATCCGGTATTCCGGGTGCGCGCTCTCGGGTCCCTGGAGCAACGGCCCGGCTGCCCGCAGCACACCCTCGACGCGCTCAGCTCGGAGCGCGTCGAGCACCTGTGCCACGGCGAGTGCTACAATCCCTCCGACCGCCGCCGCGCCATCACCCGCATCGAGGTGGTTCGCATCCGGCCCCAGCAAGTCGCCGGCGAACCGGTAGCGCCGCTGATCGAAGACCCGTGGCGCACCATCGCCTGCGAAGACGCGGGCGCGGGCTGTGAAGTGGGCTTCGTCGACCTCGACTTCGTCAAGGACGGGCGCGATTCGCTGTACTACGTCCGCGCCATCGAGGAGCCCACCCAGGCGGTCAACGCCGCCAATCTCCGCTGCGAACGCGACGCCAAAGGCAACTGCACCAAGAGCGACCCGTGCTACGGCGACTTCCGCACCGAGTACGACGACGACTGCCTGGCGATGACCGAGCAGCGCGCCTGGTCGTCACCGATCTACGTCGACTACGCCGCCCCGGCCGCGGCGGCCGAGCCTGCAGTGGAATCGCCGGCGCTCGACGGATAATTGTAACGGGCGTGAAGCTGCTCGTCTTTCAACACGTCGCCTTCGAGATCCTCGGCACCCTCAACCCGCTGCTGAAAGACGCGGGTTTCCGCATCCGTTACGTCAACTACAGCCGCCACCCCGACGCCGAGCCGAACATCGAAGGCTACCACGGGCTGGTGGTTCTCGGCGGGCCGATGAACGTCGATCAGACCGACCGGCACCCGCACCTCGACACCGAGGTGCGGCTGATCCGCAAAGCGATCGAGCGCAAAATGCCGATCCTCGGGATCTGTCTCGGCGCGCAGCTGGTCGCCAAGGCGCTCGGCGCCGACGTCGCCCCCAGCCCCGAGAAAGAAATCGGCTGGTATCCCGTGCGCCCCACCGCCGAGGCGGCCGACGACCCGCTGCTGCAGCACTTCGACGAGAGCGAGCAGATCTTCCAATGGCACGGCGATACCTTCGCCATCCCCGACGGTGCGGTGCACCTCGCCAGCTCGCCCGGCTGTCCGAACCAGGCCTTCCGCTACGGCGACAAGGTCTACGGCTTCCAGTTCCACATGGAGGTCGACCCCTCGCTGATCGAGCGCTGGCTCAAGATCCCGTCGCACCAGGAGGAGCTGCACGCCCTCAAGGGCCCGCCCGGGCCGGATCAGATCCGCGAGGAGACGGCGCGCCACATGGCTCGACTGAGCCAACTCGCCGACACCACCTTCCGCAACTTCGTCCGGCTGTTCGGAGAGCGCAAGGTCTATCGGCAGCTGCCGAGCCGCTGAGGGGTAGGCTGGGATAGAATCTTTAGCCGCAGATGGACGCTGATTTGCGCTGATTCTTTTCCACGGGTGAACACGGAGAACACGGGCTGAGCCCTCGCCATCCGTGTCTCCCGTGTTCATCCGTGGATCGGGGCATCTGCGAAAATCTGCGTGTATCTGCGGCTAGTTTTTTCTTCGAACCTGTCTCTCAGCGACTGAACACTTCGAACATCGCCGCGTGGTTTGCTTCGAGATCCTCGGGTGAGACGGCGATGGTCGGCGCGTAGAGCAGCACCTCGTCGCACAGCCCCTGCCACTGCTGCAGGCGATCGCGCGCCTCGTCCGGAGTACCGGCGATGGCGATGGCGTCGACCAGCTCGTCCGGAATCGCGGCGGCCATCGCCTTGATGTCGAACGACTTGAGCGCGCGGTGGCACTCGGCGCCGACCTCGCCCATGCCGTGGTGCTCGAGGATCGTGTGGTAGAGCTTCGAGGTGAAGTAGAAACCGATCTGCTTCTTGGCGTTGGCAACGGCGCGGTCGCGGTCCTGGTGTAGCGAGGTCAGCACGTAGGGAACCAAACGGCACGCACCTTCCGCGCGCTCCGCCTCCGCCTCGGCGGCGCGCAGTGCCGGCAGGGTGCGCTCGCGGTGCCAGCTGCGGGTCGCGATCGGATGACCGACCAGTCCGTCGGCGACGCGGCCGGCGGTGCGCATCATCGGCGCGTTGACCGCCGCCACCCAGATCGGCAGGTCCTTGCGCGCCCCGGGGCGCGTGAACGCGGCGATCTTGAGATTCCAGAACTCGCCCTCGAAGCGAAAGCCGAAGCCATCGCCGGCGGCGAAGATCTCGCGGATCAGGCGCACCTCCTCGTGCATCCGTCGCGCCGGCTTGAAGAACGGCACGCCCCACCAGTCGGTGTTCATGGTGCGCGTCGCACTGCCCAGCCCGAGGATCATTCGGCCGTCGGAAAGATCGTCGAGATCCATCGCCGCGTTGGCGTGCACCAGCGGCGAGCGGGTGAAGGCGTTGGCAATACCGGTGCCGATGCCGATCCTGTCGGTCGCCTGCGCGATCGCGCCGAGAACCGCGAAGGCGTGCTGGTTGAAGAACTCGATGCTGAGCACGGCCGAAAACCCGGCCTGCTCGGCACGGACCGCCAGGTCGACGTTGCCCCGCGGCTTTCCCGCGGTGAGAATCAGTCCAATCTCCATGGCTCCACTCACCACGCAACCGCCCCCGTGGCAAATCCATCAGCAGCGGCTCGACTGGAAACCCAATCAGCGTTCATCCGCGTTCATCTGCGGCTTCTTTTCCCCCCGCCCACTTAGTAAGAGTGGCCGGAGTACCCGCAGGAGACAGCCATGACAATCAAAACCCGCGTCTGTGAGATGTTTGCAATCGAGCACCCGGTATTCCTCGCCGGGATGGGCCAGGTCGCCTACGCCGAGGTGTGCGCCGCGGTGTCGCAGGCCGGCGGCTACGGGACGCTCGGCATGGCGACCGAGAGCCCCGAGGGAATCCGCAAGCAGATGCAGCGGGTCCGCGAGCTGACTGACAAACCGTTCGGCGTCGACCTGCTCGCCGCCCTGCCCGAGCAGATGGTGGCGGCGATCGACGTCATCATCGAAGAGGGCGCTTCCTCGTTCATCGCCGGCCTCGGCGTGCCCGGTCCGGTGATCGGCAAGCTGCACGACGCCGGACTCAAGGTGGTGTCGATGTGCGGCCGGGTCGAGCACGCGGTGCGCGCCGAAGAAGCCGGCTGCGACATGGTGGTGGCGCAGGGCACCGAAGCCGGCGGCCACACCGGGCGCGTCGCCGCGATGGCGCTGATCCCGCAGATCGTCGACGCCGTCGACATTCCGGTGCTCGGCGCCGGATCGATCGTCGACGGCCGCGGCCTCGCCGCCGCCCTCGCCCTCGGCGCCGACGGCGTTTGGGTCGGCACGCGCTTCATCGCCACCACCGAGGCGCGCGCGGCGAAGGAGTTCAAGCAGCTGATCACCGAGCGCGGCGGCGGCGACACCATCATCAGCCGCTGCTACTCCGGCAAGCCGATGCGCGTCATCAACAACCCCTACGTCGAAGAGCAGGAACGCCACGCCGAGTCGATCCAGCGCTTCCCCGAGCAAATCGCCAAGAGCTTCTCCGCCGGGGTGATGGGCTACGCCGTCGAGGAAGGCATCGACACCGACCGCACCTGCATGCCCGCCGGCCAGGGCATCGGCGGCATCAGCGAAATCGTCCCCGCCAGCGAGGTCGTCGAATCCATGGTCCGCGAAGCCGAAACAATCCTGTCGCGCAGCGCCGCCCTGATCGAATAGCTGGCTCTCGGGGAATCGGGTTTTCCGTTTTTTTCTCGCGCCAAGACGCCAAGGCGCCAAGGCGCCAAGGGGGCTTTTGGTTTTTGGGGCTTCAGAAACCCACCCAAGCGAAGTGATATAAATAGAGCAGTTATAATCGTCTAGCCAATCAACCCAGAAGACCTAGGCCCCCCTTGGCGCCTTGGCGTCTTGGCGCGAGAAAAAAGAACCAGAAACCCCTTGGCGCGAGAGAGAAAACCAGACCCCCATCCCCTTCCATGCTCCCCAGACGCGGTTGACGCTGCTCCGCAAAAGCGCGACGATTCGCAGATTCCCCAAACTGAATAGGAGTTCACCATCATGGCCAAGCAAGCAGTGATCGTCTCCACTGCGCGGACGCCGATCGGCAAGGCGTTTCGCGGAGCATACAACCTCACCCACGGCGCGGACCTGCTCGGCCACGCCATCCAGCACGCCATCGAGCGCTCGGGCATCGAAGCCGAAGCGGTCGAGGACGTCGTCGCCGGCTGCGGACTCCCCGAAGGGTCGACCGGCAACAACGTCGCCCGCGTCGCCGCGATCCGCGCCGGATGTCCGGTCACCACCGCTGGCACGACCATCAACCGCTACTGCTCGTCGGGCCTGCAGGCGGTTTCGGTCGCCGCCCAGCGCATCGTCGTCGACGACGTGCCGGTCACGGTGGCCTGCGGCGTCGAGTCGATCTCGCGCGTCCAGGCCAACCTCAACCTCCACGACTACATCAATCCCTGGGTGCAGGAGCACAAGCCCGAGATCTACATGGCGATGGGCGACACCGCCGAGGTCGTCGCCGAGCGCTACAACGTGACGCGCGAGTCGCAGGACGAGTACGCGCTGTCGTCGCAGATGCGCACCGCCGCGGCCATGGAATCGGGCGCCCTCGCCGACGAGATCGCGCCGATGCACGTCACCATGCAGAAGACCGACAAGGCGACCGGCGAAACCTCGGAGGTCGAGCTCGACGTGGCGATGGACGAAGGTCCGCGCCCCAACACCACGCTCGAAGGCCTGTCGCAGCTCAAGGGCGCGTTCAAGGAAGGCGGCTCGGTGACCGCCGGCAACGCCTCGCAGCTGTCCGACGGCGCCGCGGCGCTGGTGATGATGAGCGACAAGGAGGCCGAGAGGCGCAACCTGAAGCCGCTCGGCGCCTACCACGGCCTGGTCATCTCCGGCTGTGAGCCCGACGAGATGGGGATCGGTCCGGTGTTCGCCATCCCGACCCTGCTGCAGCGCCAGGGCAAGAAGCTCGAGGACATCGACCTGATCGAGCTCAACGAGGCGTTCGCTTCGCAGACCGTCTACATCCGCGACCGTCTCGGCATCGACCCCGACAAGCTCAACGTCAACGGCGGAGCGATCTCGATCGGCCACCCCTACGGCATGACCGGCGCGCGCCAGACCGGCGCCATCCTGCTCGAGCTGCGCCGCCGCAAGAAGAAGTGGGGCATCGTCACCATGTGCATCGGCGGCGGCATGGGCGCCGCGGCGCTGTTCGAAGCGTATCCCGCATAATCGACTTCGAGCCGCAGATGGACGCTGATGAACGCAGATAGCTGATAGGGGCCCACGGGTGAACACGGAGGACACGGATGGCAAACGACCCAATCCGTGCTTTCCGTGTTCACCCGTGGAGAAAAGATCGGCGCAAGTCAGCGTTCATCTGCGGCTGAAGATTCCTCCGACCTCACTCGACGCGGCGCCAGCCCGGCTTCTTCTCGACCCGGGAGCGCTTGTCGATGCGGTCGGCGCGGCGGCGAACGTGGCCGCGCTCGCCGCGACTCTGACGCAGCACGCGCTGCTCACGCGCTTGCGACTGGCGCCGTCGCTCGGGCTTTTCCTCCGCGGCGCCGGCCGGGACACTCACGCCCAGCACGACCAGAGCCAGCAGTAGAAACACCAGGGCCGCGCCGATCCACCAGCCGAGTCGCGGCAC
The DNA here is from genome assembly GCA_030430165.1 of bacterium. Taxonomy (GTDB): domain Bacteria; phylum Desulfobacterota; class Binatia; order HRBIN30; family CADEER01; genus CADEER01. Next base: position 60,960 of record JAUIGL010000012.1, on the reverse strand, counting down.
CGCCCTCTTCCGATTCGATCGCATACGTCACCTCCCGCGGGCTGCCCATCACGGAGGCCGACGCCCGCTCGAAGGGCCCCCACGGGGGGAAGCGTCACTTCGGTGGCAACATCGTTGCTGCGGCCAGCCAACGAAGCAGTTGGTGGCGTGCCAGCGTGGCGGCAATGGCACCGAGACCGAAGAAGGCCGGAACCAGCGTCCAGGCGAGGTCCCATCCGACGCGATCGGCAACCAGGCCGAACAGCATCGGACCGAGCGCAGCACCGAGGTAGGTGCCGGTTTGGGTGAAGCCGGTCGCCGCTCCCGGCGCGGTCGGGTTGTGCTTGATCACGGCCAGGTTGAAGAGCCCCGGCCAGCCCCAGCCGAAGCTGAAGACCATCGGCACTGCGCTGACGAACAACGGGATTGAATTGGTCGCCAGGCCGAGAGCGCCGAAGGTGCCGCATACGAGCATCAGGCGCACCATCAGCAGGTGCCCGGCGCCCTTGCGGTCGGCGCGGTGCCCCAAGGCAATGCGGGTGAGCACCGCCAGCGCCGACCCCGCCGCCACCAGCCACCCCGCGGCACCGTCGCCGATCCCGATGCGTACCGCGCCGGCGACGGCGAACGACGCGAGGCAATTGGCGCCCGCCGCTCCCAAACCGACGGTGGCCGCCAACAACAGCATCGCCAGCAGCGGCGCGCGGCCTTCGTCATCGACGTTCGCGGCGCGGGCGGGAACGACCACCGGTGGAATCAGCATAGCGGTCACCAGCGCCGCCGCGGCAGCGCCGACGAAGGCCCAACGCCACCCCACCGTGAGCGCGATCAGCGGCACCGCGAGCCCGCCCAGCATCGTCGCCGCCGGGATCGCCGACTGCTTGAGCGCCAACGCCAACCCGCGCCGTCCGGCCGAGATGCCGCGAGTGACGTACAAGTTGGCGGCCGGCTGGCACAGGGCGTTGCAGATCCCGCCGAGAAACAAGCACGCGCACAGTGCGCCGAAGCTGTCGACCACGGACACGAGCACCAGGCAGAGGGCGCTCAGAACACCGCCCAGACGCAGCGCCGCCGCGGCGCCGATCCGCTCCGACAGGCGCCCCATCAGCAGCGAGCTGAAGACACCGGCGACGAAGTAGAGACCGACCGCGATGCCGAGGCGCTCGATCTCGAAACCGAGATCGGCGGCGATCTGCAGGACCAGAGCCGATGTCAGAAACACCGGCAACGCCCCGGCGCTGGTGATCACCAGGGCGACTGCAAGCCGCCGGACCGCGGGCTTCACCCCAGCCTCGTGGTCGAAGCGGCGGCCGGGCGCGGCGGCGATCGCCGCGCCCGGCCGGGAAAGAGAGTGATCAGTGCGCTGCCGCGACGGGCGCGGCGGCGGATTCGACCGCCTTGCTGCTCATCAGCTGATTGAGCAGCTCGACCAGCTCGTGCGGCGGTGCCGCCTCCGGCTCCTCGACCGAGTCCTTGAGGTGCTCGAAGCGCAGCAGGTCCATCTTCTCGTAGGCGTCGCGAACTTTCGGCGTCAGCAAGCCGAGACGCTTCAGGTTGGGAACGATCTTCGAGAACATCATCTGGCGGAAGCCGACCATGAACGGCGTCCCCTTGGCCCAGTTGGTCCACAGCTCTACGTCCCAGCCGAGCCGCTCGAACACCGGCTCCATGAGAAGTCGATCGCGCAGTAGATGGGTCGCCTCGATGACGAACTCCTCGCGCTCGGCGAGCTCCTGCGAGCTCATCTGGCTGTAGAGGTCGTTCAGGGTCAGCACGCCGAAGGCGACGTGGCGCGACTCGTCCTGCATCACTCGCGTGATCAGGTCCTGGATCAACGGTTCGTCGGCCATCTGCAGCTTGGTCACTCCGAACGCCGCCAGCGCCAGCCCCTCGACCATGATCTGCATGCCGAGGAAGGTGATGTCCCAACGCGAGTCCTTGACGATGTCGTCGAGCAAGGTGCGCAGGCTCGGCACGATCTCGTACGAGATCCCCAGCTTCTCGGTGAGGTAGCGATGGTAGACCTCGACGTGGCGGGCTTCGTCGGCGACCTGGTTGGCGGCGTAGAACTTCGCCTCTTCCCAGGGAACCCCCTGAACGATCTTCGCAGTGGCGATCAGCGCGCCCTGCTCGCCGTGCAGAAACTGCGACAGCATGAAGGCGTTCATGTTGAGCTGCATCCGCATCACCGCTTCGTCTTCCATCTTGCGCGGCGGGTTCATCAGCTGGTTGACCATCGAAGCCATGCCGTTGGCGAGGCGCTCTTCCATCATGCGCTCGATGTCGACGTCGATCGTCCAGTCGAGATCGTTGGCGTTCCACGCCAGGGTCTTCCCCTTCTCGTAGAGGTTGAGCAGGTTGCGCCGCTCGAGGTCGTACTTCCAATCGAACACGGTGTCGATCGTCGCCTTGATCTCGCGGTACTCCTCGCCTTCGGGAAGTGGGACCGGGTTGGACTGCACGTACTCCATCGTTTCCTCCAAATCGTTCGGCGGCTACGCCGCCGTTCTCATGGCTTCGCGGCGACGCGCCCGTGCGCGTCCGAATCAATGCCGATGTAACGCAACACAATGTTGCCGATCTCTCGCTTGAGCTCGTCGTCACTGAGCGTCCGCCCGCCGGCGTGAGTGGCCTCGACGAGAACGTGCTGCTGCATCAGCGCGAACGCCACCTGGATGCCGAGATCGATCGCCAGCTTCGGATCCGGGTGGTCGAAGTCGTCGCAGTGGTCGAGCAGGAGATTGCGAATTCGATCTTCGGCCTCGCGGCGGAAACGCACCGCGTCCTTGCGCAAGCCCGGATCCTGGATCGAGCGGTAGAGGAAGGCCACCGTCATCTTGCGGTGCACGTTGGTGACGTTGACCAACTCGTCGACCGCGCCGCGCACGATCTCGGTGGCGGTCGCGTTGCGCCAGCGCGCCGCGTCGGCGACGGCGTCGAGGTGCTCGGAGAGATGCTTGAAGTGGCGCTCCTCGAGCGCCTTGAGCAGCTCGTTCTTGTCGCGGAAGCGCCCGTAGAAGCCGCCGACCGAAGACTTGGCGCGCCGCACCACCTCGGGAATCGACAGCCCCTGCAGTCCCTCTTCGGCGATCAGCTCCTCGGCGGCCTCGAGAATGCGCAGCATGGTCGCCTCGCTACGCGCCTGCTTGGGCCCGGAGACCGACTGGAGAGTGACTTTTCGCTCGGCAACTTGTGCAGACATTCGCAAACCAAAATAAGAATCGGATTCTGGTTCTAGCTGACGCGGCCCCCCTCGTCCAGCGGAAAAATGAAAATTTTCGTACCCACGGCGTTTTCGTTCAGTCGCGCTGCGGGCGCGCGGCGCTGCTGCCCCAGGCCGTCCGGCCGCGGGCGAGTCGGCCGAGGCGTTGTTGCCAGACGATCAGGGAGGTGTAGGCGAGCGGCACCACGAACAAGGTGCCGACCATGGCGACGAACAGTCCGAAGGCGATCGACGCCGCAAACGGCCCGTAGGTCTTCGAGGCGCCCTGCAGGCCGAAGGCCATCGGCAGCAAGGCCACGACCGTGGTCAGCGTCGTCAGCACGATCGGGCGAAAGCGGCGCACCCCGGACTCGCGCACCGCTTCGAGCAGCGGCATGCCGCGCTCCCGCGCCCGGTTGATGAAGTCGACCATCACCAGGGAGTCGTTGACCACCACCCCGGTCAGCCCGACCATCGCGTAGAACAGCAGGTAGCTGACGCTGTAACCGAGGAAACCGACGCCGGCGATGACGCCGACGAAGGCGAACGGCACCGCCACGGTCACCACCAGCGGTTGCGCGTAGCTGCGGAACAGGGCGGCGAGAATCATGTACATCGACAGCAGCGCCACCGGAAAGATGGCGATCACGCCGGAGAACGCCTCCTCGGTTTCTCCGAACTCGCCGCCGTACTCGATGCGCACCTCCGGATAACGGGCTTCGAGACCGGCGAAGTGGCCGCGCAGCCGCTGGTTGACGCTCCCCGAGGTCGCCAGCTCGTCGTCGACTTCGGCGTAGACGTTGACGGTGCGCCGCCCGTCGTAGCGTCGATACGACAGAAAGCCGCGCGAGACTTCGATGTCGGCGACGTCGCGCAAGCGCAGAAGGTACCCGCCGGGGGCGCGCAGCTCGACGTCGAGCAGATCCTGCAAGCCGCTGCGATCGGCTTCCTCGAGCATCACCCGGATGTCCATGTCGTCGTTGCGCTTGGGATCGCGAAAGCTCGAAGCGACGATGCCGTCGTTGGCGCCGCGCAGGGAGGTGGCGAGATCCTCGAAACGCAAGCCGTGGCGACTGGCGCGCTCGTCGTCGATCACCAGGCGCACCTCTTCCGGGCCGAGCTCGAGGTTGTCCTCGATGTTGAAGACGCCGGGGATGGTCTCGAGAAACGCCGTCATCTCGGATGCGATCGACTTGCCGACGGCGAAATCGTCCGACTGGATGCGCACTTCGACCGGCGGCCCGACCGGCGGCCCGTCTTGCTCGGCGGCGACGCGCAGGTCGACGATGTCGGTCGCGTGCTGGCGACGGTACTCGTCCAGCCGGTCGCGCACCCGAAACAAGACCGCCTCGGGCCGGGTGCGGTTCTCCTCGGTCGGCGCCATCACCAGAAACGTTCTTGCGACGTTCGGCGCGGCGATGCGATCGTAGTTGGACGCGACGCTGGCGCCGACGGTCGACGCGAAGTCCGTCACTTCGCGTCCGACGAACGGCAGCAGCTCCTGCTCGATGCCCTTCACCACGCGCTCGGTCTGCTCGAGGCTGTAGCCGGGCGGCGTCTCCAGCAGGACGTTGAAGTTGTCGAACTCCCCGGGAAAGAGCTCGACGCGAAGGTGCCCCCAGCCGCCGTACGACAGTGCGACGATCGCCACCGTCAACAGCCCGAAAGAGAGACGGTGCGCCAGAACCACGTCGAGCGCGCGCGCGTACCAGCCCCGCAGAGTGGGGAGAATCCGCCCTGGCAGGCTCAGCACCCGGCCCAGCCACGGCGGCAGCCGCGCCTGCAGACCCATTCGGCGGTCGGCGTCCCCGCCCCGCCGACTGCCGAAGTCCATGTAGTGCGCCGGCAGGATCACCAGACACTCGAAGAGGGAGGCCAGCAGGCACAGCAACACCGCCTTCGGCATGATGGCGACGAACTTGCCGGCGACCCCTTCGACCAGCAGCAGCGGACCGAACGCGGCGCAGGTCGTGGTCACCGCGGCGATCACCGGCCACTGCACCTCCTCGGTGCCGTGGACCACCGCATCGGCCAGCCCTTCGCCCTGCTCGACCCGGGTGTAGATGTTCTCGAGAACGATGATGGCGTCGTCGACCAGCATCCCCGACACCAGCAACATCCCCATCAGGGTCGTCGCGTTGATCGTCACCCCGGCCCACGGAAAGAAGATCATCGCCGTGAGAAAGCTGAAGGGAATCGCGATCACGGTCAGCAGTGCGTTGCGGAAGCCGATGGTCACCCAGAGGATGAGCAGCACCAGGACCACACCGCTCAACAGATTGTCCCACAGGGTCTTCATGCGCGGCGCCACGAAGCTCGCCGCCTCGAGCGTCTTGTGCAGCTCGACCCCTCTCGGAACCAGCGGGCGATAGTCCTCCAGCCAGCGGTCGATCCGCGCCGCCAGGTCGAGGACGTCGTAGCTCGCCTTCTTGGTGACGTTGACCAGAACCGCGGGGTAACCGTTGTAACGCGTGCTGATGAGGCGCTTCTCGAGACCGGTCTCCAGGCGGGCGACGTCGGCGAGTCGCACGTAGGTTCCGTCGTCGTTCTCGCGCACCACCGTCTCGAGCAGGGAGTCGAGATCCTCGTAGTCACCGCGCGCCCGCAGCGTCGCCTCGACCTCACCCGACTCGAAGGTCCCCGCCGGCAGATTCAGGTTCTGCCGGCGAATGCGCTCGACGACGTCGAGCACGGTCAGCCCGAACCGCGCCGACACGTCGCGATCGACCAGCACCCTCACCTCGCGCTCGCGCTCGCCGAGGATCTCGGTGCGACGCACTCCGGTTAGATCGCGAACCCGCGTCTGCACCTCGCGCGCGACCTCGTTGAGGGCGACCTCGCCGACCCCGCCGGTGTCGACGACGGCGATGAACACCACCGGCGTCACCTCGGAGACGGTGATTTCGAAAAGGTCGGTCTCCTCCGCCGACTCCGGCAGATCGGGTACCCGGTCGATCGCCGCGCGCACGTCGTTGATCGCGCTCTCGAGCTCGATCTGGTCGAGGTTCTCGTCGAAGTCGATGACGATCGCCGACAGGTTCGCCGTCGACACCGAGCGCATCTCGCGGATGTCGCCGACCGTCTGCAGCTCCTCCTCGAGCTTCTGCGTCACCAGTCGCTCGACCTCGTCGGCCGAGGCGCCGCTCCACACGGTATTGAGGTTGACCGTGTTGAGCACCACCTCCGGCCAGTACTCGACCGGCACCCGGCTGTAGGCCGCGAGTCCGCCGAAGAAACAGACGAAGAAGAGAACGTTCACCAGAACCGACTGGCGAACACTGAACCGAGGCAAGCTCAAAGCCGCACCTCGCGGTCGCTGAACCGCACCTCCATGCTATCGCGCAGATCGCCGACCCCGGTGATCACCAGTCGCTCTCCTCCCTCGAGCCCGCTGGTGACGTCGACCAGATCCGGTCGAAAGGGAACCCGGCGAGCCTCGACCCGGTGCCGCACCAAGCGCCCCTGATCGACGCCATCCTTCTCGGTCACGATCTCGAACACGTAGGTGAGGTCGAACTCGGTCTGCAGCGCCCGCCGGGGAACGCGCAGGGTCGGCCGCGCCTCGCCGATTTCGAAGCGAACCGTCGCCAGCATCCCTGGCAACAGCCGCCCGCTCGGGTCGGTGAGACGCACCGGAATCGGATAGCGCCGGGTCTGCTGGTCCGGCGCGCGGCCGACACGGTGGACGCGTCCGCCAAAGGTCTCGCCCGGGAACACGTCGACACGAACCTCCGCCGGTTGTTGCGCGCGCAGCGCGCCGACTTCGCGCTCGCCGACGCCGACCTCGATCTCGAGCTGCGAGACGTCGAGCAGCTGCGCGACGACCTGCCCCGGCGCAAGGTAGGCACCGGGCTCCAGGTCGAACGACGAAACGACCGCCGCGAACGGCGCGACGATCCGCGTCTTCGCCAAGCGCGTCTCGGCGTCGAGGACCTGCGCCCTGGCGCGCGCCAGCTCGGCCGCCGCCCGGTCGGCGTCGGTCTCGACCCGCTCCAGCTCGACCGCCGAGGCGATGCCGCGCTTGGCGAGATCGCGCTGGCGATGCAGCTCGGCGCGCGCTTGCGACAGCGTCGCCTCGGCGACTCCGCGATTGGCCTTCGCCTGCTCGAGCGCCGCCTGCGGCAACGCCTGGTCGAGGCGAGCGATGAGCGCGCCGGCGGCGACGGTCGCGTGCTCCTCGACCGCGACCTCGACCACCTGACCGGCGACTTCGGCGCCGAGCGCGACCGAGCGCACCGGCGCCAGCATGCCGGCGACCTCCACCGCCAACCGCGCATCGACCGGTCGCGCCACCCAGGCATCGACTGAAACCGCCGGCGGCGGCGCGACGGCGGCGGCGCCGCCGATCGCCTGCTCGCGCTCGCGCTCCGCCTTGGCTTCCGGCGAGCTCTGCACCAACGCGACGGCGACCGCGAACACCAGCGCCGCGACCAGCCCGACCACGATCGAGATCGCCCTGCTCTTCTGCATCGACGGCAGTCTAGTCTGGCTCCGCCGGACGCGCGACCTTTCGGCCACGCCCGATCGACAGTGCAGCCACTGGCGGCCAGGTCAGGCGGGTTTCGACGCAGCCTGCGCCAGAATCGCCGGATAGCCCTCGCCGAGGAAGGCTCCGTCGAGGGCGCCGCGCTCGACCAGCATGCGGTGCATCCGCGGCAGATGGTAGTGCGGCACCGTCATCAACAGGTGATGCTCGAGATGGAAGTTCACCCGGTTCGGCGCGATCAGCAGCCGCTCCCACCAGCGTGCGCGGGTGGTGCGCGTGTTGCGCAACGGATCCCCCGGATCCGGCGCCATCGCGTGCTCGGCAATCGAGCGGATGCGGGTGACCAGAGTATACGTCGTCAGCCAAGCTGCGACCCACAACAGGTACACTGCCGGGTGGAACAGCAACGACACCAGAGCCAACAGAACCGCGTTGGAAACCAGCATGCCGCGCAGCGCAGGTATGGTCGCGGCGCGGCGCAAGCGTTCGCGCCACGGACCATCACCGAAGTCGCGCCGCGCCGCGAAACGGGCGAACTTCCACCCGGTGCGCCCCGAGAGATCGCGGCCGAGCTTGCGCCGCAGGCTGGCGCGGGTGATCGGAAACGGGGCGACCAGGTTGAGATCGGGATCGGCAGCGGTCCAGGTCTTGCTGTGGTGCTGCAGGTGATACTCGCGATACGCGGCGAGATTCGACCAGATCGGATAGCCGGCAAGCCAGTTGCCTACCCAGTCGTTGACGGCGCGATCGGCGAACAGCGAACGGTGCGACGCCTCGTGCATCAGCACGCCCAGTCCCAGCTGGCGCGCACCGATCAGGAACAAGGCCAGCACGATCGTCAGCGGGTTCGGGTAGTGGTAGACCATCGCCATCGCCAGCAGCACCACCGCCCAGTCGAAGCCGACCGACCACCACGAGCGCCAATCGCTCGGCCGCAGCAGGTCGGCAATCTCGTCCTTGCTGAGGAACTCGCGCCAGCGCGCCGATCTGGCGCCCTCGGCGAGCGGCAGATCGTCGAACGACTGCCCCTGCGGATAGTAGTCGAGCATCGCCGCAATCGTACGGCGATCGCCACCCAGCGGCAATCCCGAAGCGGCGCGTTTCTCGGCCCGGCGGGATCGTGTTAGCGTTCGCCCCTTCGCCGAGGAACCGCAACGTGTCGAACCCCTCCCCACCTGCCAGCCCAGCCGAGCGCTCGCGCTCGAACACCGAGACCACTCGGATCGGCCGGCGCGATGGCTGAAGTCGCCCGCCTCGGGTGCCGGGTCGACGGTCAGGGATTGCACGAGATCACCGACATCGTCGCCGGCGCGGTAGCCGACAGCGGCGTCGGCGAGGGCCTGTGCACGGTGTTCATCCAACACACCTCGGCGAGCCTGACGATCCAGGAAAACGCCGACCCGGCGGTGTGCCGCGACCTCGAGAGCTGGCTCAACCGGCTCGTCCCCGAGAACGATCCGATCTACACCCACACCGCCGAAGGACCCGACGACATGCCGGCGCACCTCAAGTCGGCGCTGACCGCGGTATCGCTGTCGATCCCGGTCCTCGACGGGCGTCTCGCTCTCGGCACCTGGCAGGGAATCTTCCTGTGGGAACACCGCCGCTTCCGCGGTCAGCGCAATCTGCTGGTCCACGTCGCCTGAGGCCCAGTCAATGCCGACCCCATTCGTCGAACAGATCGGCTCCCTCGGCCCCGCCGTGCTGCGCGCGGTCGACGGCTTCGAACAGGCGCGGCGCCGGCTGCACCCGCCGGCGATCGACCAGCTGCGCCAGGCGATGGAGCCGATCCGCGCCGACCTGCGCCAGGCGCTCGATCGCTTTCGCGCCGCACCGGTCGACGACGGTCTCGAGGGCTTCGCCGCGGATTTCGAATCGGCGGCGGCGCACGCGCTGCAGGCGCTCGACCTGTTCGCCGATGACAGTCCCGACCCCGGCGGCATCGCCCGCGTGTTGGAGGCCATGCGCGAGCACGCGCTCGCCCAGGAGGCGCTCTACCCGCTGCGGCGAACGATGCCGCCGGTGAGCCTGTTCTTTCTCGAGCCGGCGGCGCGCGAGCGAGTGGCACTGCTCGACCCGGACCCCGAGGAGGGGCGCCGCCTCGGCCTGATGGCCGCCGGCGCCGGGCCCGGCGCGCGCGGCGGGTTCTCGCTCTACGTGCCGGAGAGCCACGACCAGTCGACACCGCTGCCGATGATCGTCGCTCTGCACGGCGGCTCCGGCAACGGGCGCGAGTTCATCTGGAGCTGGTTGCGCGAGGCGCGCAGCCGCCGTTGCATCCTGCTCGCGCCGACGGCGCGCGGCTCCACCTGGTCGATGATGGGCCCCGACGAAGATCGACCAGCGCTCACCTCGATGGTGTCGTTCGTCCGAGAACACTGGAACGTCGACTCGAGCCGCATCCTGCTGACCGGCCTGTCCGACGGCGCCACCTACTCGCTGCTCGCCGGCTTGCGCGAGGATGCGCCCTTCACCGCGCTCGCCCCCGCCTGCGGCGTCTTCCATCCCGACAACTACGCCAACGGCAATCTGCAACGCGCTGCCGGCAAGCCGATCTACCTGATCCACGGCGCGCTCGATTGGATGTTTCCCGTACAGATCGCGCGCAGCGCCGCCAGCGCGCTGGAGCAAGCCGGCGCCGAACTCGTCTTTCGCGAGATCGCAGACCTGTCGCACACCTATCCGCGCGACGAAAACGCTGCAATTCTCGACTGGTTCGGCGCCGGGCTCGATTGACACTCAAAGCGCGGCTTGCCATGCTCGCGCTCTTCCGCCAGCACCGCGCGAGGCCGTCGGTCCCACCTGAGATCCTCACACCCAAGAGGCTGAAATGGCTAAAGAAACGAAGACGGGCAAGCCACTGCCCGCGGTCCCCTTCCTGAAGCTGCCCGAAGATGGAGAACCGTATCTCGAGGGGCACAAGTGCAAGGCCTGCGGCGCCGTCTATCTGGGCGAACGCTCGGTCTGCGCCAAGTGCTCGGCGCGCGACCAGATCGAGCCCACCCGACTCAGCGACAAAGGCAAACTCTACGCCTACTCGATCGTGCACCGCTCGTTTCCCGGGATCGAGGTCCCCTACGTCTCGGCGATCGTCGACCTCGACGGCGGCGGAACGGTCAAAGGCAACCTGATCAACGTTGCCGCCGACCCCGCCGAGATCCCCTTCGATATGCCGGTCGAGGTGGTCTACAAGGACGCGCTCGGCCGCAAGGACAAGGACGGCAACTCCTACGTCAGCTACTTCTTCCAGCCGGCCGGCTGAAGCAACGGAGGCATCGCAATGAGTGACGTGTACATCATCGGCGTCGACATGATTCAGTTCGGCCGCTTCCCCGAGCGCAACGTCGCCAACATCGGCGCCGAAGCGGCACTCCTCGCTCTCGACGATGCCGGGCTCAGCATCCAGGACATGCAGGCGCTCTACTGCGGCAACCTCGGCCAGGCCAACGCCATGGTCGGCCAGCGCATCCTGCAGGAAATCGGCCAGACCGGCGTGCCGGTGGTCAACTGCGCCAACGCCTGCGCGACCGGCGCCACCGCGTTCCGCGAGGCATGGATGTCGATCAAGGCCGACGTCAACGACCTCGTCCTCGCCGTCGGCGTCGAGCAGATGGGCAAGGGCCTGCTCGGCGGCGGGGGCGGCGGCAAGGGAATTCCCAAGGAAGGCCTGCTGGGCTCGGCCACCATGCCGGCGGTCTTCGCCGAAGCGGGCATGGAGCACGCTCGCAAGTACGGAACCACGTTCGAGCAGTTCGCCAAGGTGTCGGTGAAGAACCACCATCACTCGACGATGAATCCGAAGGCGATGTACCAGATCGAAACTCCGCTCGACACGGTGATGAACGCGGAGATGATCTCGTACCCCAACACCAAGCTGATGTGCTCGGTCAACGTCGACGGCTCGGCGGCGGCGGTGCTCGCTTCCGAGAAGAAGACCAAGGAGCTCGGTCTGATGGACCGCGCCGTGCGCGTGCGCGCTTCGGTGCTGACCAGCGACCCGTGGCAGGAACGCGACCTGGTCATGCCGGACGTCAACACCTGCACCCGCAACGCGGCGAAGCAGGCATACGAGATGGCCGGTGTCGGCCCCGAAGACATCGACCTGGTCGAGCTGCACGACTGCTTCGCCACGGCGGAGATCCTCCACTACGAGAATCTCGGACTGTGCAAGGACGGCGAGGCGGGCCGCATGATCGACGAGGGAGCGACTGCGCTCGGCGGCAAGGTTCCCGTCAACTGCTCGGGCGGGCTGCTCTCGAAAGGCCACCCGCTCGGCGCCACCGGCATCGCCAACATCTTCGAGGTGTCGACGCACCTGCGCGGCAACGCCGGCGCGCGCCAGGTAGACGGCGCGAAGATCGGTCTCACCCACGTGATCGGTCTCGGCAGCGCCTGCGCCATCCACATCCTCGAAAAGGCAGCCTGACGACCGTCCGTGCTGCGCCGGCGGCAAGCCGCCGGCGCATCCGAGCCTCGCCCGGTGATCACATGCGGATCGGAGTGGTCAGCGACACCCACAACAATCTGGGCAACGTCGCGACGATCGTCGATGTGTTCAACCGCGCCGCCGTCGACCGCGTCGTGCACACAGGAGACATCACCCAGGCCAAGACCCTCGATGTGTTTGCCGGGCTACACATGCCGATGAGCGGGGTCTTCGGCAACAACGACCTCGAACGGGAGGCGCTCGACGCGGCTTGCCAACGCCACGCCTTCCAATTCCTCGACCCGCCGCTCCACCTCCGCCTCGGCGAAAGAGAGGTCGTCGTCGTCCACGATCCGCTCGACCTCCCCCGCGGGGATCACGACCTGGCTCTGCACGGCCACAACCACCGCACCGTCGTCGAACGCGACGCGCGGCAGCTGACCTTCAACCCCGGCGAGTGCGCCGGCCACATGACTGGGCACAACTGCATCGGCATCGTCGACCTCGTCGACCTGTCGGTCCATATCGAACGGTTCTGACATCCGATGAACGAGACTCCGCACTCTCTCGACTCGCTCGCTTTCGCCCCGGTCCTGTTGGTCGCCTCCGACTACGACGGCACGCTCGCGCCGATCGTCAGCGATCCGAGCCGCGCCTTCCCGCGCCGCGAGACCATGGTCGCGCTCAAACGCTTGGCGGCGATGCCCAACACCCACGTCGCGCTGATTTCCGGACGGTCCCTCAAGGACCTGGCGATCCTCACCGGCTCGCCGGAGTCGATTCGCCTCGTCGGCAGCCACGGCAGCGAGTTCGACCTCGACTTCGCCCACCACATCGACCCCGCGGCACTGCGTCTGCTCGAGACCACCGCAGCCGAGCTCACCGAGATCGCCGAGCGCGACCCGGGCGCCGCCATCGAACGCAAACCGGCGAGCGTCGCCTTCCACTACCGCAACGTCGAAGAGCGCAAGACCCGCCTCGAGCTGGTCGACGCGGTGCAGCACGGTCCGGCGGCCCACCCCGGAATCTACGTCCGCCACGGCAAGATGGTGATCGAGCTCGCCGTCGTCCCCACCGACAAGGGAAGCGCCCTCGACACCATCCGCGCCGAGGTCGGCGCTTCCGCCGTCGTCTACCTCGGTGACGACGCCACCGACGAGGATGCGTTCGCGACTCTGCGCGGCCCCGACTTCGGCATCAAAGTCGGCCCCGGCGACACCATCGCACGCAGCCGCCTCGGCGACACCGACGAGGTCTCGCGCTGCCTCGCGCTGCTCGCCGAACGGCGCGGCGCCTGGCTCACCGGCTCGAACTCGGTGCCGATCGAGAAGCACTCGCTGCTTTCCGATCAGCGCAGCGTCGCCCTGGTGACCGATCACGGGCGCGTCAGCTGGCTCAGCGCGCCGCGCATCGACTCGCCGTCGATCTTCGCCGAGCTGGTCGGCGGCCCCACCGCGGGCTACTTCTCGATCACCCCGCTCGAGGACGAGAACACGACCCCATCGCAGGAGTACGTCGACGACACGATGACCCTGCGAACGAGCTGGGAGCACGTCTCCGTGCTCGACTACCTCGACTGCTCCGGCGGCAGGCCGAGCCAGCGCGCCGGTCGCACCGACCTGGTTCGCTACATCGATGGGACCGGCATGGTGCGCATCCAGTTCGCTCCGCGCCTCGACTACGGTCGCATCGCCACTCGAATCCGCACCGCCGACCACGGCCTCGAGGTCGAAGACTCGCTCGACCCCCTGGTGCTGCGCTCACCCGGCATCGAGTGGCGCATCCTCGACGAAGGTCACCACCAGACTGCGGTCGCCGAGGTCGACGTGACCGGCCACCCGGCGATCCTCGAGCTGCGCTACGGAACGCTCAGCACCGAAACCTCGCGAATCTCGCAATCCAATCGGCAGCAGCAAACCAACCGCCACTGGCAGCGATGGTCGCAGGAGCTCATCCTACCCACTACGCAGACCGATCTGGTGCGGCGTAGCGCGCTCATCCTGAGGGCTCTGTGCTACGCGCCGACCGGCGGCATCGCCGCAGCCGCCACCACCAGCCTGCCCGAGACCCCGGGCGGAGTGCGCAACTGGGACTACCGCTACACCTGGCTGCGCGACGCGGCGATGACCGCGAGCGCGCTCGCCGACCTCGGCAGCCTCGACGAAGGATTGGACTTCGTCGACTGGCTGCTCGACGTCAACGACCGCAGCAGCGGACACCAATTCCTGCGACCCGTGTACTCGGTCGACGGCTATGAGCTCGGCACCGAAGCCGAGCTCGGCGAGCTCAACGGCTACATGGGCAGCCGTCCGGTACGGGTCGGCAACTCGGCCTCGCTGCAGCTGCAGCTCGACGTCTACGGGCCGCTGCTCCAGCTCCTGCTCGACCTCCTCCAGGGCGGCGCGGCGCTCTCCGCCGACCACTGGCGCTTCATCACCGCCGCGGTCAGCGCGGTCGGCGATCGCTGGCACGAGGCCGACCACGGCATCTGGGAAGTGCGCGGCCGCAAGCGCCACTACACCCACTCGAAAGTGATGTGCTGGGTGACGGTCGACCGCGCCCTCGAGATCGGTCACGCGCTGCACATCCCCGAGCGACCCGAGTGGCGGCGACTGCGCGAGGAGATCGCAGCCGACGTGCTGGAGAACGCGTGGAAGGACTCGGTGCAGTCCTTCGTCGCCGCTTACGACGGCACCGACCTCGATGCCGCGGTTCTGCTGGTCGGTCTCAGCGGCATGATCGGCAGGGACGACCCCCGCCTCGAGGCCACCGTGCGCGCCGTCGAGCACTATTTGCGCGACGGGGTCGCCGTCTACCGCTACCGCTACGACGACGGGTTGCCCGGCCACGAAGGCGGCTTCCTGCTGTGCACTTCTTGGCTGGTCGAAGCCTACCTGCAGATCGGCCGCACCGCCGACGCGCGCGAGCTCTTCGAGCACATGTGCAAGTTGGCCGGCCCTACCGGGCTTCTCGGCGAGGAGTACGACCCGCACAAGAAGATCGTGCTCGGCAACCTGCCGCAGGCCTACTCCCACATCGGGCTGATTCGAAACGCGCGCGCGCTCGACGAGCTCTGAAGCAGAACCGTCGAGCGCGCCGCGCTCTCTACTCGGTCAGCTCCTTGAGCTTGGCCTCGAACTCCTGTTGCGCCTCGTTCTTCGGCGGCGGCGGCACCATCAGCTTCGCCATGTCGCCCTGCGCCTTGATCTTGCCCTGCATGAACGCCTGCATCGCCGCCTGCTGATTGTTGTCGACGAACAACTGGCGGGCGGTGTCGTAGTCGGTGGTGACGGTGATGTCGGCGCCGTCGACGTGACCGCTGCCCATGGTCGCGGTGCCGGTCGACGAATCGATGTGCATCTTCACCTCACCGGAGCCGAACGGAACCCCGGTCACCAGCTGGTTCATCTTCATCTTGACCGCCGGCGGGGGCATGCGCTCGCGGTACTCGGCCTGGAGCGCAGTCGCCTGCGCAATCCACTCGTCGGACAGAAACGCTAGCTTGCTCATTGTGGGATCTCCTTCGATCTGCTTCCCTTCGAATCGCCGGAATCTAGACCACTTGCCCGCAACCGTTCAATCCATCGGGCGGTGGCCGAGCGAAAGGAAGCGAGAAATGGCCGATCGAGACAGCATACGCTATGTCCTCGAGCCCGAAGACGAGCTCTGCCACGAGCCGGACGCGGCGTCGAACTACAACGAAAGTATGTACTTCAACGTCTTCGATCCGCGGCGCAAGATCGGCGGCTGGTTCCGGCTCGGCAACCGAGTGCACGAGGGCTACGCCGAGATGTCGAACTGCATCTACCTGTCCGACGGCCGCATCGGCTTCATGTACGGCCGCCCCAAGATCGAGCACAACCGCGAGCTCCGCGCCGGCGGCATGCACTTCGAGGTCGTCGAGCCCTTCGAGCACTTGCGGGTTCACTACGACGGAAAGATCTGCCTGCTCGACGAGCCGCTGCAGATGGCGAACCCCTCGGCCGCCTTCAAGAACAATCCGATCGTCGACTGCACCGTCGACCTCGACTACCGCGGCATCGCGCCGATGTTCGGCGGCAAGCCAGTGCAAGCGGATGGCTCCGAGATCCCGGTCGATCCCGAGAAGTCCTTCGCCAAAGCCCACTACGAGCAACACGTCGCCGCCAGCGGCGTCATCACCATCGGCGACGAAACCTGGGACATCGAAGGCTTCGGCTTGCGCGACAAGAGCTGGGGACCGCGCTACTGGCAAGCCGTGCACTGGTATCGCTGGCTGCCGATGAACTTCGGCCCGGACTTCGCGATGATGATCTCGATCATCGGCCGCGAGGACGGCGAGCCGCGGCGCAGCGGCATGGTGCTGCAGAACGGCGTCTATACGCTGATCGAGGACGCGCGCATCGAAAGCACCTGGGACGAGAACTGGTACCAGACCAACCTCCGCGCCTGGGCAAAAACCAAGGATCGCCAATTCGAGGTCGAAGGACGCGTCCTGTCGATGATCCCGTTGCGCAACCGGCGCAAGACCGAGGCCGGCGATTCGCTGGTGACCCGGATCACCGAAGGAATGACCGAGTACTCCTGCGACGGCAAGACCGGATACGGCCTCTCCGAGTACCTCGACCAAATCGTCGACGGCCGCCCGGTGGGCCCCGACGTGCGCTGACGGCGAGCTCAGCTGGTCTCGTCGGATTCCGCGAGCGGCAGCTCCAAGCAGAAAGTCGTCCCACCTTCGCTGGTCGCGACCAGCCGCAACTGGCCACCGTGAGAGGCCGCCAGGGTGCGGCTGAGCCCCAGGCCGATCCCAAGACCGTCCTGCTTGGTGGAATAGAATTGATCGAAGCAAGAGCGAGCGGCGGCGGCGTCCATTCCCGGACCGTTGTCCGAGACCACAATCCGCAGCCATCCGCCCGGCCGCTCGCGCACTTCGACCTGGACCTCGCCTCCGCTTCTTCCACTTGCTTGGATCGCCTCGCACGAGTTGAGGAGCAGATTGACCAGGATCTGGGTGATTTGGATCTGGTCGACGTTGGCCGAGGGCGGGCCGTCAGCCGGCTCGTGAATGATTTCGATGTCCGGAAACGAGTGCGCGGTGCGCGTCAAACGCACGGCGTCGGCAACGATCTCGTTCACGTCGCTGGGAACGCGTTCCGGCTCGCGCTTCTGCAGGAACTGCTTGAGGTGGTCGACGATCCCGGCCGCTCGAATCGCCTCGTCCGAGATCCGCTCGAGCGCCTCGCCGATGTCCCGAGCCGCACCCTCGTGGCCGCGCAGCTTGATCCGGATGGCGCTCGCGTAGTTGGAAATCGCCGCCAGCGGCTGGTGGTACTCGTGCGCCATGCCCGCCGCGATCTCGCCCATCATGGTCACCCGCGACAGATGCGCCAGGTCGGCACTCAACCGCTGCGCCTCGCGTTCCGCGGTATCGCGCTCGTTGGCCAGCGCGCGCGCCAGCAGCGCCGTCAGAATTCCAACCGTGACGAACAGCTGAAGGACCACCAGAGCCTCGTTGGTCGGTACCTTGCCAAATGGGCCGACGCCGGTCGCAGTCGCGAACAGCGCCAGCCCGGCAACCGCCGGCCCCACCAGACTGGCGAGTATGTCGTTGAAGCGGTACGCGACGAAGATCACCAGCGGCGCCGGCAGAAACGCCAGCGGCGGGTAGCCCTCCAGCGGCACAAAGAAGGTGACGCCGCAAACCAGCGCCAGGCCGAGCACGGCCACGGTTGCACTCACCTGGTCGCGCCGACTCATCCATACCGAGCCACCGGCCGCCAGCGTCAGAATGGCCGGCGACAGCGTGTAGATTCCGGCGAGGTCGCCGACCATCCAAGTGAGCCACGTCTCGCCGAACCTGCCCCACTCGACCATGCCGCTGCCGACCAGTACCAGAGTGGCGAGACTCGCGGCGCCGATGCAGCCGATCGGCGCAGCACCGAGCAGGAGCGCCGTGACGTTGCGCGACTTCGCCAACAGGGGGCCATCCTCGCCCCAACGGCGGTACAGTCCGTAGGTAACCAAACACTCCAAGGTAACCGCCGAGGCGAGCGCCACCGAGACAGCAGCCGCCCACAAGAGACTTCCGAGCTCCGACGAGCCCTGTGTCTGCAGCGCCGAGATCAAGAGGGCACCCGCGAACACGCCGGGCCACACTTGCCGCCCCCAAAGCAGGAACGCCGCGACCGTGATCCCCGAGGGCAGCCACACCGGTGTCGCCAAGCCGGGAGGAATCGCCACCAAGTGACCGAGCTTGCCGGTGAGCAAGAAGAGGATCGCGACGACCGCGGAACGCGTCCATCGATTCTTCACGAACGGCAACATCGGACAATGTCCGGTCAAGCACCCGCCGAAGAGTGACGCAAGCCGCCGCCCCCCGCAATCCATCCAAATTGCCGCAGAGTGCGACCTCGCGCGCAAAACGACTGCCTTTCTACTTCCACGCCGGACCGATATAGTTCGGGTTCTACGTAGGGGGAGCATTCATGCCTGCACGATCGATTCTCTGCCGGCTCGTTGCCGGACTCTTGCTGACAGCCCCGGCTTACGCCGGAACGGCGCCCCCGCTCGGCGAATGGGGCAACTTCAGCGATCCAGTAGCGCGCTGCCAGAACGCGATCGGACGCGCAGCGTCCTTCTGCGCAACCTTGTCGATTCGGCGCACCAACCGCTGCCTCGGCGCCGAGCTCGACGGCGGCATCTGCGACCGCGACTCACTCGACGCCGCAACCGCGGCCGCCGAGCAGCGAGCCGCCAGCCTCGTCCAACGCTACTGCGACGAGACCGCCGCCAGCGAGCTCGGCTACAGCGATCTCGCCGCCGCCCTGGCATCCATCGAGAGCACCTGCCGCGAGGCAGATACCGCCGTAGTTTCCTCGGTCTGGGGCCCGATCATGGCCGGCGGCAGAGTCGCCGCGGCGCAGGAGCCGGAACGCAGCTGCGTCAGCCAGGGCGTCCGTGCAACCGGCCGCCTCCTGCGCTACGCGATGCGCTTCCAGCAACGCGCGCTCAACCGGATTGCCGACGAGGACCTCAGCCCGTCGGAGAGAGAGGTCGAGCTCGCCCGCGTCGACACGATCCTCGACCGCGTGCGCGATCGCTCGCGCAAGCGCATTCTGTCGAGCTGCTCGCCCACCGAATTCGAAGAGGTCTATGGCCGCAGCATCGACGCGGTGCTCGACAGCGTCGTCGACCGCGTTTCCTGCGTCAACGGATTGGTCTACGTCGTCGATGCCGGCCTCGAGTGCCCGGCTCCGGTCTGCGGCAACGGCGTGCAGGAAACCGGCGAAGAGTGCGACGACGGCAACGACTTCGTCGGCGACGAATGCGGCAACGACTGCACGATTGCCGAGTGCGAGACTTTTCCTTCGACGTTCGACCTGATCCAGCGCGCCATCTTCGAGAACCGCGGCTGCACCTCGGAGCTGTGCCACGGCTCGGCCAATCCCGCCGCCGGACTCGACCTCACCGCCGGCAACTCCTACCAAGCGATCGTCGACCGGCCGGCCACCACGGCGCAAGGCTACAAGATCGTCGATCCCGGCAACCGCGCCAACAGCCTGCTGTGGATCAACGTCGCCGCCAAGGTGCTCGACGACGTGCGCGCTCCGCTGCGGGCGATGCCGGTCGGACCCGACTCGCTGACCTTCGACGAGGTCGAGGCGTTGCGGTTGTGGATCGAAAGCGGTGGCGCAACCCGTTCGGAGACCGTCCCGGGAACCGCCGAGCTGCTCGACGCCTGCCTGCCCGAACCCGAACCGATCGCGATCCCGCCGCTCGAGCCGCCCGCCCCGAACGAGGGTATCCAGCTGCACATGCCGATGTGGTACCTCGAGCCCGAGAGTGAGTCGGAGGTCTGCTACACCAGCTACTACGATCTCACCGGCCAGATCCCGGCGCAGTTCCTCAGCGCCGACGGCAAGAGCTTCCACTACAATCGCGTCGAGATCCGCCAGGATCCGCTCAGCCACCACCTGATCGTCGACTTCTTCCGCGGCAACGTCGAGCCCGACGATCCGATCTGGGGAACCTACCGCTGTACCGGCGGCGCCAAGGACGGCCAGGTCTGCAACCCGACCGCGCTCGGCTTCTGCGGCGACGGCGACTGCGCAACCGCGCCCGACCACGACGCCATCGCCTGTATCGGGTTCGGCCCGCAACAGGGGCTGAGCACGCTGACCTCGGGCGGGTTCGCCTTTGCCCAGGAAACCACCACCGTCTTCGACTTTCCGCAAGACGTGTACGACACCGTGCCGATCAAGGGGAACGTCCTGTGGAACTCACACGCCTTCAATCTGTCGCGACGGCGCGGCAAGCTCGAGGCGTGGGTCAACATCCTGTTCCCGGAACCCGACGAGCAGATCTACCCGCAGACCCAGATCTTCAACGTCAACAAGATCTTCTGGGACGTGCCCTTCGTCGATCTCAGCGGGCCGCGCCAGCTGATGCCGTTCGAAGAGTTCGAAACCTGCCACATCCACACCTTCGGCCGCCCGCCCGACCGCTACGCCGACTCGCCGTTGCCGGTGAACCGGGTCGCCAATCTGTTCGAGATCAGCGGCCACATGCACGAGCACGGCAAACGCTTCCAGGTGTTCCGCGGCATGTTCGAGTGCGAGGGCGGCGCCGAGGCCGGAGAGGCATGCTCGCCTTACCAACCGGAGATGTGTCCGCAGTCGACCTGCAGCGAGGTCGGCGGCCGCGACCCCGAGGACGCCCTCCTCTACACCAACTTCATCTACAACGATCCGCTGGTGGTCCGCTTCGAAGATCCCCTGCGCATGCCCGGCACCGACCCGGTCGAAGACCGTTCGCTGACCTACTGCGCCCACTACGACAACGGGGCGACAGACATCCAGGAGGTCAAGCGGCGATCGACCTCCCCTCCGGGCGGCAATCTCTTCGGCGCCTTTCGCATCGGCGGCCCGTGTGCGGTTTCGGAGACACGCTGTATCGGCGGACCGAACCACAACCAGCTGTGCAACGGCAACGACTCGTTCTGCGACTCGAGCGGCGGCGCCGGAGACGGCGACTGCGACGCGTGTCCGCTCACCGGCGGCTTCCGCACCCAGGACGAGATGTTCATCCTCTTCGGCAACTACTGGCTCACCGACGATTGACGCTTCGGTCCGGCGTCGTCCGACGACGCCGGACCGAACACATCAGATGGGAGTTGCCGGCGTGCGACGGATCAACGCACCGATGGTCAGCCCCTGCACGACGATCGAGAACAACACCACCGCGTAGGTCACGGCGACCAGCACTTCGCGCTCGGGCCCGACCGGAAGCGCCAGCGCGAGAGCAACCGAGATGCCGCCGCGCAGGCCGCCCCAGGTCAGGATGTGGACGACGTGGCGCGGAAAGCCGCGGTGCCGCAGCAACACGTTCACCGAGAGCGAGACCGCCAAGAAACGCGCCAGCAGCACCACCGGAATCGCCACCATCCCCGCGACCACGTACCCGCCGGTAAACGTGAGCACCAGGATCTCGAGCCCGAGCAAGACGAAAAGGACGGCGTTGAGGATCTCGTCGACCAACTCCCAGAAGGTGTCGAGATGCTCTCGCGTGCGCGACGACATCGCGAACGATCTGCCCTGGTTGCCGATCAGCAGACCGGCGACGACGATGGCGATCGGCGCCGACAGGTGCAGCTGCTCGGCCAGGGCGTAGGTGCCCATCACCAGCGCCAACGTCAGCAGTACCTCGACCTGGTAGTTGTCGACCGTCTTCAGCATGCGGTAGGCGATCCAGCCGAACAGCAACCCCAAGCCGGCGCCACCCAGGGCCTCCTGCGCGAACAGGACCGCCACCGTCCAGGCGGTCGTCTCCTCGCCGTGCGCCGGTCCCGCGGCGATTCCGAGCAGGGCGAGAAAGACCACCACCCCGACTCCGTCGTTGAACAACGACTCGCCGGTGATCTTGGTCTCGAGACTCTTCGGCACCCCGACCGATTTGAGAATCCCGAGCACGGCGATCGGATCGGTCGGCGAGATCAAGGCGCCGAACAACAGACAGTAGATGACCGGCATGTCGAAGCCGAGCCATCCGAACACCAACCACATCATCGCCCCGACCAGGGCCGTCGACAGCCCGACGCCGAGCGTGGCGAGAATCGCAACCGGCAGACGCTGCTCGGCGAGGTCGGAGATATCGACGTGCAACGCGCCGGCGAACAACAAGAAGGCCAGCATCCCGTGCATCACCGTCTCGTTGAAATCGATCCGGCTCAGCACCGCCGCGGCATCGTCGACGAGGTCGACCACGCCGAACGCGCTCAGGGCGATCAATGCCACCGACATCAGCAGCGCGATCACCATGACGCCGATCGTCGCCGGCAGACCGATGAAGCGGTGATTGACGTAACCGAACACCGCCGCCAGCGAGATGAGAATCGTGCCTATCTCGAAAATCCCCAACCCAACGCCTCCCTTTTCTCCAGCCCAGCCGCGCAGCCGACCACCTGCCCGCAACCCGTCCCCAGACGGCTACCTACGCAACCATCTCTGCGGCGACGTGGGCGGCGCCGAGCAGCGCCACCCGGGGCTCGGTGACCACCTGCACCGGGACGTCCGCCAGCAGCTTGGCGAACGGACCGGCGCCGATGAAGGCTTCGCAGAAGCGCGCGCCATCGATCGCCGAAAGCAGCTTGGGAACGATACCGCCGGCTATCGAGATTCCGCCGAGGGCCATGCACGAAAGCGTGAGATCGGCAGCACGCGCAGCGAGTATGCTCGTAAAGAGAACGACCGCGCGGCTGCTCGCCTCACAGGTTCCGGCGAGCGCCGCCTCGCCGGCCAGCCTCCCCTTCTCGCCAGGCGAGGCCTCCGCCGGCACCGAGCCACCCGGCGCGATGCCGAGCCCATCGCACGCGAAGTCGAACAGCGCCCCGAGCCCGGGCCCCGACAACAGATGCTCGACCGAAACCTGGGGATGCCTCCGCTGCATGAAACGCAGCAGCTCGATCTGCTCTCGGTTGCGCGGCGCAAAGCCGACGTGACCGCCTTCGGTCGCCACCGGCAGCCACCCCGATGGGCTGCGAATCAACAGAGCCTGCCCCAACCCCGTCCCGGGAGCCAACACCGCGCGATTGGCGTCGCGCGAGCTGCCGGGCTTGAGCTGGTGCAGGCGATCGCCGCTGATTTCCACCACACCGCGCGCCGCCGCCGCGAGGTCGTTCAACAAACGAACCGGCACTCCACCCAGGCGATCAGACAGGGCCAACTCGGCGAGGGTCCACGGCAGGTTGGTTACGCGGATCTCGCCGTCGAGCACCGGTCCGGCGGCCGCCACCGCCGCTGCGGCGACCCGCTCGCCGGCGAGAAACTCGTGCAGAACCTGGTCCAGGCCGGCGTAGTCGGCGCTCGCGAACCGCCCTTCGCGCACCAGGCGCGGCTCCTCGCCTGCCGAGAACACACCGACGTCGGTCTTGGTGCCGCCTACGTCGACGGCCAACAGGTGTCGCTCGCTGCCCTCAGGCATCGCTTTCGTCCGCTCCGATTACCAGTGTCGCGACGCCATGCGTCGCCGATTGTACCGTGAACACGCGCGTACCTTTCTTGTTGCCGGCTCGAGTATCGCTCACCGCGACCCCAGCATCGCGCAAGCGCCGCTGCGCCGCTTCGACATCCCCCACCCGGTAGGCGATTCCCCAGAGCTTGTCGACCGTCGAGCTGGCGGCCTCGACCGCGCCGATGCGTCCGCCGAGCTCCACCGTCACCCCGCCGACCCGAAAGAAGAGCAGGCGCACCCCGCGCTCGGGGAACTCGCGATCGAGCGCCAGGCGCAAGCCGAGCGTCTCTCCATAGACTCCGCTGGCAGCGTCGAGATCCCCCGACATGACGACCACGTGGTCGACCGCGTCGACGGCGGCCGACTCGGCACATTGCGGCTGCGCCGCCGGCAAGACTCCCGACTCGTGCTCGATGACGAAGATCGGCACGCCGCGAGTCGCCTCGCCGGGCAACCATGCGGAATGCCAGGTGCGACGCGCGCCGCTGCCGGAATCGACGCCCTCGCCGGCGGTCACCCCGCCGACCGCGATACCCCGACCCGCCAGCTCGCGGTAACAGCGGGTGAGCGACGGCGTGCCGAAAGCGAGCGCCACCGGCCCCTCGCCGTCGGCACCGAGCCGGGCGCGCAGGAGGTCGCCGGTCGCGCCCTCGCCGGCCGGCGCGATCAGCTCGACGTAGGTGTTGGACAGGGCGAACAACGCGTTCTCGCTTCCCTGGGAAGGATGCCGGCCGCGCCACGACGGGACCAAACCAAACATCGTCGCGTAGTCGGCGGTCGCCGCATCGAGATCGCTGACCGCCACGACGATGTGGTCGAGACTGGTGATCTTGTCGCTCATCGCTGTATCGCGCTCCCTCATCCCTCAGGCACAGCCGGCTGCAGCCTAGTGTCCTGAACCAGAGTTCGTCACAAACCTCGCCGGCCCTTGCCGGCCCTGCCAGCGTTACTCCTCCTCCAAATATTCCCGATATTCCTCGTCGTCGCGCCTTGGCACGGACGCCAATTGCTCGACGACTCTTGCAACGAACTTCTGGTTCAGGACACTAGCGTTTCCCCGTTCGTGTGACCATCTTGCGCCACCAATCCGCCTGTGGCGATATCCCGCCATGAGCTCGAAACTGCGCAAGCGAGGCGAAGCCCGGACCCTCCTCAGCGTCACCGCTGCGCTCCTCGCGACAGTCGTCGCACACGCTGTGCTCCTGCACGGCGCGGGTGAGGAGGCCACGCGCCTCGTCATCCGCCAGACCGCGCGAATCTCTCTGCTCCTGTTCGCCGCTTCCTTCTCGGCATCGAGCTTGTTGCTGCTGCGACCGGCTCCGATCACCCGCTGGATGATGCGCAATCGCCGCTACCTCGGCCTCGGCTTCGCGCTGTCGCATTTCGTCCACCTCGCCGCAATCCTGACCCTCGCCAGGCTCGATTCCTCGTTCGAGGTCGACACCGTCACCAAGATTTTCGGCGGCGGCGCCTACGTGATCATCGCCGCCATGGCGGCGACCTCGTTCGACGGCGCGGTACGCCTCCTCGGCACGCGCAATTGGCAGCGCCTGCACCGCTTCGGCTCGTACTATCTGCTGGTTCTGTTCGCCAACTCGTACCTGCCGCGCGCCGCCGAATCGCCGACCTACCTGCCGGCGGCTGTGATCATCGTCGGCGTGGTCGCGCTCCGCGCGATCGCCGCGCGACGGCCCAAGGTACGGACGGCCCTGGCCTGAGCCTCAGCCGAGAATCATCTCCGCGCAGTGCAGCGCCGACAGCGCGGCCGCGTCCATCTGCACCGCCTGCACGTCGGTGGTTTCGCCGACGAAATAGAGCCCTGCGGCGAAGGCAGAGCGCACCGGCGGTCGCCGCGCCGTGGCGACCATGTACTCGGTGCCGTCCGCGGTCGTCCAGCGCCGCGACCAGAGCATGCGCTCGGCGGCGTCCGAATAGATCTCGGCGAGCATGCGCTCGAACGAGTCGTGCACCGCGGCGACGCGGCTCGGGTCATCGACATCGCTGCGCGGGCTCAAGCGCATCGCTTGCAGGAGATGGTGTCCCGGCGGCGCGTTGTGCGGGCTGTGCATGGTCGTCCACAACATTCCACCGCCGAACTCGCGATCCGGGCCGGTCAACAAACGGGTCCAGCCGGGGAAGTCGTCCTGCGCACCGCCGTCGTTCAAATGTGGCATTCCGCGAAACGCATAGGCGGCGGCGATCACTCCTCCGACCGCCGACCACTTGCCCGCGCTGTCGACCAGCTCGTCCGGCAGAAGCGAACGGTCGAATAGATCGATCGCCCGGTCGATCGGCACGTCGCAGACGATCGACTCTGCCGCCAGACGCGTCATTTCGTCGCCGCGCCGGTAGTGGACAGCGCAGGCACGCCCCGCATCCACCTCGATACGCTCGACTCGCGCATCGATCTCGACGCGTACCCCGGCGTCGCTCAGCGCGCCGGCCAACGCGGCGACCAGAGCGCGAACGCCGCCGACGCGGTTGTTTCCCGCCACCACCGGAGTCGCCGGATTGCGGCCGGCGGGCCGGCGACACAGCTCGATGCACTCCGCCATCGACGCCGCGTCGGGGTCGTAGCTGCCGTACAGCATGACGTTGCGACGGAACGCCTCTGCAACCGTCGGTGACGGAGACAACGCCCCCAGCCCTTGCCGCAACGGCACCAGCCGCAGGCGCTCGACCTCGGCATCGGTCAGCGCGGCGAGCCGCTGCCAGAGCTCGCACAAGCCGGCGTAGGTCTCTTCGTCGGCGTCGAGGGCGACGGCAGCCGAGGCCAGCATCTTGGCGCTCGGCGTACGCAACGGAAAGGGAAACGCCTGGCGCCGGCCCCCCTGCCCCTCGACGTACAGGCGCAGCACCCGATCGCCGGCGATCTCGCTGGTGCGAAAGTCGTCGGCGCCGGCGCGGCGCAAGGCCTCGCTGAAGTGAGCGTCCGGCCACAGGTAGGCGCCGGCATCGACGATGTAACCGCCTTCCACGTCGAACGAGCGCAACCGCCCGCCGACGGCGGCCGCGCGCTCCAGCAGGACGACGTCGCGCCCCTGCCGGGCGACGATCGCCGCCGCCAGCAAGCCGCCCAGCCCGCCGCCGACCACGGCCACCTGGCAAGCTTGGCCCGGCGCGCGCGACATCGCTCAGCGGTCGAGCAACTCGGCCCGTTCGGCCTTGGCGAACTCCTCCTGCAAGGCTGCGAAGTCGTCGCTGCCAAAGCGATGAAAGGTGTCGTCGCCGCGGCGCCGCCAGAAGATCGGTTGCCCGGCGCCGAGTCGGCGCAGATCGAAATGCACTTTCTTGAGGTTGCGCACCAGCACCTTCTGCGTCTCGGTAAACTCGAAGTCGTCGACAAGACGGACGAAGTCGGGGAACCACTTGCGGTCCATGCTGGCGTCGCTGACCTGCGCCTCGCACCAATCGAAGAAGGCCTTGGGGTCGAACGACGCGCCTTCGCGCAACTTGATCGCCGTCATCACCAGCTCGTCCGACACCGCGCAGGGGACGCCATACGCGACCGCGAGCGCGATGTCGTCGTGCTCGCTGATCAGCCGACCGACCTGCCCTGCCGAGAAGTTCTCGCCGTCCTTGCGGATCCAGTCGTCGGTGCGTCCGTCGAAGAAGAGAAAGCGCTTGCCGTCCTGCTCGAGGATGTGGCCGAGATCGCCGGAGTGGTAGACGCCGTCGCGGTACTTCTGCGAGTTGGCCGCTTCGTTGTCGAAGTAGCCCTGGAACAGCGAAGTGTCCGCCGCAACCCGGCAGATCTCGCCGACGCAGTCTTCGTAGTTGAGCAGCTCGCCGCTGTCGCCGAGGCGTGCCGGCGGACACTCGCGGCCGTCGACGTCGAGGATCTTGACGTTGTCGTCGTTGATCTGGCCCACCGTGCCGCGCGGGTCTCCCTTCTTGCGAAAGGTGCTGATCGCCGCCTCGGTCGAGCCGTAGAGCTCGTACATGTCCTCGAGCCCGAGCCACTCGGTGAATCGGTCGATATCCGGCGGCGACGCGCCGTTGCCGACGGCAAAGCGCAGATGATTGCGCGGGTTGCGCGCGACTTCGGCGATGATGCGATCGCGGTCGCCCTGGTACTGCTTCTCGAGGGCGGAGAGCACGTAGTGCACCGGCTCGCCGACGTAGTTCCACATGGTGACCCCGTGCTCGAGCACGTCCGGCACGAAGTGGCTGGCGCTGAAGCGTTCGCGAATCGCCATGCTGCCGCCAGCCCAGAACGCCGGCATGAAGCCGACGAAGAGGGCATTCGAGTGGAACAACGGCATGCAACCGTAGCCGCGGTCGTCGTGGCGAACGTCCATCCCCTCCGACACGGCGGCGCCGATCATGCACAGCTTGAAGTTGTTGTTGTTGATCCCCTTCGGCAGCCCGGTGGTCCCCGAGGTGTAGATCACCATCAGGTTGGTCTCCATGCTGGTGCCCACCGAGGGCGCATCGAGACTAGAGTCGGCGGGCCCTACTTCCGACTCCAGACACTGGCGCAGGTCGGCGGAAGCCTCGACCGATCCACCCTGGGTCGGCAGCACGAGGATGTTCTCCGCCGCGATGTTCTGCAGCTGCCCCGCTACCTTCTCCACCTCCGGAAACAGCTTCTCATCGACCACCAGGAGGCGAGCGCGCGACTGATTGAGCACGCCGGCCAGCACCTCGCCGCGCAGCCCGGTATTGATGCCGAAGAGCGTCAGCCCGCCGTACGAGCATCCGCCGAACAGCGCCATCAGCTCGAGGTGGTTCTCCAGCATCATCGCCACGTGACCCGGCCGCGCATCGTCGATCGCGCCCAGCCGACCGAGCAGGAAGCGACTCATGCGGACACAGTGATTACGGTAGTCCTTGTAGGTCCAAGTGCGCTGGTGCTGCACCAGCACCGGCTTGTTCTCGAGATCGGGGTGAGACGCGCGCGCTTCGAGCTGCGCGGCGACGGTAAAGTCGGCTTCGATCTTGACGCGGGATTCTGACACTGCTGGCAACCTCCTGGGCTCGAGATGAGCGGACCTTCATAACCCGCGCCGTTTCCCGGGTCCAATGCCGCCAGGCGCTCGGACCCGGCGCGGATCTTGTCAGCGAGCGTTGGGCAGCCTTAATGTGGTGGCCTGGTCGTCCATGGACTCCCCTGGCAAGCAGACACCCTCGTTCCCCGCGGCGGTCTTCGTAGGTCGGACCGCAGAGATCGGCCAGTTGCGTGCCGCCGTCGACTCGGCGCGAGCGGGAAGAGGCAGCCTGACTCTCGTGGTCGGCGATGCGGGGGCCGGCAAGACCAGAGTCGCTTCCGAGATCGCCGGCGAGGCGTCTGATTTCGACGTGTACTGGGGGCGCTGCCGCGAAAGCGAGGGCGCTCCCGCGTTCTGGCCGTGGATCGAGATCATTCGCGCTCTCGCGCAGCGGCTCCCCGCCGACGATCTCCGCGCCTGCCTCGGGCGCGGCGCCGCCGATGTCGCGGCGCTCGCCCCCAGCATCCTGGAGCGCAGCGGACCGCTGCCGAGGCTGCCGGCGCTCCAAGGACTGGAGGCTCGTTTCCGGGCTTTCGACCACGTCGCTGCGTTCCTGCGCAACGCGGCGGAGCGACGCCCTCTCCTGCTCTTGCTCGACGACCTCCATTGGGCGGACCGCACATCTCTGCTCGTACTGCGCCATCTGGCACCCGTGCTTCGCGACACTGCGATCGTACTGGTCGCCACCTATCGCCCGGTCGAGGTTCGCCGGGATCGCGAGCTCGCCGATGCGCTCGGCGACATCGAGCGCCAGGGGTTGCTGATCGAGCTCGGCGGCTTGAGCCGCGACGCCGTCGCCGAGTTTCTCGCAAACGTACTCGGCGGCGACGTCGGCCGCGAGCTGGTGAACAGCGTGCATCAAAAGACTGCCGGCAACGCGCTCTTCGTGAGCGAGGTGTCACGCCTGCTCGTCCAGCGTCCCGGCGCGAGCTCCGACGCCGTCGCCGCGCTGCCGCTGGCCGCCGGGGTTCGCCACGCGGTGAGGCGCCGTCTGGACGGGCTGGCGGCGCCGGCGGTCGAGCTGCTGCGCTTCGCCGCAGTGATCGGACACGAGCTCGACGAACGCTTGCTCGACGCGATCTGGCAGGCACTGTCGGCGCACGCTGCCGGACACACACCCGCCGACCTGCTCGACGACGCTTGCCGCGCCGAAGTGATCGAACCAGCCGGCGAGGTCGGCAGGTACCGGTTCTGCCATCCACTGGTTCGCGACGTCCTCG
Organism: bacterium; assembly: GCA_030430165.1. Taxonomy (GTDB): domain Bacteria; phylum Desulfobacterota; class Binatia; order HRBIN30; family CADEER01; genus CADEER01. Next base: position 31,169 of record JAUIGL010000012.1, on the reverse strand, counting down.
ACCGGGAGGTCACAGGGAGCGAGCGGGCGCGGGTTCACCAAACGGTCGCACGAGCGCTGGAGCAGTGGCTCGGCGAGCGTGCCGATACCGCGGTCGGTGAGCTGGCGCACCACTACGTCGGCGCCGCCTCCCTCGGCGACGGCGACAAGGCGATCGAGTACGCGAACCGAGCCGGCGACAGCTACATGCGCCAGCATGCCTACGAGGAAGCCGCGGCGCAGTACGCCGCGGCACTGCGCGTTCTCGCTATCGACCCGCAACGCGACGATGGCGAACGCCAACGGACGCGGGCCGTGCTGCTGCTCGCCCTCGGCCGAGCCCAGGCCCTGGTAGCCTACGAAATCGGCGGACGCGAGGCGTTTGCCGAAGCCGCGGCGATTGCCAGGTCGGTGGGCGATGCCGAGTTGTTGGCGCGCGCCGCGCTCGGCATGGCCGGCCTCTGGAACATCGGCGTCGGCGCCGATTCCGACAAAGCCCAGCTGGTCGAGGAGGCGCTGGCAGCTCTCGGCGAAGGCGCACATCCGTTGCGTGCCGAGCTGCTCACACGAAGCCTCTTGCCGCAGTACTACGCGCAGAACCAGACGCTGGTGTTGAAACGCAGCGCCGAGGCGGTGCGGATCGCGGAAGCGGTTTGCGACCAGGCGACCCTCGGGCGCGTGCTCGGCGAGCGGATCATGGTTCTCTACGGACCGGACCACATCGGCGAGCGCGAGCAGATGGCGCAGCGGATCCTGACCCTCGCCGAGCAGACCGACGACCCGAGCCTGCTCGTCAACGGACACAACTGGTGCGCAATCAACTCGCTGCAGCGCGGCGAGGCGGAGCTGGCGCGGGTGCACGTCGACCGCCAGGAATCCTGCGCCGAGCAACAGCGCTACCCGTTCAACCGGTGGCGCGTCGCAGTCTTTCGCGCCATGTTCCTGCTCCTCGAAGGGGCGCTCGCCGATGCCGAGGCGCAGGCGCTGGAGGCATGCCAGGCCGGCCAGGCGGCGCAGATCCTGAACGCTCCGCTGATGCTCAGCATCCAGCTCTACCGCACCCGCCTGGAGCAAGGCAGACTCCACGAAATGGAGCCGGCGATCGTCGAGTTCGCCCGCAGCATGGCGCACATCCCGGCGGCGCGCGGCCCGCTCGCACTCGCCTACGGGCACATGGGCCGGCTCGACGAGTGCCGGCGCGTCTTCGACGCGGTTGCCGCCGCCGACTTCGAGGACTACCCGCGCGACTCGAACTGGCTCACCGGTCTCACCGACGCCGCCCACGTCTGCTGGTTTCTCGACGACACAGAGAGATCGCGACAGCTCTACGAGATGTTGCTGCCGCACCGCGACCTGGTCGTCATCGGATCCTGGTTTGCCGCCTGCAGCGGGACCGTCAGTCACTATCTCGGACTCCTCGCCACCGTGCTGGGCGCCCCGTGCGAAGCCGACGAGCACTTTGCCGCGGCCGAGGAAACCTACTCGCGCATGGGAGCACGGCCTCTAATGGCACGCGCGCGCCTCGACCACGCCGACATGCTCCTGCGGCTCGACGGTGAGCGGAACCGCGCAGAGGGTCTCCTGCGCGCCGCCCTCGCCGGGCTTGCCGATCTCGACATGGGTCCGTGGCAGGAGCGTGGCGAGCGTCTCCTGACACGCGTCGGCGGGAAGCGGCGTCCCCCGGCCGATGCCCCCGCAACCGGCGACACCCACGTCTTCCGCCGGGATGGCGACTTCTGGACGATCACCTACGCAGGGCGAACCATCCGGGTGAAGGATCTCAAGGGCCTCCACTACGTCCGAACGCTGCTGCGCGAGCCCGGCCGCGAGTTTCACGTCGCCGATCTCGCCGGCGCCGGGCTCGGACGGCACGAGAGCGGGCTCACCGAGCCGAATCCGGACGCAAAGGCGCGCGCGGAGTACCGCAAGCGAGTCAAGGACCTCCGTGAGCAGCTGGCAGAGGCCGAGGAGAACAACGACGTCGGGCGCGCGAGCCGTGCCCGAGAAGAGCTCGACCGGTTGAGCGAGGAGTTGATCGCCGCCTATTCCCCGGAAATCGCCGCCCACGGGCGGAATCGGCTTCGCGAGAACATCCGCAAGGCTGTGGCCAAGAACATCCGCGCCGCCGTCGGCCGCATCGGCTCGGCCCACGAGGCACTCTCCAGGCACCTCGCAAATGCAATCCACACCGGCACATTTTGCTCCTATAGGCCTGAAAAACCGACGGATTGGTCGGTCGACTGACTCCTCGATCGATCCCCGGCGTTGCCTAGGTTGACGAGGCCGCCACCGGCGTTGCGCGCTTCGCGGGCGCATCGCGCCCGCGAAAGTAGCCCCTAGTTGGTTGAGGAGCGCCGCGCGCTCCGCATTCGGCAACCGGGAGGTGACGATGAGCATCGGCAGGCAAATGGTGGCGTGGCTAGGCGTGGTGGTACTGGCGGCGGCCGGGATCGTAGCCCGGCCCGGCCCGGCGGCGGCGCAAATCTGCACCAGCCCGTCGCAGTGCGACGACGGCAAGAAGTGCACTTTGGACATCTGCACCGGCTTCTGCTCGAACCCGCCGGTCACCTGCACAGCGCCTGGCCCGTGCTACCAGGCCAGCTGCTCGGAGAACGCCGGTGGATGCTTCTTCGCACCACGACCACGCGGCAGTCTCTGCTTCTTGTTCGGCGCTCCCGGGACCTGCGACGGCAACGGCGACTGCGACCCGGCGCTGACCGCCCAGCCGTGCGACACCGACCTCGACTGTCCGCGCACCGAGGTGTGTGAGCAAGGGTTCTGCGCGGACCCCCCGCCCACTTCGACCCCTACCCATACCCGCACCCGGACCTCGACCCGCACCAGGACACGGACACCGACCAGGACGCGAAGCGCGACACCGACCAACACACTGATCCGACGCCCGACCTTCACCTTCACCCCGACCATCCGGTTGCGGCCAACGTCGACGCGGACCCCGACCTTCACCAAGACCTACACTCGCAAGGACACGCTGACCCCAACTGCGACCCGCACGCGCACGCGTACCCGGCCGCACACGCCGACGCGCACCGACACGCGCACGCGCCGACCGACCCAAACGCATACTCCGACGCGCCCGACCGCAACCTTCACGGCGACCCGCACGGATTCCCCGACCGCGACCTTTACGAGATCCGCAACCAGCACCTACACCGCAACCGATACGCCGTCACTGACTCCCTCCGACACGCCGTCTCCCACCGCCACCGAAGCCCGCACCGAGCGGGCGGAACCAACCGCAACCCTGGCGGCAACCGAAACGGTGACACCGTCGTCCTCGCCGACGCCCCCTGGCGAAACGGCGACTCCGACCTCGACCGTGTCGCCGACGGCGGCAATCGTACTCGTCGACTGCCCTGGCGATTGCGACGAAGACGGTCAGGTGAGCATCAGCGAGCTCATCGTCGCCGTGCGCATCGCCCTCGGCGACGCCCTGCCCGAGGAGTGCCCGCACGCCGACAGCGACGGCGGCGGGGTCTCGATCAACGACCTCATCCGCGCCGTGCTGACCGCCATCGAAGGTTGTCTGGAGCAGGAGCAAGCCTCGTTCGGGTGATCACCTCGTCCCGCAACCGGTGCGTGAGCTCTAGCTGGATGGTTTCGTATTGACCGTCACCTTGTGGATCCGGCCGGTGAACTTGCTGCTCTCGCGTGTGTAGTCGTCCGACACGGGGGTTTCCTGGTCGATACCGACGCCGGCGGTCTCGTCGGCGGAGTAGACGTTGGGTTCGGTCTTGGCGACCTTGCCCGAGCCCACGGTCTTGCCGTCGACGCTCAGAGTCACGGTGCCTCCACCGCCGACGCCGCCCTCGTAGGCAAAGTCCATCTTCACGGTGGACTTGCCGCTCGGTAGCGGGTCGCTGCCCGCGATCTTGGTCTTGTCGAGCCCCAGGTAGTTGTAGACGAAGGTCGGAACACCCTCCTTCAGATACAGGCTGTAGCCGCCGAAGCGGCCCCCCTGCGCCAGGATCACGCCGTTGGCGGCCGAGCCGCCGGTCTCGACCTCGGCCTCGATCGTGTACGACGCGTTCTTGGTATTGATGAAATCGTTCTCGAGCAGGCCGGCCATGCCTTCCCTGAGCGTCAGCGTCGTCCGACCGAACATCAGATCGGGCCGTCCCGCGATCTGCGGGTTGGCGAGCTCGATCAGTCGATCGTCGAGCGGCAGGACGTTGTACTTGACCGCTTCGGCGAGGAACCGGCTCTGCAACTCGGCCAGCTTCTCCGGGTGGTCGCGCGCCACGTCCGTCGCCAGACTGAAATCTTCGGCGACGTTGTAGAGCTCCCAGGTGTCGTCTTCCAACTTGTTCTTCGGCCCTCCCCAAGGAGTCGAGTGGATCGTCCGCGCCATCCAGCCATCGTGGTAGAGAGCCCGGTTGCCGAACATCTCGAAGTACTGGATCGTGTGGCGGTCCGCCGCGTCGGCGTCGTCGAAGCTGTAGACCATGCTGACCCCTTCGATGGGGCGCTGCGGAATGCCGTCCACCACCCGCGGTTCGGGTAGGCCGGCCGCTTCCAGGATCGTCGGCACGACGTCGATGACGTGATGCCACTGCGAGCGCAGCTCGCCCTTTGCTTTGATGCCATCGGGCCAGTGCACCGCCAGGCCCTGGCGCGTGCCGCCGAAATCGGAGGCCACCTGCTTGGTCCAACCGAACGGAGAATCGAGCGCAACCGCCCAGCCCGCCGCCATGTGCGGGTAGGTTTCCGGTCCGCCCCAGCGATCGTAGTACTGCAGCATGAAGTCGACGTCGGACCCCTTGGGCTCGGCGTTGAAGTAGGTCATCTCGTTGTAGAGACCGTTGGCGACCCCTTCGGCGCTGGTCCCGTTGTCGCCAGCGATGTAGAAGATCAGCGTGTTGTCGATTTCACCGATGTCTTCGACCGCCTGGATGAGGCGACCGATCTCGGTATCGGTCATGTCGACGTAGGCCGCGAATACTTCGGCCTGGCGCGCGAACAGCTTCTGCTCCTTCGCGCTCAGGTCCTTCCAGTCCTTGATCCAGTCCGGCTTGGCGGCCAGCTTGGTGCCTTTCGGGATCACACCGCTCTCGAGTTGGCGCTGGTAGATCTGTTCGCGAACGGCGTCCCAGCCGGCGTCGAAGCGGCCTTTCTGTTTGTCGATGTACGACTGCGGCACGTGGTGCGGCGCGTGCGTCGCGCCCGGTGCAAAGTAGACGAAGAAGGGCTTTTCGGGCGTGAGCGCCTGCTGGAACTCGATCCACTCGATCGCCTTCGTCGTCATGTCGGTGAGGAAGTGGTAGTCGGCGTCGTCCGGCGTCTCGACGCGATTCTGGTTGTGGTAGATGGTCGGCGTCCACTGATTGGTCTCGCCCCCCATGAAGCCGTAGAACTCGTCGAAGCCCTGGTGGTTCGGCCACCGGGTCATCGGGCCCGACGGGCTGATCTCCCACACCGCGGTCTCGTGCCACTTGCCGAACGCACTGGTGCTGAAGCCATTGTAGCTCAGCATCTTGCCGATCGAGGCGACGTCGTCGGGCAGCATGCCGGTGTAACCGGGAAACGAGGTCGCGACTTCGGTTATCTTGCCCATCGCCGCCGAGTGATGATTGCGCCCGGTCTTGAGCGCCTGCCGCGTCGGCGAGCACAGCGCCGTCGAGTGGAACTGGTTGTACGATATGCCCTGCGCCGCCAGCTTGTCGAAGTTCGGCGTCGCCACCGGGCCGCCGAAGTGGCTGGTGCCACCAAATCCGAGATCGTCGACCAGGATGATGATCACGTTGGGCGCCCCCTTGGGGGCAGCGACCTCGAACACCGCCGGACTGTCCATGTCGCGGGCATCCAGCGTCGTGATCGGCGCCAGCCGCGGCGGCTTGACCGGCAACACTTCGCGATCCTCGAAGGTGGCGACAGGCGGTTTGACCTTGTCCTTGCCCTCTGCCACCGCAGCCGCGGAGACGACACAGATTGCAGCAGCCAAGAGAGGAGTAAAGACGGCTTTGATCGGCTTCGACATGGACAGACCTCTTCGACGAGTTGTGAGACTGGACTCCGCAAGCCCCACACCAGGAAGCTCGGAGTCGGTTGACTGGCAGGACAGGTTGACTTTCCTATCGCATCGAAGCCGCTTGCGAAACTGTCAGGTGTCGGGGTCGTCGTCACGGCCTTCGCCCGCCGCAACCCGCCACTGGATCTTGCCGATCGGAGTTGCGACACTCTTTCGATCCAGTGGTCGAGGGGATTACCATGGCAACCGAACAGCGCTACCGCATTTGTCCATTCTGCGAGGCCACCTGCGGCCTCGAGCTGAGCATCGAAGGGGATCGCGTCGGCGGCGTGCGCGGCGACGACGCGGACGTCTTCAGCGGCGGCTTTCTCTGCCCAAAGGGGCCGGCGATTCGTGAGCTGCACGAGGACCCCGACCGCCTGCGCCAACCGCTGATCAAGCGCGGCGACGGCCACCAGCCGGCGACCTGGGACGAGGCCTTCGAGGAGATCTCGAAGCGCCTCGGCGCGGTCCTGCAAGAGCACGGCAACGAGTCGGTCGCCGTCTACCTCGGCAACCCGAGCGTGCACAACTGGAGCCTGTCGCTCTACTCGCGCGTCTTCCTGCGCGCCCTGCAGACGTCACACATCTACTCGGCGAGCACCGTCGACCAGGTGCCGAAGCAGTTGGCCAGCGGGCTGATGTTCGGCAGCTTCGCCACCGTGCCCGTGCCCGACATCGACCGCACCGACTACCTGCTGGTGCTCGGCGCCAATCCGTTCGAGTCGAACGGCAGCCTGTGGACGGTGCCCGACTTCCCCGGCCGGCTGCGCGCGCTGCGCCAGCGCGGCGGCCGCTGCACGGTCGTCGATCCCAAGCGCACCCGCACCGCGGCGGCGGCCGACCGGCACCTGTTCATTCGACCGGGAACCGACGCCCTCTTCCTCGCCGCGATCGTCAACACATTGTTGGCGGAGGATCGGGTCGACCTCGGCCGCCTCGAGCCACACGTCACCGGCGTCGCCGATCTCGCGCCGGCGTTCGAGCAGTTCACCGCCGAAGCCGTGGCCGACAGCTGCGCGATCGCGGCCGACGACATCCGCACGGTGGCGCGCGAGCTCGCCGACGCCGAGCACGCCGCGGTCTACGGCCGCATCGGCACCTGCACCCAGGAGTTCGGCACCGTCGCCAGCTGGCTGGTCGACGTCTGCAACGTGCTCACCGGCAACCTGGACTCCCCGGGAGGTGTGATGTTTCCCGAGCCGGCGGCGTTCGGACTCGGCGCCAAGGCGGGCCCGGGACGCGGCGTCACCACCGGACGGCGCCACAGCCGGGTGCGCGGCGCGCCGGAGGTCATGGGCGAGTTCCCCTGCTCCTGTCTCGCCGAGGAGATCGAGACCTCGGGCAAGGGGCAGATCCGGGCTCTGTTCACGATCGCCGGCAACCCGGTGCTGAGCACTCCCAACGGCGCGCGGCTCGACGCCGCCCTGCGCGGGCTCGACTTCATGGTCAGCCTCGACATCTACCTCAACGAGACCAGCCGCCACGCCGACGTGATCCTGCCCGGCCTCTCGGTGCTCGAGACGAGCCACTACGACACAGCGTTTCCCGCCTTCGGCTACCGCAACGCGGTGCGCTACTCGCCGCCGGTGTTCGCGCCGCCGGCCGATCGCCCGAGCGAGTGGGAGACCTTGCTGCGGCTGACCTCGATCGTATCCAACGACGCGGCCGGCGCATCGATCGAGGACCTCGACGCGTTCGTCCTGTCGACCAACCTGCAGCGCTACCTGCGCTCGCCGTCGAAGATCGAGGGACGCGAACAGGACGAGATCCTGCAGGCCCTGGAAGGGCGGCGCGGCCCCGAGCGCCTGCTCGACCTGGCGCTGCGCGCGGGGCCCTACGGCGATGGGTTCGGCAAGGATCCGCAGGGACTCAGCCTCGACAAGCTGTTGGGACACCCGCACGGAATCGACCTCGGCGAGCTTCAGTCGCGTGTTCCCGATGTCCTGCGCACGCCGAGCGGCATGGTCGAGCTCGCCCCCGAGCAACTGATCGCCGACCTGCCCCGCCTGGCTGAATCGATCGGGCGAGAGCCGGACGGATTCCGCCTGATCGGCCGGCGCCACCTGCGCTCCAACAACTCGTGGATGCACAACCTGCCGCACCTGACGCGCGGCAAGCACCTCTGCACCCTGCAGATCCATTCGACCGACGCGGAACGGCTGCAGCTCGCCCACGGCGGCACCGCCGTGGTCAGCTCGCGCGCCGGAACCGTCGAGGTGCCGGTCGAGGTCACCGACGAGATCATGCCCGGCGTGGTCAGCATGCCGCACGGCTGGGGGCACCACCACGAGGGCGCGCGTTTGTCCGTCGCGCGCGAAAGGCCCGGCGCCAATTCCAACCTGCTGGCTCACGAGCACGCTCTCGACCCACTGTCGGGCAACGCGGTTCTCAACGGCATTCCGGTGACCGTGCGCGCCGCGTAGGCCGGAGCCACTTGGGGGGCTCGTGTGCCGAGCGCTTTGTTCCGACTCCGGATTCCCGAGTAGGGGGCCCCTCGATACGCCCTTCGGGCTACTCGGGGAAGACGGGAGAGGCTAAGGCCCGGGTCGGCTGAGGTCTTTCCGACCACTTCCGTGTTCCCGAGTAGCGCGCAGCGCGTATCGAGGGACTGGCCCGGCAACACGCGGGGCCCTACGCCTCAGCGCAGACGAACGATCTGGTCTTCTCGCAACCAGCCGCGCCGGCCGTCGCGGCGCGACACCAGCGCCCATCCCTCGCGCCGCTCGTGTACCGTCAGCCGGCTGCCCACCGGCGCCGTGAAGTGCTCGGTACCGTCGGCGGCCGGCTCGAAGCGAACCACCACGTCGTTCGCCGCGGCGACCACCGCGTCCCGCCACAGCTCGAGCGACTGGCCGCGGTAGGCGAAGTTGGCGAAGGCGATCAGCGCCAGCAGCGCCGAGATCGCCAGCGGCCAGCGCAGCGCGTCGCGCCGCCCAGGCAGCAACAGCATCGCCGCGCAAACGGCGCAGAGACTCCACCACGCCACAGACAACAAAGTCGCCAGCTCGACGGCACTGGCCCGGTAGGCGAGCGCAAACACCGCCCGCCGCCACAATGGATCCGCCTCCGCCGGGAGCTCGAGCGACTCTTCGGCGAACGAGAGGTTGGCGGCGACGTCGGGGTCGCGCGGCAGCAAGCGCCGGGCACGCAGATAGCTGGCTACGGCAAGCGCCATTTCGCCACGCTTGAAATGCGCGTTGCCGAGATTGAAGTGAAGCGCGCCGCTCTCGACTCCGAGGGCGAGCGCCTCGCGGTAGCGCTCCACCGCCCGTCCGTAGTCGCCGCCGGCGTAGGCCTCGTTGCCGGCGAAGAACGCCGCTTCCGGGGCGGCCTCGCTGACCACGTCGGCGTGCGACGGGCCGACGGCCGTCAGGCTGATCACCGCAACCAGCGCCAGCTTCGCCGCCGCGGCGAGCCCGCTCTCGAGGTCGCGCCGTTTCGCCAGCGCCGCGACGATCGTCTCGGCGCGCGCCAGTAGCCCGCGCCGTACCGCATCGTCAGCGCCGCCCGGGGCGTAGCGCAGGGCCTCGAGATCGGCGAAGAACGCGCGCGCCTGCTCGCAGACGTCGTGTGCGCAACCGGCTTCGGCGAGGGCGCTCGCCACTCTCTCGCCCTCGATCGCGCCAGGGGGGAGGTCCAGTTTGGCTCCGAGGTACTCGCCGATCGCGTCGTGCAACCGGTCGACGAAGCCGCCGTCGCTCGCATCCAGGCCGGCGAGCGCCGCCCGCGCCTTGGCCTCGGCCTCGCGAAAGCGGCGCAACTTGGGATTGGCAGCGAGCGCGCCCGCCCGGCGCGACCGCCACCACAAGCCGGCGACGGCGAGCGCCGGTGCCAGGTGCACCAACCACAGCGCCCACGAGCCCCACCAACTGCGGCCGACCTCCGACCAGGAGCCCGGCGCGCGCTTGATGAACACGATGTCGCGTCCGAGCGGGCCCTGCACCTTCTCGGCGCGCCCCTGCTCGCCGCCGGCGACCACCGCCGCCTGGGCGGTCGCCGACTCTGCCACCTGCAGCGGGCGCGGGCGCCGGCGGATGGTGCGGTAGGCCTCGGCTTCGGGATCGAAAAAGGACAGCTGCAGAGCCGGCAGCTCGACCACACCCGGCTGCTGCGGAATCACCACCTGCTCGATGCCCTTGGCATCTCCGCCGAGGTCGGCGAGTGGCAGCGGGTCGTAGGCGCGCAGCTCGTCGCTCGCCTGGTAGCGCGGCGGCTGCAGCTTGCTGAGATCGCCGGCACCGCGAACCACCACGCGCACGGTTACCGGGTCACCGGCGGCGAGCTCGGTCGGCGAGGCCGCCACCTGCATGTTGAACGAGCCCACTGCGCCGGAGAAACCCGGCGGGCGCCCCTCGGCCGGCAGTGCACGGGCTCGAAGAAGCAACGGCTCGCTGCGCAACTCGACGGGTCGCCGCTGTGAGAATCCCCCCAGCATCCCGAACAAACCTCGCTGCCGATTGCGGCGGGCCTGCTCGAGCACGCTGAGGTCCATCGAAACCGTCACCGCCCTTTCGCCGGCGACGAGCGGCGTCAGGTGGGTCTCGAAGTAGAGCACGCGAAACGCCATCCCATTGATGTGCTCGTCGCGCTGGGCCGGCTGCGGCATCGCGCCGGCGACCACGTGCTCGCCGTGCACTTGCGGAAACTGCAGATTGTCGACGCGGGTTCCCGACGGGATCAAGAGGCGGATCGTCAGCGGGACTCTTTCGCCGACCCACGGCTCGGTGTCGCCGACGCGGGCGTCGAGCACCAGCTGCGGGCGCCCGGACTGGACCGGCTCGCTGCCGCGCGGCACGACCTCGATCGCAATCGGTTGGCTGCTCAGGGTCTTGCCGTCGACCTCGACCGTGTACGGGCCGAAGGTGAACGACCCGGCTTTCTGCGCAAGCAATTGGTAGCGATGGGTGACGCTGCTGGTGGTGACGCCGTTCTCGAAGCGAACCTCGGTCGACGGCCCGGCATAGCGCACTTCCCAGTCCGCCATCGCCACCTGCGGTGCCGCCGCCCCCTGAGCACCGATCACCTGAACCGAGAGAATCGTCGCTTCGCCGACCGCCAGACGCGTTCGGTCGACGGTCGCGCTGATGCTCTGCGATGACGCGACCGCTGGCGCGCTCAGCGCCAGCGCAACGATGAGCGCGACGAGCGCCCGTCGCGGTGCAATCGGGGCTCTCGGCATGACTACCAATCCTGCATCGGATCGCCGACACCGGCAACGCCGGTGCGGCGCTCGATGTCCTGCGGACCGAGCTCTTCCTCGCGCGCCGTGTCGAGCACCGCCTGGGCGGCCTGCTCCTCCGCGGCTCGCTCTTCGTCGGACGCCGTCGCCTCGCCGCCGCCCTGCGCCGCCGGCTGCTCCTCCTGCTGCGGCTCGTCGGCCGGCTGCTCGTCTTGCGGCTGCTGCTCGGCAGCGTCGTCGGCCGCCTCCTCGTCCTGCTCCCCGGCCTCGGACTCCTCGGGCTGTGGCTGCTCCTCTCCTGCCTCGGAGTCGGGCTGTTGCGAGTCGTCTTGCTGCTGCTCGCCCTGCTCCTGCTCACCCTGCTCCTGCTGTCGCTCCTGCTCGCCCTGCTCGGACTCCTGCTGCTCTTCGCCCTCTTCCTGCTCGCCGTCCGACTGCTCCTCCTGCTCCTGCTGCTGGTCGCCGTCGGGCTGTTGTTCCTGTTCCTGCTCTTCCTGCTGCTCGTCCTCGAGACGCTGGCGCAGCTCGTCGATTCGCTTCTGCACCAGCTCGTGATTGAACTGGGCATCTTCGTCGGCCGGATCGACGGCGAGCGCGCGCCGGTAGGCCAAAAGCGCCTGCGCCCAGCGCTCGAGTGTCTGCTGTGGTTGCTCGCCTTCGGTCTCCGCGCCGGCGCGGTAGTAGGCGTTGCCGAGGTTGTAGTTGGCCGGCGCGGCCCATTTCTCGCCGCCCTCGGTCGCCGCTTTCTCGAGCGTCGCGATCGCCTCCTCGTAGCGCCCCTGCTTGTACAGCGCGGCGCCGAGGTCGAACTGCAGCTGGGGATCGGCCGGCGACTCCACCAGAGCGTCGCCAAAGGTTTCGACCGCTGCCTCGTAGTCGCCCCGCTCGAACGCTTCGACGCCCTGGTTGATGGGATGGTCCTCGAAGTCGAGCAGGCCGGCTGGTACCGGTTCGGCGAACGCGACGGCGAGCCAGAGGATCGAGGCGGAAGCCGCGGCGCGGTTGCGGCTCAACCTCGCCAACCAGCCGCGCGCCCGCCCCGGTCGCTCGCCGATCAGGGCCTCGACCAGCAACAGGACCAACGCCAGCAGCAGCGGCAGCTGAAAGCGATGCTCGAAGCGCCGCTCGAGCCCACTGTCGACCTCGCGCCGCTCCATCTTGGCGATGTGCTGGTCGAACACCTCGTCGAGACCGAGTTGCGGGCCGAGACCACGCACGTACGCTCCGCCGGTGTCGAGCGCGATGTCGCGCAGCAGTTCCTCGTTCAGTCGCGACTTGACGACTTGTCCCTTGCGATCCTTGACGTAGCCGGCGGTCGCGCCGGGCAGCGGCAACAGCTCGCCCTCCGGGGTACCGATGCCGACCGTGTAGATCCTCACCCCGCGCTCGGCGGCGAGCGTTGCGGCGTCGAGCGCGTCGCCCTCGTGATCCTCGCCGTCGGTGATCAGAATCAGCGCTTCGTACTTGCCCTGGCGCGCTTCGAACGCTTCGAGACTGGTTTCGATGGCGCGGCTCAGCGAGGTTCCGCCGCGCGGGATGATGCCGACCTGGAGCGCGCGCAGCGAGCGCGCGAAGGCGGCGTAGTCCAAGGTCAGCGGCGCCTCGAGAAACGCAGTGCCGGCATAGGCGACGAGCCCGATGCGATCACCGCGCAGGCGCGGCAGCAGGTCGAGCACGGCGAGCTTGGCCCGCTCCAGTCGATTCGGCTTGACGTCGGTCGCCAGCATGCTGCGCGAGGTGTCGAGCGCCACCAGCAGATCGATCCCCTCGCGCCGCACTTCTTCCCAGTGAAAGCCCCACTTCGGGCCGGCCAGCGCGACCACCACCAGCAACAGGGCAGCCAGCCGCAACGCAACGCAGGCGATGCGGCGCGCCGCACTCGAGCCCACCGCGAGACGACGGCCGAGATCGGCGTCGACGAAACGTTCGAGAGCGCGCACCCGGCCGCGCAGGGCAAGCGCCAGCACCGCGCCGAGCAATACGACCAAACCGCTCAACCATAGGAAGTCGGGCTCACGCCACTGCATCACACCGCTCCCGCCCGGCTCACGGCAACACCCTCAGCCAGGTTTCGGCGAGCACCGCCTCGCCGGCCAGCAAGGCGAAGGCAGCCAGGGCCAGCCACGGATAGAGCTCGTGGTAGTCGAGGTAGAGCAAGCCCTCCTGCTCGGTCTTCTCCAACTGATCGATCCCGGCGTAGATGTGTCGCAGGCTCTCGGTATCGGTCGCCCGGAAGTAACGCCCGCCGGTCTCCGCGGCGATCGCGCGCAGCGTCTTCTCGTCGATGTCGACCGGCATCGGCACGTAGCGCTTGTTGCCGAAGAAATCGATCTGCGGATAGCGGGCGACCCCCTTGGTGCCGGCGCCGATGGTGTAGACCTTGTAGCCGAGCGTCGCCGCCGCCTCGGCCGCCATCTCCGGCGACACGCGACCGGCGTTGTTCTGGCCGTCGGTGAGCAGGATCACCACCTTGCTCTCCGAATCGGATCCCTCGAGGCCGTTGACCGCCGTCGCCAGGGCCGATCCGACGGCGGTTCCGTCCTCGATCAGCCCGACCTCGGCGCGCGACAGGTTGTTCAACAGCCAACCGTGGTCGAGGGTCAGCGGCGACTGCAGATAGGGTCGCGCCGCGAACAGGACCAGTCCAATGCGATCGCCGCTCCTGCCGTCGACGAACGACTGCACGACCTCTTTGACCGCCTCGAGGCGATTCGCAGGGTCGCCGGCGTCGTTGGTGAAATCTTCGGCGAGCATCGAGCTCGACAGGTCGACGGCGAGCATGATGTCGATCCCCTCGGCGCGCACTCGGGTCTGCTCGTCGCCCATCTGCGGCCGCGCCAGCGCGACTACCAGCAGCGCGAACGCCACGGCGCGGGCGATCGGCAGCCAGCGTCGCCATCGCGCCCGCCGACCGGGGTCGATGCCGGCGAAGAAGCCGACCGACGAGAAGCGCAGCGCCGGCGTCGCCGATCGGCCGAGGCGCCACACCAGCGGCACCAGCGCGAGCAGCAACAGCGCCCAGGGGTCATGCAGCCGCATCGCTCTCCTCGGAAGAACGCGAGGTCTCGGTGACGAACTCGCGCGCCGCCTCGTAGGCGCGCTCGCCCTGCTGCACGGTGGGCACGTGCCGCGCGAACTTGACCAAGTCGGCCTCGCTGAGGAACTCCCCCAGGCTGCTGCGATAGCGCCCCGGCAGGTCGCGGTTCGATTGCGCCGCCTGCAAGAACTCCTGGGTCGTCATCTCCGGCGCCCGCAGGGTGAAGCGCCGCTCGACGTACTCGCGGACGATCGCCGACAGCCGCACGTAGTACTCCGGCTGCTGGCCGTCTTCGAGCAGATGGCTGCGGCGCAGGCGATTGAGAGCCTCGAGGGCGATCTCGTGCGCCGGGCGCTCGACGACAGCGGACGCCACCGCCTCGCGCCGGCGCAGCCACCACAGCACGCCGACCAACAGACCGAGAGCGGCGAGACTCGCGCCAGCGACGATCCACCAGGCGGAGTAGTCGCGCGGCACGCCGACCGGACGTTTAATGTCGCGGACGTCGACGGTGGCGGGATTCGCCTGATCGTCGAGCAGGCTCTCGACGGTGATGACGGCGTCGGGAATCTCCAGTGGCTGCAGCTCGCTTCCGGGAACCCGGTAGGCGAGCTCGCCGCCCTCCACCAGCTGGTCGCCGACCGTGTAGCCCACCAGCTCGTACCAGCGCTCGGTGACCGAATCGCCGCCCGGCTGCGCCGTCTCGCCGTAGTCGCGGATCAGGAACTCGCCGATCTGACCAACCAGCAACGGAAGCACCACCTCCGCCTCGCCGCGCGTCTCGACCCGCACGAAGTAGCGGAACGGCACACCGATGCGCACCGATTCGGGCTCGACCCGGGTCGTCACCCGCAGCGGCAGCTCGTCGTCGGCCGCCACCGGTGCCGTCGCGGTCAGGGCGAGCGCGAGCAGAGCCCACAAACCCGCCGTCCCTGTTGTCCCGTTGCGCCGCACCAGTTGCGCCCTCGCCTACTGCCGCGCCCGGAAGAAGCGCAGCAGCTCCCGGGTGTACGGCTGGTCGGTGCGAACGTGAATCGAGTCGACGTCGACCGCGCGCAGCAGGCGATCGCGCTCCTCGCAACGCTGCCGCTGCTGCTTGCGAAACGACTCGCGCACCGCGCCATCGGAGGTGTCGACGAGAACACGCCCTCCGCTCTCGGCGTCCTGCAGCGCGACCAGGCCGGCGCTTTCGAGGTCGCGCTCGCGCGGATCTTCGAGGACGACGCCGATCAGATCGTGGCGCCGCCTGGCGATGCGCAGCGCGCGTTTGAGGTTGGGCTGGAGGAAGTCCGACAGCAAGAAGACGACGCAGCGCTTGGCGGCGACGCGATTGAGGTGGTCGAGGGCCAGCGGAATGTCGGTGCCGAGCCCCTGTGGCTGGTGGTTGAGGATCTCGCGCACCACGCGAAGCACGTGACGCGTCCCCTTGCGCGGCGGCAGCGAGAGCTCGACGCGATCGGTGAAGATCACCAGGCCGACCTTGTCGTTGTTGGAAATCGCCGAGAAGGCCAGGAGTGCCGCGAGCTCGGCGGCGAGCTCCTGCTTGAGCTGCGAGCGCGAGCCGAAGTGGGTCGAGCCGCTGACGTCGACCACCAGCATCACCGTCAGCTCGCGCTCTTCGGTGAAGCGCTTGACGTGCGGCACGCCGGTGCGCGCGGTGACGTTCCAATCGATGGCGCGAACGTCGTCTCCCGGCAGGTACTGGCGAACCTCGGCGAACTCCATGCCGCGGCCCTTGAATACGCTCTGGTACTGTCCGCCGAACAGGTCGCTCACCAGGTGACTGGTGCGGATCTGGATGCGACGGATCGCCTTGATTTGTTCGCTGCTCAGCATCGCTCAATCACCAGTGGCGCGCTCCGGCCGCGAACCGGCGCCCCGGATCAGCCGCGGAAGTAGCCGCACGACTCGACGAAACTCTACGGCACCGGCACGCCGTCGAAGATGCGGCGCACGATCTCGTCGGAGGTGACTTCCTCGGCCTCCGCCTCGTAGGAGACGGTCACCCGGTGGCGCAGCACGTCGGCGCCGATCGTCTTGACGTCCTGCGGAGTCACGTAGGCCCGCCCGTCGATGAACGCCTGTGCCTTCGCGGCCAGCGTCAGGAACAACGTCGCCCGCGGCGATCCGCCGTACTGGATCAACGGCGCCAGGTCGAGGCCGAACGCCTTGGGGTCGCGCGTCGCTATGACCAGATCGATGATGTAGTCCTTGACCTTGTCGTCGATGTAAACCGAGTCGACGTGCTTGCGCGCGGCGAGGATGTCCTCCGGCGAGACGATCGCGGAGACCGACGGCGCCGCCTGGGTCGAGGCCATGCGGTCGAGGATCAATCGCTCTTCTTCGCGGGTCGGGTAGTCGACCGACAGCTTGAGCATGAAGCGGTCGACCTGCGCCTCGGGCAACGGGTAGGTCCCCTCCTGCTCGATCGGGTTCTGCGTCGCCAGCACGAGAAAGGGAGACGGCAGGTCGAAGGTCTCGTCGCCGATCGTCACCTGACGCTCCTGCATCGCCTCGAGCAGAGCGCTCTGCACCTTGGCCGGCGCGCGGTTGATCTCGTCGGCGAGGATGATGTTGGCGAACACCGGCCCCTTCTTGGTGGTGAACTCTCCGTCGCGCGGGTTGTAGATCAGCGTGCCGATGAGATCCGCCGGCAAAAGGTCCGGCGTGAACTGAATGCG
The DNA here is from genome assembly GCA_030430165.1 of bacterium. GTDB lineage: Bacteria > Desulfobacterota > Binatia > HRBIN30 > CADEER01 > CADEER01. Next base: position 14,263 of record JAUIGL010000012.1, on the reverse strand, counting down.
GCGGAAGGTTGCGTGGATCGTGTCCGCCAGCGTCTTCACCGAGGTCGTCTTGGCCAGCCCCGGCACCCCCTCGAGCAGCACGTGGCCGTTCGACAGCAGGCCGATCAGCAAGCGGTCGATGACGTAGCGCTGGCCGACGATGACCTTGCCCACCTCTTCCCGCAGTCGGTAGACGAACGCTGAAGATTCCTTGATTTCTTCGTTGGTTACGGCGCCTTGCTCCATGAATCCCCTTCCGTCGTCGAATGCTCGGACCGGTCGTCAACGATCCTCTTCGACGATCTGCCAAGCGGCAAATTCAACCCTCGAGCCTTAGTCACGCAACTGCGGAGCGTCAACCCGCGCCGCAGCGCGGTGGTGGGTCAGCTCGATTGGCGGGCAGCGGCCGAAGCACGCGCCCCTCAAATCCCCCCTCCTTACCAAGGAGGGGGTTAGGGGGAGGTCACGCCACGCCGCCAGGCGTCTCATCTCGGTCCAACGGCATCCCGGTTGCCCCCCCTGAAGTCCCCCCTTGGTAAGGGGGGACGGAATTCGGGTGCCGCAACCCGCCCGCTCCCCGCCTACGCCGTCGGCTGCGCCGCCGCAGGCTCCGGCCGCGGCGCCGCGAGCATCCCCTGCGCTCGCAAGGCGTCCGACACCGCCGCCGCGAAATCGTCGCGAATCTCGGCTTCGCGCTTGCCCTGCACCGGGACCACGCCGGGCTCGTCGCGGTGTCGCCGCAGCCAGGCGTGTACGATGCAGCGCTGGTCGACCTCCTGTTTGGCGACGGGACTGACAGGCGCCGCACTCGCCATCGCGCGACGCAGGTCGAGATACGGCGCGGCGGCCTCGTCGCCGGACAGTCGGCGCGAGGCGACGATTCCGCCGCCGCGCACCGCCCAGGCGTCGACCACCCCGGGCTCGACTGCCGGCAGGGCGATCAGCGCGTCGCCGTCGTGCAACGCGCTCGCGTAGAGCACCTTGCCGATCCGTTCGAGCACTTCGATGCGCTGCTGGGCGCGGCCGGCCGCTTCGAACCGCTCCGCTTGCGAGTGCTGGTTGCGTACCTCGCGCAGGCGCTTCAGCGCCGAGCTGCGCCGCCCGGCGAGGGCCTCGCGCACCAGCAACAGCGAGCGGCCGTACTCACCCGCAGAGACTGCGCCGATGCAGGGTTGGCTACAGCGCCGCATCTGGCCGCGCCAACAAACCTCGTCGGCGAGAGGCTCGCAGGTGCGCAGCGCGAAAGCGTCGTTGAGATCCTCGACGACCTTCTCGATGCGGCGACGCTGGACGAACGGTCCGAGGTAGCGGCGCGCCTCGTCCTCGCATTCGTTGGAAACCGAAACCGAGGGGAACTCCGCGGCGTAGCTGAGGCCGACGAAGACGTAGCGCTGCGGCGACTTCATGCGGCGGTTGAGCCGCGGGCGAAAGCGCTGGATCAGCTCGAGCTCGCGCAACAACGCCGCGAACTCCGAGCCTGCCGGTTCGAGATGAACCGACTCCGCCGCCTGCGCGATGCGCGACTCCTTACGCCGGCGGTCGCCCGATCCCAGGTAGCTCGCCAATCGCGACCGCAGGTTGACGCTCTTGCCAACGTAGACGGGCACACCGTCGCCGCCGACGAACACATAGACCCCCGGGCCTGCGGGGATCTTCCTGCGCTGACCGCGCAGCTCGTCGACGTCCCAACATTCGCCGGGAACGGTCATGACACGCAGGACCTTCCGAGCTCGGCCGAGGCGACACCGGGCGGCGGGCAGCCGCGCGGTGCTTGGCGGCTGAACGACACGGCGCTGCTACTGCAGGTAGACTTCGCGTTCCGCGGGCAACGGCTTGCGTCCCGAGAAACCGCTTTCCAGCGAGTGCCAGTGGTGCACTTCCTTCTCGCCGTACTGCCAGCAGAGCAGAGCGATCTCGCCGTCGATCTCGGCCGGAAAGTCGACCAGACCCAGATCGAGCCCCTTGAACTGACCGCCGCAGTCGTCGATCTGGGCCACCAGATTCTGCAGATCCTCGAGCAGCTCGCGCTTGTCCGGCCAGCGTTGCAACAGGTGCGCAACTTCGAGATCGGACGCCGGCCGTCCGGTTTCGTCGGCCAGGTCCTGCAGGGACTCGCGCAACTCGACCGCGCGAAACTGCAGGCGTTCCATGATCAGCTCCAAGCGCGGAATCAGCTCGTTGACTTCCGCGATCGAGAAAAGGCGAGTGTCCAGGTCTCGCGCCTGATCGTCTCCCATCACCGCTCCTCCCCTCATCAACCAGTGTGCGGAGGGTACCGCATCGGCTGGCCCGATGCGAACGTGTCGCCGCCAGCGACCCCGCTTCACAATCGAGGTGCCAACAACGACAACCCGATGGCGAGTTCGAAGACGATTCCGCCGAGGTTGTCGGCAGCAGTGTTGCGGTCGATCGCGACCGACCACGCGCGCCCGCAGGCGGCGCCCACCCAACCGATGCCGACGACGGTGAAGAACGCAGGCGATTGCGAGATCAGACAGGCGACACCGAGCGCAGCGAACAGGCCGCCGTAGGTCGCGCGGATTTCCGAGACCCCCGTCGCCCCGACCGGAGACATACTGGTGAAGCGCGCGGCGCGCATCGGTGCGAACAACCCCAGCCCGCCGAGCAAGGTGGTCGCCAAGGCACCCACGTTGGCGGCGATCATCGCCGCCGTCATCGTTCGATTTCTCCCCGCATCGCTCGCATCATCGTCGGCCAAAGCTCATAGCACCGCGCCGCCGCAGTGCACACGGTTGGCACCCAATTGCGGGGCGCGGCAAGCCGCGCTTGCGGAGGGAGGGCCGCCGTGCCATAGTCTCGTCAAGCAAACCACCCGCCGCGAGGTAAGACGACCCGGCTGGTGACAATCGCCCTCTCCCACTTCGGGATGCTTGCAGATACATGTCCAGAGGGTGAGGCATGATGCGCCGATGCGGCGCAGAGCCCAAAAGACGAGATCTGCTCAGCAGGCAAAGTAGCGGACGCCCTCCGGGCGTCCACGCATGCGCAGGCATTCAGCCTTCGCCCCCTCCCCGTGAGGACGAACGAACAGCCTCGTCGACAACGACACTCTACGAGTAGAAAGAAGATTTTCATGCAAGACCAAACGAACACCACCGACCAGGGCACGCGCGACGATGGCTTCGACGGCTTCGCGCTGGCCCGCCCGCTGCGCGAGAACCTGCGACGCGCGGGCTACCGCACCCCGACCCCGATCCAGCAGGCGGCCATCCCGAAAGTGCTCGACGGCAACGACCTGATCGGCTGCGCCCAGACCGGAACCGGCAAGACCGCGGCCTTCGCCCTGCCGATCCTGCAGCGACTGCTCGGCAACAAGCAGGAGGGACGGCCCTACATCCACACCCTGGTGCTGGCGCCGACCCGCGAGCTGGCGGCGCAAATCGAGGACAGCTTCTCGACCTTCGCCCGCGGCACCCGGCTGCGCTCGACCGTCGTCTTCGGCGGTGTCAAGAAAGGGCCCCAGGTGCGGGCCCTCGCCAAGCCTCCAGCGATCCTCGTCGCCACGCCGGGACGACTGCTCGATCTGCTCGCCGACAAGGCTTTGTCACTGAGCCAGGTCGAGGTCGTCGTGCTCGACGAGGCCGACCGCATGCTCGACATGGGGTTCATCCACGACGTGCGCAAGATCCTCGGCGCGTTGCCGAGCAAGCGGCAGACCCTGCTGTTCTCGGCCACCATGCCGACCGAGGTGGCAAACCTGTCGAAACAGTTCCTCGACCGACCGCAACGGGTGGCCGTCGACCCGATCTCGTCGCCGCGCGGCCCGATCGAACAGCGCGTGCACTTCGTCGAGAAGAAACAGAAGACCGAGTTGCTGGTCTCGCTGCTGTCGGCAGCGGGCAACGAGCAGACCCTCGTCTTCACCCGCACCAAGCACGGCGCCAACAAGGTCGTGCGGCAGCTCGAGCGCGCCGGTATCGGCGCCGCCGCGATCCACGGCAACAAGTCGCAGTCGGCCCGCGAATCGGCATTGGCCGCCTTCAAGCGCGGCACGATTCGGGTCGTCGTCGCCACCGATCTCGCCTCGCGCGGCCTCGACATCAAACAGCTGCCGCTGGTGATCAACTACGACCTACCCAACGAGCCCGAGGTGTACGTGCACCGCATCGGCCGCACCGGGCGCGCCGGTGAGACCGGCACTGCGCTGTCGTTCTGCGCCAGCGACGAGCAGCCCTACCTGCGATCGATCGAGAAGCTGACCAAGAAGTCGATCGATCGCGTCGGCCGGGCACCGCGTGCCCACGCCGAGGCAACCGCACAAGCCGCTACCTCCCCCGCCCCGGCAACCCGCCGCAGCCGCCCTCGCCCGGCCGAGCACAGTCCCGCGGAGAGCCGCAGACCGCGCTCGCGACGCCGTCGCCGCAGCCGCGCCGGCGGCAACCACGCCACCCCACGCGGCGGCAAGCCGGCCTCGGGCCGCGCCAAGAGCCGCGGCGCCGCCGCCGCGCGCGGCTGAAACCTGCGAAGCGGGCGCCCGGCCGAGGGCCGGGCGCCCGCTTCGATTCTCCTCCGCGGTGCGGGTACCGCTCAGCGAGCGTTGAACAGCTGCGGGCTCGCCGGCAGATCGGTCGTGCCCATCAGGTACTGATCGACACCGCGGGCGCACTCGCGCCCTTCCCAGATCGCCCACACCACGAGCGACTGGCCGCGCCGCGCGTCGCCGCATGCGAAGACGCCGTCGGTGCTGCTCATGTAGCGGTCGTCGGCGACGATGTTGCCGCGCTGGTCGAGCTCGAGGCTGAGATCGGTGATCGGTCCGCCCTCTTCCGGCCCGACGAAGCCGAGCGCCAGCAGGACCAGATCGGCGTCCATCTCGAACTCGCTGCCGGGCACCTCGACCATCTTGCTGGGGCGTCCGTTCGCGTCGGTCTGCCACTCTAGGCGAATTCCGTGCAGCTTCTGAACCTTGCCGCCCTCGCCCGAGAACGACTTGGTATTGATGCTCCAGTCGCGGACCACCCCCTCCTCGTGCGAGCTCGAGGTGCGCATGATCATCGGCCAGTACGGCCACGGCATGTGCTCGGTGCGACCGTCGGGCGGCTGCGGCATCAGCTCGAACTGATGTACCGACTTGGCGCCCTGGCGGTTCGACGTGCCTAGACAGTCCGAACCGGTGTCGCCGCCGCCGAGGATGATGACGTGCTTACCGGTCGCCAGGATCTGCTCGGGAACGCGGTCGCCCGCCACCACCTTGTTTTGCTGCGGCAGGAAATCCATCGCGAAGTGGACGCCGTCGAGCTCGCGCCCGGGAATCGGCAGATCGCGCGGCTTGGTCGAGCCCGCGGCAATGACGATCGCATCGAACTGATCGCGCAGCTCGTCGGTGGTGACGTCGACACCGACGTTGGTGCCGGCGCGAAAGGTCACCCCTTCGGCTTCCATCTGCTTCATGCGGAAGTCGATAAGGTGCTTCTCCATCTTGAAGTCGGGAATGCCGTAGCGCAGCAAGCCGCCGACGCGGTCGGCGCGCTCGTACACGGTGACGTCGTGACCGGCGCGCGCCAACTGCTGGGCGCAGGCGAGCCCGGCCGGACCGGAGCCGACGACCGCCACTTTCTTGCCGGTCTTGGTCGGCGACACCTGGGGCTTCACCCAACCGGCGCCGAGCGCGTGATCGATGGTCTGCTTCTCGATCAGCTTGATCGTGACCGGATCGTTGTTGATGTTGAGCACGCAGGCTTCTTCACACGGGGCCGGGCAGATGCGTCCGGTGAACTCGGGAAAGTTATTGGTCGAGTGCAGGCGCTCGATCGCGTCTTCCCAGCGACCGCGGTAGATCAGGTCGTTCCAGTCGGGGATGATGTTCCCCAGCGGACAGCCGGTGTGACAGAACGGAATGCCGCAATCCATGCAGCGCGCGCCCTGGTCCTGCAGCTTTTCGTCCGACCACTTGCCCTCGAGCTCGCGCCAGTCCTTGAGGCGATCCTCGACCGGCCGACGCGCCGGTATCGCCCGATCGATTTCGAGAAATCCAGTTACCTTACCCATAGTCTCAGTTCTTCCGTCTTCGCTGGTGTCACTCAGGCAGTCGCCCGCTCTTCGGCCGTAGCCGTCGCCCGCTCGCGCTCGGCGAGAACCCTGGCGTAGTCGATCGGCATGACGCGCACGAACTTGGCGGCCGACTCCGACCACGCCGACAGCAATCGATCGGCGACGGCACTGTCGGTGAGCACGCGGTGCTTCTCGATCAGCCCCTTGAGAAACGCTTCTTCCTCGCCCTCGACCGGTCCGAGCGTCACCATGCCCATGTTGCAGCGAGTGGCGAAGCTCGAGTCCTCGTCGAGGACGTAGGCGATTCCACCGCTCATGCCGGCGGCGAAGTTGCGCCCGGCGGCGCCGAGAACGACCACCCGGCCGCCGGTCATGTACTCGCAGCCGTGGTCGCCGACTCCTTCGACGACGGCGACCGCGCCGCTGTTGCGAACGCCGAACCGCTCTCCCGCCATGCCGCGCAGGAAGACCTCGCCGCCGGTGGCGCCGTACAGCGCGACGTTGCCGACGATGCTGTTCTCCTCGGGAACGAAGGTCGCCTCCGCCGGCGGCACGATGACGATGCGTCCGGCAGACATGCCCTTGCCGAAGTAGTCGTTGGCGTCGCCGACCAGGTGGACCGAGATTCCCGACGCCATGAAGGCGCCGAAGCTCTGCCCGCCGGTGCCGTGGAAGTTGAGCGAGATGGTGCCCTCGGGCAGGCCCTCCTCGCCCCAGCGCCGCGAGATCTCCGCCGACAGCATGGTGCACACGGTGCGATTGATGTTGCGGATCTCCATCTCGATCTCGACCGGCTTGCGGTTGTCGATTGCATCGCGGGCGAGCTCGATGAGTCGATTGTCGAGTGCCTTGTCGAGGCCGTGGTCCTGCTCCTCGACGCAATGGGTGGCGATGTCGTCGCCCACATCCGGTCGGTGCAGGATCTTCGACAAGTCGATGCCCTTCGCCTTCCAGTGATCGACCGCCTCGACCGCGTCGAGCACGTCGACCCGGCCGACCATCTCGTCGATGGTGCGGAAGCCGAGCTCGGCCATCAGCTCGCGCACCTCTTCGGCGATGAACATCATGAAGTTGACGACGTGCTCGGGCTTGCCGGCAAACTTCTTGCGCAGCCGCTCGTCCTGGGTGGCGATGCCGACCGGGCAGGTGTTGAGGTGGCAGACCCGCATCATGATGCAGCCCTCGGCCACCAGCGCCGAGCTGGCGAAGCCGTACTCCTCGGCGCCGAGCAGCGCGGCGATGACGACGTCGCGGCCGGTCTTGAGCTGGCCGTCGGTCTCGACGCAAATTCGTCCGCGCAGGTCGTTCTCGACCAGCACCTGTTGCGTCTCGGCGAGACCGAGCTCCCACGGCAAGCCGGCGTGCTTGATCGAAGTCTGCGGCGAAGCCCCGGTGCCGCCGTCGTGGCCGCTGATCAGCACGACGTCGGCCTTACCCTTGGAGACACCCGCGGCCACCGTGCCGACGCCGATCTCGGCAACCAGCTTGACGCTGATACGAGCCCGGTTGTTGGCGTTCTTGAGGTCGTGGATGAGCTGCGACAGATCCTCGATCGAGTAGATGTCGTGGTGCGGCGGCGGCGAGATCAGCCCGACGCCGGGCGTCGAGTGGCGGATCTTGGCGATGTACTCGTCGACCTTGTGTCCGGGCAGCTGGCCGCCCTCGCCGGGCTTGGCGCCCTGCGCCATCTTGATCTGGATCTCGTCGCTGTTGACCAGGTAGTTGCTGGTGACTCCGAAGCGCCCGGACGCAACCTGCTTGATCGAGCTGCGGCGCAGGTCGCCGTTTTCGTCGGGCTTGAAGCGAACCGTATCCTCGCCGCCTTCGCCGGTATTCGACCTGCCGCCGATGCGGTTCATGGCGATGGCGAGAGTCTCGTGCGCCTCGCGGCTGATCGAGCCGAGCGACATGGCGCCGGTCTTGAACCGCTTGACGATCTGCGAAGCCGGCTCGACTTCGTCGATCGGAATCGCCTCGCGCTGCTTGAACTTGAGCATGCCGCGCAAGGTTGCCAGCTCGCGCGAACCGTCGTTGGCGAGCGCGCTGTACTGCTTGAACATCTGGTAGTTGCCGGAGCGCACCGAGTGCTGCAGCTTGGCGATGCTCTCGGGGTTGTACATGTGGTATTCGCCGCGGCGGCGCCACTGGTACTGCCCGCCGACCACCAGCTCGCCGTCGAGGGACGGCGAGACACCGAACGCGTAGTGGTGACGCTCGCCCGATTCGCGGGCGATCGCGTCGAGACCGACCCCTTCGATGCGCGACGGCGTCCAGCTGAAGTACTTGTCGATGACGTCGTGGTTGAGCCCGACGCATTCGAAGATCTGCGCCCCGCGGTAGCTCTGCAGGGTCGAGATCCCCATCTTCGAGGCGACCTTCAGCATGCCCTTGTTGAGAGCCTTGACGTAGTTCTTGGCGGCCTTTGCCTTGTCGACTCCCTGCACGCGTCCGTCGTCGATCATCCCCGACAAAGTCTCGAAGGCCAGGTACGGGTTGATCGCCTCGGCGCCGTAGCCGAGCAACAGGCAGAAGTGCATCACCTCGCGCGCCTCGCCGGTCTCGATGGCGAGGCCGCACGACATGCGCTTGCCGACGCGGATCAGGTGATGGTGCACCGCGCCACACGCCAGCAGGCTCGGGATCGGCGCCTTGGTGTCGTCGAAGCCGCGATCGGAGAGGATGAGGATGGTGGCGCCGTCGTCGATCGCCGCGACCGCTGCGTCGCACAGCTCTTCGAGCGCGCGCTCCAACCCGGCACCGCCCTCGGCGGCGACGTAGAGCATCGGCAAGGTCGCCGAGCGCAGCCCCGAACGGGTGCAGTCGCGCAGCTTGCCGAGCTCGGCGTTGCTCAACACCGGCGTCTCGAGACGCATCTGGCGGCAGTGCTCGGGGGTGGTCTCGAAGAGGTTCTCCTGCGGCCCGATCGTCGTCACCGTCGACATGATGATGTCCTCGCGGATCGGGTCGATCGGCGGGTTGGTCACCTGGGCGAACAGTTGCTTGAAGTAGTTGAAAACCAGCTGCGACTTCTTCGACAGCACCGCGAGCGGCGTGTCGTTGCCCATCGAACCGATCGGCTCCTGGCCGTCGACCGCCATCGGCCGCAACAGGATGCGCAGGTCTTCGAGGCTGTAGCCGAACACCTGCTGCGCGGTGAGCAGGTCGTCGCGCGCCTCGATCGACTCGGCGTTGGCCGACTCGGGCAGCTCGGCCGGGCGCACCAGATTGTCCTCGAGCCACGCCCCGTAGGGGTGCGCCGTCGCCATCCCGTGCTTGATCTCGTCGTCTTCGATGATGCGTCCCTGCTCGGTGTCGACCAGGAACATGCGCCCGGGCTGCAGGCGGTTCTTGTAGAGCACGTTGGCGGGGTCGATCTCGAGCACGCCGACCTCGGACGCCATGACGACGAAACCGTCCTTGGTGACGACGTAGCGCGACGGGCGCAGGCCGTTGCGATCGAGCACCGCGCCGATCACCGTGCCGTCGGTGAAGGCGATCGAAGCCGGGCCGTCCCACGGCTCCATCATGCACGAGTGGTACTCGTAGAAGGCCCGCTTGTCGTCCGGCATCGACTCGTGGTTCTGCCAGGCCTCCGGAATCATCATCATCACGGCGTGCGGCAGCGAACGCCCGGTGTGCTCGAGCAGCTCGAGCGCGTTGTCGAACACCGCCGAGTCGCTGCCCTCCGGCTCGACTACCGGGAAGAACTTGGTCGGGTCGTCGAATAGAGGTGTCTCGAAGCGCGCTTCGCGGGCGTGCATCCAGTTGATGTTGCCGCGCAGAGTGTTGATCTCGCCGTTGTGGGCGAGGTAGCGGAACGGCTGCGCCCGATCCCAGGACGGCAAGGTGTTGGTGCTGAACCTCTGGTGCACCAGCGCCAGGCAGCTCACCAGATCCTCGTCGCACAGGTCGGGGAAGTATCCGGGAATCTGTTCCGGCAGCAGGAGGCCCTTGTAGACGAGGGTTCGGCAGGAAAGGCTGGCGACGTAGAACAGCTCGCTGACCGAGCTCTCGGCGTAACACAGCCGCTCGGCCTGCTTGCGGATGACGAACAGCTTGCGCTCCAACGAATCGCGGTCGAGCGCCTCGCGCGGCGCGACGAACACGTGGCGCAGGTGCGGCGCGGTCGAGCGCGCCAGCGGGCCGCAGTAGCTCTCGTCGACGTCGACGTCGCGCCAGCCGAGGAAGCGGAAACCCTCTTGTTCGGTGACGCGCTCGAGGGTCTCCTCGCAGAATCTTCGCTGCGCTTCGTCGCGCGGCAGGAAGATCAGCCCGACTCCGTACTCGCCTTCCGGTGGCAACTCGATCCCCAGCGGAGAACACACCTTGCGCAGGAAGCCGTCCGGGATCTGGATCAGCATCCCTGCGCCGTCACCGGTTTCCGGATCGCAGCCGCAGGCACCTCGATGCGTCAGGTTCTCGAGAACCGTCAGGCCCTGCTGAATGATGGCGTGCGAACGCGTGCCGTCGATGTTGGCGACGAAGCCAACCCCGCACGCATCGTGCTCGAAGAACGGGTCGTACAGACCACCGCCACTCTTGTCGCGTCTAATCATGGCGCAACCTCCGGAGTCGCTTTGATGACCCGCGGTCGGCGCGAGGCGCTGCTGGCAACCCGCCGTTCGCGGTCCGGCTCCGCTACCCGCGGTGCCGAAAGGTTCAGCCTGGTCTCTTCCCTGTGGGTCGACAGAATGACCAGAGTCTCGGTCCGGCTGACACCGCGCACCGCTCGCAGCTGGGTAATCAGCTCCTCGAGCGTCTGGGTGTTGGCCGTCTTGATCTTCAACAATAAGGTGTAGCCGCCGGTCACGTGATGGCATTCGAGCACGTCGGCGCACTCGTCGATCTGACTTTCGATGTCATCGATCGCCACCGGCTGGTCGACGATCACACCGATAAAGGCGGAGATGTCCCGACCGAGGCGGCGCGCGTCCAGGGTGGCCACATAGCCGGTGATCACGCCCCCCTCCTCGAGCTTCTTGATGCGCTCGATGACGGCCGGCGCCGACAACCCCACCTGGTCGCCAATCTTGGCGAGCGGCGTCTTGCAGTGGTCCTGCAGGAGCTCGAGAATCTCTATGTCGATCGGATCGAGTTTCATAAGGTATATCGGCGACCTAGCCGATATAAAACGAGATCGCAAGGTCCTCGAACCTGGGAAAATTCGGCCGATCGTCAAACCGCCCGAACGAACATCGTTTTACTGACCTGGGCGCCCGGTGCCGAGCGGCGGCATCGGCACCGGCCAGCGATCCTGGTCGCCGGCGGCCAGCTCGATCAACCCGGCGTAGAGCGCCTCGGCGAGAATCTCGTGACCGCGGGAGTTCGGATGGAAGTCGTGCTGCGCTACCCAGACCGCGCGCGGGTCTTCCCCGAGAAAGGCCGGGAACGTCTGGATCACGCGCAACCCTGCGCGCTCGGCTTCGCGCCCGACCTGGTCGTAGATGCCGCTGAACGGGTGAAACATGTTCAAATAGAAGAGCTGACTGTGGATGAACACGACGATCGGCAACTGCAGCCGCTCCTGGGTGCGGCCAAATCGCTCGATTGCTCGAACGAAGTCGGCCCACGCCGGGCTGTCCTCGGCGTAATTGACGAGAAGCTCGTTGAGATACGAGTCGGGCGGCGGGTCGAGGAGCTCGCGCAAGCTCTGCAGCCGCGGCCAGGCCAGCCGCAGGAGGTGGGAGCGCGACTCGCGAAAGCGCTCGTAGCGAACCCGCTGCTGAATGAAGCTGAAGCGATGGATCAGATCGCGGTAGCGCGGCCCGTCGATGTCGTTGAGGGTGAGCCCGTAGACCACCAGATCGGGATCGTAGGCAGCGCCGAGGCGAACCATCCGGTTGAAGACCTGATTGATCGCGAAACCGGAAACGCCGAGGTTGAGAACTTCGTACGGGCCGCCGGGATGGTCGGCCAACATTTCCTCGAGCCGGTTGGCATAGCTGTGCTCGATCGCCACGCCCTGCGCCATCGTGAAGGAGTCGCCCACCAAGACGATGCGAGTCGTCCCAGGAGGCTTCTGCTTCGGGTACTCGCGATCGCGGAAGCCGGCGCTGTTGGTTTCGAACAGGACCCCCTTGTGAATCGCGCGGACATTCGGCCGCAGCACCGCCCGCATACCGCGAATTTCCTCGAGCCCGGCGGGGAGCTCGGCGGGAGCCGTCGCCACTGGAGGTTCGCTCCAGACGACTCGAGCAAGCCCCTCTGCCAGCACCACAGCCAGCCCCACGCCGAGCGCGCCGAGGGCGAGGTTCTGCAACCAAGTGCGCAGCCTTCTCATGTACCGCCGCCGAGAATCGCCGCGCCGATCACTCCGGCCGAATCTCCCAGTTGGTGCCGTCGAATCGGCGTGACGAGCTCATCGCTGAAGACACAGGCGGCAACTCGCTCGACGCCGCGGCCGTACAAAGCGTCGATGTTCGACATGCCTCCGCCGAGCACCACCGCATCCGGATCGAGAATGTTGATCACATTGGCGAGCGCGCGGCCGAATCGTTCGAGATAGACGTCGAAGACCGCTGCCGCAGAGTCGTCGCCACTCACCGCAGCGGCTACGATCGCCGATCCATCCAACATTCGACCGCTACGGCGCTGGTAAGCCGCCGACAGTCCGGGACCGCTGAGAAAGGTCTCGACGCAGCCGCGCTGGCCGCAGTAGCAATCCGGTCCGTCGGGATCGATCGAATGGTGCCCCCATTCGCCGGCGATGTCCTGCGGTCCGCGGTGGATCCGCCCATCGAGGACGATGCCGCCGCCGACTCCGGTACCCATGATGACTCCGAAAACGATACGGCTGCCCCGGCCGGCGCCATGCAGCGCCTCGGCGAGGGCAAAACAATTGGCATCGTTGTCCATCGCCACCGCGCGACCGAGACGGCGCTCGAGATCGCCGCGCAGATCGTGCCCGTTGAGGCACTGGGTGTTGGAGTTCTTGAGCATGCCGGTCACCGCCGAAACCGCCCCGGGGGCCCCGACCCCGACCGACAGCGGGCCGCTCCCCGCCGCGGCGAGCTCTTCGACGAGTCCGGCGCAGCGCTCGACGATATGGTCGTAGCCGCGCCCGGCTTCGGTCGCGAGCCGCTGGCGGCGGACGACATCGCCCTGGGGGTCGAGCAGTACCCCCTCGATCTTCGTGCCACCCAGGTCGATCCCGATACGCCGCCTCATCAACGGCCGATATTTCGATGATCGACGGCGCAGCGCAACCGGCGCCGAGATGCGGCGCCGCCCCCCTTCCCGGCGGTGATTCGTCGCAGCGGCGCGGTCGAGTCCAAACAAACATTTGACCGCCCCCAGGGGCTGTGGTCTGGTTCTTCCGAGGTTTGAGAATCGGGCCGGGACGTCATTCAGGCGTCGGCCACGCTTCCCGACCTGCGGAGGGGGGAACTTCCATGACGACGATCCGTAGTATCGGAGCTCCGCTGCTCACCGGCGCCGTAGCCCTCGCCTGCCTGACCGCATCGGCAACCTCCGCGGCGGCGCTGAGCGACGAGGACAAGTGCGCCGTACAAAAAATGAAGGTCGCCGGGAAATACGTCTTCTGCCGCATGAAGGCAGAGGCCAAGGCGATCAAGAAAGGCACGGCGCCCGACTTCGCCAAATGCGACACCAAGTTCGCCGCCAAGTGGGCGACGATCGAAGCCAAAGCCGCCGGCGCGTGCACGACGCCGGGCGATGCCGCCAACGTCGCCTCCATCGCCATCGCCGACGCCGGACTGATGGCCGGAACCGTCACCGCTGCCGGACGCTTCCAAAACAACGGCAACGGCACCACCACCGACCTCAACACCGGGTTGACCTGGGAGAACAAGGCTTACAACGACGATAGTATCAATGACGTCGGGACCAGATACGTGTACCAGGATGCGTTCGACGTCCACATCGCGACCCTCAACGCGACATCCTTCGGCGGCCACGACGACTGGCGCATGCCGACACCGCACGAGTTGCTCTCGTTGATCAATTTCAAGAACCCAGGTGAGTACAAGAGCTATCCAGCCTTCGACTTCAACTGTTCTTTCACCTGCAACGAACCGCTCTGCCCAACCCCAGAGTGGGATGCGGTGAACTCCAACTGCGCCTTCGCCGACGCATCCGGCCCGCACGGCTATTGGACGTCGATCACCAACCCGGAAGACCAGGACGAGGCGATCGTAGTCGAGACCGACGGGTTCATCCTCGAATTGGAGGAGGGCAAGAACTCAGGAGGCGGCCACTCGGTGATGGCCGTGCGCGGCGGGCGGCGTAACGACTGAACGACGCACCACTCGCA
>JAUIGL010000011.1 GCA_030430165.1 bacterium | reverse complement strand
GCTCGCACGGATCACACGGGTCGCACGGCTCGCACGGCTCGCATGGATCGCACGGCAGCCACGGCTCGCACGGTTCGCACGGCAGCCACGGCTCGCACGGATCCTGGTAGGGGGGCGCGGCGATGACGATAAACAGACGACAACAATGGATCGCCCCCCTGGTCGCGCTCGTGGCCACGCTGGGCTTCGTTTCCAGCGCCGCGGCGTTGGTGATCACCGGCGGACCGGTCTACTCGCTGCCGGGCGGCGGTAGCTGCTCGGTGAGCGGCGCGCCGCCGACCGGATCGGGCGCGACCGTGACCTGCACCGGGGTCAACCTCGGCGCCCACAGCAACGTGTATCTGGGCATCAAGAACAACACCAATCGCAACGGCAACGCGATGGACGGCAACCTCAACGCGGCGGCCGAGACCATCAACTTCGTCAGCAACACGGCGACCGCGATCACCTACAACGGGACGACGACGATCAACAACGCCCGCGGTAGCTCGACGCAGTCGGTGACCAACACGGTTCGCATCACCCGCACCGGTGGCTCGACCACGGTGGTTTCGACCGGCGGCACGCCGGCCAACGGCTCGCTCGGCGACATCGAGCGTCTGTTCCGCCTCGACAGCGGCAGCAGCTTCACCTTCGACGTCGACGTCCTGGTCACCACCAGCGGCACGGCGTGCAGCAGCACCAACGTGCAAGCGGCAACCGCCTACACCAGCTGCTCCTCGGCCGTGAACCAAGGTCAGCGGAGCACGGTCGACCTGGCCTTCTACTATTCGGACTGCGGCGACGGTGTCACCGACAGCCCCGAGCAATGCGACCTCGGCGGAGCCAACGGTGCCTCGGGCTCGTGCTGCTCGTCGACTTGCACCTTCACCAGCGGCAACACCTGCCGCGCTTCGGCCGGATCGTGCGACGTGGCCGAGACCTGCTCGGGTTCGTCGGCGTCCTGTCCGGCCGACGGCTTCCTGTCGGGCGGCACCACCTGCCGCGCCGGCTCGGGCGACTCCTGTGACGCCACCGAGACCTGCACCGGCTCGTCGGCGACCTGCCCGGCCGATGACGCGCCGGGCAACGCCGGCAACGTCTGCCGCGCCGGATCGGGCGACTCCTGTGACGCCACCGAAACCTGTACCGGAACGCCGGGTGCGACCTGCCCGGCCGACGATGCACCGGGCAACGCGGGCAACGTCTGTCGCGCTGGATCGGGCGACTCGTGTGACGCGACCGAGACCTGTACCGGAACGCCGGGTGCGACCTGCCCGGCCGACGACGCACCGGGCAACGCCGGCAACGTCTGTCGCGCCGGATCGGGCGACTCCTGTGACGTCGACGAGCAGTGCACCGGCACGCCGGGTGCGACCTGCCCGGCCGACGACGCACCGGGCAATGCCGGCAACGTCTGTCGCGCCGGCTCGGGCGACTCGTGTGACCCGGAGGAGCAGTGCACGGGAACGCCGGGTGCGACTTGCCCGGCCGATGTAGTCACTTCCGCCGGGACCGACTGTCGTGTCGGCTCGGGCGATGCATGCGACGCAACCGAGCAGTGCACCGGCGTCGCCGGCGCGACCTGCCCGGCCGACGACGCGCCGGGCAATGCCGGCAACGTGTGTCGCGCCGGTTCGGGCGACTCGTGCGACCCGGACGAGCAGTGCACCGGAACGCCGGGCGCTACCTGTCCGGCCGATGTAGTGACTTCCGCCGGGACCGACTGTCGTGTCGGCTCGGGCGATGTGTGTGACGCCACCGAGCAGTGCACCGGCGTCGCCGGCGCTACCTGCCCGGCCGACGACGCAGCCAGCAATGCCGGCAACGTGTGTCGCGTCGGCTCGGGTGATTCCTGTGATGCCGACGAGCAGTGCACCGGCACGCCGGGCGCGACCTGTCCGGCCGACGATGCACCGGGTAACGCCGGCAACGTCTGCAACCCGGGGACCGGCGATCTCTGCGACCCGGACGAAACCTGCACCGGTACGCCGGGCGCTACCTGCCCGTCGGATACCTTCGCTTCGGGCGGCACCGTCTGCCGCGCCGGTTCGGGTGACTCCTGCGACGCCGACGAAACCTGTAGCGGCGTGGCCGACGATCCGTGTCCGGCCGACGACGCGCCGGGCAACGCCGGCAACGTCTGTCGCGCCGGCTCGGGCGACTCCTGTGACGTCGACGAACAGTGCACCGGCACGCCGGGTGCGACCTGCCCGGCCGACGATGCACCGGGCAACGCCGGCAACGTCTGCAACCCGGGTACCGGCGACATCTGCGACCCGGACGAAACCTGTACCGGCACGCCGGGCGCAACCTGCCCGGCCGATACCGTCGCTTCGGGCGGCACCGTCTGCCGCGCCGGTTCGGGTGACTCCTGCGACGCCGACGAGACCTGCAGCGGCGTAGCCGACGATCCGTGTCCGGCCGACGACGCGCCGGGCAACGCGGGCAACCTCTGCCGTGCCGGATCGGGTGATTCCTGCGACGCCGACGAAACCTGTACCGGTACTCCGGGCGCAACCTGCCCGGCCGACGACGCGCCCGGCAATGCCGGCAACGTCTGTCGGGCTGGATCGGGTGACTCCTGTGACGTCGACGAGCAGTGCACCGGAACGCCGGGGGCGGCCTGTCCGGCCGACGATGCGCCAGGCAACTCGGGCATTGTCTGTCGGGCTGGATCGGGTGACTCCTGTGACGTCGACGAGCAGTGCACCGGAACGCCGGGCGCGACCTGTCCGGCCGACGATGCACCGGGCAACGCCGGCAACGTCTGCAACCCGGGTACCGGCGATCTCTGCGACCCGGACGAAACCTGTACCGGTACGCCGGGCGCCGCCTGTCCGAGCGACAACATCGCTTCGGCCGGCACCGTCTGCCGCGCCGACGCGGGTGCTTGTGACGTCGAAGAACAGTGCAGCGGCGTGGCCGACGATCCGTGTCCGGCCGATGCCTTCGAGCCGGCAGGCACGGATTGCCCGAACTCGTCGCTGTGCGACGGTGACGAGCAGTGCGACGGCGCCGGAAGCTGCGTCGGCGGGCTGCCGCCGGAGTGCGACGACGGCACCGCCTGTACGGTCGACACCTGTGACGCCACTCTGGGTTGCGTGAACACCGGCACCCCGGTCAGCGGCTGCAACAGCGCCTTCGCCAAGGGCATTCTCATCGTCAACGAGAAGAAGCCCACCAAGGAGAAGATCGTTGCCAAGTTCATCAAGGGGCCGGCACTCGGTCAGACCGACTTCGGTGATCCAACCGTTGTCGGCGGAACCGCCTACGACCTCTGCATCTTCGACGCCGACGGCAATCTGGCGGGATCGATCACCATCGACCGCGCCGGTGACAGCTGCTCCGGCAAGGACTGCTGGAAGTCGCTCGGCAAGCCGCAACCGGATGGAAAGGGTTATCGCTACAAGGACAAGGACATGACCTCGGACGGCGCTCTGGTCGCCAAGTTCAAGGGCGGCGACGCGGGCAAGTCCAAGGCCCTGGTCAAAGCCAAGAACAAGACCGGCAACATGCCGACCGGCATCGCGGCCGCTCTCCAGCTCGGCGTACCGACGGGATCGTCTGCGAAGATGCAGCTGATCACCAGCGGCGAGCCGGGCGGGCTGCCGACCGGCACGGTCTGCCTCGAGATCGACCTCGACGACGTCAAGAAGAACGACGGCGTCTTCTTCAAGGGCAAGTACAAGGCTCCCTGATCGGTTGATCCAAGGCTAAACCTTCTCGACCAACGAGGCCCCGGAGGCTCCCAGCTTCCGGGGCCTCGCTGCGTCTGGGGCAAATCCTGTAAGCTGCGGCGGTGCTCGCCTCAGCGCTCCGACTCAGCTCGCTCGCGGGATCTTTCGTCCTCGCCGCGGCGGCCTACCGGCACCACCTCGAGCGTGGCGATCCAGCCTACTGGCTCGCCGGCTGGTTTCTCGCCGTCGCACTGTTCATCGCCGCAGTCGAACGGCCGGCCCCGACCGGCGAGTCAGCGGCGCGGCGCGGCGGGCGCTGGCTGAGCCTCGCGCTCGCCGCGATCGCCTTCGCAACCTTCTACCACCTGGCGCCGCAGCACGGTTCCGAGCTCGCCGCCGGCTGCGCCGCGCTCACGGCGATCCTGGCCTTTGCCTTCGGCCGCTGGCTTCCCTTCGACCCGCAGACCAGTCGTCGCGTCCTCGGATTCGCAAAACCTGCACCGAGCTCGATGACCAGGCGAGGCTGGAGGATCGGCCTGGGCGTCCTCGCTGTCCTCGCCAATGTCGCGGTCATGCTGGTCAACCGCAGCAGCCATCCGGCCGCGCTGCTGCTCTGGCTCGCCAGCATCGGATTGATGGCGGCGGCCGCCTGGGAGCGAAGGAGGCCGGACGACGACGGCGACGCGCCGGCGGACGGTGGTCCGCCGGTCTCGAGCGTCGTCCAGTGGGTCGCTCTCCTCGCCATTCTCGCCATCGCCATCGCTCTGCGCAGCATCGCCCTCGCCGACTACCCGGCCCTGGTCGATCCGGACGAAGGCCGGCAGGGCGGATTCGCCGAGTTTCTCTGGTCGAAGGGCTTCCCCGATGCGTTCGGCGTCGGCTGGAACACCTTCCCCCACATCGCCTTCATGGTCGACTACGCCTGGGTCCAGCTGCTCGGCAAGAGTCTCGCCAATCTGCGCCTGGCGTCGGCAACCATCGGCACGCTGGCGATCATCCCGATGTTCTTCTGGGCCCGACGCTGGTGGGGCGGCTTCGTCGGGCTGGTCGCGGCGTTGGTGCTCGCCACCAACCGCGAGGCGATCATGTGGAGCCGCACCGGCCTCAACAACGTCCACCAGATCCTCGTCGCGGCGTGGATGCTGGCGACCTTCGCCCGCGCCCTGCAGCGCAACCGCCCGTTCGATTGGTTGTGGTTCGGAGTCGCCGCCGGCGCCTGCTTCCACACCTACCACGCCTGCAAGCTCTACCCGGTTTTGTTCGCCGGCATCGGCCTGCTGCTGGTCATCGGCAGCCCCGGCCTGCTGCGCCGCACCGCCGCCGGCGCGATGGTGGGCGCTCTCGGGTTCCTGCTGACGGTGAGCCCGCAGATCGTCACCTCGGTCGAGAAGTGGGAGCGGGTTCGGGTCGAGGGCAGCAATCGTTTCGACGTGCACAAGCTGGAGGACGCATACCAAAGCGGCGACGTCGCCGGCGTGCGACGCTATTTGGACCGACACGTCGGCGGTTGCCTGCGCGTGCTCGCTTCCAGCTGGCCAAACAGCATCCTCGATCCGATCACCGCCGTGCCGTTCTTCGTCGGGCTCGGCTGGATGTTCTGGTACTGGCGCGACCCGCGTAACCTGACGACGCTCGCCCTGCTCTTCGGCATTCTCTGCATCGGCGGGATGGTCACCATCTATCCGCCCTGGAAAGCGCGCCTGGTCGGGATGCTGCCGGCGATCTGCGTGATTCCGGCCGTGGTCGCCGGCAGGCTGCGCCGCGTCGCCCACGAGACCCTCGGCCCGCGACGAGCCGACTACTGGATCGCCCCTGTTCTCGCCGTCACCCTGTCGGCGAGCACCTACGTCAACTGGCGAGGTGAGTTCGTCGAATGGCCGGCGATACACCAGGGCAGGCTGATGACCGCGATCTGCAAGGCGATCACCGGCTTCGGCGGACCGGGAACCGTGCTCATGGCCGGCGGCAAGGACAACCCGCCGCGGGTCGCGCTCAACGAGTGCTTCACCCCCGAGGCGGAAGGGGTCGAAATCGTCGATCTCGCCAACGACACGGGCTTCGCGCCGCTGCCTCCGAATCATCGCGGCGCGGCGATGGTCCTGATCCCGAGCGCTCACGAGTCCCTGCTCGAGCTGGCGCATCGCTACCTCGGCGGCGCCAGCCACGAGATCGTCGTCGGTCCGCACGGCCCCGCCCTTCACATATTCCGATTGACTCCGAACCAGGTTGCGAGCACGCGCGGGCTGGCGGGAGTCGTCCACTACGACAACCGCCCCGCCGCCCCGATTCGAGCTCCGGGCCCGCCGTTCACCGCGAGTCGCGAGCACCCCTGGGGCTCGATCGAATGGAGCGGCTCGATCCACATCGCCGCGCCCGGCTCGTATCGGCTCGAAGCGCCCGGTCCCAACCTGATGCTCGACGGTCGGCCGCTCGATCGCAACCAGGCGGTGGTGCTCGCCGCGGGCTGGCACGACCTGTATTTCGTGACCGTCGCGGGAGGGACCGTCACCCCGCTGCGCATCCAGCGCGACGGTTCGCCGTGGCGCAACGTGACGCGTGCCGAGCTATCCCCGAGAACGAAGCCGGGCGGCCTGCTGCGCCGCCACTTCACCGGCGCAATCGACCGGCACGAGCCGGACCCGATCGAGAGCGAGCCGGTTTACTCCGGCATCGAGCCCGGCATCAGCGTCGGCCGCAGCCGGCGCTGGAGCGACGAGCCCAACCCGCTGCTGCGCGAAATGCCGTCGACCACCGAGTGGGTCGGCACCGTCAGCACCGACACCCCGCACGAGCTCAAGTTGATCGCCAGCTCGCCGGCACAGCTCTACCTCGACGGCCGGCTGGTTCTCGATCATCCGCGCGGCGCCAACGAGAGCACCGCATTGTGGCCGGCCGCCGGCACCGTCGACTTCCTGCTGCGCTCGATCCGCTCGGCGGAGGACGACCGACTCGGCAACTACCAGATGCGCCTCTTGTGGCGACCGCTCGGCGGCACCTGGACGTCGATCGTCAGCTACGCCCTCCCCGATTCGCTGGCGGAGCTTTCTCGAGTTGCGGTGGTGGACGAGAGCGAGGAGGAAGGTTGATCGACCGCCAGTATGGTGCGCCGAGCGCGCTCGTCTGAGATTCCCTCTCCTCGATCCTCCCCCATAGGGGGAGGAACTTGATCCCCTCTCCCTACGGGAGAGGGCTAGGGAGAGGGCGAATCAGACACCGGCGCAGCCGAACATCACCCTGCCCCACCTCGCCCCGCTACCGGCACCGCGCTAAAGTCGCGCGATGATCAAAGCAGTTCTCTGGGATTTCGGCGGCGTGCTCACCACCAGCCCATTCGAGGCGTTTCGGCGCTACGAACGCGAGAACGGATATCCGGACGACTTCATCCGCAGCATCAAC
This sequence comes from bacterium, assembly GCA_030430165.1. Classification (GTDB taxonomy): domain Bacteria; phylum Desulfobacterota; class Binatia; order HRBIN30; family CADEER01; genus CADEER01. The sequence continues at coordinate 93,071 of JAUIGL010000011.1, read as the reverse complement.
GCCACCAACCCGGATGACAACGCCTGGGCCAAGCTCGAGCGCAGTGAGATTACGGTCGAGCAATTCGACGAGTTGTTCGACGAGGAGGCGCGCGCCGCCGGCAAGCCGCTCGCCGGGCGCGAAGTTCTGTTCCTGCTCTCCGGCGACCTGCGCCCGGCAATGGTCCGCGCGCTCGAGCGCTGTTCCGAGAGCTACAAGACAGCCTGCCTCACCAACAACATCGCCTTCGGAGAGGGCCCCGGCATGGCCACCGCCGACCACCGCGCCCGCGCCATCCAGGAAGTGATCGACAAGTTCGACGTCGTCGTCGAATCGAGCAAGGTCGGCGTGCGCAAACCGGATCCGGAATTCTACCGCAAGGCGATCGAAGCGCTCGTGGTCGCGCCCGAGGAGTGCGTCTATCTCGACGATCTCGGCATCAACCTGAAGCCGGCGAGAGCGCTCGGCATGACGACGATCAAGGTCGTCGACCCGGACACCGCTCTCGCCGAGCTAGAGGTTGCCACCGGGCTCAGCTTGCGCTGAGAATGGTGTGATGAGCGATACCTGCCGCGCCCCGATCCTGCTCGATCGCGTGCTCGACGACGCAGCGGGATTCCGCGAAGTCGTCGAACGCAACTCGCCTTACTTCCCGGTGCAACGCTACGTGCGCAGCGACACCGAGCATCGGTCGCTATCGGCACAGGGGCCGCTGATCATCGCCCCCAATTTTCGTGGCGACTGGGCCTACGACGCGCCCCTGATCGACCACGTCGAGTGCTTTTTTCACCACGAAGGTTTCATCGACGCGGCGCGGCGCATCTTCGACACCGATCGCATCCGGCCGCAGCAGCTCTACTCCAACATCACCTGGCAGCTGCCGTTTCCGCAGGGCAACGGCCACACCGACGTCCCGGCGTTTCGCGGTATCGATCGAACCCGCTACCCAATCTGGTTCCTGGTCGCGATGGGACGATCGGGGTTGTTCGAAGACGAGCGAATCCGCATCGCCACCGCGGTCGCCTGGTTCTACGAAGGCGAGGACGGCGGCTTCGAGTACTGGCCCGACGGCCCCGACGCCGCACCACGCCGGCACCAGGGCAAGATCGGCAACACTGCCATCGTCGGCGACAACGACAAGATGTTCCACCGAGTCATGCCGGTTGGCGATCCGAAGAAGGGCCTGCTCTCGGGAATGACGCTGGACACGCGCCTCGAACGCACAGCCGACGGCTGGAGGATTACCGAGCAGGACCGCGTTCTGGCGGATCCTGCCTGGCCCGAGTTGCGGATCAGCGTCTCCTGGAAGGCGCTCGCTTTTCGCGACGCCGCCGAGGAGCGGGCGTACGACGAGCACAGCGACGACTTGTCCCTCGACCAGGCCCTGGAACGGCTCAAGAAAGACCTCGAAGGTCGGGGGTTTTGCTGCACCCTCGGCAGCGATCCTCTGAACGACCCGGCTTTCGTCGATTCTCTGACCTCCGTATACGGACGGGAACCCACACGGTACTAGCCGGCTCAAAGGATTCTTAACCTAGACCACAACTTGACAACGAATCCCCCGAAGTTGGATAAGTCGAACGGTTGCGGTGTGGGGTGCGAGGTGTGTTCTTTTACCCAAGATCGTTGTTTCGGGGGAGGCATCATGGGTTCAGTAATCCGTCACCGCGTGATTCTCGGCACGGCATTGGCTGTCGTGATTGCGCTCTTCGCTTCGGTCGCCAGCGCACAGTTCTCCGAGGGGCCGCTCAGCCCCGGCACTGTCGTCAACGACAACGTCTCCGGCACGTCCCTGTGGAACAACCCGCAGCAAGCCGACGCCAGCGACGACACATACGCCTCGACTTCCCCGGGCGGCAGCCCGACCCAGTTTCTCAAAGCGACCAGCTTTGGCTTCTCGATTCCGACGACCTCACAGATCACCGGTATCGAGGTCGACATCGAACGCAGCTCGATCGCCGGCACGATCGTCGATTCGGCCGTTCGTATCGTCAAGGGTGGCGTGGTCGGCACTGCCGACCGATCCCTCGTCGGCACCTGGCCAACTTCAGACGCCGTGGTCACCTACGGCAGCACCTCGGATCTGTGGGGAGAGACGTGGACCCCGGCCGACATCAACGCGGCCGGTTTCGGGGCGGCGATTGCAGTCGACGACAATCTCGATGTAGCCGCGGTCGATCACATCTCGATTACCGTCCACTACGCGCTTTGCGCCGAAACGCCGGCCGCAGGTTGCCGCACTGCGGAGAAATCCATCCTCGTCATCAACGACAAGTCCCCCGACACCAAGGACAAGCTCGTCTGGAAGTGGATCAAGGGGCAGAACACCTCGACGGCCGAGTTCTCCGATCCGCTGAATACCGCGAACTACGCGCTCTGCATCTACCAAGATGCAACCGAAGACTTGATCGGCCAGTACGTCGTCCCGCCCAGCGCCAGCAAGTGGAAACCGATCAGCACCAAGGGTTTCAAGTACATCGACAAGGGCCTGACCGAGGACGGCATCCAACGCATCGTCGTCAAGGCGAGCGTCGTCAACAAGTCGAAGATCATCTTCAAGGGCAAGGGCGCAAACCTCGACGACGTCGTGCCGCCGCTCGCTCTGCCGGTAGTGGTCCAGCTGGTCAACAGCGACACCGGAATCTGCTGGGAAGGCGAGTTCGACACGCTCGACATCAAGAAGAACCAGGCCGAGAAGTTCAAAGGAAAAGCTTTGAACTAGCGCGCTTTCAGCGCGCAGGCACGGGCAGGGGCATAGGCACAGGCAGAGGTCGGTGGTCGCGTAGCGACCTCCATCCTATGCCTTTGCCTGCGCGCGCTCTCCGGAGCTCGCAGAGCGCAGGAGGACGCGCGCTAGCCAAGCAGGTTCTTGGCGATCGTCTGCAACTGCATGTTCGAGGTTCCCTCGTAGATCGATCCGATCTTGGCGTCGCGGTAGAACTTCTCCGCCAGGAACTCCTTGGTGAAGCCGACGCCGCCGTGCAGCTCGACGCAGCGACTGGCGATCTTCTCCGCGGCGCGCGACGAGTAGAGCTTGGCCATCGCCGCCTCGGTCAGAAACGGCCGGCCCGCATCTTTCAGGCGGGCCGCGTTGTAGACGAGAAGCCGCGCCGCCTCGAGCTCGGTCGCCGCCTCGGCGAACTGAAACTGGATGCCCTGGAAGTCGGCGATCGCCTTGCCGAACTGCCTGCGCTCGAGGATGTAGCGACGCGCGTTGTCGAGCGCGCCGCGGGCGAGACCGATCATCTGCGCGCCGATCCCGATACGCCCTTCGTTCAAGGTCTCGATCGCGATCTTGTACCCTTTGCCCACTTCGCCGAGCACGTTCGCCTTCGGCACCAGACAATCCTCGAGGTGCAGCGTCACCGTCGAAGAGGCGCGAATCCCCAGCTTGTCCTCCTTCTTGCCGACACTGAAACCGTCGAAGCCGCGCTCGATGAGAAAGGCCGTAATGCCGCGATAGCCAGCCTCCGGATCGACCGTGGCAAAGAGCAGATAGAACTCCGCCTCGGCGCCGTTGGTGATCCACATCTTGGTGCCGTTGAGCCGGTAGCAGTCCCCCTCCTCGACCGCGCGCGTCTGCAGGGCAAACGCGTCCGAGCCGCTCGCCGGCTCGCTCAGGCAGTACGAGGCGAGCATGTCGCTGCACAGGCGCGGCAGATAGCGCTGCCGCTGCTCGTCGTTGGCCCAGCGCAGGATCGCGTTGTTGACGAGCGTATTCTGCACGTCGACGCAGACGCTGAGCGACGGATCGACGGCGGCGAGCTCTTCGATCGCGACTACCGCGGTCGAGATATCGGCCCCGGCGCCGCCAAACTCTTCCGGAATCTCGATGCCCATGATGCCGAGCTCGAAGGCGGCATCGATCAACTCGCGACGCATGGTCTGCGATTCGTCCATCTGGAGAACGTGCGGCGCGACGGTTTGCTGAGCAAAGCTCCTCACGCTGTCGCGGAACAGCGCCTGCTCGTCGGTGTCGATGGTCAAGGGAACGGCAGTAGACATAGTACGCGGCCTCGCAATTCGATTTTGTGGTTGCCGCGGATGCTCAGGGCGCTCCGCGTAGTGCCGGGGTGGAAAACCGAGCCCACGTTCTTACCCCGAATCGGCTCGGTCCGATAGAGAACCCGGGCTGGGGTTTGGGGTCCGTATGGACCTCTGGAACTAAACAGAGCCTCGCTACGCTCGGTCATCCGAGGGACCCTCACCCGGCCTTCGGCCGACCTCTCCCACAGGGAGAGGCATCTGAATTCCCTTCTCCCTGTGGAGAAGGACAGGATGAGGGTCCCTCGAATGCGGGCGAAGGCGGACGATGCCAAGCCCATTCAGTAGTCGAGGTCGAGGAGCTCCGAGCCAACCGCCCGCGAGAGATCGGCGACGGCGACGTTGTAGTCGTGGACGGCCCGGAAGTAGTCGGTGCTGGTCTCTGTGTAGAGACCGAATGCCTCGAACAGATCCTTACCGTCGCCAATGCCGATGTCGTAGTTGGTCACCGTCAGGATCAGCAGACCGCGCGCGGCCTTGCGGCCGGCGGCGGTGGCGTCGATCTTCGCTTGGGCCTCCTCGACCGAGACGAAGGCTTTCTCCACTTCCAGACGCAGGCCGGTCTCGGCGCTGCGCCGCTCGGCCAGCAACTTCTCGTGCTGGGCGCGCGCCTGGGCCGCCTTCGCCTCGTTGGTGAAGTAGCTCAGGTTCCAGTGCAGCCCGAGCACGCCGAACGGCTGCAGGTAGTTGAAGTCGTCGTTGGCGAACACGTTCTCCTGGTCGTCGCGATTTCCCGCCACCGCGTAGCGGACCCCGGTGCCGAGAAAAACGGTCGGCAGAAAATTCGCCTCCTCGAGATCGACGACCGCCTCCTGCGCCTCGATGCCGCGGGTGATCTGCTTCCATTCGGGCCGGCTGCGCGGACCGGTATCGAGGTACGACTCGAGCGCCCCCGGCTCGAACGGAACCGGGCGCAGGCGACGGTCCGAGATCTCGAACTTGGTGGTCGGATCGAGGCCGATGGTGCGCGCCAGCGCGCTCTTGGTGAGCCGGGTGGCGGCTTCCACCCGCTCGACGCCGGCGACGAACTTGGACCGCCCAACCTTGAGCCGCAGCACGTCGAGCTCGGTCACCTGGTGCGAGTCGTCGTCGAGCCGTTGCTCGGTCAGCTCGATCGCCTCGTCCATGCTGTCCAGCATGTCCTGGAGGACGTAGGTGAGCTGCTGCGACAACAGCAGCCCGTAGTACAAGCGCTTGGTCTCGAGCACCGTTCGCGCCTCGGTCACCTCGCCGCGAGCGCGCTCGCTGCTCAAGCCCTTCTCCGCCGCTTCGAGCGCGGCCGACAGCTTGCCGAAGGTGTAGATCGGCAGGCGGACGTCGAGCTCCAAGCGAGTGAACGGACCGAGGCCGTTGAAGAAATCGGTCTGCTTGTCGGGCGAGTACACCGGGTCGCCGCGGGCTTCGTTCACCACGCCGACGATCTGGGTGTACTCCGCGGTTCCAAAGCGCCCCGCCTTGGCCTCGTCGAGGCGCGCCTTGGCGGCCTTGAGGTCGGCAACGATCAGGTCGCGCTGCGGCCCCGCCTCGAGCGCGCTGTGGATACAATCCTCGAGACTGAGCGTCAGCCCGCGCGGCTCCACGGCGGAGCTCTCGGCCACCGCGGCCATCCACACCAGAAGTGCCGTCAGCACCCCGGAGATCGCTGTTCTCGACATCGCCGTAGTTCTCATCGTTTCCTTGGTCGCCGTCACGTGGACCCGAGGCGGTGACCAAACCGCAATGATTCACGGAATCAACCACGCAGGCAAATGACGCACCACTGGCGCACGAGCGATGCCGGTGCCCCTCCCGAGGCAACCGGACGTTTCGCTGGCCACGCCGATCGCCCACCGCGCCGTTTCTGGCTTCGCCGTTCGCCAACCGCACCTTTCCTCCCCTCGCCCGCCGCACCTTTCCCTAGCTTCCTCCTACGCCAACCGCAGCTTTCCCTAGGCACACCCTCCGCCAACCGCACCTTGGCTCGCATGCGCAACCGCGATCCCGTACAATCGGCTGCTGCTGGAAACGCGTCTCCCTCGGGAGGCCTCGACTCCCCAGATCCAGATCGATGGCAACCAATCCGAGTGTCGCTCAGCAGCCCGATCCCAGCCCCGAAGCGGCCGTTCTGCCCTCTGCTCCGCCAGCGGTCCGGACGACCGACCTGACCAAGAGCTACGGCGACTTCGAGGCGGTCAAGGGCATCTCCTTCGAGATCCGCGCCGGCGAGGTGTTCGGCCTGCTCGGCCCCAACGGCGCCGGCAAGACGACGACCATCTCGGTCCTCTCCACCCAGCTGCGCGCCTCGGGCGGCCGGGTCGAGGTCTTCGAGCACGGCATCGACGAGGACATCGCCGCGGTGCGCCGGACCCTCGGCGTCGTGCCGCAAGAAATCGCCATCTACCCGGCGCTGACCGCCGCCGAGAACGTCCGCTTCTTCGGCCAGATGTACGGAGTCGCGGCGCGCGACCTGACCCCGCGAGTCGACTCCCTGCTCGAGCTGGTCGGGCTCCACGGACGCGCCAACGATCGCGCCGAGAATTTCTCGGGGGGTATGAAACGACGGCTCAATCTCGCGGTGTCACTGGTCCACCAGCCTCGCCTTCTGCTGCTCGACGAGCCAACCGCCGGGGTCGACCCACATTCCCGCGAGCGAATCTTTTCGATCGTCCGCGACCTGCGCAACAAAGGCACGGCGATCCTCTACACCACCCACTACATGGAAGAAGCCGAATCGCTCTGCGACCGCCTCGGCGTCATGGACGAAGGCCAGATCATCGCCATGGGGACGCTCGACGATCTGTTGGCAAGAATGGGCTCTTCCGAAACGGTCCGGCTGCGCGGCATCTCGTCCAATGAGGTCACCGCGCGCCTGGGATCGCACCCCGCGGTCACCGAGATCACCGCCGAGGGCAATACGACGCGGCTGTTCGTCACCCGCTCCGCGGAGATTCTCGGCGCCCTGCAACAGCTGCTCGAGCGGCACCCGCAGGCATCCCTGCAAGTCACGCCGATGAGCCTGGGGGATCTCTTCCTGCACCTGACCGGCAAGGAGTTGCGCGACTGATGCGTCTTCTTTTGGCGACCGCGGCGCTGCTCACGGCAGCCGCGGCGACCGCCCAGCCGGATCCGAGCCCGGATGCAGCGGCGACGACCCAGCCGGCAACCGCGCTCGCCTACACGCGCGCGACTCTCGAGCAGACCCGGGTCATCATCGACAGCGACCGCACCCACAACCAGCAGCTCGAGGCGCTGCACGACCTGCTGAAGGACTTTCTCGACACCGACGCAATGGGTCGCGCCGCGCTCGACAAGCATTGGCAGAAGTTCAGCCCGCAACAGCAACGAGAGTTTCTCACGCTGTTTCGCGAGCTGTTCCAGCGCACCTACGTGCAGAAGCTGCTGCTCTTCGATCGCCCCGACTTCGACTACGTCGGCGAGGAAACGGTCGACGACTACGTGCGTGTCGACACGTTGATCCTGACACCGCGAGACGAGTTCGCCGTGACCTACCGCTTTCAGCCCAAGGGCAAAGCCTGGCTCGCGACCGACATTCAGATCGAGGACCTCAGCCTCACCACCAACTTCCGCCGGCAGCTCAACCAGCTCCTCACCAAATCTTCGGTGGAGAACGTCCTCAACCGCATGCGCCGCAAGTACGGCAAGGCGGTCGCCGAAGACGAGGCGGAAGACCAGTGACTCTGCTGCGAATCACCCTCAAGGATCTTCGCCTGATCCTGCGCGACCGCTGGGCGGCGATGTCGCTGTTGATCGTGCCGGTCATCATCATCCTGGTCATCGCCGAGACCCAGTCGGGCGAGGGCAGCTCGACCATCCTGTTCCCGATCGTCAACGAGGACGAGGGTCCGGTCGCCAACGTCCTGATTCGCACCCTCAAGGAGCACCTCGACGTTCGCGTCGTCGACCGCGAAACCGCCGAGAGCTGGGTCGCCAAAGAGAACCGCTCGCCGGCGTTGCTGGTCCTGCCGACCGGACTCAGCAAGCGCTACCTCACCGAGCGCCCGTCGACGATCGAGCTGCTCACCGACCCGGCTGCGTGGAAAGAGCTGCAGGCGATCAAGATGGCGCTGATGCTGGCCGACCGCGAGGCCTCCTCGCTCGGCGATCCGTTTGCCGAGGAGCTGCTCGAGCTCGAGGAACAGAGCCTCACCGGCACCTGGCTCAAGTTCACCTCGCTCGAGCAGAACGTGCCCGGCTTCTCGATGACCTTCGTCCTGCTGAGCATGATCTTCGGCGTCGCCTTCGGCATGCGCGACGAAGAGTCCTGGGGCACCAGCCACCGCTTGTCGATCGCGCCGGTGGGACACGCCAGCGTCATCGGCGGCAAGCTGCTGGCGCGCTTGATCGTCGGCACGGTCCAGCTGCTGCTGTTGCTGACCTTCGGCCACTTCATGTACGGCCTCACCCTGGGCAACTCGATCCCGACGCTGATCGTCACCGCGACGGTGATCGTCTTCGCCATGGCGTGCTTCAGCCTGCTGATCGCCGCCGTCGCCAGCACCCGCGAGCAGGTCGTCCCGGTCGGGATCTCGGCCGTTTTCATCCTCGCCGCACTCGGCGGCTGCTGGTGGCCGTTCTTCGAGCAGCCCCAGTGGATGCAGGTCGTCGCCCACGGCGCCGTCACCACCTGGTCGATGTTCGCCATCCACGACGTGATGCTGCGCGACAAGGCCTTCGTCGACCTGCTGCCGACCCTAGCCTTCCTGTTGGTCTACGGCGGCGTTTCTTTTGCTGTCGGATTGCGGCTTTTTCGCTACTCTGAGACCTGAGCAACCGCCGCGAACGGATGTCGAAGCCCGGAACCACGAAACCCGCCGCCCGATGGCAACCGCGCGTCGTGGCAGGCAAGCGCGCCGCGGCGGCGAGCGGCCCGACCACCGAGATGACCGGCTGGGGCAGCTACCCGGTGGTGCGCGGGCGCGAGCTGCGCTCGGAGAACCTCGAAGCGATCACCCGCGGCGCAGTTCTCACCCGCGGGCTGGCGCGCGCCTACGGCGACGCTTCGCTGCCGCCGCCGGGCGAGCACACGGTCGCCGCCTCGCCGCTCGCCGACCGCCTGCTTTCCTTCGATCGCTCGACCGGTCGGGTGCGGGTCGAGGCCGGATTCCCGCTGATGCGGCTCAACCGGCTGTCGCTGCCGCGCGGCTGGTTTACCCCGGTCACCCCGGGGACCCACTTCGTCACCGTCGGCGGCATGGTCGCCTCCGACATCCATGGCAAGAACCACCACGTCGCCGGCTGTTTCGGCGAGCACGTCACCGCGCTCAAGATGCGCGTCGCCGAGGGCTCGGTCATCGAGTGCGGCGACGGCGACCACGAGCTGTTCCGCGCCACTCTCGGCGGCATGGGCCTCACCGGCCACATCCTCGAGGTCGAGTTCCAGATGAGCCGGGTCCCGACGCCGTGGATCTGGGAGGAGAGCGAGCAGCTCGATTGCTTCGAGAAAGTGCTCGAGCGACTCGAGGAAGCCGGACGCGATTGGCCGTTCACCGTCTGCTGGTCGGACTTCCTCGTCACCGGCGAGCGCGCCGGACGCGCCCTGCTCAACAAGGGGCGCTGGGCAACCGCCGAAGAAGCGCCGGCGGGCGAGCCGAAGTGGCGCTCGGCGCCGACGCTTCCGTTCTACCTGCCGAGCTGGGCGCTGCAGACGTGGATGATGCGCATCGGCAATTGGCTCAACTACAGCTACCACGGCCCGGCGGTGCGCCGGCACATCACCCATCCGGAGACCTTCTTCTACCCGCTCGACGTCATCCGCGAGTGGAATCGCGTCTACGGCAGGCGCGGCTTCACCCAGCACCAGGCGGTGCTGCCAGCGCCGCACACGCATCGTCGCCACGAGCAGTACCTGCGCCTGCTCCACGACAACCGCGCCAAGGTGTTCCTGTCGGTCGTCAAGGACTGCGGCGAAGAGGGCAAGGGCATGATCTCCTTTCCCAAACGCGGCGTGTCCTATGCGCTCGACATTCCGATCGACAACGACACGCAGAAGATCGTCGACCGGCTCAACGATTTCGTCGTCGCCGAGGGCGGGCGCATCTACCTCGCCAAAGACGCGTTCACGCGTCCGGAGCACTTCCGCGCCATGGACCCGCGCCTCGAAAAGTGGAACGAGCTGCGGCGGCGCTGGGATCCCGACTGCCGCCTGCGCAGCGCACTGTCGGTGAGAGTCCTCGGAGATCCGGCGTGAACGTCGCCTTCGTCGGCGCTTCCAAGGGAATGGGACGCGCCCTCGCCCGCCGCATGGCGGAGCGCGGCGACCGCCTGTTCCTGCTCGGCCGAGACACCGCCGATCTACAGCGTTCGGCGGCCGACCTCGCCAATCTCGGCGCCACCGGCGAGGTCGGAGTCGCCGCCTGCGATCTCGGCGACCGCTCCACCTTCGCGTCGGCGCTGCAGGCGGCGCGAGCCGGTCTCGGCGACGTCGATACGATCGTCGTCACCGCCGGTGCGTTCGCCCAGCAGGACGCGCTGGAAGACGACGCCGACACGCTCGATCGCCTGCTGACCGTCAACTTCACCAACACCATCCACTTCTGCGAAGCGGCGAGGAAGCTGCTGCTCGAGCGCGGCGGCGGCCGGCTGTGCGTGTTCTCCTCGGTAGCCGGCGAGCGCGGCCGCAAACCGGTGATCCTCTACGGAGCCTCGAAAGCCGGCCTGTCCTTCTACCTCGAAGGCCTCGACCACAAATTCCACGACCAGGGCCTCCAGGTGATCACCGTCAAGCCCGGCTTCGTAAAGACCGGCATGACCGCCGGCATGGACCCGCCCCCCTTCGCCGGCGAGCCCGACCAGGTCGCCGGCGACGTCCTCCGCGCCATCGACCGCGGCACCCCGGTCGTCTACAGCCCGTCCATCTGGCGCTGGATCATGCTGGTCATCCGCAACCTGCCGCGGCTGGTGATGCGGAAGATCAATTTCTAAGTGCAGGGGCTAGGGGTTAGGGACTAGGGATTAGGGGAGGTAGGGAGCTATTCAGATTGCTGCCGGGCGCAGCCCGGCTACCGACCCTAGCCCCTAGTCCCTAACCCCTAGCCCCTGGCTTCTTCAGAAGCCCACCCCCCGCCACTCCTCACTAGCCAGCCACTTCACGTAGGCGATCAGCGCATCGATCTGATCCGGCTCCAGGCGGTCGCCGTACGACGGCATCTTCACGCGCTGGCGCGCTAGGAAGTACGACGCGAGGTCGTCGTCGGTGAGTCGGGGGATTCCGCCCTGCTCGATCCACGAGCGCAGCTCTTCGTCGTTCTGGACCAGCTCGCGGTAGTCGGAGCCGTAGAAGCCGGGGATGTAGCCCTTCAGCGATCCCGGGTTCGCATGGCCGCCGCTGCCCATCGCGCCGTGACACTGAAAGCAGCCGAGCTCGTGCGCCAGCTCTTCGCCCTCGCTCGGCAAGCCTTCCGGGGGGAACAGCAGCTCCGACGACGCGCGCAGAAACGCGACCAGGTCGTCGACCTGTCGCTCGCTGACGAAGTCGCGGTAGGCGGGCATGCGGATCTCCTGTTCGTTCATCTCGCGGCGGTAGGAGTCGCTGTCGCGTTTCGCCTTCGGGGCGCCGTCGAGAATGTACTCGCGCAGGTCCTGGTCGGACTTGGCGAACATCATCAACGTGCCTTCGTGAAACGTCGGCACGGCGCCGTAGGCGCTGCCCGGGTTGGGAACCCCCTCTCGACCGAGCGCGCCGTGGCAGGTGAAGCAGCCCAGGTCCCGTGCCAGCTCGCGGCCGCGGGCGGCCGCCGTCGATTCCGGTGGAATCACCAGCGAGCGCGCGTAGGGATAGACGATCCAAGCGGCGAGGCCGACGACGGCCACCGCCATGGCCAGCGCCGCAGCCTTCCATCGCATCGTCTCGCTGGCCGCCATCCCGCCAGAATAGGGAGGAACTCCGCGCTACCGCAAGATGACACCGCCGGTCGGCAGCACTCTGCGCTGCCGGTCGAGCATCCGGATACACCGATCAACCGCCCGGAGGGCCCGGCAGCCGGGTAAAATTGACAGAGGTCGGTCGCCCCGGAATAGTGGCCGCCATGACATGGACCAAACTAGCTCTCTCGTCGGTGGCGCTGCTCGCTCTGCTGGTCGGCTCGCCGGCGACCGCGCAAGAGGAAGTCGCTGTTCAGGGCGAGATCCTCGATATGACCTGCTACCTGCACAAGGGAAGCAAGGGTCGGCGACACCGCGCCTGCGCCGAGATGTGCGCCGAGAAGGGACTCCCGATCGGCGTTCTGACCGACGCCGACGAGGTCTACCTGCTCATCGAAGATCACGACAATCCGGATCCGTACGCCGCCGCGGTCAAGCTCGCCGGCAAGAAGGCGTCGATCAAGGGACAGAAGTACTCGAAGGGATCGGTCACAGCGATCATGGTGACGGAAGCAAAGTAGCTCTCCGCCCACGTCCGTTTCAGCCCCCGCACATGCCCCTTCGAATCCACACAGCCGCGCTGTGCGCGCTCGCGCTTTGCCTCGCCGGTTGCGCCGGTGACGGCCCCAGCGCGGTCGACTCCGATTCCTGGTTCGCCCGCCTGCAACGCGACGTATTCGACCAGAACTGCACCACCGCCGGCTGCCACAACCCGCAGGCGGCGGCGGCCGGACTGATCCTCACCGAAGGGCAGTCTTTCGACTCCTTGGTAGGCGTGCAGCCGACCAACGCCGCGGCGATCGCCGCCGGACTGGTCCGGGTCGAGCCCTTCGACATCGACACGAGCTTCCTGCTGACCAAGGTCACCAACCCCGGCCCCGGCCAGGGAAGCCGCATGCCGCAGGGCGCGGAGCCCTTGAGCGAGGACCAGATCTCGACCATCCGCGAGTGGATCGAGGCCGGCGCGCCGCAATTCGACACGCCGCCCCCCGGCGAAGCGACCTCGACGCCGACGCCAACCTCGGTGCCCGACACGGCGACCGCGACTGCGGCGCCCGACACACCGACCGCAACGGCGGCTCCTGATACACCGACCACGACCGTCGCGCCCACCACCGAGACACCGGTGTCGACACCGACCGCGGGCGACTCGACGCCCACCGAGCCGATGCCGACGGCGACCCCGACGACCGAGCCGACCGTCACCCTGGAGCAATTGCAGGAGCAGATCTTCACACCGAGCTGCGCCACTCAGTTCTGCCACAGCGGCGAATTCCCCGCCGGCGGGCTGTCGCTCGAAGACGGCGATTCATTCGATCAAATGGTCGACGTCGAGCCCGCCAACTTCGCGGCCCAACAGGCCGGCCTGCTGCGGGTCGATCCCGGGGACGCCGAGAACAGCTTCCTGCTGATCAAGGTCGTCGGACCGGATTCGATCGAGCTCGGCTCGCGTATGCCTTTCGGCGAGGATCCGCTGCCCGAGGAGCAGATCGACATGATCCGGCGCTGGATCGAGTCGCTCTGAGTAGCGGGCTAACGGTTTCCTGCGAAGGGAACAACGCCAAGGAGCAAAGGAGCCAAGGAGCCAAGGCGGAGTTGCTCCGCAGAGAGACAGCTTTGTTCGCTCGCGCGATGGGCTTACTTGGCGCTCAGAAGAAGAGATGGACCTCGGCTGAGAGGATGCTTTGGTTGTGGCTCGGGTTTGACTCGATGCCGTTGCTGACGCGGTAGAACAAGCGCGTCTGCAGGAACTTGGCGATGAAGGGCTCGAGACCGAGGCTGATCCGGTTTTCCGAGTCGTCGGCCCGTTGGCTCAGGTCGCCGTCGTAGTCGGCGTAGTCGAATGCGACCTTGAAGTTGAGCCAGTCGAAGAAGAGATAGTTCGCCTCGGTGTAGAAGATGAATCCGCCGCGGTGGTGCTTGGTGCCGGTGGGGTCGTCGGCCTCGGCGACGCGCCGGTCGATGAAGTCGACTTCGCCGAGCGCGTTGAATGGGCCAATCGCAAAGCCGCCGTACCCGGCGAACTGAAACTGCTCCGCGCTGCCGCCGAAGCGGCTGCCCGATCCGCCGATCATCACCGAGTCGACCAGAGGAACTTCGTCGAACAGCGCGTATGCATTGGCGGTTACCTGGGCGTCGCGGTCGCCCGGCCCTTCCGAGATCGCCAACACCGCCGCCCACGGTCCGCTCGCCCATCCGGCCTCGAAGGCCGCCTGGCGCAAGTCGAAGTTGAATCCAGTATTGGCCGAGCCGTTGCGCCCGCCGCGGATGAACGACTCGTCGTCCTGGATCTGCAGCCCGTAGGGCAGGAACATGCGGCCGACCTTCACGTAGAAGTCCATCGGCAGGTACAGCATGCCCCACGCCTCGCGCGCGTCGACGGTCGGCGCGAGGCGCAGATCGACATAGAACTCGAGCAAGTCGGGAATCACGCTTACGTTCAGGTAAGTCGTCGCCTGGTTGACCTCGGCGTCGAACTCGTCGAGTCGGGTGCGGAAGAACTCGTTGTTGTCGACGCGGCCGTTCTGCGGATTGTCCTGAAAAATCAGCGAGGCGCTGGCACGCAAGTCGGCGCCGATCGCAACGTAGTCGTTGAACACCCCGTCGAACGACTCGACCGGCTTGGTCAGCTCATCGAACCAGTCCGGGTACTTCATTATGTCGCGGGCGTGCGCCGAGACGAACGCGGTACGCATTCCACCGCCGGTGATGTTGACGTGGCAGGCCTCGCACTTCTGGCCGGTGCGCAGCGCGAGGTAGGGTTCGGCAAACGCCGTTCCCGACGCTGCGATCAGCAGCAAAATCGTCAACCATCCGGTTCGTATCGCCATTTAGCGCATCCCTCCCCCGCGATTCGCCCAACCTTGAGAGGATGCCCCGCTTAGGTCAAGCGACAAACCCCAATCCGTCGCCGGATTGGACTTGCCGCGGCGAGTCAGGAGGACGATACTTTTCACTAGTGATCTCGGTCACCATGACTTCGAAAGCGAAAGCAACCGACGTCGCGCGCTGTGACTTCTGCGGGCGCGAGAGTCCGATCCCGGAGGGCTGGATGCCCAGCCCGTGCCCCCACTGCGGCCGCATCTTCTTCCCGATCGCCAGTCGCTCACGCCACCTCGCCATCGCCGTCGGCTGCGCCGCGGTAGTCCTGATCACCGTCGTCACCTTCCTGTACGCAACCTGAGACGCAGCCGACCTCGTCCCAGTCGCCCGCCGCCGCAGGAGTCGAGCTGAGCCGGCCAGCGATTGAGCGACCCAGCCGTTCGCGTTATCCAGAAGGGCTGCCGGAGCAACCCGCAAGCCCTATCGGAGGGGTGGCCGAGTCCGGTTTAAGGCGCCGGTCTTGAAAACCGGTGAGGTGAAAGCCTCCGGGGGTTCGAATCCCTCCCCCTCCGCTCACCCGCTTTCAGCAGGTGAGGGTTGAAGATCCAGATCCGAATCCAGATGGGCTTTCCGGCCCTTTAATCTTCAATCACCTGGATCTGGATCTTACACTTGGACCATCTTCTAGGTCCGGGTTCGAATCCCTCCCCCTCCGCTCACCCGCTTTCAGCAGGTGAGGGTTGAAGATCCAGATCCGAATCCAGATGGGCTTTCCGGCCCTTCAATCTTCAATCGGCGTGGAGGGGCCAAGGACCGTGCTTGCGACCCGGAACCCCATGGAGGTGTGTCTTTATGTCTTCCAACAAGAAGGGCTACACGAAAAGGGAGGCACTCGGCATACGGCAAAGTCCCGCGAAGTCAGCGACGAAAACCGGTCAACACGCGAAGCCCGAAACGGTGCAACACCTCTTCGAAATGAACCCACCCCTCGAAGAGCTTTACCAATTCCATCTCAGGTCGGAATCGCTTTACGATTTCCGACCTGTTTTCGCCCAAGCGCGCGCGTCCCTCGATTCCATGCGAGAGCATGCGATGAGGGACAAGAGCGGAGCCGTCGACGCGGCGATGCAGCGGGCTCAGCGAGCCATCGATTCAGCCGAGGCGACGCTCAGGATGGGGGGGAGGCTGGCTTCAATTGAGGAACGCCTAAGCCCTGTAACTCGCTCGGCGGTGCAGCGAATGATCGACGCCGTGGCGTTTGTGCTCAAGCGGTTCGTCCCGCCCGACCGACTCGAGGAGGCAGAAGACTACCTTCGCTCGCTCCTTAGCGAGCCAGACGTCCCGGTAGGTGTGGCGGCTAGTCGATCAGCTTCAGACTGACCCCAACCACCCTGCCGAGTGGGCCTGCCAAGAATCAGGAACATTTTCACCCAACACGAGGCCTGCCGATCAGGGCAGCGAATGTTCGGACCAGCCGGCCGGATGTGCTGTTGCGGCAAGCGTCATTGACTCGGTAGATATAGCTGCATGATCTCTAGGCAACTCGTGGATTTGCTCAATTCCGGCGAGGCAGTCTCCGTCGTCGGTAGCGGAATCTCTTCCGATGTTGGGCTTCCCACGTGGCCAACCCTATTCGGCGGAATCGCTGCGGAACTTGATCGCCTGGGACACAAAACGACTAAGGCGCGAGACTCCGAGAGAAGAGGCAAACTGCCGGAAGCGTTCAACCTCCTAGCGGCCCTCACCTCAACCGATGACATCCACACTCGCACGGCCTCAAGGATCGAGCAGGGGACGACTCCAGGCAAGCATCACGAACGCCTCGCGGACTGGCCCTTCCGGCTTCACGTGACGACAAACTACGACCACCTTCTTGAAGACGGTTCCGCCGGACGATTGGTGGCGGTCGGGAACCGGGGATCGGAGCTGCACAAGCTGACAGGAGGAGCTCGCGATATCGTCTGGCACCTCCACGGTGGCAGCAGGTTGCCGAACGGCATCAGTCAACTCGTAGTTTCGAAGTCCGACTATGACGATTTCTACCCGTCCTCCAACGCCGTCGACAAGCTTAAGGCTCTCGCAACCGCGCATCGGTGCGTCTTCATAGGCTTTGGCTTCAACGACGAAGACCTAATCTATGTCCTGAAGGCCGTTGGTCGTGTCGCGCATCACGGCCGACCTTCCTTCGCCTTTCTGGGATACGAGGGCTCAGCATCGGCCTCGGATGCAAAGACTCACCAACAGCATCTGCGGACAGACTTCAATATTGAGGTGATCCCATACGCCAGGCGAGGGAATGACCACGACGATCTCCACCGCATTCTCGATGCATATGCACCGTTTGTTCTGCGTCACTCAATTAGATTGGAAGGCGGAGCCAACAACACTCCAGACTATCACCCCATAGCGTCGAGCCTGCGGATCCAAAGCAGTTTGGACATCGGAGGACTATCGACCGACAATCCAAGCCTAAAGAGGTCTCTGCTTGGAGCGAGAGTGCTGGCGTACATCAGGGAGCACCCAGACAGCCAAGATCAGGATCTTCGGCAGTTCTACCAATCGGGAGAAGCTAGCCAAGCCGAGGTTGTCGATTGCCTGGACTCTCTTCGGAGAAACGGGTCGGTGACCCCGAAGCCTCGCCTGAATCTCACCCCAGACCATCAATCGAAAACTGAGGAGGCTGAGGCACAGCTTCAACTCACAAGAGACCGATTTCGCAGTTCCGTCGAGGGCCGAGTCTCCAATCACACGTCGGAACTTCAGAAGGTCGCCCGTGGACGAACCGGCAAAGCGGTAGAGGCCTTCTTCGATCAATTGTGCCGAGAGCGTGGTCTCGGAGTTGCTCAAAACCTAGCAACCTCAGACTCCGACCTAGCGTCACGCCGAACCGTATCCCTTGTACAACAATTGCCCGAGCACCTTGCTATCTGCGAAACGCGCGACGAGGCGCTGGTTGCCATCAACGTAGCGGCAGACATACTGACCAGGCCGAACGAAGCAGAGTCCTTGTTTCTCGGCATGCTTTGCCAGGCATACTTCGGGCAGCATCTCGCCCGCGCCTCAGTGACTCTCGCGCAGGTCGATCTCGATCTGGTCGCCGGCACCTGCTACCTGCTCGACGCGTCTGTTCTCATCTGCCTCCTGGCGGATGGCGGTGCGGCCCATCGCTTCACGAAAAACCTTGTTGAAAATCTCGCAAGCTCCGGCGCGCTCCTAGCAACGACTGATCTCTTCGTAAATGAAACGGCCGAGCACGCTACCTGGGCAGCCCGACTCGTCCGACGCGTTGGTGAACAATCTCATGAACTAATCAACGCTCTCCGCTGTAGAGATGGGTATCGTCCAAACCAATTTCTAGACGGCTACTTTCTGACAACTCAACCGGACGCGTCGTTCGCTGCGTACATCAGGCGGTTGTTGAAGGTGGACGACAGCGATGACTTCACGAGAGATACAGTTGCTGACCGACTTGCTGAACACGGAATTCGCACGTTGCAGTTCGACGAATGGGTTGGCTTCAACGACGATTACCTGGCCCGGCGTGAGGAAATCCAAAGAGAGATCTCTGAAAGACGCTCCGACAAGGGCACCTACAAGCACAACCGCCAGGTCCAAGCCGAAGCGGAGGTCGCGCTAATCGTTGACGGTCTACGGAGCGGAGCACTGCAACTGCCCGACAAAGAAGCCAACGACGGGTTCTTCGTGAGCTCAACGCGCGTGGTCGACCGGCTCCCAAACCTAAAGCGCCGGATCTGCCTACTCCCTGAAGGCCTGGCGCAATGGATGTGGAGTTCCCAGGCAACCTCACCAAAGCACGCAGACCTCGTATTCGAACAATTACTCTGGGAACTTTCCCAAGGAGGGATCGAGTTCGTCGACCGAGCAACCTTGCTGACCAAGTTTAGTGGGGTGGTCGAGGCTAGCGAACTAGAACTCAGGGCATCTGTCACGGATCGGCGGGAGTACTTGATCGACAAGTACGGGCCTGACCCAGCGCAAGCCTTTTCGGATGCTGATCCACTAGACGTACCAAGGCTCGCCATCGAGGTACATAAAGAAGCTCTCCACCAGATGGAGAGCAAACTGAGTGCCGCGCAAGCTCGAGAAGTAGCGGCAAAAAAGGTCGCTAAACTCACTGAAAAGGACCTACACGAACTTGCCATCTTGCGAGGAGAGAAACGCGAACGGCGCAAGAAAGCGGATAGGCAGCGCCGTGCAGCAGCAAGCAAAATGGGGAAGGGCAGAAAGCGTAGACGGAAGAAACAGCCCTAGGCGCTCCACCGTACTCGATACACTCGAACCCACCACTCGACCATCACGAGCAACTCGGGAAGCGTGCGAGGAAGAATCCGAATTCGAGAAGCAAGGTCGCCGACCAGGTACGCGCGAAGCGCAACCGCCGTGCCATTCATTGAGATGCCCCTCACAACCACGGGCTTTGGGTCTGGGTGTTGGTACGTTCACCGAATAGGGAATCGCCCGCTTCGCGAGTGCCTTTTGCCAGCTCGTCGGATAAGTCCGGCCAGCGAATTCGGAAGTGCAGAGTGAGCGCCTGAGGCAATCCGTCGCTTGATGAAGAGAAGAGGCTCGGCGCCCAGTGTCTCGCTCGCCTGTCCGCACAAGCCACGAATAGCTCAAAGTAGCCGAACGCGTTATCGCAATCGCGCGCACCAAGGAACTCAGTAAACCAATGCCGAGCCCACAGGTTTCGGTGATAGCTTGCCCTCGCCCGAGAGTGGACTGTGTCCAACCACCCGCGAGCCGGCGGTTGAAGAAGCCTCCCTCCCCATAGTGCTTCAGAGGCAGCGCTTGCGTCCAGATAGCCTGCGAGGCAGAGACCTCTCGCCGTCTGCCCCGCAACGGCCCCATCCAAGTCCCGACCTATTCGTTCCAAGAGCCAATCTTCATAGCCCGCCGCGAGGGCCTCCGTTGCAATTGCATTGAGTTCCCAGTCAGTCTTGGCATCCTCGACGATCTTCTCCCTAAGCCGCAAAACCGCAGAATGCGCAGGAACAGCAAGTGGCAGCCTTTCGAAGTAGTCGTTTCGGACCAGATGCCGATCGTAACTAGCTCGCAATGATCGCCAAAGATCTGCTCCGGTCTCTGGGTCTTCAATCAGAAGAGCGTGACAGACCGCAATGATCGGGAAGACATTCGAGAAAGCCCCAGAAAACCCCAGTTCGTTGTTGCGGATCGGCTCGAGCCAGCTCTCCACTTCCCGAGGACGCTTCTGCACGAGGACTCTTACCGCAGCGATAGGGACTCTCCAGTTCCAATAGTCCCGAAACGGCCGATCTCCCGCTATGATGTTACTGATTTCGGACCTTACGTAGTCAGCAAACTCATCGAGATCATCGTCACGGGCTTGCCGCCGGTCCACTAGTAGGGCCAGCGCTTGTCGGTCAACACGATCCACAATATCACCGACCGGCAAATCGCCCGCCGAGCGACACAGAGCAACCGACCCTTCAGTCTTTTCCTCCTCAAGCATGTCGTTGGAACACGCCCAAGAACTGTTCCTCATTGCGAGTTGGAGACCCGGGTTCTCAACCCGGTTGAGCAATTGAAAGGCCCGAAGACGCACACGAGGTTCGGGATGCGTGAACAACAACGCAACAGCTTCATACCCGTCAGGAATGTTGTCGAGCGGAGCCAGCCGGAGATACCACAACCAGCCCGTCAGGATCGATTCCGGCAAGGCCGGGGCGAGTTTTTCCGCCAAGACCTCGTAATCCGCCCGACTCGGCGCGGCCAGCACAGGCGCAAAACTCCGAAAGAGTCCGGGACCATCTGGAAGCCTCGCAAGAGCGTCGATCTGCTCGCTTGCCCCCTGCCCGACGAGCCGCGCAAGAAGTGAGTACTGTTCGACTTCCCCCCAGCCCCGTTTCCGTTGATCCTCCAACTCTGGCGGGCCAACGGCCTCACCGATGAAGAGCGACCTAATAGCGATCAGTCCCTTCAGGATCCGTCGCTGGAATCGGGCTGGGATTCGGGCGAGGACTGGATACTCTTCAACCAACTTCTGAACCTGAAGAGCGTTGCAAAAGTGTCCGGTCGTCCTTCCTATCTCGGCAAGTTCGTCCGCATGGAGCGCAAGGAGCCACCCATCAAAGTTGCGCAACAGTCGAACCATGTCCTCCGGCGATCGGAGGCTTACACTCCGCGCAACACGTCGAATCAGAGCGGTGAGCGATCCTGGAGCCCATCGAGCCAGCGCGAGCAAGGCTGTTTCGAATGCGTGGTCTGCCGAGGTCACCTGAAGCGAGCCAAATAGCTCGCCCGTGGCTGACCTCTCAGCCAGTTGCGCCAGAACTTCGCAATCTTCGTCCGGTAGACTCAGGTTCGGATTACACGCGAAACGCGACAGGCCTGCTGTAGCATCGAGCGGCGTCTCAATGGATCTTGGCCAAGTGAGGGCTTCTGCGTGATTCCAACCAACTCGCGAACTTCCCTCGCTCACGTGCGCGGTGTTTGGATAGGTCCTAACCGAGAATTTCAGGGTCTCGTCGGAGAGATCGCGGACCGCATCCGCTGTCGCAAGCGCCTTCAGCAGCCACGTCCCTCCATCAACACCGACATCTTCACCTGTAGCGATCAACTCCTTGCCGATCTTCGAAATCGAATGCACCGTTTCCGCGGGATCGATGGTGTTTAGACGAAGGACCCAAGCTACCGAGTCGAAATTGCAGTCCATCCCCATGATTCCGCGAGTGAGCGCCCACCCCCGAAAGGCATTTACGAAAGGCGCCCGAGGAAGGAAAGAGAGCACCCCCAACGCCCTATGGGCGAGCCAGCTCGCATGGGAGTTCGGGAGAGCACACCAAAGCTCATCCGTGCCGTGGCCATGCCTGGATGAAGTTCGCCACGCCCGTTCACGGGAAACAGTCTTGTCTCGTCTCTTCTGAGCCTTTGCTTCATCTGGATCGAAGCTAATAAAGCTTCCACGATACGGATCCAGCCAGTACGTGCTAAGCCATCGAATGAGACGTTCCTCGACCAACGGTCTCACATGATCGAACTCGTACATATTGGCGATGGACTTGATGAGGAGTTCATCAGTACCCAATCCCCCTCGCGCTTCGCCGAGCCAGACCCGCTCGGCAAAGTTCAAAAAATGCTCGGGATGCGCAGCGCCCAGTCGCCAGAGAGACTCGAAATCTTTGGACCTAAAGTTGTGGGAAGTGATCCACGCCTCAAGAAGGAGCTCTTTCAGTGCGTCGGATACTCCCAAATCAATAGCAGCGACGGTGTATGCCGCTCTCAAGAGTTCGACCGCGAAGTCCTGGCCGCGAAGCGGATCGAAGAAATCCGCAAGCCGACCGTCAAGGGCTTCCGGATCAAGCGCCTTGAGATCCGCGACGAGAGCAAGCCCCAACGCGAAGGGGACTAGCTCATTATTGAGGCGAAAAAGATGATCGGCGTCCTTCTCAAACCAGCGACCATCGACGATCTCGCTTAAGGTCGCCCCCAGCTCCGAACTCGTGGCACCGCTGCCGCGGCCTAGCTTTGCGACAAGAAGTTCTCGCGAGTATTGCTTTGATGTCGCCGGATCGCCACTGAGGATACTGGATCGGATCTCCGAGCCTATCTCGGCCACGAAATCAACGAAGTCCTCTTCCGTGGGTTGGAGGATAGTTCCGAGCCGATTCAAGCGACTCCGCCAGTCCTCCACCACCACCATCTCTCTTGTGACATCCCCGCGCCCCCTTAGTCTTTCTCGCACTGACAAGATTAGTCGAAATAGTCGCGGAATCCGGGCCATCTCCCGGAGATTCGGGTCCAAGTCCCCCAAGGCTAGGTTGTGCATCCCGAGAAGCCCCGAAAGCTCGTCCTCAGAGAAGGACGAAACACGCTGCTCTGTAGGCACCTTCGGAGCAAAGTTCGAAAGACGCTTGAGCCTGACGCGCCAGTGATCGGGACGACAGGTCAATACGGTGGCTGCAAGCCCGGCAAGGTCGCCGATGAACAAGTCCTCAAGGAAGGTAGCCCATTCCGAGAACTTCCAGTTTTGGTTGAGGCCATCTACTACGAGGAGAATCCTTCTCGCAGGATTGAGTTCGGAAGTCGGTGCCCAAATGCGAAGCCGCTTCTCCCAAAACTCACCTCCCCGCCTGTGATCCGATACAAGTGCCAGCGAATCTGCAAGGATCTGGTGCACCGATTGTCCCGAGATGCGATTCGCTGGGACAAATAGGGTGAGCGGCAAATCCTCACCTTCCTCACCGGCACGAGCTAACCACCAAGATAAAAAGCCCCAGGTCTTTCCGACGCCTTCGTCCCCGAGCAGTACGATCGGAGACTCGGGACACCCTTCTCCCCACCATGCATCAAGTCCCTGCTCGAGAGATTCCCGCCTCACATGGAAGTCGGCAAGCAGATCACCGTAGGGATCGCCCAGTCTCGCTTTTGCTAGGGTCCGATCGTTGAGCGCCTCTCTTAGCCACCTAGTTGCCGCAAGCTTGACAGAAGCGTACCCGACATCGGGAGCAGAAAGCTCGTCACGGATTCCGTTGAGGGCGACAGAAAAGCCTTCAGCCAGTCTTATCGTATCCAAGTCTGATTCGAGATCCGGATCGGATCCCAGGAACTTCGTAACTACATCCGGAGCGGCAGCACAAAGAACGCCTAAACGGGGAAGCTGAGACCGGGAGACCGTCCAGTCGAGAATCGCTACAGCGACTCCACTCTCGTCGCCTTGACGCTGCAACTGTTCGCTATCACCCGCATCTAGTCCGCGTGTGGTAGCAAGGACCCATACATCGACTCCCGCTTCGTTCGTCGTCGCCTCGTATAGCTTGTACTTGAGCGCATCAAGCGGAAGGCCTTTGGCGTAACGTTTCCCCTCAAAGCCGATTCGAACCGTATTCGCAGCTCGGTCCTGCAAACCGTCAAGTCCCCCCTGTGGCCCGGACTTCACCAAGCGAAAGGGTCGACTCGTTACCGAACAAAGCAGATCACATACCAGACCCTCAAACCCGTCCGAACCTGTGGCTCGAATCCTTCTAAGTCGATCTAGGAGAACCTGCATCGGATTCAGGCGAGGATCTTCAGAGACTTTGGGTTGCCCCGCCCAGGCGAACGCAGGCTAAAGCGATCGAACGGCTCCTGCGCCCTGTGCGACAGGCCCGGTTAGCCATTCGCTTCATCGACAATCTGCCTCCCCAGATTGACTGTATCCTGAAGGAGATCGCGAGCCTCGACGTGACGACGACAAACCTCTGAAACCGGCGCGACGGTTCCGCCATCCATCTGTCGCTCAGCCTCTCGAACATCTTCAAGGAACGAACTAGCCTGCGCGTAGAACTTGACGATCAACCTCGGCGAGGGCTTTCTGAGCGTACCGATCTTGTCGAGATTTGTCTCGAAGACGCGAAACGGGCTGGAAGTGACCGCAAAAGAAAGGATCCTGGGTTGCCCAGACCGCTTCATTTCTTCAATCACTTCGTTCAGTCCCTCAAGGTACCGACGCCGTCGAACGACAGCCAATAGGGCTTCGATTTCTCCCACAACGGCTTGAGTCAGGTTCGTCCTGTCTCGCCGGCGCGCGAACCACTCGACCACTTGGCCGCTGCAGAACCCGAGCGCCCATCCAACAACTACAAGAAGCGCTTCTGAACTCATCAAGACATCTCCACACCAACGGTCTGCTAAAGATGCCATCAAGCGCACCCATAGCAGTCAAGCCCCTACCAACTGGGACGCAGAGACTCGTCATGCGTCAACCAAACGATTCTAGACACACCGCCGGAAGTACTGAGAGCCCGCTTGTCAGAACGTTCGACCAGGTCACGAGCTCATCGAATCGAGCTAGTCCTAGCGATCGGGAGGCCAAATCCTTTTCATTGGGCGGCATGAGTTTGGGGCGCGAGGGTCGGCTAGTCAGGCCTTGTAGTTACCCCTGAGGACAGTAAGGATTCTCGCTTGGACAGCCAATCAAGAGACAACAACGCGTACCCCAGCGAGTTACAATTCACGAAGGCAGAAGAAGTCGCAGCGTTCGAGACCCAGCTTGATCAATACCTCGAGCAACGCGGAGTGGTTCCGTTCCATTGGGTTTCGCTGCCCGACGCATGGCAGTTCCTGCTTAAGCACGAAGCTGGGAGTAAGGCGTTCGCCCTACTGATGGAGGTGTATCTTGGCGCCGCAGCCCTTCAACAAGAATTGAAGGAAATTGTCGAAGTTCTCAACGAAGAGATCCGAGGCGACCAAGAACCTGACTCGCATTTCGCCGCAAGAATGCACCTGCATCGGGTCAACTCAGCTTATATTCTCCGCTACCGCGCAGTCCTCGATAAGATCATGTCATTCATAGTGCTGACAGCAGAACCGGCTGAGCACAAGAAGTTCGAGTCGGCCAAGAGCCGGAAGAAGCGTTTTCTGAGAATCTGCTCAGAGAGCAAACGGGTATCGACTACTATCGGCCAGTACTTTGGTACCCTGACAACAGCGTTCGATAGCAGGTATCGAACCGGAGAAGCCCATGGCGGCGGGTCGCTCCGCAAGTGGAACTTCTCCGACATCACGAGCCAAGGCCACCCGCAGGAGGATATGGTTTGGGCTTGGAACAGCCTGCACCCGTTGCTGACTATGATCGGGAAGGTAGCCACCAATCAGTCCGCAGCCAATCGAGCGTCCGAGACCTAGGCCGCT
This sequence comes from bacterium, assembly GCA_030430165.1. Classification (GTDB taxonomy): domain Bacteria; phylum Desulfobacterota; class Binatia; order HRBIN30; family CADEER01; genus CADEER01. Next base: position 67,715 of record JAUIGL010000011.1, on the reverse strand, counting down.
CCTGTCAATCCTTTTGTAAATCAAGAGGAAGAGATGCAAGGGGACTCGGTAGAATTGCCCGGGATGTCGGGCGCCAGAAAGATATTGCGCACGAGCCCGTGCGGGACGGGCCGACACAGCCCAACACCAAATTCACCGCACTTGAAAACCGGTGACGGGAAACCGTCCGGGGGTTCGAGTCCCTCCCCTCCGCTTTTCGCTTCGCTCTCGCGAAGCTCGGGTTGAAGAGCCAGATCCAAATCCAGAATGCTGAGGTGCGGAGTCGGCGGGTGCACCCCGCGAGCCGCCGGCTGATCGGCTCTACCTCCTCCACTACGTGCCGATACCGCTCCGGATCGAGATACCCCAAGTCTGGATCTGGATCTTGGCTTTGGATTATCTTCTAAGGCGCTATGTACCAAGCGCCTCCACGACCGCGGCTGGATTCTTCGCCGCAATCTTCAGCAGCGCACGCGCCGGGCCGTCTGGTGTCCGCCGCCCTTGCTCCCAGTTTCGCAGCGTGGCGACACTGACCCCAATCATCAGCGCGAACTCGGGCTGAGACTTTCCCAGCTTCTCGCGAATCTTCTTGATGTCGGCGGCTCGGTACCGATACACCCGCGAAGGCTCCATCTTCTTTCGCCGGATCTTTCCAGCTTGTCTCACGCTCGACACCAACTCTTCAAAATCGTTTTTCTTCATTCGAATTCCTCACGGATGATTCTCCGCAGAACTTTCAACTGAGCTACTACGCCAATGGCGCAGGTACGTCATGGCGCAGCCCGCGCAAATCCCAACAGGCCATCTGCAATTTGAATCTGGGACTTGGACTCTGGGATCCCGCCGAAGGCGGCGAAGGCGCCTAGCGCGCGTGACGCGCGAGCCAGGCGTCTTCTTCCCCCGGCTCGGGCAGGAGCTCGCCGCCTTCCATGTTCCACTTCGACGGGATGTCGACCGTGACGACGTCGACCTCGTCGGAGGTATGGCCGACGATTCTCGCGATCGACTCGGCGAGGTCGGAGACGATCTGTGCCTTCTGTTCGTCGGTGCGGCCCCAGCGGATGCTGCCGAGGACGAACGCCACCTTGTCTGCAGGAAGTTGATCGGCGGAGACTTCTTGGAAGAATGCGTGGACGAAGGACGGCGGCGCTCCGGTCACGCCACAGTGAACACGGACCACTTCTCTGCCGATCTGGTGGCGCTGAGCCTCGTCGGTCAGGCCAGCGATCGTTGCGCAGCGATAGAGCGGCATGGCGTCTCTTCCCTTCACTTCCGTCGTCGATTGCCTCTACTCGACCGGGATCGGGCCATCGAACGCGGTGGCGACGATCTCGTCCTTCGAACACCCCGTCAGCTCGGTCCAGAGATCGCAGACGCGGTGCAGATAGGCCTCCCGCTCGTCGTCGGGGTAGCCGACCGGCACCGAGCGAACCACGATCGAAGACGTGCTCGGCTCACCTGCCGTGAAGGCGAAGCCGCTCGGCATCACGGTCCAGCGGATCTCGCTCTGCGCCGGATCGTCACCGAAGATCTCCGCGCCGAGGGCTCGCAGCGCCTCGGCCAGCTCGGCCTGCATTCGATGGGCAACCTGCCCCTTCTGGATGATGCACACGAAATCCGCCATGGGGACTCTCCCGCGGGTCGGCAAACGGCATGGGTGGTCGCGACCCTTTCGATCCTGCAGAGAATTTGCCTGTGCTGTAAGCGCCCAGTCAACCAACCCAGGGCTACCGGTAGTCGATCGCGAGGAACGCCCGCTCTTCGCCTCAACCCAAACGCTGGCCCGCGCGCAGCCTGCCGAGGGCGAAGGTGCCGATCGCAGTCAGCAGGGCTATCCCCACCAATAGCCACCTCGGCGACACGGCCGGAGCCGGTGCGGTCAACGAAGAACACGTCCCCTCGAGACCGGGGAGGTCGCATCGCTCAGCGGTCCCCCCGCAGGCCGTGTCGCAACACACTTCGTCGGCGCAGAACAGCCCCGCCGCGCAGCCGCTGCCACTGTCGGCACACGAACCGCCCTGCGGTATCGGCGTGCTGGTCGAGGTTGCGGTCGCGGTCTCGGTTGGCGTGCCAGTGGGAGTCTCGGTTGGCGTGCCGGTCGGCGTCTCGCTCGGCGTGCTGGTCGGAGTCTCGCTCGGCGTAGCCGTTGGGGTCTCGGTCGGCGTGTCCGTCGGGCTCGGAAAACCGGGGCCGACGGAAATCGAGGCTGACTTCTTCTCGATCAGACCAGACGTGGCGCCTGTGCCACAGCTCGATTCGAGCGAGTCGTCCAAACTAAGCAACGCGACCTTGGCATTGGGGACAACCGAGGCAACATCGATCGTCGCGCTTGCTCCAAACGCCGTTGCCCGCGTTCGTCGGCAGCGAGAAAGTGCTCATCGGAACGAACGTACCGGTGAACGGAATCACGACCGGGGCAATCGGCCCACTGGCGTCCTCGGTCACCGTCACGATGCCGCTCAGCAAAGCCGACACGCTCGTCGATGAATCGCCGGGGGGCGGGGACGCCAAGAGGCTGAAGTCACCCGACTCGCCGAGCGTCACCGTTCCAAGAGTCGCCGCGCCCTTGGCTCTGATCGTCGTGGTGAGCTGCGAGGAAGTGGTGTCGGTGTTACCGGTGGTGCAAGAGGACGAGAACGAAGACGGAGAAAATTCGAGCTGATCGCCACTTATGATCGGTGGACCGAAAAGGAGCACCGGGTCCGAGGCGGACAGCGTCGTTTCGGTCACGTCCTCGAAATCGGCGTTCGTGCCGAAGAAGTCACCGTACTGGACCTGCGCCGTGGCACTCTCGGCGGCCAACAGACAAAGGCAAGCGCCGATGAGGCCGAACAGAGCAGGGCAACTCAGGTCGCGAGGAGCGCGAAGACGACAAAGCATGCGGCAGTTTGCCAGTTCGGACGCCAACCGACAACTTCGTCGGCGACCAACTGCGTCGGTCTTGCGCGCGCCCCAGCTCGCGACTTGTACTTCGCTGCGAATCGGGTGATCAAGCATCTTCCGACGGAATGGAAGGAGATCGACCATGGCGAAGATGCACTTCGGGATAAACCTGCCGCAGATCAAGCGGTCCTGGGAAGAGACCCGGTCGATGGCGCAGACCGCGGAAAGTCTCGGCTACGACTCGGTGTGGTTCAACGACCACATCTACGGCATCCCGATGCCGCAGCTGCCGATCCTCGAGGCGTGGACCGCGCTGCCGGCGGTCGCCGCAGTGACCTCGCGGGTACAGATGGGAACGGTGGTCTCGCCGGTCGGGTTTCGCAACCCGGCGCTGCTGGCGAAAAGTGTCGGCACGCTCGAGGAGATCAGCGGCGGGCGGACGATCGTCGGACTCGGCGGCGGTTGGTACGGTGACGAGTTCACCGGCTACGGGATGGACTTTCCACCCGTCAAAACACGCCTCGAGCAGCTCGAGGAAGCGATCGTGCTGATGCGCCGGTTGTGGAGCGAAGAGCAGGTCACCTTCGAGGGAAAACATTTCCACACCAAGGAGGTCTTCTGCGCACCCAAGCCGGCAAAACAACCTCCGCTCCTCCTCGGCGGCGGCGGCGAGAAAGTGTTCCTGCGCATCTGCGCCGAGCACGCCGACATCTGGAACAACCTCGCCGTCAATCAGGAGCACATCGGCAAGAAGATCGACGTCCTCGAGAATCACTGCGACGCGGTCGGTCGCGATCCTGCGCAAATCACGATCTCACAGCAGACCATGGTCGTCATCGGCAGCGACCAGGCCGACGCCGAAGCCAAGGTCGCCAAGGCCAACAAGATCTTCGGCGGCCACCTCGGCAAAGGGATCGCCGGCACGGCGGAGCAGTGCGCCGAGCAGATTCAGGAGCTCGCGGACCTCGGCTGCACCATGCTGATCATCGAATTCTTCGGTCGAGACCCGAGCGAACCGGCCCGGCTGTTCGCCGAGAGCGTGATGCCGAGATTCAACTGAACCGGACTAGCGCTTGCCCCAGTCGCCGTTCGCCGACTGCACCGGCCAGCCCGACTCGGCCTTGTCGACCCAGGTCTGCGCGAAGATCTTCTGGATGCGCGGCACGTCGGCGGCGCCCAGGCCGTTGGCCTCGGCGATCTCCCGGTAGAGAGTCAGGCGGTCTTTGTTCTCGGCGTCGACGGCTTTTCGCACCTCCGCCTTTTCGCGCAGACCGACACCGTCCAAGGTGCGTATCTCCAAGAGCCCCTGGTTGTTGATGCCGACGACCCCCTTGCGCAGGAACGGCTTGAGCTGGCCGGCGCGTTGCGACATCGCGCTCTTGAGCTTGCGGATCGCCGCGGTCGACACGTCGATATCGACCTCGGCGGCGTGCGCCGCCGCCGGCCGCAGGAATCGCATCCACGAGGTGGCGCCGTCGTCCGCCTCCTCGCCGTCGGCGTTGCCGTCGCCCCACGTCTCTTCGACCACTTGCTCGGCGGCCTCGCGCAGCTCCGGCGCCGGGAAGTACACGTTCACCGTCAGGCAACCTACCGCGGCGGTTGCGGACAATCCCCAAGCAACGATCGATTTCCGATTCATGACTTCTCCTGTCGACTGCTCCTCAGTGTGCCGGCGATCGACGGCGCATGCCAGCGGATCGCGTTACACCCGGGCTGGGTCACTGAGTCACCGTGGCCATGCGGGCGACCATGTCGGAGAACGAGATCTCGCGGACGTGGCTGACGACGTTCACCCGCGGCGGGATCGTCGCGCCGACCACCAGGTAGTGAGCGCCGTCCTCGACCTCGATTCCGTCCAGGGTGAAGACGTCGTTGTGCAAGCGACACTGAAAGCCGAGCTTGGCGTATCGGTACTCGTCGAAGAAGCGCATGATCCCCTGTGAAAACGGATCGCTCGCGCCTCCTCCGACGATCGAAATCTGGCGGATCGCATCGACGCTGATCCGCTGCGACACGCCCGACTTGGGAATCGTCTCGAGCCAGGCTTCGAACGCCACCGGCCCCCATGAGACGAACTCGAGGCCGCGCACGCCGCCGTTGGCGACACCCGAGACGTAGCCGAACGACAGAACTCGGGTCAGCTCCTCGAGCGAGATCGCCTCGAAATCGACGTCGAAGCCGAAGGTCGGCACCGTCGACCCCAAGTCGTCGCCGCGCAGATGTCGCACGCGAACCCGGCCGTCGAAGACATCCGCAATCATCTCTCCGCTCGACCGCAGCAGCCCGCCGCCGACTTCGATCTCGGGAATGGTCGCCGACAGACTGCCCGCAACCGCCGGGCCGCCTAGGCTCTGCGACAGCTGACTGAGATCGACCTCTTCGGCAGCCAGCGCGAGCCGCAGTTGTCGGTCGGCAGAGTGCAGGTCGGTCGACGCGAAGCTGCTCACCGTGATCGCTCCTCCGAACACCGGAACCCGCACCGGCTCGGTCAAGCGGATCGAGCTCGGGCCGACTTCGATCGGGAAAACCGTCGCGCCGATCGGGCCACCGAGAATCGTACTTTCGCCGACGGCGATTCGACCGGTCGCAATCGTTTCCAGCGCTACCCCGGGGCCGAGGGCGAGCGGAATCTCGGCCGCGGCCAGGCTGAGGCGCAGCTGCGGGTCGTCCGCGGCCACCACCGCCCCCGACAAGCTGGCGGCGCCAGTCAGCGCGTACACTCCCGCCGCATCCTGGCGGTAGGCGATCTCGGCGGTCAGCGCGCCGCGGTCCTCGATGCGATAGCGGCGCTGATCGGCGGGCACCGAATACAGCAGATCGTAGAGCCGCGGCAGTCCGTCGACCTCGAGCGTGCCCAGGACCTCGCCGCTGCTTCCGTCGAGCGCCCATTCGCCGGCGCCGCGCGCCGCGCCGACGCCGGCGATTCTGACGACGACGTCCTCGAAGCGCAGTCGGTCGCCCTTCCCCAAGCCGCCCGGAACTGCGACTCGCCCCTCGAGACTCACCGGAAACACCGAGAGATCCACATAGAGCTTGTCGACCAGCAGCTCGCCCGAGACGATCTGCAGATCGACCCGCAGCGTGGCCGACTCTTCTCCCAAGTCGAGGATCTCGATCGACCCGCCGACACGGAGGTTCTCTCCCGCCCGTTCGAAGCCGGGATCGTGAATCGCCAGACCCTCCCCGTCGATCTCCACCGTTCCGCTCGAGACGCCCTCGGCAACGTCGATCTCGCCGCGCACGACGATCCGTTTCGCAGTCCACGCGTAATCGCCGAGCTGCCCGGCCAGATCGTCGAAGCGCACGCCCTCGTCGGGAAACCCGACGACCACGGCGAGCACGACCGAGCACCGCAGGGACGCGAGGCAGATGGCAATCCCAGTCAGCCACCATCGCGCGAAGCGCCGATGCAAAACGCTCGACATCGCCCTACTCTGACTTCCGCCGGCATCGGCGTCCAGCTGCGCGGGACCCGAGCAGTGGGTGAGTTTGAAACTCGGCGGGCGACCGATGCGCATCGACTGCGATCGATCCGTCGCACGTTCTGAAGATACATTGGTGGGGCTGCTGATCCCCTCTCCTCCCGGGAGAGGGCCAGGGTGAGGGCGATCCAATGGCTGCGATACGCAAACCGTTGTGTCGCATTGGCTAGCGACGCCTTTGCTCTCGGTCCCCTCACCTTCAATCCTCTCCCGCCAGCAATGCGGGAGAGGGATTCTGTGCGCGCTTCGCGCGTTTCTTTCGAGAAAATCGACAGGCTCTGTGGGAGAGGTCGGCCAACCTGTCCTCCGCAGCTCGCAGAACGAAGGGGGAAGGCCGGGTGAGGGACCCTCGGATGACCGAGCGTCCTGTCCTCCGAAGCTCATGGAGCGCAGGAGGAAGCGAGGCTCAGATTGTTTCCGGAGGTCCAAACCGACCGACTCCCAGGACCCGGCCGAGGTTCGACCCGGTCCACCGCGGAATGATAGGAAACGACCTTCTCTTCCCGCCAGGCACCGATGAACTGCCCATCCTGCAATCACGAGAATCGATCCGGCGCGAAGTTCTGCGAGGAGTGCGCGACTCGCCTCACCCCGGTCTGCGCGAGCTGCGGCGCAGAGCTCCGCCCGAGTGCCAAGTTCTGCGACGAGTGCGGCACTCCCGTGGCCGGGGTCGCAGCGGCGCCGAGGGCCGCCGAGCAGAGCGGCGCCCGCAAGATCGTCACCATCCTCTTCGCCGACCTCGTCGGCTCGACCGCCCTGCACGAGCGACTCGACCCCGAATCGGCGCGCCGCTTCATGGAGAGCTACTACGCCGCGGCGCGCAGCGCGGTGGAGGGCCACGGGGGCGTCGTCACCCAGCTGCTCGGCGACGGCGTCAAGGCGGTATTCGGGATTCCGCGCGTCGCCGAGGACGATGCCCTGCGCGCGGTTCACGCCGCCGTCGCCATGCAGCAATCGTTCCGCCGACTCGCCGAGCAGCAACGCGGCGCGGTCGGCCAGACCGGGTTGCGCGTCGCCGTCAACACCGGCGAGGTCGTCGCCAAGGACGAGACCGAGATCATCGGCGACCCGGTGAACGTCGCCGCCCGCCTGCAGGAACAGGGCGGCGACGGCGAAGTGGTGATCGGCGAGTCGACGCATCGGCTGGTCGAGTCGCAGGTCACCGTCGAGCTGCTCGGCTCGTTCAGCCTCAAAGGCCGCGCCGAGGCGGTCCAGGCCTACCGGGTGGAGTCTCTCGAGCCGCCGCGGCGCGCCAAGGTCGTCGCCTTCGTCGGCCGCGAGCAAGAGCTCGCCCGTATCGGCGCCGTCTACGATGAAGCCGTCGCAACCCCGGCAGCGCGCATGACGGTGCTGCTCGGCTCGCCCGGACTCGGCAAGTCTCGCTTGATCGACGAGTTCACGCGGCGCGGCGGCAGGTCGGCGACGATCGTGGCGGCACACTGCGACGCAGCGGGGGGAACCACCTTCGAACCGATTGCAGATGCATTGCGCGAAGTGCTCGACCTCGATGCCGGCGCCGCCGAGGAAACGGTTGGCAACGCAGTCGCGGCGGCGCTACCCGACAGCGAGGAACGCGGTCGCATCGCCGGCGGAATCGGCGCCTTGCTGAGCGGCGCCCCGGCGGCGCCCGAGGAAACCTTCTTCGTCGTGCGCCGGCTGCTCGCTGGCCTCGCCGCGGCGCGGCCGGTGGTGCTGGTCATCGACGACCTGCAATGGGCCGAGCCGCTGCTCCTCGATCTGGTGGAGCACCTGGTGCAGTGGGGTCGCGGCGTCCCGCTGTTGGTCCTGATCGGCGGCCGCCCCGAGCTGCGCGACGTCCGCTCGTCCCTCGCCACACCCGGGCCGCTGGTTGCCGACGTGGTCACGCTGAGCGGCCTCGACGCCGGCGTCGCCATGCAGCTCGCCGCCAACGCGATCGGCGCCACCGATCTGCCGGCGGCGGTGGCGGCCAAGGTGCTCGCCACCAGCGAGGGCAATCCACTCTTCGTCGGCGAGCTGGTTCGCATGCTGGTGCACGAGGGCGCGCTGGTAAGAGACGGCGAGCGATGGACCGCCGGCACCGCGCTCGACAGCCTGGAGATGCCGCCGACCATCCACGCTCTGCTAGCGGCGCGCATCGAGCAGCTCGATCCGCAGCTTTGCGCGGTGCTCGAGCGCGCGGCGGTAGTCGGCCGCCACTTTTCGCGCGGCGCGGTCGCCGAGCTGCTGCCGCCGGGCGCCAACAACCTCGACGCCCAGCTAGAGGCGCTGCAGCGCGCCGAGCTCATCGAGCGCGACGCCGGCTGGCTGTTCGGCGAGCCCGCGCTGCGCTTCCACCACGTGCTGATCCGCGACGCCGCCTACCGGCGCCTGCTCAAGGGAACCCGCGCCGAGCTCCACGAGCGGCTCGCCAACTGGATCGAAGCGCGCTGGGGCGAGACCACCGAGCACGACGAGACTCTCGGACGACACCTGGAGCAGGCGCATCAACTGCTCGGCGAGCTCGGACCGCTCGACGAGCACGGCGCCCAACTCGGCGCGCGCGCGGCGGCGCGCCTTTCCGCCGCCGGGCGGCGCGCCCTCGCCGGCGACGACCTGGCGCTCGCCGCGAGCCTGCTCGGCCGCGCCATGCTGCGGCTGTCTGGCGACGACCCGAACCGCGCCGAGCTGGCTCTGGATTGGTCCGAGGCGCTGCTCTCCGAGGGCAACGTTGCCGAGGCGGCAACGGCGATGGCCGAGCTGGAACGCTTCGCCGCCGGTTCTGAGCGTCTGCAAGCGTGGCACGACTGCTTCAGCGGCCAGCTCGCGGTACTGTCGGCGCCGGAGTCGCTGCAAGACACCGTCGAGCGGGTCGCCGCGGCGACGCGGGCGCTCGCCCAGCTAGGCGACCACAGCGGCGAAGCCAAGGGACACTACGTGCGGGCACTGGCACTGGCGCGACTCGGTCAAGTCGGTGCTTGCGAAGCCGCCCTCGACCAGGCGCTGGCCGGAGCGCGTCGCGCCGGCGACCGGCGGCGCGCCAACACGGTGCTCGCGATTGCGCCGCTCGCTGCCTTGTGAGGACCGAGCCCGGTGACGAGGGCCAGCGGACGCTGCCTCGACGTGGTCCGGGTGTTGCGCATCACCCAGGGCGCGCCGGCGGTCGAGGCGGTCGCGCTCAGTTGCCAAGGAGTGCTCGAGGCCCTTCGCGGGCGAACCGACGCGGCGCGGCACATGCTCGCGGCGGCGCGCGAGATGGTCGAAGAGCTCGGTATCACCCAGCGGGTGCTCGCAGTCGACGCCCTGATCGGCCAGGTCGCCCTGCTCGAGGGCGATGCCGAGGCCGCCGAGCAGTCGCTGCGCCCGGCCTACGAAGGGTTGAAGGACCTCGGCCTCGGCATCGACGCCGCCCGCGCAGCGGCTTTGCTGGCGCGCGCCGTGTTGGCGCAGGATCGGGTCGACGACGCAGAGGCGATATCGCGCGACAGCGAGGCCCTCGCCGGCGACGATCTCAAGGCGGCAATCGCCTGGCGCGGCGTGCGCGCCGAGACGCTGGCGCGCAGCGGCCGGGCCGGCGAAGCGGTCGAGCTGGCCAGACGCGCGGTCGACATCGCGGCAGCGACCGACGCCCTGCTCGACCATGCAGATGCCTTGCGCGCTCTCGCGATCGCGCTGCGAGCCGGCGGACTGCGCGCAGAGGCAGATATCGAAGGCCAGCGCGCCAACCGCATCTGGGACAAGAAGGGCGCATCCCTCCTCACTTCCGGGCCCCCGGCGCCTGGCGACCAAGAATCCCTGGCTCGCGCGCGCGTCGATGCCCTCACCGAGACCGAGCGGCCGCAATCCCACTTCGCCAACCGCGCCACCCGGTGGCTCGAGGAAACGCTGATACGGACCTGGCAAGCGCGCGACTGGGAGGGACATGTCGCCAGCTTTTCGCCCGACCTCGTCTTCGACGATCGCCGCCGGCCGAACCGCACCCAATGCGGCCTCGAGGAGCTGCTCGCGGGAACGCGTCTCCAGTGGGAGCAACCGGCGAGCGCGTTCGAGGTCGAGTTGCTGGCCACTCGAGGCGAACGACTGGCAATGAGCCGGCTCCAGTATACCGCACACAGCGAAGGTGGAGATCCACTCGCCCTGCCCGGCGGCCTCGTCGTGTATCGGGTCGACTCCACCCACAGGGCAATCCGTTTCACGATCTTCGACACCGAGAACGAAACCGAAGCCCTCGCGTACCTCGAAATGCTCGACGGAGAGAAGTTGGGCACCAACGACGCCGTCCGCCTGATCAATCAACGCGACTGGAAAGCCCTGGCGGCGATCTGCAGCGACGACTTCGTCCAGTACGACCACCGCAGCATGGCCCTGCTCGGCACCACCCGCGGGGCCGATGCCTGGGTTCAGAACTTCCGCACCCTCGCCGAGCTGTCACCCGACGTCGGCTATCGCGTCGACCACCAACGAGGGAGCTCGCACGGGTTCTACACCCACGGTCGATGGTGCGGAACTCTCGAAGGCGGCTCGTTCGAGATCCCCACCACCGTCGTCGCCGAAATCGCACCAGACGGCCGCTTCCGACGGCTCGACATCTACGACGGCGACTCGGAGAACTGGTTCGCGCGCTTCTCCGAGCTCGTCGATTCGACCGATGCCGAGACCTACGTCACCAACGCCGCCTGGCGCGCCTGGCGCGAGGGGTTCGGTCGCGCCTGGGTCGAGCGCGACGCCGAAGGGTTTGCCGCGGTACACCACCCGTCGCTTCGCTTCCGCGACCAGCGAAAGCTGTTTCAGCTCGACCTCGATCGAGAGGAGTTCCTCGAGTACAGCCGTCCGATGCTGGAGACGGCGATCGAGGAGTCGTCGCAACTCCTCGCAACCCGCGAGGACCGGCTCGCGGTGGTTCGCATCGCCACCGTCTTTGCCGCGGAAACCGCCGGCCCCAGCGAGATCGACTCACTGTGCCTGGTCGAGGTCGACGCGAACGGATTGATCGTCAGCTACGATCGCTACGACGTCGACGACGAGGATGCAGCCTACGTCGAGCTCGACCTGCGCTGGCAGACGCAGATCGGCGAACCCGCGACCCGGGCCGTGCGCTTCGTCGAGATGCTGAACCAGCGCCAATGGGAAGGGCTTCGGTCCGCCGTGGCGCCGACCTTTCAAGCCGAAGACCACCGCACTCTCGGATGGGGATCGGTCCTGCGCGCAATCGACAAGTTCATCGAAGCACAGCAGGCGCTGTACGAGCTCTCCCCCGACGCCAGCTATCGAGTCCACCACCAACGGACGGTGGGAGATGTCACGCTTCAGCTGACCTCACAGCACGGCTCGCGCGCAGGCGGCTACTTCGAGAATCGGTTGTTGTGCGTCACGCCTTCCGACTCACAGGGGCGCGTGCTCAGCCTGAATGTCTACGACATCGAGCAGTTCCGAGAGGCTCTGGCCCAGTTCGAAGAGCTGAGCCGAGCAACGCCGGCGGTCACCGACCGTTTCCCAAACGCCGCGACCCGGCAGTTCGACGATCTGCTGGGGGCGGACGGCAAACTCGACTTCGAGGCCTACTCGGCCCAATTCGCCGCGAGCTTCCGCTACGTCGACCACCGCGCTCTGGCACAGGTCGAATCCAACCGCGAAGAGTACCTCGAGGCAGCGCGTCAAATGGCAGAGATCACCAACCAGATTCCATCGCGAGAGGTCCTGGCGACACGCGGCGACCGCTGGGCCCTGATGCGTATCCTGTGGCGCGGTGACGGCGGCGACGTCGGCCCGAGCGAGCTCGAATGGCTTTCGGTGATCGGCGTCGACGCCGACGGCCGGCGCACCGCACAAATCTCTTTCGACGTCAGCGATCTCGAAGCGGCGTACGCCGAGCTCGACCGCCGCTTCGCCGAGGACGCCGAGGGAGAAGCCGATGCGCTATTGGTGAACACCATGCTGTCGATGGTCGATTCCATTCATCGCCGCGATTGGGCGGCCTACCAAGCTCTGCATGTGCCGGACGTGATCGGTCGCGACCACCGCCTGGTGAGTTGGGGCACTCTGCGCGGAACCGAGTTCACGAAATCGGTCCGCACCATGACGGAGATGGCGCCCGACGTGACGATGCGGGCGAATCACGTTCGCCTGGCCGAGCGCGCATCCTTGTTCGATGCGTGCTGGCTCGGAACCCGCGACGGAGGATCATTCGAAAGCCCGTTCATCAGCGTCGCCAGGAGCAACGCTCGCGGCCTGATCATCGAAATGGACTTTTTCGACACCCACCACCTCGATCGCGCCAAGGCGCTGTTCGAGGAGCTCGCAGCGGCAAAGACCGACGACGCAACCGCCAGAGTCGCAAACCCAACGTCGCGTTCGACGCCATGCAAAAGTGGATCGACACGTTCAACGCGCGCGACTGGGACGCGATGAGAGAGGCAAGTCCGCCGACCGGCTCCTGGGAGGACCGACGGCACTCCGTCCAGCTCGCCGGCGGTACCGACTTCGTCATCGAAAGCGCCAAGGCGCGTGCCGAGTCCGGCGCGTTCGCCAGCCAGAAGCTCATCGCCACTGCCGGCGAGCGAATCGCAATCTGCCATGTGACCCTGGCCGGCGGCCCGAGCGACGGACGATTCGAGATCGATGCGCTCAACGTAGTCGAAGCGGACGAATCGGGTCGGAACGTTCGCACCATCTCGCTCGACCTCGACGACCAACGCCGCGGGTTCGACGAGGCCTGGGCGCGATGGGCCGAGATCGAGCCCGAAGTGGCGGGAGTTCTCGACTCAGCCAAGCGAATGATGGATGCCATAAACGCCGACGACATCGACCGCGAAGCGATCCTCGCGTCGTACGCCGGCGCCGACCTGGTGGTCGAGGATCACCGGCGCACCGGAATGGGACGAATCGAAGGAGCCGATACCTACGTCGACAGCCTGCTGGCGCTTCGCGAGCTGACCGACCGAACCCTCCTCGAGCTGGGCGCCTTCTGGCCGGCGATCAACCGCCACGGAGGAATCGCCACGGTGCGCCGCTACGGCGAGATCAGCGGCGGAGGCAGCTACGAAAGCGACTACCTCGCATTGTTTCTGCGGCCGGGAAAACGCATCAACCACGTCGAGCTGTTCGAGTCCGAGCATCTCGACCAGGCACTCGCCCGTTTCGAAGAGCTGTGCGCCGAACGCGACCGTCCAGCACGTCCCTGATCGTCCGGCAGTAGCGCAAATCGCAAAAAGCAAACAACCCGAGCCCCCATTTGGCCGCGGAGCCATAGGCTCCGCTTTGGCCGCCCGCGAGAGCGAAGCGAATCGCGGGCTTTGGCCGAACCGCCGCCAGGCGGTTCTTTGGACGATCTCCGGCACTGTCTTCCATCAATCGTAGAAACTCCTTGGCACCGCGGATACCCCGCGCTAAGTACCGCACCGGATGAAGCCGCAACCGAAAGCCCAACCCGTCACCGATCTCGCGACGTACGCCGCCGCGAAGCCGATGCCGATGTTTACCAATTTCGAGGAGAATCTCGGCTAGGCGGACTTGCGCGCAAATACATCGCTAGTTTCAAGACCGCCCAGGGCCACGCCCTCGGCGGTTTTTTTTTGCCGATGGCAGCCCGGTCGGATCTCGTTGCACGGTAGCTCAATCGGTAGAGCAGCGGCCTGTTAAGCCGTCCAGTGAAGGTTCGAGCCCTTCCCGTGCAGCCTTCTCGCGCCAAGTCGGCGCCGCGGTAGCTCAGGGGTAGAGCACCTGGTTGAAGCCCAGGGCGCACCGGTTCGAATCCGGTCCGTGGCACTCCACCGCAAGAGACTCCCGCCGACCGCAGGAACGGACGCGCCTCTCATAAGGGCGTCGGTGGCGGTTCGAATCCGCCCGGCGGGACTCGATTGGCCAAACCCGCGCCGCAGTGAAAGGATAAAGCGGTCCGAGGGCTAAATGGGGGGAACCACCATGTCGGAAACAACGAATCAGCAGACGGCAACTTCGACTCCAATCCCGCCAACGACCGGGTTGAACGTGGTCGGGCGGCTCGCTCTGCTCACGCTCCTTACCTTCACACTCAATGCCTGCAGCGACGACGACGAGACGATCTTCGTGCCCAGCGGCGCCGTCTATCAGTCGCCCGGCGAGCACGCCGCCGGCGTGGTGACGCTCGAGCTACAAACCGGCGCCGATACGCGCGCCGTCGAGGTTTGGTACCCGGCGGTGCCGGACTCCACCGCCGGCCGCGAGCGCGAGGAGTACTTCATCCGCGATTTTCTGCCCGAGGCGATCGACGCAATCCTGCCGGCCGATGCGAACCCGCCGTTCGTCACCGACGCCTATCGCGACGTCGACCCGAGCCGCGACGGCCCCTTCCCTCTGGTGATCTTCGCGCACGGCGCCGCCAGCTACCGGCTGCAGTCGACTTTTCTCACCGCCCATCTCGCTTCGTGGGGATTCGTCGTCGCCTCGGTCGACTACCTCGAGCGCGGCCTGTCGGCCGCCCTCGGTGCGCGTCCGCAGGACCCACTCGACGACACCGACCTCACCCGCAGGGTCGTCGACCTGATCGAAAGCGAATCCGCTTCCAACGACAGCCCACTGGCAGGCCTGGTGGATGCGAGCGCGATCGGCATCGTCGGCCACTCCGCCGGCGGCGGGACTTCCATCCGCTTCGCCGGCGAGCCCGACGTCATCACCTACATTCCTCTGTCGGCGGGCTTCTCCTCCGACTCGACCGCCGAGCTACCCGGTATCCCGTCGATGTGGATCACCGGCGACATCGACGCCGTGGTCGAGGTCGAGCGCGTCGAGTCGACCTTCGACCGGGCCGAGGTGCCGGCCCGGTTGATCGTCATCGAGAACGCCGGACACCTGCAGCCGAGCGATATCTGCGAGATCGGCGAGGCGGGCGGCGGGGTGGTACAGATCGCCCTCGACGCAGGCCTGCCGGTACCAGAAAACCTGCAGCGACTCGGCACCGATGGGTGTCAGCCCGAAGCAGTCGATTCGCCTTTCGCCTGGAACGTGATCCGCCACTATGTCACCGCGCAACTGCGACTGTCGTTCGGTATCGACCCCAGGCCAGTCGGTCTCGACGGCAGCATCGGCGACCAGTTCGAGGGGGTGACGTTTCGCTACGAAGAGCGGACTGGCTAGAGGGCTCTTTTTTTAGCCGCAGATGACGCTGATCGGCGCAGATGGCGGGCAGGTTTACACATATGGTTGCCGCGCCGCGGTCTGCAGTGACGAAACGGAAGATCACGTCTCGTCTTTCTAGTGATCTGCGGAAATCTGCGTTCATCTGCGGCTAAATTCTTCCCGCCAACCAGCGAAACCAGCATCCCACACAGGTTTCTCGTAGACTTTGCTTCTAAACGCATGGCATCTTCGGCCGATGCTTTGCGTGCGCCAGCCTTTTGCGACCGCCGTCGCGGCGATTCTGACCTGGCTCGCGGCCTCGTCTGCTGCGTCGGGGCTGTGCGGGGCACAGTTCTCGGTCGACGTCACCTCGAATGTCGTGTACGGCACCGGCCTGGTCGACGACGGCGACGCGGAGATGGATCTCCTGCTCGACGTCTACCAGCCGATCGGCGATCCGCGTCCCGACAAACCCGGGGTGGTGCTGGTGCACGGCGGCAGCTTCACCGGCGGGTCGAAGACCAACTCCCTCATGGTGGCGCTCGGCCAGCTGTTGGCGTCCGAGGGTTTCGTCGCCGTGTCGATCAACTACCGGCTGTTCGGCGACGACCCGCCGGTGCCGACGTGGATGCAGCAGGTCATGGTCGCTTTCGGCATCACTCCCTCGCACCCCGAGTACCCGCGCTTCGCCACCGCACACGCCGCCGGCATGGACACGCGTATCGCCGTGCGCTGGCTGCGCGAGAACGCCGCCACATACGGCGTCGACGCCAATCGCGTCGGCGGCATCGGCAGCTCGGCAGGCGCCTTCTGCACCCTGGTCGCCGGCATGATCGACGAGCCGGCATTCGATTTCGATCACCTCGAGCCGGGCGACCCGATTCTCTACCCGACGCAGTCGCCGTACCTGGACGCAACCGTCGATCTGTGGGGAACCCTCGCCGGTTTCAACGATTTCGTCGTCGACGGCGACGACAGCCCGCTGATGATCGTCCACGGCACCAACGATACGGTGGTGCCCTACTCGGAAGCCGTAGCGCTGGCCAATCGCGCCACCACCGTCGGACTCGACCACGAGCTGTGGCCGCTGCCTGGTGTCGGGCACGGCGCGCCGCTCGGCACCGACGTCGACGGCGAGCCGATGTCACAGCGCATCCTCGACTTCCTGGCATCGCGTCTCGATCTCTGCCGCTGCGGCAACGGCTCGATCGAGCCGGGCGAAGACTGCGACCCGCTGGTGGCCGATCCCTGCTGCTCCGACACGACCTGCACCTTCACCACCGACCCGTGCGACGACGGGCAGAACTGCACTTGGGGCGATATCTGCGCGGACGGTGTCTGCAGCGGCACGAGCGGTCCCGACCCGAGCTGCCGCCGCACCGAAACGACGAAATCCGTCCTCAAGATCCGCAACCGCGACGGCGCCAACCGCGACAAGCTGACCTGGAGCTGGAAGCGCGGTGACGCGACGTCGCTGACGGACTTCGGCGACCCGACGGCCGATTCCGACTACGCGCTGTGCCTGTTCGACGGCACCGATGAAACCGCGCTGCTGGCGCACCAGGCCGATCTGCCCGCCGGCGGCCAGTGCGGCGCCAAGCCGTGCTGGCGCGATCGCGGCCCGCGCGGCTTCCAGTACAAGGACCCCGACGCGATTGCCGCCGGCGTGTTCAAGCTACAGCTCAAACCAGGCGACCAGGGCCGCAGCCTGATCAAGCTGAAGACCAAGAGCTTCGACGTCGACTCGCTCCTCCCGTTCGAGAGCACTCCGACCGTGCAGCTGCGCCGGCTCGATGCCGGCATCTGCTGGAGCGCGGAATTCCACGACGTCCGGCGCAACGACGGCGAAGCCTTCACCGCCCGCGGCGATTAACCTCAAAGAACAAACCGCCGCCGCGGTCACCACTCAGGTCGTCAACCCACTGCGGATGATCAGCGCTTCCGGGTCGGGGTCGCGTCCCATGAAGTCGTGGAACAACTTCGCGGGATCCTCGGAATTTCCCTTGCTCAGGATCTTTTCGCGGAACTCGGCGCCTGTTTCGGGGCTGAGTACCCCGGTTGCCAAAAAACGGGTGAACGCGTCTGCGTCGAGCACCTCGGCCCACTTGTAGGAGTAGTAGCCGGCGCCGTAGCCGACCGGGCTGGCGAAGAGATGCCCGAACCGCCTTGCAATGGTCGGCACCTTGGTTCGCGTCGGGATGCTAAAACCCTCGAGAATCCGATCGGTGAGCGCGTCGAGATCGCGCTCGCGACCCGGGTTCCTCGCCTGGTTGACGTGCAGCTCTAGGTCGAGCTTGGCGAAGCTCAGCTGCCGCATCATTGCCGACGCCGAACGGTAGTTGCGGGCGGCGCGCATCTTCGCGAACAAGGCTTCGGGAATCGGCGCACCGGTCTCGTGATGGCGCGCGAAGCGGTCGAGCGAGACCCGCTCCCAGCAGAAGTTCTGCATGATCTGCGACGGCAGCTCGACGAAGTCCCACGCAACCCTGACACCGTTCAGCGACTTGACCTCGACCTCGCCGAGCAGATGGTGCAGGAGGTGGCCGAACTCATGGAAGATGGTCTCGACCTCGTCGTGCCGGAGCAGTGCCGGCGCGTCGCCGAGCGGCGGCGTCAGGTTGCCGCAGACGAGGCCGAGATGCGGGCTTTGAGAGCCGTCCGCGTGACGTTCGCCGGTATGCAGCTCGTGCATCCACGCGCCGCTTCGCTTCGTCTCGCGCGGGAACCAGTCCGCATAGAACGAGCCGAGATGCGTGCCGCTTTCGCGATCTCGGATCTCGTAGAACTCGACCGACTCGTTCCAGACGTCCGGCTTGTCCGCGGGTTCTCGGATGTCGAGCCCGAAGATGGTCGAGACCAGGTCGAACATCCCCTCGATCACACCGTCGATCGGGAAATACGGGCGCAGCTCCTCGGCGTCGAAATCGAACTGCTCTTTGCGGCGCCTCTCGCTCCAGTACGGAATCTGCCACGGCTCGAGCGGTCCCGTTTCGCTTTCCGTTTTCTCAGCCTTGTAGGCCTCCAGCTCCGCCGTCTCACGGTCGAAGAACTGCTTGGTGCGCTCGAACAGGTCGTCTACGAAACCGAGCGCAGTCGCGCCGGTTTTCGCCATACGACGCTCGAGGACGTGATCGGCGAAGTTCGCTTTGCCGAGGATCTCGGCCTTCTCCTGGCGCAGCGCGAGAATCTCCCAGATCAATTCCGTGTTGTCGTGGTCTCCACCGCGGCCGATCGTGCAGGTTCCTTCCCAGACCTGCCGTCGCAGGTCGTCGTCGTGGACGTGCTCGAGCACCGGCAGAAACGAAGGCGCTTGCAGCGTAAAGCGCCACTTCGGCGCGTCATCGGTACCGAGCCCCTTTCGCTCGGCGTTCTCCCGCGCCGCCGCTTTCGCGGCGCCGGGCAGGCCGTCGAGCTTCGACTCGTCGTCGACTACCAGCTCCCAAGTATTGGTCGAGTCGAGGACGTTTTCCGAAAATTTCTGGGTCGCCCGCGCCAGCGCCGAATCGACTTGCAGCAGTCGGTTCTTCCGGTCGTCCGCAAGATCCGCACCGCTGTTGCGAAAATCGGCGAGCGTCTCCTCGAGGTAGCGCTTGCGCGCGCCGGTCAGTCGGTTCGCCTCCTCGGTAGCGCTGTATGCCACGAGGCGGCGCCAGAGACCGAGATTGAGCGGCACCCGCGAGAAGAACTCGGAGACCTTCGGAAGCATTTCGTTGTAAGCCGCTCGCAGAGCTTCGGAGTTGCAGACCGAGTCGAGGTGCCCGACCCGTCCCCACGGTCGTGACAGGCACTCCATTGCGGCCTCGAGCTCGAGAAGCGTGTTGTCGAAGGTCAGCCCGCCTTCCGGCTCCGGGTCCTCGGCAAGCGCGTCGATGCGCGACTGAGCAGCCTCGATCGCCGCGCCAATATCGGGAACGACATGATCGGGAGTGAGTCGGGACCATCGAATGTGAAAGCTGTCGTCGAGAAAGGGTCGGTCCATCGTAAATCCTCGGAATCTGCGTAGGTATCACCCTAGCAGAACCGTCCGACCCGGGTGAGCCAGGCAAGCTAAGGCGAATCGGGTCAGAGCCTGTGGACCGGCGTCTTCCCGTCCCAACCGACCGCGGCTTTGCGAATGAAGTCGAATAGCTCGCCCTTGGGTCCGCTGATGTCCGAGATCTCGATCACCGAGCCGGGGTGCGCCTTCGACTCGAAGTAGGCAAACCGGCCGCGCTCGCCGCCGATCTGTCCTTCGTGACCGAGCGCATAGCCCTTGGCGAGCATGTCGTCGTACAGCGCCTGGTACTCGGTCGACCAGAAGGCGACGTGCTGCAGCCCTTCGTGTCCGGCGTCGAGGAACTCGCGGTACATCGTCGGCGTCGCGTCGCGCTGCTGGATGAGCTCGACCTGCAGCTCGCCCGAGTTGGCCAGGGCTATGCTCAGCTCGGGACTCTGCTCCTCGCCGCGGTGGCGGAACCAGTCGAGCTCCACCTTCTCGACGAGAAACCAGGGGCCGACGCCCATCGACTCGACCCAGTACCGGAGCGCAGCTTCGATGTCTTTGACGACGTATCCGTTCTGGCGGATCGGTCCGAAGAGTCGGCTCATTTCGTTGTCCTTTCGGGGCACGGCGTTCCAAGCGTGGGGCGCCTACGAATTCAAACACGGATGAACACGGAAGAACACGGATTCGTGCGGCAGCCGGGTAGCAGGTCAATTTGAAACTCGGAGAGAGCCTCAAGCGTCCCGACCACGATCGGTTTATTGGAATGTTCCGAAGATGCATTGGTGGGGCTACGCCCCCATTCGAGGGACCCTCATCCTGTCCTTCTCCCACAGGGAGAAGAGAATTCAGTTGCCTCTCCCTGTGGGAGAGGTCGGCCGGAGGCCGGGTGAGGGTCCCTCGGACGACCGAGCGTAGCGAGGCTCCGTTCAATTCCGGAGGTCCAAACTGACCCACTACCGGCAGCCGCTTCTACTTTCCCGGGTCGGGCCGTTCTGGTTGGATGCGGGGAGCTCTCTTCGGGAGACGGGATATGCGGTCGCCGCGGCGTTGGATGATCATCGGGATAGTGCTGGCTGTAGGGCTGTTTCTGTTCGTACAGTTTCAGCTTCCGGGGCTTGTCGAAGGCGCAATCAACAAGACGCGGGCGCACACCCCCTATGAGATCCGGCCGGACGCCGCGGCGCTACACGAGAAATTGTTCGTTGCCGATCTGCACTCCGACGCGCTGCTGTGGAAGCGCGACCTGACACGGCGGTCGAGCCGCGGCCACGTCGACCTCCCCAGACTGCGCCAAGGAAACGTCGCGCTACAGGTGTTCACCGCGACCACCAAGACGCCCTCCGCCCAGAACTACCGCTCCAACAGCGACGACAGCGACACCATCACCTATCTCGCGCTCTCCCAGCTGTGGCCACCGGCGACCTGGTCGAGTCTCGCGGCGCGGGCGCACTACCAGCTCGACAAGCTGCACGACCTGGAGCGGCGCAGCGAGGGCGGGTTTCGAGTGATCCGCAACCAGGCCGAGATGAGATCGCTGGTCGCGGATCGAGCGCGCGGCGGGACCACCGTCGGCGGCATCTTCGGCATCGAGGGGGCGCACGCGCTCGACGGCGAGCTCGACGAAGTCGATCGACTCTACGCCGCGGGGATGCGCGTCATCGGCCTGAGCCACTTCTTCGACAACCAGCTCGGCGGCTCGCTGCACGGTACGAGTGGCGCCGGGCTGAGTGCGTTCGGGCGCGAAGTGGTCGCGCGCGCCGACGCGATCGGATTGGTCATCGATGTGGCGCACGCCTCGCCCAAGGTCGTGCGCGACGTCCTGGCGATGTCGTCGCGACCGGTGATCCTGTCGCACGGCGGCATTCGCAGCGTCTGCGACGTCGGCCGCAATCTCGACGACGAGCTGATGCGAACGATCGCGCAGCACGGTGGCATCGCCGGCATCGGCTTCTGGGACGCCGCGGTGTGCGACATCACGCCGCCGGGAATCGTCCGCGCGCTTCGCAGAGCGGTCGAGGTCATGGGCATCGACCACGTCGCCCTGGGATCCGACTACGACGGCGCAACCGAGGTGCTGCTCGACTCGTCCGAGCTCGCCATCCTCACCCAGACCATGCTCGACCAGGGATTCGGCGAGGGCGAGATCGCCAAGATCATGGGAGGCAACGTCCGCGACTTCTTTCTGCGGCAGCTGCCGGCGGAGTAGGGGGTTGGGGTCCGCCTGCACCATTGCCGACCCGCCGCTCAGACCCCGGTAGTGGGTCGGTTTGATCCGATCCCCCCTCCTCACCAAGGAGGGGGTTAGCCCGCATTTCTCACCAGGTTTCGTAGCGAGAGTGCGGAGAGGCTTGTGAATCAAGGCCGCACAGACTGAGGCGCCCGCAGGCATACTTGAACAGTATGTCGAGGACGGTGAGGGAGTACGGACTTGAGGCACATGCCTATCCGCGCTCGCAGTAGAAAGCTGGGTGGATATGCGGGTTAGGGGGAGGTCACGCCGCGCCGGAAGGAGCTACTCTTTCTCGGGCCAATGGCGCTCCGTTTGACCCCCCTGAAGTCCCCCCTTGGCAAGGGGGGACGGAATTCGGGTTCGGGCCGCGCCCCCCGAGTAAACGCAGTTGCGAATCACACCGAACACACTACCCAACCCCCCAGGCATGGCCCGACCCACCCGCTTGTGAAATGGTAGGGGGCTGCACAACGAAGGGGAGAATCATGCACCGTTTCCGGACCATCGCCATCCTTGCCACATTGGCGCTCGCCACCGCGGGTTGCTCCGACGACGACTCCGCCGGCAGCGGCGGTGCCGGCGTCAAAATCGTTCGCACGACGTACGGCATCCCCCACGTCACTGCCGACGACTACTACGGTCTCGGCCTCGGCTACGGCTACGCCTACGCGCAGGACAACTACTGCGTCCTGATGAAGGAAGTCGTGCGGGCCAACGGACAGTCGGCTCTGCTCCTCGGCGACGACGGCGATCTCACCGAAGATTTCGTTTATCGCTTCTACAACACCGACGAGTACATCGAGAACGAGTTCCTCGGCTCTGCACCGCAGGACCTGGTCGACGTGGTGATCGGCTACGCCGACGGCATGAACCGCTACCTCGACGAGACCGGGCTCGACGGCCTGGCCGAGGGGCCCGAGGGCTGTCGCAACGCAGAATGGGTGCGCCCAATTACCGCGATCGACCTCGGCAAGATGTTCCGCAAGCTGATCCTGCGCGGCTCCACCGGCCCGCTGGCCCCGGCGATCATCGCCGCCGAGCCGCCCGCCGAATCGGCGGCAACCGCCGACCTGCGCGCACCGCAGAGCTTTGAATTCGCGGCGGCCGACCTCGGCCTGACGCCGCCGACGGAAATGGGCAGCAATGCCATCGCCGTCGGCTCCGACGCGTCGCAAACCGGTTACGGAATCCTTTTCGGCAACCCGCACTTTCCCTGGTCTGGTCCCGAACGATTCTACATGGCGCACCTGACGATTCCCGGAGTCTACGACGTCATGGGGGCATCGCTGCACGGACTGCCGGTGATCAACATCGGCTTCAACTCGAACCTGGCCTGGTCGCACACCGTTTCCACGGCGCGACGTTTCGCCTTCTTCGAGCTGCAGATTCTCGAGGACGATCCGATGAAGTATCGCTTCGACGGGGAGATCCGCGACATCGAAGCAATTCCGGTCAGCGCCGAGATCACACTCGAAGACGGTACGGTCGAGACGCGCAACGAGACCATCTTCATGAGCCACCTCGGTCCGATCGTCGACATCGGCGGGATCAACGAGATCGTCGGCGGCTGGCCGACCGCCTTCGGGACCGTTCTCGCCGCCGCCGACGCCAACCTCTTCAACACCGCCGCTCTGGTGCAGTGGTTCGAGATGGGCAAGGCGCAGAATACCGGCGAGCTCGCCGACGCGCTCGGCCTGCTCGGCGTGCCGTGGGTCAACACGATCGCCGCCGACCGCAACGGCCGAGCCTTCTACGCCGACATCGGCGCCGTGCCGCACATCACCGCGGAGAAGCTCGAGGCCTGCGCCGACACCACCCTCACCGGCCTGCTGACTTCACAGGGGTTTCCTTCGCTCGACGGTTCGCGCAGCGAGTGCGAGCTCGGCAACTCGCCGAACACGCGCGAGGGGATCCTCGGCGTCGACGAGCTGCCCTGGCTCGACACGGACACGTACGTGGCCAACTGCAACGACAGCTACTGGCTGTCGAACCCGGACCAGCTGCTCGAGGGCTTCTCGCCGATCATCGGCCGCGAGCGGGTGCAGCAGTCCTTCCGTACGCGTCAGGGATTCGTGCAGATCGCGGAACGTCTCGCAGGCAGCGACGGCCTCGGCGCGCCCGGCTTCGACATCGAGCTCATGCAGGAGATGCTGTACGGCAACCGCAACCTCGGCGGCGAGCTGATCCTCGCGGACGTCCTCTCCATCTGCTCCGCGGTCTCCGACTGGGCGGCCTACAGCGACAACCCGGCCACAGCCGCCGAAGCCTGCGCCGTGCTCGGCGATTGGGACGGACGTTTCGACGTCGACAGCGTCGGCTCGCACATCTGGCAGGAGTTCTGGGGCGAGGTCGCCATGCCGGCCGGCTTCTGGAACGTTCCCTTCGACCCGGAGGACCCAGTCTACACGCCGCGCGAGCTGAACACCGACAACGAGGCAGTGATCGAAGCGGTGCAGCTCGGTCTCGGCGCCGCGGTCGACGAGCTGGTCAGTCGCGGGCTGCCGATGGATCGTCCGTGGGGCGAGGTGCAGTACCGCCCAGACGGCAACCAGCGCATTGCCATCCACGGCGGCAACCCTTCGTCGATGTTCAGCGCGATCGGCGCCCGCTACGTCGACGACCAGGGCCTCGGCGACATCCGCTCGGGCAACAGCTACATCCAGACAGTGACCTGGGACGAAACCGAATGCCCCGACGCGTTCGCCGTCATGACCTATGCCCAATCGACCGACCCGGCGTCGCCGCACTACGCCGACATGACGCGCGTCTATTCGGCGGAAGAGTGGGTCGACATGCCCTATTGCGAGGAGGACATCGCGGCCGAGGCGATCTCCGAGACCGAGCTCTAGTAGATCAGTCAGCCGAGACGCTTGGCCCGGTCCCAGAGCTCAGGCAGCGGAAACTTGGCACCGCGACAGACGAACACCGGCAAGTTGGTTTCGAGGGCGTGCGGCGAAACCACCGTCGCGGCCTGGGTGACCTCATCGAACACCTGGAGTAGTTGGTCTCGTGGCACACCGACGGCAATCACCACACCCCGCATCGCGCCCGGGCCCCACAGCCAGTAGTTGTTGTGGCCGCTGACTGCGCGCGGCAGATCATGGCGCGGACCGAAGAAATCGATCGCTCCTGCTTCGCCGTAGTTGCCGGCGTAGATCGCTAGATCCGACTGTTCGTGCGCAGGCAGTGAATCCCTGACCTGAGCGACGGTTCGCACCAGATTGCGCCAGCCGAACCGGTCGGCGAACAACTGCGGCAACTCGGCAACGTAGCCGCGCTCTTCGCGCGGCGGCACCATGCCGAGGCGGTGGGTGTAGTCGACGTACGATTGCGGCGACAGGATCGGCACCGCCATCGGCAGCGTCGCCAGACCACCGACAACGACCACGACTACCGACACCACTGGAAGCCAACCCAGTCGAGGCAGTCGCGCCCACTGCTCGATCGCCACCGCGCCCGCCGCGAGCAGGATCGGATAGGCGGAGGCGACGTAGTAGGCCTTTCCTCCCTGGAAGAAGGTGAGCAGGACCATGGTCAGATAGGCGAGCGCGAGGAAGCGATAGGGACGGACGCGTTCGGAGACCAGCAGGTATACGAGGCCAGCGATCCAGACCGGCGTCGCCAAAGGTCCGGCATAGAGCGCCTGGGCCGAGAGGAACTGGCCAACCGACATCGCGACGATCTTGTGCGCCGCCGCCCGCTGCATGAACTCGAGCGTCGGCAAGCCGTTGGCCACCTGCCAGTAGACATGCGGTAGGAAGAGGAGAACGGCGACCGCCCCGCCGAGCCACATCCAAGGGCTCCACAGGTCGCGGCGGCGTTCGCTGAGCACGAGACCGGCGACGATTCCGAGCCCGAACATGGCGACCGTGATCTTGTTGAGCAGCCCCACTCCGATGACTGCGCCGAACAGAACCCAACCGCGCGGGTCACGGGTGCGGACCACCCGCACCGCAACCAGCGCCGCGCACAGCCACACCGCCGGCTCCAATGCGTTCATCGAGTACATCGTCGACACCCCGAGCGCGAAGGGCATGAACAAGACGGTCAGCGCGGCGAAGCTCTGCGCAAAGCCGCCGCCGCCGAGCTCTCGCGCCAGAAGTGCGGCGAGATACACGGCGGCAGCACCGGCGAGCACGGCCACCAGTCGGATCGCGAAGATCGAATCGCCGAGCAGCGCGCGCGCCGCCGCCAGGACCGCGATCGACAACGGCGGATGGTCGACGTAGCCCCAGGCGAGGCGCTCACTGCAGGCGATGTAGTAGAGCTCGTCGCGGAAGTATCCGTAGTTTCCGTTGGTGGCGAAGTGGAGAAGGATCTTGAGCGCGACCAAGGCCGCAACCCAGAAGGCGGCGCTGGTCGACCAGCCACCACCCCGGCTCGCATCCGACTCGAAACCACCGGCCCGCGCCTGATTCATTGCGAATACCACTCCACCTGGGAATCGCGCTCGGCAGCGCACCCGATCGTTACCAAACCCCGCGCGGTGTTTGCCACCGATCGGCTTCGACGACTGGATTGCGGAGAGGGAGTCTCGGAGGGGGACATTCCTTCAACGAGGCTCGGACGCTGCGCGCTCAATGCACGCTTGCGCACCGTCTGATTCGCCCTCTCCCTAACCGTCTCCCGTAGGAGTGTGTCGATTTTCTCCGGTGACCGCCGAACCGCCTGTGATCCCCTCTCCCTCGGGGAGAGGGCCAGGGTGAGGGCGTATCAAATGGCCGCGGTACGCAAACCGTTGTACCGCATCGGCTAGCGACGCCTTTCCTTTCGGTCCCCTCACCTTTAATCCTCTCCCGCCGGCAATGCGGGAGAGGGATTCTGTGCGCGCTTCGCGCGTTTCTTTCGAGAAAATCGACAGCCTCGTAGGGAGAGGGGATCATGACTTCCGCGCTTGACCGCGGCGGGTGTCCGTGTTCTGAATAATCATACAGCTACGAATGATTAAGGGAGGTCCCGAGATGGACAATCAACGATACGACGTCATCGTCGTCGGCGGCGGCATGGGCGGGCTCAATCTGGCGGCGCTTCTGGCGCACGCCGGCAAGAAGGTTCTGGTTCTCGAGCGCGGCGGCGAGAATGCGCTCGGCGGACGCGCCGCCAGCGGCAAGATCGGCGGGGCGGCGGTCGACAACGGGATCAAGGGGTTGATCCTCTCCGGATCGCAGGACGAGATCTACCGCCGCATCGGCAAGACGATGCCGGAGAACGTCTGCGAGTGGACCAATTCGGGCGCGATCCACATGAACGGCGAATGGCGCGATCTCGACCCGATGCTGCAGCGATCGATGGACGAGTTTCTGCGAATCTACAAGGGCACGACGGTCGACTCGAGCTACGACCAACTCGAAGACCTCGACGCGATCTCGATCAAGAAGTTCATCGCCGACAATACCGACAACCAGGACATCATCGACTTCTTCGACTACCTCGGCTGGCTGTTCGGGGGGACGCTCCCCGAGGCGCACGACTACTCGGCGGGCTCGCTGTTCTACAGCGTCAAGAAGCAGGTCGACGCCAACGGCTTCATGCCCAGCCAATCCTACTGGGTGAAAGGCGGCAGCGGCGCGATCGCCACCGGACTGATCGAGGCGATCCGCGAGAACGGCGGAGAGATTCGCACCAACGCCGCGGTTTCGCACGTCGTCATCGACAACGGGCGGGTGCGCGGCGTCGAGGTCGAGACCGGCGGCGAGCGGGCCGTGCCGACTCAACTCGCCGACACCGAGCTCATCGAAGCTCCGGTGGTGGCCAGTGCGGTCGCCATCTGGGACATCTTCAACATCATTTCTGAAGACGACCTCTCACCGTGGTACCGCGACCGCATCGAGCGACTGCATCGCAAGACTCTCAACCTGCTGACTCTCACCTACGCACTCGATCGCGAGGACGTCTGGGACGACAGCGGTATCCGCTGGGTGCAGAAAGGTCCCGTGAGCGGCCATCCGTGGTGCGCCAGCTCGCTGCGCTACTTCGACGATCAAGAGCGCTACGAGGTATCTCTCTGGATGCAGATCGGCTGGTGGGAGAAACCCAACATCTTCGAGATGCGCAAAGCTTCGCACAAGATCGCCCTGCGCGAGCTGTTCGCGGCCTGGGAGGGCGATGTCGCCGAGCTGTTTCCCGGTGTCGCCGAGAACGCCTTGTGGAAGGTGCAATCGTTCGGGCCGGCGACGGTGATGGAAACCCCCGGCAACGTCGGCCGCGCGCTGGTCGACGTCGAGGCCGAGGGAATCGAGGGGCTCTACCTGGTCGGCGAGCGCACCAGCGCGGCCAAGATCATGGGCGTCTACGGCTCGGCCCACGCGGCGATCGCCGCCAGCGACAAGATCCTCGCCAAGTACCCGGCCGGGACCTGACCCGAATACTCCGACGATGACCGCGAGGTCGACACAGCAAGCCGACGGGCGCTCGAAGAAGCGCCCGGGTGCGGCGGCGCAGCGCAGCATCATCCTCGATGCGGCGGTCGACCTCTTCATCGAGCGCGGCACCAGCGGGGTTTCGATCAGCGAGATCTGCGCCCGTGCCGACGTCGGTCGACAAACCTTCTACCGCTGCTTCGAGGACAAACCGGCGCTGCTCGACCATCTCTACCAGCACGCGATCAACGAGCACATCGAACGCGCCCTGGCGCAACTGCCGGCGCGCGGCCACGGTGACTGGCCGCCCGACATCGTCGACCAGGCCATCGACGCGATTCTCGCCAACCACCGCCTGGCTCAGCTTCTCTACACCGAGTCGGCCAACCCCAGCTCGCCGGCCTTCGCCACCGTCGACCGCGCCATGGATCGGGCGGCGCGCGCAATCCAGGCATGGTATCGCGAGCGGCTGGGCGCGAGCCCAGCCCGGGTTCACGTCAAAGCGATTCTCGCGGCAACCACCTGGCTCGTGCATCGAGCCATTCTCTCGGGAAGAAGCAAAGCCGCGGTGGCCGACGCAAAGCGCGCCTCGAGGGCACTCTTCGAGGGCCTGCAGCGCACCCAGACGGCGGCCGTCCGCAGGGCCCGCTGAATCGGTTGGAGGCGGAACAGTCGCACGTCAGGAAAACCGCAAGACCCCCTCCTGCGCTACGCTCGCGACGCGCACCCCGGAATGATGGTAGATCGCGCCGACGGACAGGCCCCGGCCCGCCGCCGCCACCGGGCTATGCATCACGTACAGGTTCCACTCGTCGAGCCGAGCCGGAGCGTGGAGCCAAACGCTGTGGTCGAGACTGGCGCCGTGCAGGAAGCCGCTTGCCGCGTGCGGACGCCAGGCGGTGTCCAGCAGGGAGCGGTCGCTGGCGTACACCAGCAACGCCCGCTGCAGCTCCGCATCGTCGGGCAACTCGCCGTTGCTGCGGATCCACAGGCGTTGGCTCGGCGGCAAGGGCTCTGATCCGGTGAGCGGGTCACAGACTCGGATATCGAGCGGCAAATCGCGCCACCCCTCGCGTCCGCGCAGCTCGTCGCGGTTGCTGCAGTGCTCCGGATCCGGCGCCTCCGGCATCGGATCCTGGTGGTGAACACCGTCCGACTCGCTGCTGAAGCTGGCCTCGCACTGAAAGATCGGTTCGTCGTCCTGGTACGCCGCAACCGACCGAACATGATAGTTCCTGCCCTCTTTGGTTCGCGTGACCTCGAAGCGAATGTCGACTCCGGCGCGGCCGGGCCGCAGGAACAACGCGTGCAGCGCGTGCAGCGACTTGGCTTCGACACTGCGCTGCGCCGCCCGCACTGCCTGCGCCGCGACCATACCGCCAAACAGGCGGTCACCGACGGTCGCGCTGCCCATCCCTGCGCCACCGACGAAGACATCGGGCTCCGGACTGTTCAACTCGAGCCGCGAAAGCAGGCGCTGCAGACCACTCATGTGCCTGATCATCGGCAGCGCGAGACGTATTGCAAGCCAATGGGCGACACTTTGGACGCGGCCACACTGGGTCTGTACAGTCGCTGGTATGAACCCACGACTCGTAGCAACCATCGCCCTCCCACTCGCAGTCGCCACAGTCCCGGCCCTCGCCGCCGATGCTCCGCCGGCGCATCTCGCCGCCGCCGTCGCCAACCCCGCCCGCACCGATGAGGACCGCGCGCGCGACACCGATCGCAAGCCAGACGAGGTTCTCGCATTCCTCGGCATCGAGCCCGGAATGGCTGTCGTCGACCTGATGGCGGGGCGCGGCTACTACACGGAGATTCTCTGCGGTGCAGTCGGCGAATCGGGGAAGGTCTATCTCCAGAACAACGAGTTCGTCCGCAAGCGCTTTGCCGACGCAGCGAGCGCAGCCCTGATCGACAAGCTCGGCGTCGAGCGTTGCGTGCGACTCGACCGCGAGCTCGAGGATCTCGGCCTTCCCGACGATTCGCTGGACGCGGCGATCATGGTGCTCTTCTACCACGACACCTACTGGCAAAAAGTCGACCGGCCGAAGATGAACGCAGGGATCCTCCGCGCCCTCAAACCGGGCGGCGTGTTCGGGGTCGTCGACCACCACGCCGAGGCGGGATCGAAAGACCGCGACGTCAAGTCGATCCACCGTGTCGACGCCAGCATCGTCAAGCAGGAGCTGGTCGACGCCGGCTTCGTACTCGAGGCCGAAAGCGATCTGCTGAGCCATCCCGAGGACGACCGCACCAAGAACGTCTTCGACCCTTCGATCCGCGGCAAGACGGATCGCTTCATCTATCGCTTTCGCAAGCCGGCTCAGTGAGGGCCGACTACAGCACGGCTAGCCGCAGATGAACGCTGATCTGCGCTGATGGGTTGCGGTTACCGGATGGCTCAGTTTTCGGCGATGGATGGAGAAAGCAGGGGACCGATGAAGAAGAGCGGCCAGATCACCAGGGCGAGGTTGGATAGGAACCAGAAGGGATCGATCTCGCCGAGCAGGGCCCAGTAGGTCACCGCCATTCCGCCTGCGGTCATCGTCAGCACCAGCGACACCAGGGCATACGGCCGCCACCGCGCGTCGCCAGCTCGCGCCGCCGCCACCGATCGCAGACCGAAGATCGAGAAGGCGATGTCGAGCGGAAAGAACGACCAGTTCCACGCCACCACTCGAGGCTGGTCGTAGTCGGCGTACATCCACTCGGGCGGCACCTCGACGACGCCGAGCTGGGCCAGAGCGGCCACGCTCCAGTAGGTCAGGAACGCGATGTCGGTAACGCTGAGCGCCACCACCAGCGATCGGGGCATCATCGAGGCGGACCAACCGAGTCAGCCAGCAACCACCTCCAGATCCCAGCGCCTACCGATCGAAAAGAAACTTCTTCTCGATCTTCAGGTCCTCCCAGGTCAGGTATTGCTTGTTCTCGGGCCATGGCACGCCGTTGCGACCCCAGGTGATTTTCTCCCGGTGCTCCTTCTTGAGCTTTGGATAAGGCTTGTAGATCGCCTCCGGTGAATTGTCCTTGATGCCGAAGCGCGAGTAGTACTTCTTGTCGACCCAAACCGTGTTGGGTCCGACCCTCAGCTGGTAGATGAGCTCGTAGCCCTTCTTCTTGGCGAGGTTGTACATCGACTGCAGGCTCGCCCCGGTGTAGTAGGTTCCGTCCCAGTAGTTCATCGGATGGAAATCGATCACCATCAGCTGCGGCGGAGGGAAGTGGCGGTTGGTCTCGATCATCACGACCTTTGGCCGGTAGTCGCGGATGGCGCGCCACACGTAGTAGTCGTTGCTGTCGATGTCGATGACCAGCAGGTCGAGGTCCTTGGGCACCCCGTTCTCTTCGAAGAGGATTTCGATGTTGCCGGGCCACACCCACGCCTGCAGGGTCTTGGTGCCCGGGTAGTCCTCGTAGGCTTTGGCGAGCGCCGCCGCCCGTTTCGGATCGCCCTCGATCTGAAAGCTGCTCCAACCGTGGTTGACGACCAGGTTGCGCATGTTGCTGTTGGTGACGCCGTCGTGCGCGCCGAACTCGACCGCGAACTTGGGTCCGGGCTCGATGATCTCGAATATCTTCTCGATCACGCCATCTTCGCCAAACTGAGAGAACACGCTGCGTTCGGCGGCGCGCAGGTCGACGGGAGCGACCGGTGTCTCCTCCTCGGCAAACCCCGGCGCGCCAGCGCAGGCGAGGCCAGCCAGCACCACCATCGTCGTCAGTCGTAAACGGAGCCCAAAGAGTTTCACGAATCACTCCCCTTCTTCTCGGTGACCGATCCCCGGCGAATCGAGCTCACCCGAGCGGCCGTCCAGTAAACCCATCCTGCATATCCCAGCAGCTTCCCACAGCGCAAAGCGACGAGCGCTCGGTCCGCGCGGCGCGCCGCCGCGAAGGTGCAAGCGCACGAGCTTCGTGATAGGCGGCTGGGCCGTGACAACGCGAAAAATCGGTCTCTGGTCGGGGGTCGGGCTGACCCTGGCCGACATGGTGGGAACCGGGGTTCTGACGACCGCGGGATTCATGGCTCTCGACCTGACACCGCGCCAGATCCTTCTCGACTGGCTGCTCGGCGGAGTCATCGCGCTGGCCGGGGCGACCGCGTACGCCGCGCTCGCCCGCCAGGTGCCGCGCTCGGGCGGCGAGTACCGCTACTTGTCCGAGCTGCTTCATCCCGCGCTCGGCTACCTCGCCGGGTGGACCTCCCTGCTGGTCGGCTTCTCGGTCCCAGTCGCTCTGGCAGCCCTGGCGGCCGGCGCCTTTGCCCAGACCGTGCTCGGCAGCGTCGATGCCCGGCTGGTCGCGGCATCGCTGATCGCGATGGTCGCCGCTGCGCACGCGATCGACCTGGAAGCGTCGAAACGCACCCAGGATTGGTTGGCGGCCACCAAGGGGGTCCTGATCGCGCTGTTCATCCTGATCGGCCTGGTGTTCGGCACCAACGCACTGCCGCCGGCACCGGCGGGCGCGGCCGACGCGGGATTCCCCGTCGTCCCATTCTTCACCTCCTTGATCTACATCACCTTCTGCTACGCGGGATGGAATGCCGCGGTGTACGCTTCGGAAGAGTTCGAGGACCCGCGCCGCGACGTCCCGCGGGCGATGCTGATCGGCTGCAGCCTGGTCGTGGTCATCTATCTACTGGTCAACTGGGTATTCGTCACCAATCTGACGACTGCGGACATGACCGGCTGGATCAACGGAGACACCGACCGAATCACCCTGGCCCACCTCGTCATGCAGAACCTGCTCGGCGAGAGCGCCGCGACGGTCATGTCGGTGGTGGTCATCGTCGCCCTGCTCTCCGCAATCAGCGCGATGACACTGATCGGTCCGCGCGTGTACGCAGCGATGGCGGGCGACGGCGTTCTGCCCGCCGTGCTGGCGGCGCGCGCCGGCCATCCCCCGACCGGGTCGGTGGTCCTGCAGAGCGGGCTGGCGATCGTGCTCGTCTTCTTCTCCGGCTTCCGCGAGATGCTGAACAACGTCGGATCGATTCTCGCTCTGGTCTCCGCCGCAACCGTCCTCTCGCTGTTCCGCTCGAGCCGATGGCGCCCCGGCGAGCCGCCGAGCATCGCCGCTCGCGCCGGCGCCACCATCTACGCGGCGATGGCTGCCTGGATGGTGTACTTCGCCGTACGCTCGTCGACGACGATCGAGATCGGCGGTTCGCAGTTTCCGACGGTGATCCTGTGGATGCTCGGCATCGCCGCGGCCGCAACCGGCGGCTACTACGCGACCCGCAGCCTCCGCGGATCGAGCTGAGCCCTGCTCACCCAGGCAGCGCGTAGGTCGAGGCGTCTAGCGAAAAGGCGAGCCCCTGCAGAGGCTGCCCGGCGGCGCGTCGCTCCGCGTTTTCGCGCGCCACCTCGGCATACAGCCGCAGCGCCTCGCGGTCGCCGATCGCCGACGTATCCCGGCCCAGGTGCTCCGCGAGAAGCTCGGTGCGCAGGGCACGCACCGTCGGGCCATGCCAGAACGAGGCGTTGAGCTCGGTGTCGCCGTAGAAGGACCGGTTGGCGACGTTGGTCGAACCGATCGTGCACCAGACATCGTCGACCAGCGCGATCTTCGCGTGCACGTAGACGCTGCGATGATCCCCATCCGCTCCACTCGCCGCAATTCCGGCCAGCGTGAAACGCGGGTGCTCGCCGAGCCGCGCCAGACTGGCGAAGAACGGCTCGTATCTGGCCTCGGCGCGGGCTTCGGTCATCCCTTCCCCGGCATCGGCGGGAACCAGAAAAACCACTTCCACGCCTCGCTCGGCGGCAGCGTGCAAGCGATCGACGACCTCGGCCGAAGCGATCGCCTGGTCCTCGATGTAGATGCTGCTGCGCGCCGCGTCGATCGCGCAACGGTACTGGTCGATGACGCTGAACTCACCGTCGGCAATCGCGAACGGCTCGGCGTCCACCGCCGGGTGGCCGTTGCGGTAGAGCTCGCGGCGGACGGTGCGTTGGATCTGCACGGGAGCCGCGCCGCGGCTCGGGCTCAGCGCCCCGGGGAACGGCAGGTCGGTCTGCGACGCGACATCCGGCCAGGCTCCGTCCGCCAGCAGTCGGTCACTGGCTTCGTTCCAGCGCTGGACGAAGTTGTGGTGAACGTCCGTCGACGCCGGTCCGCGCAGCTCGAGATAAACGTCGTGAATTCCACCGCCGCCAACGTGGCCGGGCTCGACCACCGATCCGCGATCGAGGTTGATGCCGCCGACGAAGGTCACCTCGTCGTCGGTGCCGCAATCGACCATCCAGCTCTTCTGGTGTTGGCAGTACGGACCGTACGCTCGATCCCAACGCGCCAGGAATCGTGAGCCGCGCTCGCGCAACAGCGCGCGATCGGCGGCCGTGCCGGCGAAGTGTATGTCCGGACTGATCTCGGCCAGCCGGGGATGGCGCCAGAAGATCACCCGCACGTCGAGCTCGCGGGCACGCGCCGCGTCGAGGACGTCGAACAAGCTACCGCGGCCGCCCGGCATCTCGAAGCCGAGATCGTGAAAGGCCACCGTCACCCACACGCTGCGGCGTGCCGACTCGACCGCGCGACAGATCCGATCGAACGCCGGTCCGCCGTCGACCAGAGGTCGCACGTCATTGCCGGCGCGAATCGGATAGGAGCCGCTGCGCACGAAAGGAACGTGGTCGCCGTCGCGCTGCACGGTTTCGTAGTAGCGACGACGAGCCACCGCTGTAAAGGGCGGTACCTCCCACGACTCGCCGTCGCCTCGTCGCGGGCGGGCGCGGACCGCAGGCTGGAGTCCCCTCGATTTTCGTGAATAGTGCAGCTAGCAGCCCGCGAGATCGATCCTCGCTCTTGGCCTTTCAAACCGACTGCTAGCGCAAATGCTTGCTCTTTTTCGAGAATGCCTGTCCCTGTTGAGCCCGAGGGATCGCTGGCGCTGGATTCGCGTTCTTCCGCTCCTCCTCCTCACCAGCGCGATCGAGACCGTCAGCGCGGCAAGTGTGTTCGTGCTGGTCTCCGTGATCGCCGCTCCGGAGTCGGTGCAGACGATCCCCTGGATCGGACCGACCCTGCACGACCTGATCGGCGGCGCTCCCGCCAAGGCCGGGCTGACCGTGGTTGCCGCGGTCGCCGCCATCTACCTCGTAAAGAGCGCCTTGCTCGCCGCAACCGAGTACTACCAAGCGGTCGCCGCCGCGGAATCGGCGTCCGATCTGACCATCCGACTCCTCACCGGTTACGTCCGCGCCCCCTATGCGTTCCACCTCGCGCGCAACTCGGCGGGCGCGATCGACACCACCGTGCGCCTCGCCGGAACGATCTTCGGCAACGTCGTCTCCGCCTTCGTCCACATCGCTGCCGAGACCGCAGTGATGCTGGGGATCGTCTGCGTCCTGATCGCCGCGTCGCCCTCGACCACATTGGCGGTCGCGCTCGTCCTGCTGATCGTCGGCAGCGGGCTGCTGCGCGCGATGCGGAGCGCATCGAGCGATGTCGGTCGCCGAGTCCACCAACTCAGCGCCGAACGGATGAAGCTTCAGATACAGGTGCTTAGCGCAATCGACGAGATCCAGGTACTCGGTCGCGGCGCTCGCTTCATCGAACGGTTCGCCGACCTGTGTACGCGCCTCGCCCGCGCCAACGCGCTGATGAATCTGCTCGGGGCGCTGCCGCGGATCGTCGTCGAAACGCTCTTCATCTGCGGTGCGCTGGTGGCAACCACGAGCCTGCTGGCGAGTGGCCTCTCTAACGTGGAAACCGTCTCCCTGCTCGGCCTGTTCGCCTACGCGGGCTTTCGAATCATCCCGTCGGTCAATCGCATTCTGATGCACGTTCACACCATTCGCTCGGACGGCCACGCGCTGCGTACCATCGCAACGGACCTCGCCGAGGTGGGCAGCGTCTCGGCCGCCGAAGCGGCGGATTCCGATTGGAGCTTCGCCGACTCGATCGAGTTGCGCCACGTCTCACTGTGCTACGACCCGCGCCAAGCCCCGGTGCTGCGAGATGTGTCGCTGTCGATACGCCGCGGCGAACGCGTCGCGCTGGTCGGCCTCACCGGCTCGGGCAAGAGCTCGGTGATGCGCCTGCTCACCGGCCTGCTGGCGCCGAGCGAGGGGCAGATCGCCGTCGACGGCGAGCCGCTGCACCAACGAATCGCCGCCTGGCGGCGACAGATCGGCTATGTGCCGCAGCACGTGCACCTGGTCGACGACACGGTGCTCTCCAACGTCGCCTTCGGCGTCCCCACCGAGGAGATCGACCGCGATCGCGCCGAGCGCGCCGCGCGCGCGGCGCAGATCGACCAGACGATCCGCGGGCTACCGGAGCAATGGCAGACCGAGATCGGCGACGGCGGGGTGCGCCTGTCGGGCGGCGAGCGACAGCGAGTGGGAATCGCCCGGGCGCTCTACCACGAACCGACGGTTCTGCTGCTCGACGAAGCCACCAGCTCACTAGACGCCAGAACCGAATCGGCATTGCTGCGACAGCTCGAATCGGCCGAGCCGCCGCCCACCCTGATCGTCGTCACCCACCGCCTGGCGACCGTGCGCGGCTTCGATCGCATCTTCTACTTCTCCGGCGGAGGAATCGCCGCGTCCGGATCGTTCGACGAGGTCGCGACGGCGTCGCCGGAGTTCCGCGGCATCGTCGAGTCGGCCAGCCGCGAGTAGGCGTCGATGCCGCCACCCCCCGCAGACAGCGAACCGACGACCGGTCCGCGGGCAGCGCGAATCGCGGTGATCGCGCTCGGCGACCTCGGACGCAGCCCGCGCATGCAGTACCACGCCATCGCCCTCGCTGACGCGGGGTTCGAGGTCGACCTCATCGGCCTCGCGGGGACCCCGGTGCGCGAGGAGGTCGATTCGCGCGACTCGATCCGCTGCCACCGTCTGCCGATCGACTCTTCCCAAGAGCGCAGCGCCTCCACCGCGGCGCTGGCAGCCCCGCGCAAGCTGGCCGTTCTCTGCCGTTTGCTGTGGCGCGGCATCGCGCCTCCCGACGCGATTCTCGTGCAAACGCCACCAGCGTTCCCGACACTGCCGGTCGCGGCGACCTTTGCTCGCCGGCGCAAGATCGACCTGGTGGTCGACTGGCACAACCTGGGCCACACCATCCTGGCGCTGGGACTCGGCGCCACGCATCCCCTGGTGCGAATCACGCGCTGGATCGAGTCGCGGTTCGGAGCACGCGCCGATGCCAGTTTCTGCGTCTCGCAGGCGATGCGTCGTCGCCTGGCCGCGGACTACGGGATCGCGGAAGCGACTGTGCTGTACGATCGGCCGGCGCTGCGCGTCGACGACACCTCCGGCGCACTCGCCGTGCGGCGCCGGCTCGGAATCGGGCAGGAGGCGCCGCTGTTCGTGACCGCCACCAGCTGGACGCGCGACGAGAACCTCGACCTGCTGCTCGACGCCGCCGCCGAGCTCGACCGTTCTCTCGCCGATTCCGACGCCGCACCGACCGTCGTCGCCTGCGGCGAGGGCCCGGCGCGGGCCCGTTTCGAGGCGAGACTGCGCGAGACGCCGCTGGCGCGGGTTCGGGTGCAAACCGAGTTCCTCCCCTGGTCGGATTACGCGCTGCTGCTCGCCACGGCCGACCTCGGCGTGTCGCTTCACATCTCCTCGTCGGCGGTCGATCTGCCGATGAAGATCTCCGACATGATCGGCTGCGGCCTGCCGGTTTGCGCCTACGACTACGGCGACGCGATTCGCGAGCTGATCCGCGAAGGTGACAACGGCTACCTGTTTCGCTCCGCAACCGAGCTCGCCGGATACTGGCGCGAGGTGTGCCAGGGCCGAAGATTCCGGCAGGAGCTCTCGTTGCCGACGCCGGGCGGCGCACAGTCCGAGTGGCAATCGAACTGGAACGAAGTCGCGCGCCCGATCTTCGAGAGGCTGCTCGCGTCACGGAGTGAACGAGCGGTCGCGCGCGGATCGGACTGACCGCGCGGTCCGTCTGACGACGCCTGGTAGTGGGTCAGTTTGGACCTCGGGGAGCGATCGAGGTGTCTCGACGGGGATCGAGCTAGTCGAACGTTCTGCAAATACATCGGAGGGGCTTCGCCCCTATCCGAGGGACCCTCATCCTGGCCTTCTCCCACAGGGAGAAGGAAATTCAGATGCCTCTCCCTGTGGGAGAGGTCGGCCGAAGGCCGGGTGAGGGTCCCTCGGATGACCGAGCGTAGCGAGGCTCAGTTTACTCCCGGATGTCCAAACTGACCCACCACCCGACGCCTTTGGGTCTTGCGCGGTCGCCTCCATCGAGCAACGGTTGCAAGTCATGAACTTCGGCTTCACAGAGGAGCAACAGCAGCTGCGCCAGGCGGCGCGGCGCTTCCTGGACGAGCGCTGCCCGATCACCGAGGTCCGCCGCATCATGCAAACCGACTCCGGCTACGACGCGTCGCTGTGGCGCGAGATCGCCGACCTCGGCTGGCTGGGACTGACCATCCCCGAGGAGTACGGGGGATCGGGATTGAGTTGGATCGACGCAATCGTCGTCCTCGAGGAAAGCGGGCGCAGCTTGTTCCCGTCGCCACTCATCTCGACCCTGCTGGCGAGCAGCGTGCTCGAAGAGCTCGGGAACGAGGAACAGAA
This sequence comes from bacterium, assembly GCA_030430165.1. Lineage (GTDB taxonomy): Bacteria > Desulfobacterota > Binatia > HRBIN30 > CADEER01 > CADEER01. Next base: position 29,181 of record JAUIGL010000011.1, on the reverse strand, counting down.
ACGCCGCTGGCTGCCCGGCATCGCCGACGGCTCGATCCGCGGCAGCATCGCTCTCTTCGAAGCCGATCGCGACGTACTCGATCCCGCCGCGATCGAGCTGAGCGCCGCCGGCAGCGACGGAACGCTTTCGCTGACCGGACGCAAATGCTTCGTGACCGACCCGGGATCGGTCGACTTCTTCGTCGTGTCCTACCGCTGCGGCAAGGGACCGAACGATCTCGCGCTGGCGATCGTCGAGAGCGGCGGCGACGGCGTCCGCGGCACCAGCTTCCCGATGATCGACGAGACCAAACGCATGGGCAACCTCGACCTCGAAGGCGCCCGCGTCGAGCCCGGTCAGATCCTCGGCGAACCGGGCCAGGTCCGCCCGGCGATCGATGCCCTGGTCAATCGTGGCGCGATCGCGGTGACCGCAGAGGCGGCGGGCGCGGTCGACGCGGCAATCCGCCTCACCGCACGCTACGCCAACGAGCGCACGCAGTTCGGTCACCCGATTGGGCACTTCCAGGGAGTGAAACATCCGCTGGCGGAGATGTACCTCGACTCGGAGTCGTTCAAATCCCTGCTCTACTACGCCACCTGGGCGCTCGACGGGCGCCCAGCGGAAGTGCCGCTCTACGCCAGCCTGGCCAAGGCGTACGCCGACGAAGCCTTCATCCGCACCGGCACCGACACGGTGCAGCTGCACGGCGCAACCGGCTTCACCATCGAGTACGACATCCAGCTCTACTTCAAGCGATCCAAGTGGTTCCGACCGATGTTCGGCGACGCCGCCGCCCACTACGAGCGCGCCTTCGCGTTGCGCGAAGCGGCGCTCGCCGGAGCGTAGCGCAGAAGGGAATTTACATGGATTTCGACCTGACGCCGGAAGAAGAAGCGTTTCGCGAGGACGTGCGCGCCTTTCTCGCCGACAACCTGCCGCCGCTCGAGGAGCGCCGCAACCTGGGACCCGAGTTCATCAGCGACTGGTGGAAGAAGGTGCGCGAGAAGCGCTGGATCGGCTTCGACTGGCCGCGCGAGGTCGGCGGCGGTGGCGGCACGCTGATGCAACAGTTCATCCTCAAGGAAGAGCTCCTCAAGGCGAGCGCGCCGCCCCTCGGCAGCGACTACACCGGCCTCGGCTGGGTCGGGCCAGCGGTCATCCAGTTCGGCACCGACGAGCAGAAGAAGCGGTTTCTGCCGGACATCCTCGACAGCAAGTCGGCGTGGTGCACCGGCTACTCGGAGCCGGGCATCGGCAGCGACCTGGCGGGCTTGCAGTGTCGCGCCGTGCGCGACGGCGACGACTACGTCGTCAACGGGCAGAAGATCTGGATCTCACTCGCCCACGTCGGCACCGGGATCTATACGATGGTGCGAACCAAACCCGACGTGCCGAAGTTCGACGGAATCACCTGTCTGCTGATCCCACTCGACACTCCGGGAATCGAAGTGCGCCCGATCAAGAGCTTCGCTGCCGACCACTTCAAGGATCTCTACAATGAGGTGTTCTTCAACGACGTCCGCGTGCCGGTCGAGAATCGCATCGGCGAGGACGGCCAGGGGTGGGAGATCATCTGCTCTGCGCTGCAGAAGGAACGGTCGGGGATCGCCGAGGTCAACCGGCACCACAAGGCTCTCGAACGACTGATCAAGCTCGCCCGCAAGTCGAAGATCGCCGGCAAGCCGGCGATCGAGAACCACGAGATGCGGCGGCGCCTCGCCGCCTTCGATGCCCGCATCGAGGCGAGTCGCCTGAACGGGCTGCGCACCCTGACCAGCCAGATCCGCGGCGAGAACACGTCGAGCGACGCATCCCTCGGCAAGCTGCACAACTGCAACCTGCTGGTGGCGATGGCCGAAACCGGACTAGAGCTGATCGGCGGACCGAGCCCGTACACGGGCGACACCGAAGCCTCGGTCTACAAGGGAAGGTGGCAAGTCGGCGCCCTCGGCTGGCCAACCACGGTCATCGGCGGCGGCACCGCGAACATCCAGAAGAACATCATCGCCGAACGGCTCCTGGGACTTCCCAAGGATTGAGAGTGCACGAGGGTCCACCGAGCAACACTTGTCGAGCGGGGATTTGGCCTCAGAGTTTTTTATCCACAGATTTCGCAGATTACGCAGATTCTTTTCGTCGGGGCTCCGCGGCGACGTACTGGTTCCGGAAGATATCTGCGCAACCGACCACCCGTTTCTTGTTTTCGTGCGAAGAAGTTCCCTCCCCCGCTGCCTGTCGATCTGCAAAACAACAGCAATGCCAATCAAACCTCCTCCCCCTATTGAGGCTGTCGATTTTCTCGAAAGAAATGCGCGAGGCGCGCACAGAACCCCTCTCCCGCATTGCTGGCGGGAGAGGATCAAAGGTGAGGGGACCGAGAGGGAAAGGCGTCGCTAGCCGATGCGGCACAACGGTTTGCGTACCGCAGCCATTGCGATGCGGGAGAGGTATTCGGTGGGGCGACGCCCACTCTCTTGAAGTTTGGTCCCGGCCATCGGCGGAGCTCGGTTTGTCCACGCAACCGGTGGACGAGAGAAGGGCCACCGCGCTCTATCAGGTCAAAGTGGGTGCGGCACACGAGTCCTGAGGCCCCCGAGCCCAAACGTTCTCGAGTTCGGGGGCCTCGGCGGTGTTCCGCTCAGCCGCAGCAGGTGAACTGAGTCGATGCGACGTTGCTAACGTTGCCGGCGCGATCAGCGACGTCGAGGGCGACCGTCCACACGCCGACGACACCGACCGGCGCGATAGCGATCGCTTCGGTTTGCTGGCACTCGTTGATCTGCCGACCGGTCGGCGCCACCGCCCCGCAGTCGGTCTCCACCACGCCGTTGAAGCTGACGCCAGCGCAGACCGAGTCGATGTCGCCCTCTGCATCCGAAACACAGTAACGAAAGCTGGCGTACTGCACTCCCCCAACGACCCCCTCATCGATGGCTTCGAGATCGCAGATCTTTGGGGTGCTCGTCACCGCACCGCCGCAGACGCTCTGGTTCGAAGGCGGATTCGGACCACCCGACCCGCCATCGTCGCCACCGCCGCAGCCGACCACCAGAAACAGCGTCGCGACGCCCAGTACCGGGACGAAACGCCTCATCGCTCCACCTCCAGCGCTTCGATCTCGTCGAGGATCGCGTCGAGCATCGCCTCACGGGTTGCGTCCCGTGCGCCGCTCTCGAGAGCCAGCGCCCGGCGCCCCTCGCCGACGTTGGCGTCGTCGTCTTCCAGGCTCGCCGCAACCCCGGCCGTCACCTGCACAGCCAACCCGCTCGCCTCGCCCACGGGCTCGCCTACCGACGGTTGGGCCGCAGCCATCGTCGCCCAGGCGCAAATCGTCAAGGCGAATCGAAACCAAATTGTCCTCATCAAGAGCTCCTACCTGCGCGCCCGGCTGCTGGGTCCACCCCGATGCGGGGCATCTGTCCGGTGACCGAGCAGCAACGAGCGTTGCGGCAAGACGAGAACCGCCGGACCCAAACCCGCGCCGGGGCGCACACGGCAACGGGACCAAGACCAGAAGCGACTCAAGCAGCGATCACCCATGCGCGCAGGACTAGCGCAGCCCGTTGTCAGCGAGGGTCAAACAGTTTGGCGTCGCACTCAGCCCCGCACACGTGCCTGACTCTGCCCACTCGGATTGTCGGGCATAGTCAATCTAGTCCGCGAGCCCGCCCGAACCTTCGGACCGATGGCATCGGCGGCGGCTCTATGGTCAGCTGCTAGACGGCGGCGCAAACTCGCGGGGCGGAGGACTCTCACCTCGGCGCCGAGGCCCAGAAGAAAGCGCCGGAGCTCGACTTCGTCTCCGACGGTCAGCTCCATCTCGATTGAGCCGTCGGCGAGGTCTTCGGTGCGCTGGCTGGCGTGCCAACGACGCTCGGCGACCCAACGAGCGGACGGCTCGAGGCGCAAGACGACCCGCTGGGCGTTCTTGGCTCGCCAGATGCGCAGCGCCCCGTGCAGATGGCGATCCACGTCGAACGGCGTCGCCTGCTCGAAGACTTCGTCCGAGGTCTCGACCGAGCGAAAGCGATGCACTGCAAACGTGCGCACCTCGCGACGTGCGTGGCACCAGGCGAAGAGATACAACGCCTCCAGCACTGGGTCGTAGTGCAATGCGTACGGATCGAGACGCCGTTGGGTGACCTCGTCGCGGCTGGCCGTGTAGTACTCGCATGAGACCGTTTTTCGCTCGGACCGCGCCTGCCACAACTGGGCGATCATCTCCTCGTGCGGGGCGTAGTCGATGGCGAGAATACTCGGGGTCGACAAGGGCGAGTCGAACACCGGAAACAGCTGGCCCTGCCCCTGTGTCCTACGGGCGCGCGGAAGCGCCAGCTTGCGCATCAGGGAGTCGAAATGCTTGGCGGCCGGCACTCCCTCGAGCCGGCCCATGAGATCGCGTGCCACGAAGAGAGAGAGCAACTCACCGCTGGTCAGCGGGAACGGGATCTCCCCGCGCCAGTCGTCGATCATCTTCCACTTGGCGCCGTTCTCCTCGCGGGTGACCGGAAATCCGGCGGCCTGCAACGCATCGAGATCGCGGTACACGGTGCGCAAATTCCACCCGTGGCGTTCGGCCAACCGAGCCACCGGAACCCCGCGACGCGATCGCGCCAGGTCCATCACGAGCGCATACAACCTCGCTACCTGATTCCCCCTCGGCATCCACGATCACCTAGAACAATCGGACAAGTTCGTCGAGGAGCTACCGCGACTGCACCCAGACTCTCTAGTCAGCCGCTGTCACCCGACCCACGCCCTGCGAAAGCGCCAGCCGCCTGATCGGTCACGGCACCAAGGGGGCCGTGCTAGGGAAGAGGTCACTATCGAAGCAAGCAAGTCGGGCGAACGCGACCCCCCTGAAGTCCCCCCTTGGCAAGGGGGGACGAAGTCTGCTTCCAGCCATCGGCCGGGCTGCGAAATCTGCGCCTGCCCTCTAGCCGCAGATGAGCGCAGATGGGCGCAGATTGGTTCTCAGGACCAGTGCGTCGCCCGCAGCCCAGAAAAAAATCCGCGAAATCTGCGTAATCTGTGGCTAAAGAAATGAGCCAACAGGGATCGAGCGAGACAACGCCGGCTCAGTGACTCACCGCGCGGCAACTCGACCCGAACGCTACTCCGCCAGATCTTCCTTTACCTTGCCGCGGATCGCGTCGAAGACTCGTGGCGCCGTCGCGGACTGGGCGCGCCAGAGCAGGAAGTCCGGTACCGGGTATCCCAGCTCGAGGTCTACTTCGTAGATCGCGAGGGTGCGCTGCGCACCCTCGCCCCACGGCCGTAGCGTCCACGAACCCCGGTTGCGGCGATAGTTGCCTTCCTCTAGCTCCCAGGCGCGGCGGAAGACGCCGTTCGGCAGCTCGCTCTCCTCGACTCGAGTCACCGAGCGAAGCTCCGACAGCGGGAACGGTAGGTCGATGTCGACCTTGCATCGCGCCACTCCGTCGCTCCGGCTCAGCAACTCGCTACGAGTGACGCCGGGTAAGAACGATTGGTAGCGCTCGCAATCGCGCAGCACCGGCCAGACCGACGCGCTCGGCGCGTCGACCAAGCCACAGGCGATCAGCGCCACACCGTCGCCCCCGGAAGGCTCACGCCGTTCGACTCGCACCTCGTCCCCGGCGAGCTCGGAATCAGTCTCCGCACAGGGCGTAGACCGGTCGGCGGCAGCGGCGTTCACCACAGCTAGAACCACTCCAACCACCGCGCTGGCAGCCAGCCGACCGAGAGAACGCTCCAAGCAGCGCACCGGTTCAGATCTTTCCCGCAACCAGTGCATCGCGGACCCGCTCTGCGGCGCCCAGCGTCTCGTCCTTGTCCTCCAGCCGATCCAGGCTGCGCACGCTCATCGACGTGCGCGGGTTGCGCTCCAGGCGATCGCGGTTGCGCTCGACGAATCCCCAGTACAGCGAGGTGAAGGGACATGCGTCGTCTCCTGTTCGAGCCTTCGGATCGAAACGACAGTCGGCGCAGAAATCGCTCATCCGGTTCACGTACGCGCCACCGCTGGCGTAGGGCTTGCTCGCCATCCGCCCGCCATCGGCGTGCAGGCCCATGCCGATCACATTTGGAACCATCACCCACTCGGCTGCGTCGACGAACGCGCGCTCCATCCAGTCGAGCAGCGCCTGCGGGCGCACCTCGCAGAGCAGCGAGATGTTCGCCAGAAGCATCAGGCGTTCGATGTGGTGCGCCCAGCCGCGTTCGTGCACGGCGCTGACCACGGACCGCACGCATGCCATCTCCGTACGACTCGGATCGTCGAAACAGGGAAGCAGCGGGTTCTCCGCAACCAACTCGTTCATCCCACGGTACTCGGGCATCCACAGCCAGTAGACCCCCCAGACGAACTCACGCCAGCCGATCACCTGGCGAATGAATCCCTCTGCCGAAGCGATGGGAACCCGGCCGGCGCGATACGCTTCCTCGACTGCCTCGCAGATCTCGCGCGGGTGCAGCATGCCGACATTGAGAGCCGGACTGAGCAGGGAGTGCGCCAGATGCCACGATCGCATCGTCATCGCGTCCTGGTGCGGACCGAAACGGGGCAGGCACTCATCTGTGAAGTGGCGCAGTCGCGCCAGGGCGGCGCGCCGAGTGGTCGGCCACCAGCCCGCGGGTTCAGCGCCGAAGGCGATGTCTTCGATCTCGGCGAGCACGTCGCGGTCGACCTCGCCCAGCTCGGACCGCGCCGGCACCGGCCACTCGCCGTCGGGCGGCGGCGGCTCGCGATTCTCCTCGTCGAAGTTCCAGCGTCCGCCCTCCGGTTCGTCGCCGTCCATGAGAATGCCGTGCCGCTTGCGCTGCCAGCGGTAGAAATGCTCCATCCGCAGCTGCTTTCGTCCCTCGGCCCAGTCGCGAAACTCCTCTGCCGAGCAGAGAAACTGGTCGTTGTCGACGACCTCGACGTCCCACGAACGCAGGCGATCGGCGAGGCCCCAGCGCGTCGGCGACATCGCGACTACCCGATCGGGCGAGTACCGTTGGTGGTGCTCGCGAAGCCCGGCGGCGAAGCTGGCAGCGCGGCGATAGTCGACCTCGAACCCCTCGGCTTCGAGCTCTTCGGCAAAGCGGCGCATCGCCGTGAGGTAGAGGTGCAGGCGCTGCCGATGCCACCGCCGACCGCGGATCTTTGCGTCGCTCTCGACGATCAGGACACGGGCATCATCGGCGCCACGGTTCGCCAGCGCGCCAACGCGGCGATTGAGCTGATCGCCGAAAATCCAGACCGTCTCCATGGCAGGATAATCGTAGTCGCCACGGGCGACCCCGCAATCTCGACGATCGTCCTAGAACTGGAGCCGAACGGTAGAGTACCGAGCGCCGCGGCCGTGACATTGGCTTTCAGAGTTTTATCCACAGATTTCGCAGATTCTTTCGTGGGACTCCGCAGCACCGGGGGAGCTCGCGGAACAATCTGTGTTCATCTGCGTAATCTGTGGATATGAAAGTGGCTCAACTCGGCTTGGTGACGAAAGTACTGCGCCAGTCAAGGTCTTCGCGCTCGCCTGAACGCCCCGCTTGCCCAGGGACGCAGCGAGTCGCAGTATCTGCCGATGCCACGAGGACGCGACTCCGGACGCTTCGCTGCCCTGCGCGGCGATGCGCCGCTGGCTGTGTACATCGACCTGAAGAGTCCCTACGCGTTCGTCGCCATCGAGCCGACCCGGGCGATGGCGCGCTCGGTCGGCGTGCCGATCGACTGGCGGCCGTTCACCCTCGACATCCCGAGCTATCTCGGCTCGGCGCGACTCGACAAGCGCGGGCGCGTCGCCACGGCCAATCGAACCGCGCAGCAGTGGAGCGGCGTTCGCTACGCATACCGCGACGCGCGACGCTACGCCGCGCTCACCGACAAGACGCTGCGCGGTACCGAGAAGATCTGGGATTCGAGCTTGGCGGGCATCGCCATGCTGTGGGCCAAGCGCCAGGGCAGCGATGCGCTCGATCGCTTCCTCGACCGCGCCTATCCGCCGTTCTGGCGCCGCGAGCTCGACATCGAGAGCCTCGACGTTCTGCAGTCGACGCTCGAGGAAGCTGGCGTCGACTGCACCGGGTTCGCCGAGTTCGCCGCCGGCGAAGGACGCAGCCAGCACGATCTCCTCAACCAACGAGCCTTCGACGGCGGGGTGTTCGGCGTGCCGACCTATCTGGTTGGCGAGGAGATGTGGTTCGGACGCGAGCACCTGCCGCGAGTCGCCTGGCTCCTGGCGGGACGAACCGGACCCGCTCCCGACGTCGCCAACAGGAGCTTCGCGTGAGCACGGCCAAGCTGACCATCGCGCTCGACCCGCGCCACCCGTTCTCGTATCTGGCGCTCGCTCCGGCAGCTCGGCTCGCCAGTGAGATCCCAAGCAAGGTCGACTGGCTGCCGATCGACACGCCGCCGCTGAACCCACCGAGTGAGCCAGGGCCGACCGACGATCGCGGCATCAGGCACCGCCGCTACCGCGCGCAAGCGCTGCTGCGCGAGATCGAAGTCTACTCGCGCGCCCAGGGCATCGCACTCGACCGCCCCTACCGCGACGACGATACGACGACGGCGCGAATCGCCTGGCTGTGGCTGCGCCAGCGCGCGCCGCAGGCCCTCCCGCAGTTTCTCCAGCAGCTGTTCGGCCGCTACTGGGAAGGCACACTCGACCTCGGCGATCCGGCCCGGCTCAGCGACTTGCTCGACCCTTTCGTCCCAGCGTCTGGCTTTGCCGCCTGGGCAAACGACACCGGCTCCACCGAGCTGGCGAGCTGCGACGACGCTCTGCGCGAGATCGGCTTGTTCCAGGCGCCGGCGTTCGTCGTCGACGGCGAAGTCTTCTACGGCCGCCAGCACCTACCGATGATCCGCTGGATCCTCGGCGGCCGGCGCGGAGCGGGGCCCATCTGAATGCTCCAAGTCACGGCAGTGGGAGATCACTCCGCTGCTCGTCTCGAAGAAGGCGGCAGGCTCATGTTTTTATCCACAGATTTCACAGATTTCACAGATTCTGCTCTCAGGTTCTTTGGCTGCGGGACGGGGGCCGATCACCTTTTCAAGCCGGAGCTCTAATCTGCGTAATCGGTGTAATCTGTGGATAAAAAATGAGCCACATCCGCGGTCTGGAGACGAAACGGTTCAGTGACGAGACCCGCGGTGCGTATGATCACCCCAGCCCGAGGCGGCGGGCGATGATGACCTTCATGATCTCGTTGGTGCCGGCGTAGATCGACTGGACGGCCGCGTCGCAGTAGTCGGCCGAGATCGGGTACTCCTCCATGAAGCCGTAGCCGCCGTGCAGCTGTACACACTCCGCGGCGACGCGCTTCTGCAGGTCGGAGGTCCAGTACTTGGCCATCGACACCTCGGTGACGATCTCGTCGCCGCGCACGTGCGCGGCGAGCAGCTTGTCGGTGAACGCCTGCCCGACCTCGTAGTGCGTCTCGAGCTCGGCGAGCTTGAACTGGGTGTTCTGAAACTGGCCGATCGGCTGACCGAACGCCTTGCGTTCCTTGACGTAGGCGAGCGTGTCGTCGAGCGACCGCCGGATCGACGCCATCGAACCGATGGCGATGCAGAGGCGCTCCTGCTGCAGCTTCTCCATCAGCATCTTGAAACCTTCGCCTTCGTTGCCGAGCAGGTTCGACGCCGGCACGCGGCAATCGTTGAAGAAGAGCTCGCTGGTGTCCTGTCCCTTGAGACCGATCTTGTCGAGGTTGCGGCCGCGCTCGAATCCGGGGCTGTCGGCCTCGACGAGAATCAGGCTGATGCCGGCATGCCGCGCCGCCGGGTCGGTCTTGGCGACGACGATCACCAGGTCGCAGTTCTGGCCGTTGGAGATGAAGGTCTTGGCGCCGTTGATCACGAAGCTGTCGCCATCGCGCTCGGCGCGGGTCTGCACATTGGCGAGATCCGAGCCGGTGCCGGGCTCGGTCATGGCGATCGCCAACAGGCAGTCGCCGGCAACCGCCGGCGCCAGGAACTGCCGTTTCTGCTCCTCGGTGCCGTACGACTCGAGGTAGGGCATGCAGATGTCGGTGTGCAGCGAAGCCTGCACGCAGTGCGCTCGCGCGTAGGCGAGCTCCTCCATGATGATCGCGTCAAACAAGAAATCGGCGCCGGCGCCGCCCCATTCCTCGCCGACGTTGCAGCCGAGAAACCCCTCTGCACCCATCCGCTTCCAGATCGAACGCGGCGTGATCCCGGCGGCATTCCACTCGAGAACGTGCGGCTCGATCTCGGCGCCGACGAAGCGGCGAAACTGCTGACGGAAAGCCTCGTGATCCTCGCTGTAGATGTCTCGCTTCATCCGCTGAGCTGTACATCGCGTTCGCCGAGAATTCCACGCACCGCTATCTTGCCCAATCGCGCTTGCCCGGCCAGACTGCGGATCGAATGCTACAGCTCGACTCCGTAGACCTTCCCGAATCCGCCGAGCGCGTGCGCCACGAGGTGCGCGAGTTTCTTCGCGCCGAGAGAGATCGACTCCCGCGCCCGTGCTCGGACTTTGCGAGCGGGCACGACCCAGAGTTTTCGCGCCGCCTCGGTGAGCGCGGCTGGATCGGCATGACCTGGCCGAAGCAGTACGGCGGCGGGGAGAGAACCTTCTTCGAGCGCTACGTCGTCACCGAGGAGTTGCTCGCCGCCGGTGCTCCGGTCAGCGCCCACTGGATCGCCGATCGGCAGAGCGGCCCGCTGCTGTTGCGATACGGCAGCGAAGATCAGAAGAACCGCTACCTGCCGCCGATCACTCGCGGCGAGTCCTACTTCTCGATCGGCATGAGCGAGCCAAACAGCGGCTCCGACCTCGCCTCGGTGCGAACCACCGCCGAACGGGTCGGCGATCAGTGGCGGATCAACGGGACCAAGCTGTGGACGACCGACGCCCACCGCAACCACTATATGGTCGCCCTGGTGCGCACCGAGCCCCCCTCCGAGAACCGCCACGCCGGGCTGTCACAATTGCTCATCGACCTGCGCAACGACGGAGCCGCGGTGCGACCGATTCGCAACATCACCGGCGCAGAAGACTTCAACGAGGTCGTATTCGAAGACGTTGTGGTCCCCGCCGACCGCATCGTCGGCGAACCGGGCAACGGCTGGAAACAGGTCACCAGCGAGCTCGCCTACGAACGCAGCGGCCCCGAGCGATTCCTGTCGACGTTCCGCGTCTTCGTCGAGCTGGTCCGCGCAGTCGGCACTCAACCGACCGCCGACCAGGCAGCCGCAATCGGTCGAGCCGCCGCGCATCTGATGACCCTGCGCCGGATGTCGATCTCGGTTGCCGGCATGCTCGAAGCCGGCAAGAGCCCCGAAGTCGAGGCCGCTCTCGTCAAATCGCTCGGCAACGACTTCGAGCAGGCACTCCCCGAGCTCGCCAGATCGGTGGCGCCGACCGCGCCCGTCGCCGAGGGGTGGGACCGGTATCGCGAAACGTTCGTCGAGTCCCTGCTCAACACTCCCGCTTTCACCCTGCGCGGGGGTACGCGCGAGATCATGCGCGGCGTCATCGCGCGCGGGTTGGGACTGCGCTGATGGATACCCGCAAGCTCCTGCTCGAATCGGCCGAGCGCATCTTCGCCGACCACTGCGACAAGGAACGACTCGAGTCCGCCGAAGGCGGCGCGTTCCCGGAGAAGCTGTGGGGCCAGATCGAGGAGAACGGCCTGCACATGCTGGCGATGCCCGAGAGCGGCGCCGAGCTTGGCGACGCCTTTGCCCTGGTGCAGCTCGGCGGCCGTCACGCCGCACCGATCCCGCTGCTCGAAGTCACTCTCGCCAATCGCTGGACCGGCGACGCCGGACGCTTCGTCTCGCTCGGAGTGGTCAGCGGCGAGCGCATCGTCGACATCGCCTGGGGGCGGCGCGCCGACGCCGCAATCGGCATCGAGCCGGGCGGCGAGGCGCTGTTGGTCGAGGTCGACGCGGACATCGAGCACCGGGTCAACCCGAGCGGCGAAGCTCGCGACTCGATCGAGATTCGCCAGCCGCGCACCCTCGACATCGAGGATCCCGCTTGGGAGCTGTTCGCTCTCGGCCGCACCGCCGCGATCGCCGGCTGCCTCGGGCGCGTGCTCGAGCTGTCGGTACAGTACGTCAACGAGCGCCAGCAGTTCGGACGACCGCTGGCGAAGTTCCAGGCGATCCAGCACAGCCTGGCGATCATGGCGGCGGAGGTGGCGGCAGCGTCACGCGCGGCTGGGTCCGCCATCGACATGCTCGGCACCGCGAACCCCGAGCGTTTCGCGCTCGAGGTGGGCGTCGCCAAGGCACGGGTCGGCGAAGCCTGCGGCATCGTCGCGCCGATCGCGCATCAGGTACACGGAGCGATCGGCTTCACCCACGAGCATCAACTGCACCACTTCACCCGCCGCCTGTGGAGCTGGCGCGACGAAGCCGGCAGCGAACGCTATTGGCAGGAGCGGGTCGGGCGCCACGTGGCGGGGCTGGGTGCGGAGCGGTTGTGGGAGTTCGTGACGGCTCCGAACTCGCTACGCTCGTAGGCAGAGGCGAAGCAGAGGCAGAGGCAAGGTGTGGCGGTCGCTAGGCGGAGACCGCCCCTCGATACGCCCTTCGGGCTACTCGGGGACACGGAGTGGGGCCGACTCGGATCCCCCATCAACCTTTCCTGCAACCGTTTGTCCCGAGTAGCCCGAAGGGCGTATCGAGGGGGGGGCGTATCGAGAGAGGTCAGCGGCGCGCGAGGTGCTGGCGCGGGAATGGGACCGAGTGCTCCCAGTCGGCCAGCAACGCGCGCAGCGCGGTGACCAGTAGCAGAGGTTGATCGAGCATCATGTGGTGTCCGGCGAGCGGCATCTCGACCACCGGCGCCACCCGACCGAGCGCCTCGTACATCACCTTGCCGATCTCCGGCGTCACCAGGCCGTGCTCGGATCGGATCAGTGCCACGCGTCCGCGAACCCGCGGCAACATCTCGGCGGCATGCGAGCGGCTGACCGCCATGAACAGCTTGGGATCGAACTTCCAGCTGAAGCCACCCTCGACCGGTCGCAGGGAATGCTCGGCGACGTGGCGGAGAATGTGCGGGTCGTAGTGATCCTGCGGCGGCACGGTTCTGAAGCGCGCCACCGCAGTCTCCATATCGGGGTAGACCTTGGGCGCGCCAAACGACTGTCCCAGCCGCGCCGCTTCGACCTCCGGGTCGACCGACACCATCGGGCTGTCGAGAACGATGATGCCGGCGATCTCCGAGCCGGCGCGCACCGCCGTCGCGGTTGCGACGAAGCCGCCCATCGAGTGGCCGATCACCACCGGCGGCCCTTCCATGCCCGCGCCTGCGACCACCCCGACCACTTCCTCGGTCCAATTCTCGAGACTGTAGGCATCGCGCCGGCCGCTGTCGCCGTGGCCGGAGAGATCGAGCGCGACCACTCGGTACTGCGGGAAGAGCGGCGCAATGAAGCTCCACCAGTGGGCGTGCCCGGCGCCGCCATGCACCAGCACCAGACCCGGCTGACCGCGCTCGCCCCACATCATGCGGTGGATGCGGCAACCGTCGACGGCGATCTCGTCTTCTTCGACCGGCGCCGCCAGCGCCGATCGCAACCAAGCCGGGGGCGAGTCGGGCATGGCGTCAGCATGTCCTCTCCCAGATCGCTGAGCAAGAGTGGCCGGGACACCGGCTGGAGGCACCTAAGAGAGGGTCGGGGCGCGCTATTGACTAGCGTCGAATTCGGCACCAAGATCCCCCGATCCGGCGCGTGTCGTCGCGTGCCGGTAGGTAAGGGAAGGGTCGTGGTGTTCGGGGGAGCGCTCGACTAGGGAACAAGGAGAGAGAACCGCGATGCAGATGGCGAGCTTCGGCTCGCCGGCGCGCGGTTCTGCGAGTGAGCTCGCGACACCACGACCCAACCTCAGCCGCTCGCCGCAAGCGGCGCCTCGGCGCTTGCGCCACCTGCACCAGTCTTCGCGGCCCTTACCGCGGCCGCCAGCGACTGCAACAACTCGCCTTGGATGAGACGGCGCCCGGGCGCCAGGCGGTGCGACAGACCGTTGAGCAGCAGCATGGTCCGCAGAACCAGGCCAAAGTCGTCCGGGATGCGCCGGATTCGAGTTCCACCGAGGACGTCCGCCAGATTGTCGCCGGCGTCGGAATCACCGATCAGGCGCAGCATCAGCGAACGCAGGTTGTCGCCGCTCAACTCCTCGATATCGAACGACAGCGCGGCAGCCGCGCGCAATGCGGCGTCGCTGTCGCCGATCAGGGCCGACACGATCATCTCGGCGACCAGCGGCGCGAAACCAGGCGGCAACTGCTTGCACAGTCCGAAGTCGAGCAAGCCGATCTTGCCGTCAGGCATCACCAGAATGTTTCCGGGATGCGGATCGCCGTGGAAGAATCCGTACTCGAAGATCATCGCACCGTAGAGCCGGCCCACCTGTCGGCCAACCGTGCTGAGCACGTGACCCGCGTCGCGCAACGCGTCGGCATTGGTCACCTTGATGCCGTCCAGGTACTCCATGACGATCACCCGGTCGCTAGACAGGTCGGTGTAGATCTCGGGAACTCGAACGTCGTCGCGCACCCGCAAAATTTCGCCAAGCCTTTGCGACGACTGCGCCTCGCGTTCGAAGTCGAGCTCCATCTCGACGAAGTGGGTGACCTCGTTGGCCAGGCTGGTGAGATCGAGCGTGCGCTGCATCGGCTGAACCACCGCAGCGACCCGTCGCACCATGGCGAGATCGAGGGGAAAGATCTTGCGCGCCTCCGGGTACTGAATCTTGACCACGACCTCGGCGCCGTCGCGCAAGCGCGCCCGATGCACCTGCGCCAGGGAAGCAGATCCGAGTGGAAGCGGATCGATCGATTCGAAGACCTCGGACGCCGGTCGGCCGAGGTCCGCCTCGACGATCGGCAGCAGGTCGTCGAACGAACGCGGCGGCACCGCGTCGTGAAACTTGCTGAGCTCGTCGACGAACGGTTTGGGGACGACGTCGGCGCGGGCCCCACCGATCTGTGCGGCCTTGATCAGACCTCCTTCGAGATCTTCGGCGAGACGACTGATCTCGTCCGCAGCCACCCGGTGGGCACGGTCCCAGTCGTCCCCGTCGGGCTTCGCCGTGGCGAAGCGATCGCGCGCAACCAGCATCCAGTAGTGCGGCAGGATCCGAGCGACGGCAGCGGCGACACGCGCGGCGCGGTAGGGTCGGAAGTGTTTCATTGCGCACCACCGACGACGCCGTGCAGAAACACCTGGGCGATGGTTGCGGCGATGTCGTCGTCGCTCACCGGCAAGAAGCGCTTGGCGCCGAGGATCTCCTGGCTGACGAAGATCATCAGGATCATCCCGACCAACCCGCGTCCGGCGATCACCATCGAGATCTCGCGGGCGCGCTCCGGCCCGAGACGGTCTTCCAGGTACTGAGCAATCAGTTTGTTGGTCGGCACCAGGACGTGCTGCAACGCCTCCTGGGCCTGCTCGATGTGGCTGGGCAGCTCGCGCAGAGTCAGCAGCACCAGGTCGCGGTGCTGGTTGAGATGCCGCCAGGCGTGGCGCACGAAGGTGTGCACCGCCTCCTCTAGAGAGTGGTCGGCGACGCTCTCCACCATCGCCTGGACGCTGGGCAGGAGCGTGTAGCGGCGCAGCACGTCTTCGAGCAGCGCCTGCTTGCTGGCGAAGTAGAGATAGAAGGTGCCCTTGGAAATCCCCGCGGCGTCCGCAATCGCGGCAACCGAGGTGCCGTCGAAGCCCTTCTCTGCCCACAAGCGCAGGGCGACATCGGCAAGCTCCGCGCGCCTCTGCTCGTAGAACGCATCCTTTTCACTTGCAGCGATCTTCGGCATCGAGTACAGGCATGACCGACCAGTCGGTCATTTTCAAGAGGAGAAAGGTGCTCCGATGAACGATCCCATCGAAATGGTCGCCAGCACGCCCTCGGCTTCGCCCAGGCAAGCGTCGAGCGAGGGCGAGTTCGATTTGTTCCTGCCTCTGCGCAGCCGCGGCAGCCTGGAGAATCCGTTCGCCATCTACTCGCTGCTGCGCTCGGTGCGGCCGGTGATGCCGATGCCGGTGCCCAACTACACGGGACCGGGCGCCTGGTTTCTCACCCGCTACCAAGACGTTCATTCAGTCCTGCGCGATCCGCGATTCTCGGTCGACCGAATGCGCGCGGCGATCCTGCGCGACAACCTCGAACGACTGCCGGCGTTCATTCAACAAACCACCCGAGGCATCCGCTCGATGCTCAACACCGATCCGCCGGACCACACCCGACTGCGCAAGCTGGTCAACAAAGCGTTCACACCGCGGCGAATCGAAGCCCTGCGCGGTCGAATCGAAACGATCGTCGACGAGTTGCTCGCACCCTGCAGCGGCACCGCGGTGATCGACGTCATCGACACCCTCGCCGCCCCCCTGCCGGCGATCGTCATCGCCGAGCTGCTCGGCGTGCCGGCGGAGGACCATCGCAAGTTCAAGGCCTGGGCCTCGGAGATCGTCGCCAGTGTCGGCCGTCCGACGCTCGGCGACCGCGCCACCGCGCCCGCACTGCAGCAGCTGTTCGGCTACCTCGGCGAGATCATCGCGGCGCGTCGGGTGGAACCGCGCGACGACCTGATCAGCGCCATGATCCTCGCCCAGGAGGAAGACGACATCCTGACCGACGCCGAGCTTCTCGCCACCAGCAATTTGATTCTGATCGCCGGCCACGAAACCACGACCAACCTGATCGGCAACGGCCTGCTCGCCCTGCTGCGCGAGCCCGAGCAGCTCGACCGCCTGCGCGCCGAGCCGAGTCTCCTGGACACCGCAATCGACGAGCTGCTGCGCTTCGACGGACCGGTCCAAGCAACCATCCGCGCCGCTACCGAAGACGTAGAGATCGGCGGCCAGGAAATCGAAGAGGGATCGATGTTGATCGTCGGCATCGGCGCCGCCAACCACGACCCCGAGGTATTCGAGAATCCGGAACGGCTCGACGTCGGCCGCAACCCGAACCCGCACCTGGCGTTCGGATTGGGCGCGCACTTCTGTCTCGGCGCGCCACTCGCCCGCCTCGAAGGCGAGATCGCCTTCGCCGCCCTGCTCGAGAGGTTCGCCGACATCTCGCTCGCCGAAGAAGCGCCGCGCTACCGCCCGAACCCGATCCTACGCGGCCTCGAGTCCCTACCCGTCGCCGTACACACGGGAAGCTGACCGCGGAGCGCCAGTCTCAACTCGCGCAGAGCCGCACGGGAAAACCCTTTTCTCTGCGCCTCTGCGGCTCTGCGCGAGAATATCCAGCCCTGCGAGTCCGATTCAAAACAACCCGCCGACCCGATCGACCACACCATCCAGCGGCAGCACGAAAAGGATGGTCACCAACTGCCCCTCGAAACGATCCGCGGCGCGAAACTCGTGCATGTACTTGACCGTCAGGCCGAGCTTGGGAACGCCGAGCTGGAAGCCGGCGGCGTGGACGTCGTCGAGCGCCTCGCTCGTGGGCGTGTTGGCGTCGCGGCCGCTGTCGTGAGTCACCTGAAAGGTGTCGTAGCCGAGAATGCCGAGCTGAAACCAGCCGTCGAACATCTCCTTGCGCAGCCCCCAGTTGATGGTGACGTGGGCTCCAGGGGTCAGATCCTCCCCTTCTATGTTCTGGTTGATCTCACCGACCACGGCGGCGATCGCGGCGAACGTTTTCTCTGGGTCGATGTGGTAGCGCGCCCGGCCGATGAATTCGTGCCCCCAGAAGCCGAGGCCGACGTTGTCGGCCGCCCCCGGGCTGTACTTGCCGGTCGGTGCATAGAAACCGTAGGAGGCGCCGACGTCGAGTCGCTCGAAGTTCCACTCGAACCACAAGGGGCGGACGTAGAGATCGCCCACTCCCTAACTCGACTGCTCGAGATCGACGCCGCGGTCGACGCGCGAGCTGAGCGATCCGGCGATGGACGGATTGCCGATCGGTAGCAAGACGACCGCACCGTACTTTCCGCCGAGCAGCTCCCAGCCCGGAGACCACAATAGACCCGGAGCCAGAGTCCACGAGTTGATCTCGAGATCGAGATCGAGATCGATCGGACGCCCGCCGGGTCCCTCGACCGTGATCTGGTCGACCTTGCGACCGCCGGCGTCACGGAAGGTGTCGGTCCCGTAGTACATGTTGTACTGCAGGTAGACGAGCTTGCCGGCGTCCGTGGGCGGGAGGAAGAGGTCGTCGAGATTGATCAGGCCGGGCGCTGCCGAGTAATGACTGATCGCTCCACCCGCCGCCGGTTGTGCCAGCGCGAGCGACAACAGCACACCGCCCAACAGCGGGACCACAAAGTACTTCATCCCCCACCTCCCCGCCCGCGGGGCCGCACCCCGCACGCACTTCAAGCAGCCTCGGCGACCGTGGCGTACCACTCCTCTAGGTATGCGGAATCGTCGAAATCGGTCGGATGAAAGCTCGGTCGAAAGTAGTCGAGGATCAGCCTCACCTGCGGTCGCATCAGCTTCGCCTCGAGGCGGCGCGCCGCGGCCAGCTCCTCTTTGGTGACGCGGTGCGGATCTTCCTTGACCATGCGACGCGCGATTCGATCGAAAGGCAGAGCAAGCATGACCAGTGCCACCACGGCGGAGAAAGCTCTGGTGAAGTACCCGATGCCGACGTTGCGCATCACATCGAATGCGACCGCCTTGTGCTCGAGCTCTTCGACCGCGTGCCACCGCCAGAAGGACAACATCTGCGGGTGCATCGACTTGGCGACCAGCGGTTCCATGAACAACATGTGCGCGCCGGTGGCGGTGAGATGCTCGAGAAACGCCGTCATTCCGAGCTGGATCCGCTTCGGAACCCTGCGCTCGACCCAAGCAAAGACGCGCTCCGCATAGTCGACCTCGCGGGCGACGTCGACGCCGAAGCTCGCGAACGACGCGTTCAACTGATTGTGCGCGCGCATGTGCAGCCCTTCCTGCTGCACGAAGGCACGCACCTGGTCCTTCAGCTGGGGGTCGTCGATCTCGTCCTCGTATGCCTTCACGGCGCGGATGAAAAAGCGCTCACCCGGAGGAATCAGAATCGAGAACGCATTCTCGATGTGAGTCGCAATCGGATTATCGGCAAACCAGTACTGCGGCACGCTCTCGAGCTCTTCGAACTCGAAGCGGCGTGGCTGAATCACGGTACCGTGACCGGTCTGGGCAGCGGGGAACGGTCGCTCCATATGGGGAGATCCTCCGGCAAACTGACTCGTCAAAGTATACCATGGCGAACTCACCCTCAAATCGCGATTACCGACTCGCACCCCCGAGTTTGACTCCCCGCCGCCACGTCGCTGGAGTATGCCCTCAAACCTTAGTGTCCTGAACCAGAAATTCGTTACAAAACTCGCCGGCCCTTGACGCCCCTGCCGGCGGTCCCGCCCTGCGCCAGTGAGCCACCCGCCGCGGCGGCGGAGGGCGACGCGACGGTTTGATTGGCGGCAACGCAGAACGAACCCTCGGCCCCCCCTCCTTACCAAGGAGGGGCCCGGGTGAGGTCGCGCCGCGACGCAAGGAGCTTCCGTTCTCGGGCCGATGGCCCTCCGGTTGCCCCCCCCCCCTGAAGTCCCCCCTTGGCAAGGGGGGACGGAATTCGAGTTCGGGCCGGGCCCTTCGCCAACGCAATTGAGGCTCAAACGGACCCACCGCCCGCAGGAGGTGGTCTTGATCGGCGGCGGCCCACCGCTAGCCTGCCGGGGATGGTCGCGAGTCCGCAACAGGTTCCCATCGAACGCCGTTCCATCTTCACCCGCGATGGCGGCCAGCTGATCCCGAGCAACCTGGCGCGCGGCCCGTGGTACGCGAACAGCCAGCACGGCAGCGCCATGCTCGGACTGCTGGCGCGGGCGGTCGAGGGCTACGAATCCGACAAGCCGATGCAGGTCGTCCGCCTGGTCGCCGACCTCAAGCGGGCGGCGCCGCTCGAGCCGGTGACGACGACTACGCGCTGCCTGCGCGCCGGCAAGAACGTCGAGATCATCGAGGCCGACATCGAGGCCGACGGGACGGTGTTCGCCACCGCGCGAGCGATGCGCATCCGCGTCGCCGAGATCGACGTCTCGCGGCACGCCAACGGCGCGACGACGCCACCGCCCTACGGCGCCCCGCCAAGCGACGAGGGCGAGTCGCAACTCATGCCGCTCTTCGACAGCGAAGAAGGCTTTCACCATACCCTGGACATCCGGGCGACCCTCGAGCCGGCGCAGCGCGCCTTGTGGTTTCGCTTGCGCTGCCCGCTGGTCGCCGACGAGCCGCTAACGCCGTTCGTACGCACCGCTACCATCGCCGATTGGAGCTACTCGGTACCGACGATCGCGCGCGAGATCCGCGCCGGCGCACTCGAGCAGCGGACCATCGCCACGATCAATCCCGACGCCTCGATTCACGTTCACCGCCCGCTCGACGGCGATTGGCTGTGCATGGATGCGGACGTCCACTACGGCCCGCACGGCGCCGGCTCCGCCAACGCCCGGCTCTATGACGCGCGCGGCTCGATCGGACACACCTCGCAGTCGATCCTCATCCGCGATCTCGGCGAGCAGCCACTGCGCCCGCAGTAGCCGAACGCGCCGCCCAAATAGCGCTCGCTCGCCGAGCGTAGGGGGAGCTAGCGCGAAGCCTTCTTGCGACCGCCGACGGCGCGCAACCTCGGACGCCCCTTGGCGGCGGCGCGCCGCGCGGGCGCCTTCTTCGCGGTGCTCGTGCGACCGCCGGCCGCGGCGGCGCCAGTGCTGCGGCGCGCGCGCGGGCGCTGGTTGGCGCAGCGCAGGGCGGCGCCGCCAATGCGGACGATTCGCAGATCGCCGAACGGCGACCCCATGCCGCTGTTGACGATGAGTCCGACCGACAGCTGGCGCGATGGGTCGGCCCAGGCCCCGGAACCGCCGAACCCGAAGTGCCCGAACGCGCGCCCGGGGACCCCGGCCGAAGTGAGAACTCCGTGGTAACCGAGACGCCATCGCATATCGATCGGAATGACCACGGTGCGACGCGCCTTGCCCTGCAGCCGGATGGCGCGTCCCAGAGTGCGCCGCGACAGCAAACGCACGCCATCGAGCTCGCCGCCGCCGGCCAACGCGGCATACATCCGCGCCAGCGAGCGCGCGGTGAACAGCCCGTTGGCGGCCGGGATCGCGGCGCGCAGGGTGTCCTCGTGGTCGAACTGAAACGAGCTGATGCCGCGCGGCGCGAGTGCGTCGACGATGCTGCCGAGATCGAAGTCGAGCCCGGTCGCCTGCAGCATCGATTGCGCGGCTTCGCCGAACCACTGCGCACCCTTGCCGAGCCAAACCAGCGCGGCGAGTCGGTTCTCCTGCGAGAACCCGTCGTCGCCGACCCACATCAGCTCAGCGGCACGACGCAGCTCGCGCTTTGGGGCGCCGACGTACATCCCGTCGAGTCCGAGCGGCACCGCCAGGTCGTCGTGCACCAGTGCGCCGAAGCTCCGCCCGGTCACCCGCTGCAGCAGCTCACCAACCAGAAAACCGTAGGTCAGTCCGTGGTAGCCGGTCTTGTCTCCCGGCTCGTGGATCGGCTCGGCACGCTCGATGGCGGCGATCATGTGCTTCCAGTCGAGCATCCGGTCGGCGCGGTCGATCATCTGGCGGATGTGGTACAGGCCCGATCGATGCGACAGCACGTGGCGCACCGTGATCGAACCTTTGCCACCCTGCGCAAACTCGGGCCAGTAGTCGGCAACCGCGTCGTCGTAGTCGAGCAAACCGCGATCGACGTAGATGTGGAGAAGAGTCGAGGCCACGCCCTTGGTCGTCGAAAAGCTCGGCGCCATGGTGTTCTCGCGCCAGGGGTCGCCCGCTCGGTTGCGGATCCCTCCCCAGATGTCGACGACACACTCGCCGCGGTGGTAGACGCACACCGCACCGCCTCCCGGCGCGCCTCTCAGCTGTTCGCGCAACGCGACTGCGACCTCGGCAAAGTCGGGGTGTACCCAACCATCGCAATCGGCCCGGCGATCCCGCGACGCCCAGCCTCGCCACAACAAATCACGCTTCTCCGACATCTCGCCCCCCTAGCAGCCCGACGTTCCGGGCTCGGTTCATCTCGAACCAGCCCGACGCAAAACGACAGCCACAGGTTTTCCCACGATCATTGCACGCGTTGCGAGGAAATGGCCATCCGATTCGAGAACTGATTGCACATCGCCGAATCTCGATACCGAGAATCGCCGTGCCGACTGCCAGTCCTCACCACGCGAGTTGCCATCCACCGGGACCCAAAACCGCCTCGCCGTCGGTAGCGAAAAATCGGTTGACGCCGGACCGGGGCAACGGCGAGACTTCCCGTCCATGAGAATTGCCTTCGCTGTGGCGACCATGACTCTCGCGGTCCTTTCGCCGGTATCCGCCTCGGTGGCCTGCACCGGCGACGCCGAATGCGCTGCAAACGAGCGCTGCCACGGCACCGCAGGCTGCGCCACCGGTAGCTGCGTGCCCGCCTTCAGCCTGGCGACGTTCCCGATCGGCCAGTCGGGAATTACGCCCTACAACGCCGCACTCGTCGCCGTGCTCGACCACAAGTCGCGCTTCTACCAGCAGTGCTGCGACACCGAGATCGTCGCCTACACCGGCGAGTCGGTGGTACGGGGAGCGGAGGTCGGCCTGTGCCCGTCCGAGCCGCTGTTCCCACAGTGCTTCGTCACGCCGAACTGCATCTGCGAGTACAAACACCCCGACTCGATCCCGTTCACCATCAACGGCAACTACGTCGGCGCTCTCTTCGGACCCGAGTATCTCAGCTACGACGGCCACGCCGGCTACGACTACGGCTATGGCGCCGGTACGTCCCTGGTCGCCACCGCGAGCGGCAACCTGTGCAAGGCGATCGAAGATCCGATCAACGGCCACGTCGGAGCTCTGACCGCGTGGGACAAGTTCCACACCTTCTACATCGACCACGGCGCGATCGACGGCGCCGGCTACGCCAGTTGGTACCTGCACGCGCAGGATCTGGCGGGTACCGGCAGCGGCGGTGAGGTTCTCGCCGAGCTGCTGCCCGGTGAATGCGCACCGGTCGGCGAGGGGCAAGTCGTCGCCACCCTCGGCAATTTCGGAACCTTCCTCCCGCACCTTCACTTCGAAGTTCGCACCTACGACCTGCTCGAGGGCACCGAGGGCTTCTCGCAAAAAGGCTTCGATCCCTATGGCTGGACCGGCACCGGTACCGATCCGCTGGCGACGCCGGGCGAGAACCCGCAGGCGGAGTCACGAATCGCCGCGACCTGGATCGCCTGCGGCAACGGCCGCCTCGAGTGTGGTGAGCAGTGCGACGACGGCAACACACTGGACGGCGACTGCTGCTCGTCGAGCTGCCAGCTCGAAAGCGACGGCAGCATCTGCGACGACGGCGACGACTGCAGCGGCGGCGAGACCTGTCTGGCCGGCACTTGTGGTGGCGGTAGCGACGTTTGCCTGCTCGACCCGTTCAAGTGCTACAAGGTCAAAGACCTCAAGGATCCGAAGTTCGAACGAAGCGCGGTCACACTTTCCGACCAATTCGGCGTCAACGACGGAACCTTCGAGCTCGTCAAACCGCGCTACCTGTGTAACCCGGCCACCGTCGACGGCAGTGCCATCTTACAACCCGCCGGTCATCTGACCTGCTACAAGCTCAAAGGCCCGAAGCTGGACGTCGCCGATCGCCCCGAGATCGAGGTCACAGACGGCTTCGGGACAGTCCGGCTACAAGCCAAGAAGCCCAGTGTGCTCTGCGTCCCGTCGACCAAGACGGTACTGCCGTAAACGTAACACGGGGTCACGGTTGAACACGGATCGTCCGACCGTGCTCAACCGTGTTCTCCGTGGAGTTACGCCATCTCGTAGGCTTGCTTCAGATCGTCGTCGGTCGCCGCCAGCTTTTCAGCGAGCTCGACCATGACCTTGCACTGCTTGAAAGTCGCGTCGTCCTGCATCTTGCCGTCGATCATCACCGCGCCGGTGCCGTCGCCCATCTCGGCGATGACCCGCTTCGCCCACAGCACTTCGTCGGCCGGCGGGCTGAACACCTTCTTGGCGATGTCGATCTGCACCGGGTGCAGGCTCCAGGCGCCGACGCAACCGAGCAAGAAAGCATTGCGGAACTGATCCTCGCAGGCGACCGTGTCTTTGATGTCGCCGAACGGGCCGTAGTACGGGAGGATTCCGTTGGCGTTGCAGGCGTCGACCATGCGCGCCAGCGTGTAGTGCCAGAGATCCTGCTGCGCGGTCGGCCGCGGCGCGTTCTCGTCGTTGGGATCGGGATCGGTGCGAACGATGTACCCGGGGTGACCGCCGCCGACGCGGGTCGTCTTCATCCGTCGCGACGCAGCGAGGTCGGCGGGACCGAGCGACAGTCCCTGCATACGCGGGCTGGCGGCGCAGATCTCTTCGACGTTGCTCACTCCGGTGGCGGTCTCGAGGATCGCGTGGAACAACAGCGGCCGCTTCAAGCCGGCACGCGCTTCGACCTGCGCGACCAGACGATCGGCGTAGTGGATGTCCCAAGCGCCTTCGACCTTGGGAATCATGATGACGTCGAGCTTGTCGCCGATCTCGGAGACCAGCTGGACGATGTCGTCGAGCGCCCACGGCGAATCGAGGCTGTTGACGCGGGTCCACAACTGGGTGTTGCCGAAGTCGTTCTCCTTGCCGATCTTGATCAACCCCTCGCGAGCGTCGATCTTCTTGTCGGCCGCCACTGCATCCTCGAGGTTGCCGAGGACGATGTCGCACTTTTTGGCGATATCGGGGATCTTCGCCGCCATCTTGGCGTTGCTGGGGTCGAAGAAGTGAATCATCCGCGACGGGCGGAACGGAATCTCCCGCACCGGTTCGGGTGCTCCGATCGCGAGTGGCTTGAAGAAGTCTTTGGCGCTACGCATCGATTTTCCCCTCCAGAATCAGCGGCTACGGAGGCCGCAAGACGATCCCCGGACGCTATCTCGGATCTCATCGGTGGGAAACCGGGGCTGGG
Organism: bacterium; assembly: GCA_030430165.1. Lineage (GTDB taxonomy): Bacteria > Desulfobacterota > Binatia > HRBIN30 > CADEER01 > CADEER01. The sequence goes on along the minus strand of JAUIGL010000011.1, from coordinate 4,301 downwards.
GTGGGTGGGGGTTTGAATTTAGCCACAGATTGACGCGGATGGACGCTGATGGGTTCTCAGGGAGAGTGAAACCACGGATGAACACGGGGGACACGGGGATATAGAAACGGAGACAACCCGGAGAGCCAGTACCTCCATTTGGGCGCTTGCCGAGCGCAGCGCAGGTAAGCTTTGGACGAATCGCCGCCAGGCGATTCTTTGGCCGGCGCGCAGGCGCGCGCCTTTGGACGACCGGCGAGCAGCAACCGAACGAAGGAGCAAACGTGATCCTACCCGACTACGCCCGCGAAATGGCCGCCTACAACCAATGGCAGAACGAGACCCTCTACGACCTCTGCGCCGGCATCGGCGAGGCCGAGCGGACGAGGGATCGCGGCATGTTCTTCCGCTCGATCCACGATACCCTCGACCACATCCTGCTGATCGATCGGCTCATCCTGCGCTACGTCGACGACGGCAATCCGCCGCAGGACCTCAGTCTCGACCGCGTCTACGACGACTTCGACGAGCTGCGCACCGCCAGGCAGGCTCTCGACGCCGAGCTCCGCGCCCGCGCCGAATCGATGACCGCCGAGTGGCTCTCCGAGCCGATGACCTTCTGGAGCGACCGCCTCGGCCGCGAACGAACGCTGCCGCGAGGTTTCATGATCACCCAGATGTTCAACCATCAAACCCACCACCGCAGCCAGGTAACCAGCCAGCTGCACACACTCGGCATCGACTACGGCAACACCGACCTCCCAACCAACCCCAAAAGCCAGTTCTAGAATTCCGTCCCCCCATTTGGCCGCTCGCCGAGCAAAGCGACGGCGCGCTTTGGACGAATCGCCACAGGCGATTCTTTGGCCGGCGCGCCTAGCGCGCCTTTGGACTAGCGGCGAAGCCGCGGGGAGGGCTTGCCTTCCACCGGTATTGCCGATTTGAGTGGGGGAATAACCAAGGAGCGACAATGGCAGAGCAAAAAGCGACCAACATCACCTGGCACGGCGGGCACATCGGACGTAAAGAGCGCGAAGCGCTACTCAAGCAAAAGGGCGCAACCATCTGGCTGACCGGCCTGTCCGGATCGGGCAAGTCGACGGTCGCCGTCGCCGCCGAGGCCGAGTTGGTCAACCGCGGTCACCTCGCCTACGTTCTCGACGGTGACAACGTGCGCCACGGTCTCAACAAGAACCTCGGCTTTTCTCCCGAAGACCGTACCGAGAACATCCGCCGCATCGGCGAGGTCGCCAAGCTCTTCACCGACTCCGGCGTCATCGTCTTCACCTCCTTCATCTCGCCCTATCGCTCCGACCGGGACGAAGTCCGCGCCCTCTTCGACGACGGCGACTTCCTGGAAGTACACGTCTCGACCGACATCGAGACCTGCGAAGAGCGCGACCCCAAGGGCCTCTACAAGAAGGCGCGCGCCGGCGAGATCCCCGAGTTCACCGGTGTCTCCGCGCCCTACGAAGCGCCGGAAAAGCCGGAGCTGGTGCTCGACACCGGCAAGCTGTCGGTCGAGGAGAGCGTCGTCGCTCTGATCGACGGCCTCGAGAAGCTCGGCAAGCTCGGCTGACCGGGCAACAGTGGTCCCGGCTCGCGAGCCGGTGTCCACGCGATCTTCTGGTCGACGACAACCACGGATGAACACGGGAGTCACGGTGGCAAATCATCACCCGTGTCCTCCGTGTGCATCCGTGGTGTGAAACGCGCCGCGCGGTAGCAGTCGATGAGCAGCCCGCTCTACCGATCCCGACCCGGCGGCTTCGATTTGCAGCCCGCCTCGATGCCCGAGGCGCTGCGCATCAACGACTTCATCCACGCCTCGCACGGACTGTCGAACAGCTACCTGGTGTCGACCGGCGACGGCCGCGTCGTCATCAACACCGGGATGGGATTCGAGGCACCGGTACACAAGCGCAACTACGACGCCGTCGACCCGAGCCCGACCCGCTACATCATCCTGACCCAGGGACACGTCGACCACGTCGGCGGCGTCGATCTCTTCCGCGAGCCGGGCACCGAGGTCATCGCGCAGTCGGGCAACCAGCTCTACCAGTCCGAGGACGCGCGACTGCGCCAGGCGCGGCAGCGGCGCAGCATCTTCGCGTTCGCCCGGGCGATCGCCAAAGCATCCGCGAAACCGAGCACGGGAGGCCCGCCACCGGTGCAGTCGGCGCCGGTGCCGACCATCACCTTCGACGAACGCTACGACTTCGAGCTCGGCGGACTGCGCTTCCAGCTGCACGCCGTACCCGGCGCCGAAACCAACGAATCCCTGGTGGTGTGGCTGCCGCAGCACCGGATCCTCTTCACCGGAAACCTGTTCGGCGCACTGTGGGGACACATCCCCAACCTCGTCACCATCCGCGGCGACCGCTATCGCGACTCCCTGGTGATCATCGACGCCATCCAACACGTCATCGACCTCGAGCCCGAGCTCATCCTGTACGGCCACCACGACGCGATCGAAGGCAAGCAGCTGATCCGCGACGAGCTCGAACGCCTGCGCGAGGCGCTGCGCTTCGTCCACGACCGCACCGTCGAGCACATGAACGCCGGCAAGGACGTGTGGACGGCGATGCGCGAGATCGTGCTGCCGCCCGAGCTCGACGTCGGCGAAGGATACGGCATGGTGCGCTGGGACGTGCGCGCTATCTGGGAGACCTACCTCGGCTGGTTCCACCAGCAGTCGACCACCGAGCTCTACGCGACACCGGCGGCAAGCGTCCACGCCGACCTGGTCGAGCTCGCCGGCGCCGACACAATCGCGCAGCGCGCCAGAGCCAAGCTCGACGCCGGGGAGCTGCTCGAAGCGCTCCACCTCGCCGAGGTCGTTCTCGACGCGCAACCGGATCACGGCGCCGCCCTAGAAGTCGCCATCGACGTCCACGAGCAACTCGACCAGGGCTCCGAGAACTTCTGGTTGAGCTCGTGGCTGCGCCATCAAGCCGACCAGTTGCGAAAACGCCGCGGACAGAGCTAGCAGCCCGTTGAAAAACAGGACGCAGGCTGCAAACGGTCTTCAGGCACCATGGCTGCGTTGCGAAATCCTCGACAAAAGTCACAACTTTGCCTCCGGTTTCGCGCCTTGCCCTGGCACCTGAATCCTCGTTTTCGCTTCCGCACCTGTTTTTCAACGGACTGCCAAGCGTCATCATGAAGGTCTACACGACGGCGCCGATGGAGGACGCGCGCGACGCGCGCGCGACATTCGCCGAGCTCGAACGCATCGGCTACGACGGCGCGTTCAGCTTCGAGGCCAAGCTCGATCCGTTCCTGCCGCTGGTGCTGGCCGCCGAGAACACTCGCCGGCTGCGTCTCGGCACGGCGATCGCCATCGCTTTCGCGCGCAACCCGATGAATCTCGCCAACCTCGCGCACGGCCTGCAGTCGATCAGCGAGGGCCGCTTCATTCTCGGCCTCGGCTCCCAGGTAAAGCCCCACATCGAGAAGCGCTTCAGCATGACCTGGACGCGCCCTGCGGCGCGCATGCGCGAGCTGGTGCTCGCCATCAAAGCCATCTTCGACTGCTGGGAGAACGGCACCAGGCTCGATTTCCGAGGCGAATTCTACACCCACACGATCATGATCCCGGCGTTCGACCCCGGCCCCAATCCGTTCGCTCCGCCGCCGATTTTCCTCGGCGGCTTTCTGCCGCGAATGACCGCAGTCGCCGGAGAGGTCGCCGACGGGTTCTTCGTTCACCCTTTCAACAGCCGCAAGTCGATCCTCGAGAAGACCATGCCGGCGCTCGAAACCGGTCTCAACCGAGCGCAGCGGCGCCGCGAGCAGTTGGAGATCATCGCCGCCACCCTGGTGGTGACCGCCGCCGACGACGACGAGCAAGACTTCGAACGGGTCAAGCTCGCTGCCCGAAAACAGCTCGCCTTCTACGGCTCGACCCCGGCGTACAAACCGACCTTGGACTGCCACGGGTGGGACGCGCTGCACGACGACCTCAACCGCCTCTCGAAACAGGGTCGTTGGGACGACATGACCGAGCTCATCGACGACGAAGTCCTCGAAACCATCGCCGTCGTCGGAGAGCGCCGCTCGATCGCCGGCAAGCTGCGGCAGCGGCTGGACGGGATCGCCGACGGCGTGAGCTTGACCCACAACCGCGCCCCCGACCCGACCCACTGGGCCGATATCGTCGCCGAGCTGCACACCAGCCCTTCGTCAGGCCGCGGCTAGCCTGAAACTCCCTCTGTTGGCGTAAGTTCGGGCAGAGGAACGAGCTGATAGCCAAGTTGGTGGGCGGAGGAGATGATCGCCTGGAGGCGTTTGTGGGCGAAGCGCGCTTCGTAGGCGGCAGC
>JAUIGL010000010.1 GCA_030430165.1 bacterium | reverse complement strand
AGCTTACGCGCAGGGGGGCGCCCAACGGGGGGCGCCCCTCGGGTGGAACTATCGGGTGGGGCTTGGGGGCGGACTACAGTCCGCCAGGTGGGTGTGGGTGGAGAGGTCTATCGCTTCTTCGCCCGCATGCGCCCGTTGCGGCGCACGTTGGGGCGGCTGCGTCGGATTGCTTGCCGCGGCGCGAGGTTTTTCTTGCGCATGCGTTCGAGGGCTTCTCGAACTGCCTGGGCCTCGAGCCCGAGCGTCTCGCAGACGACGTTGAAAGAAAACGGCGACCGCTGCTTGCTCGCGGTTACCCAATACTCCGCTTCGCTGCGAATCCGTCCGACCGGGCTCAAATAACTGCGAATCCCGTCCTCGAGCACGGCCAGCATCAGCGCCTTGGTTCCCGTGTACTCGGTAGAGCGTGCCTCGCCGCCCGATAGCCATCCGCTACCTGTGTCGAGGTCGAGATCTCTGAGTCCGATTTGCGGTCCTGAGTTGGTGGTCGCATGGTCGGTCATCATACCTGGCTCTCCTGGTCGGTTGCTGTCCTGAGAATAAAGCAAGAGCCGTGCCGATGCCTTTTCGAGTGTCAAGTGTCCCGGGAAAACCCCTCTTTTCTGGCCAAATTGCGCCGATGCGAGGTGTAGTTTGGCGACCTTGCGAGCATGGACTGCAGCCATGCGAGTGGGTTGCAGAATGGCAGGTCGAGCTGCGCAGGTGGCCTGCGGCCTGCGCAGCGGCATGCGTTCGTGTCAAGCAAAAAGTCGAGGGCTTGGCGATCGTCGGGAGGAGTGCCGCGGCGTAGCGCAAGGCGCGCCGATTTTGCCCTTTGCAGGCGCGCCAGAGGAGTTGCCGCCGAGCGCCGTGGCGGCCTATTTCGACTCGGCCCAGCGGTGCGGCCGGTCGCGTAAACCGCCCAATCCGAGCTCGTCGCAGAAGGCCAGGAAGGCCTCTCGCGGCACCCCCTCCCAGTGTAACGATTCGAGTCGCTTCGTTACATTTGCGTCGCTGCGGAGCGTAGCCAGGGTCTTGTAGAGCAGCGCGTCGTCGCGCTGTTGGCGCAGGGTGGCGGCGAGCTTGGCGGCGCCGCGCACCTTGACCCGCCACTGCTCGGGGTCGTCGGGGATGTCCTCGATCGACCGGTACTCGGCGAGCAGGGTCGAGGCGCTCTTGGCGCCCCAGCCGGGCAGGCCGGGGATGCCGTCGGCGCTGTCGCCGGTCAGCGCCAGATAGTCCGGGATCGAGGTCGGCGGAACGCCGAACTTGTCGATCACCGCGGCTTCGTCGTAGCGCCGGTTGCGGATGCGGTCGAAGCTGATGATGTGGTCGCCGCGCACGCACTGGGTGAGGTCCTTGTCGGGCGACAGAATGACCACCTGCTCGACCTGGTCGGCGAAGCGAGCCGCGGCGCTGGCAAGGGCGTCGTCGGCCTCGAACTCTTCCATCGGCCAGACGGTGAAGCCGATCGCCCGGAGTCCTTCCTCGGCGAGCGGGAACTGCGCCCACAGGTCGGGCTCGATGCCCTCGCCGGTCTTATAGCCGGGGAACAGGTCGTTGCGGAACGACTCGATGACGTGATCGGTGGCGGCGGCGACGTGGGTGACGTCGGGCTCGCGCACCAGCGCCAGCATCGAGCTCAGCAGGCCGCGCACCGCGCCGACCTCGCGGCCGTCGGGCGCCTTCTCACTCGGCATCGCGAAGTAGGCGCGAAACAGCTCGAAGGTCGCGTCGACCAGGTGCAGGCGTTCGATTCGGTCGGTCATGCCAACTACTGCTGCGCCGCCGCCTGCAGTTGCTCGCTGCGAGTCTTCTGCAGCGCCGTCAGGCCTTCCCAGAAGACGACGCCGGCGAGCGCGATCAGCACTGCCACCAGCGCCGCGAGAAACCAGTCGGGGGCGGCCGCGCCACTGTCGGGATCGAGGCGGGTGAGGGCGCGGTAGAGCTGGAAGGCGAACGCCGCCAGCGTCGTCGCCAGCATCAGAACCGCGGGGATGAGGGTGTACAGCGCGTTGCGCCCGCGGCGCATCAACCAGCACGAGCCGACCAGCAGCGCCAGCGCCGCGATCAGCTGATTCGAGGTGCCGAACGCCGGCCACAGGATGCTCCACTGACCGGTCAGGGCGAGCGCGCAGCCGGCGCCGGTGACGATCGCGGTCGACAGGTACATGTTGGAGGTGCCGAGCAGCTCGCCGGTCAGGTAGCGGCCGATGCGGGTGCCGGTGTCGAGGCTGGTCAGGATGAACGCGTTGAGCGCCATGATCGCGAAGGTCTCGGCGTGACCGCCGAGGATCGGCGCGGCGATGCGGCCGTAGCCCATGCTGAAGGCGGCGATCGGACCGCCGCCGCCCGGTCCGAGTACTTCGCGCAGCTCACCGATCGGAAGACTGCTGCCGACGCAGATGATCACCAGCACGCCGACCAATCCCTCCATGATCATGCCGCCGTAGCCGACCCGGCAGGCGTGCGCCTCGTTGGCGATCTGCTTGCAGGTGGTGCCCGAGCTGACCAGCGAGTGAAAGCCGGAGATCGCGCCGCAGGCGATGGTGACGAACAACATCGGCCACATCGGCCCCGCCGCCGGCCACTCCGCGGGGTTGAACGAACCGACCGGCGCTGCCTGCATGGTCGGCGCCGAGATCAGAACCGAGACGATGCCGATGCCGATCGCGGCGAACAGCAAAAACGAGGCGAGGTAGTCGCGCGGCTGCAACAGGACCTGCACCGGAGTGATCGAGGCGATGAAGCAGTAGCCGAGCAGCAGCAGAATCCATACGGTCTCGGCCGACATCCCGAGCATCGCCGGCAGGGCGACCGGCAACTCGTGGCCGAGGAAGAGGGCGACCACCAACAGGCCGACGCCGATGATCGTCGCGTTGCGGTTCGACATGTCGGTTCGGTAGAGCAGATGGCCGGTGAGCAGGGCGACCGGGATCAGCGCAAACGACGGCACCACCGCCTCTGGCTCCTGGATGAACGTGCGCGCGGCGAAGATGGCGAAGACTGCGACCACCAGCACCAGCGCCACCCAGATGAACCAAGAGAAGAGCAGGCGCGCGCGCGGCGAGATTTCCGGCCGCGCGATGTCGGAGATGGTGTGGCCGTCGCTGCGCACGCTGACGAACAAGCTGGTGAAGTCGGCGACCGCACCCATCAGCACCGCGCCGAGGAAGATCCAGATGATCGACGGCGCCCAACCCCAGTAGGCGACGGCCAATGCCGGACCTATGATCGGTCCGGCGCCGCAGATCGACGAGAAGTGATGCCCGAACAGCACCATCCAATTGTGCGCCGGCACGTAGTCGACACCGTCCTCGCGCGCATGCGCCGGAGTCGTCCGCTCCGGATCCACCCCGTACACCCGCGCCAGCCGCCGCCCGTACAGCGCGTAGCCGCCCGCAAACCAAACCAACGCCCCGATCAACAACCAAACAGCATTCATGCGTCCGAACCCTAGCCCCTAGCGAGTCCCTGAGGATCCTTGCGAAGCGCGCGAGATTCACTCAGTAGCGTTCTCGCTGTTCGGGTTGTTTCCCCAGATCCCAATTCCCAGCACCCAGATCCCAGGATATTTGACTGGATGAAACCGCTATGACAAGAACCACAACCATGCTGCGATCCGAGACGGGAAAGACCAGCCCATCGTTCATGGTGGCGGTCCTCCTCGTAGTCGCCCTCATCCTCGGATACTTCGGCTGGGGGTACCTGTTCCCCAACCCCTTCAAGGCCTCGGAATCGGTCGTCCGCGAGTCGCGCCGCGAGCTCAGCACGCGAGTGCGAGATTTCGACCAGGAGATCCGCGTTCTCATGGACAAGCAAGGCCTGTCCGACGCCCAGCGCCTGCGCGAGGTCGAGAAGCTGGCGGAAGAAACCAAGACCGCCATCGACGAGTACATCGACGAAGCCCGCGACCGCCTCGCCGAGATCGACACCCCTCTCAAGACCCACCAGAACCGCGACGCCCGCCTCACCGAGAAAGCCGACGACGCCAAAACCATGATCGACGACCGCGTCGCCGAAAAACGCGACCAGCTGGCAGGCGGCTAACGCGGCTGCGCCGCGCTAGCCGCTAGTCCCAAACGGCGCTACGCGCCGCGTCCCAAAGCCGCGCTTCGCGCGAGCTGTCCCAAGTTGCCTCCGGCAACGTCCCAAGCATGCTCCGCATGCGGGGGAGGCGCGGCTCTCAGAGACCCCCCGGGCGCGCAGCGCCCTTGGGACGGCGCCGCAGGCGCCTTGGGACGCTCGCGCGCGCAGCGCGCGGCTTGGGACACGGCGCGAAGCGCCGTTTGGGACCCGAGAGCCAGCGCCCTTGGGGCGCTGGCTCTCGCCATCGCTCGTCATATTCGCTACGACCGGGGTTTGCGCCAGAGGGAGGCTGTGCATGTCATCTTCCGACCAAATCGAATCGCTATTGAAAGAGGGCCGTGTTTTCGAGCCCAATCCCGACTTTGCGGCGCAGGCGCACGTCAAGAGCGCCGCCGAGCGCGAGGAGCTGACCCGCGCGGCGCGCGAGGATCCTGAGAAATTCTGGGCGGGTATCGCTGGCGACCTGCACTGGTTCGAGCCGTGGAGCGAGGTCCTCGAGTGGAAGGTGCCGTTCGCCAAGTGGTTCGTCGGCGGCAAGACCAACATCGCCTACAACTGCATCGACCGGCACTGTGAGTCGTGGCGCCGCAACAAGGCGGCGATCATCTGGGAGGGCGAGCCGGGCGACAGCCGGGTGCTGACCTTCGCCGATCTCCAGCGCGAAGTGTCCAAGTGCGCCAACGTTCTCAAGGGCATGGGCGTCGAGAAGGGCGACCGCGTCGGCGTCTACATGCCGATGATTCCCGAGCTGGCGATCACCATTCTCGCCTGCGCCAGGATCGGCGCCACCCACAGTGTGGTGTTCGGCGGCTTCTCGTCGGACGCACTACGCGACCGCATGAACGACGCCGAGGCCAAGGTGGTGGTCACCGCCGACGGCGGCTTCCGCCGCGGCGGCGTCGTCGATCTCAAGGTCAACGTCGACAAGGCGATCGACGAATGCCCGACGGTCGAGTCGGTGCTGGTCGTCCGCCGCACCGACAGCAAGGTGGCGTGGAAGGAAGGCCGCGACGTCTGGTGGCACGACCGCATGGCGGAGGCCGACGACGTTTGCCCGGCCGAGCCGCTCGACGCCGAGCATCCGCTGTTCATCCTCTACACCAGCGGCACCACCGGGAAGCCCAAGGGGGTCGTTCACACCACCGGCGGCTACATGGTCCACACCTACGCCACCAGCCGCTGGGTGTTCGACTTGAAGGACGAGGACACCTACTTCTGCTCGGCCGACATCGGCTGGGTCACCGGCCACAGCTACTTGGTGTACGGCATCCTCGCCAACGGCGCGACCAGCGTCATGTACGAGGGCGCGCCCAACTATCCGGAGCCGGATCGCTTCTGGCAGATCATCGACAAGTACGGCGTCAGCATCTTCTATACCGCGCCGACCGCGATTCGTTCGTTCATCAAGTGGGGCAGCGAGTGGCCGCGCAAGTACCGTCTCGACCGCCTGCGCCTGCTCGGCACGGTCGGCGAGCCGATCAACCCGGAGGCGTGGATGTGGTACCACCGCGAGATCGGCCACGAGCGCTGCCCGATCGTCGACACCTGGTGGCAGACCGAGACCGGCGGCATCCTGGTCACGCCGTTCCCCGGCGCCACACCGACCAAGCCCGGCTCCGCGACCTTGCCGATCCCCGGCCTCGAGATGGAGGTCGTCGACAAGGATGGAAACAAAGTCGGTGCGAACCAGGGCGGCTTCCTGGTAATCCGCAGACCGTGGCCGGGAATGATGCGCACCATCTATAAAGACCCCGAGCGCTTCAAGCAGCAGTACTGGAGCCAGGTCGAGGGATCGTACTTCACCGGCGACGGCGCCCGTCAGGACGAGGACGGCTACTTCTGGATCATGGGCCGCGTCGACGACGTGATGAACGTCTCCGGCCACCGCCTCGGCACCATGGAAGTCGAGAGCGCCCTGGTCGGCCACGAAGCCGTCGCCGAAGCCGCGGTCGTCGGCCGCCCCGACGAAGTCACCGGCCAGGCCATCGAAGCCTTCGTGTCATTGGAAGGCCACCACCAGGCCAGCGACGAGCTCGCCGAAGAGCTGCGCAAGCACGTAGCCAAGGAAATCGGCTCCTTCGCCAAACCCGCCAAGATCCGCTTCGCCGACGCCCTACCCAAGACCCGCAGCGGCAAGATCATGCGCCGCCTCCTGCGAGACATAGCCAGCGGCAAAGAAACAGTCGGCGACACCACCACCCTCGAAGATCTATCGGTCCTGGCAAAGCTACGCGACGATGAAGAATAAAGTCCCAAACGGCGCTGCAAGCCTGGTCCCAAACGGCCCTGCAAGCCTGGTCCCAAACGGCGCTTCGCGCCGTGTCCCAAAGCCGCGCTTCGCGCGAGCTGTCCCAAGTTGCCTTCGGCAACGTCCCAAGCATGCTTCGCATGCGGGGAGGCCTGACCTCTGGACGCCCCCGGGCGCGCAGCGCCCTTGGGACGGCGCCGCAGGCGCCTTGGGACGCTCGCGCGCGCAGCGCGCGGCTTGGGACGCGGCGCTGGCGCCGCTTGGGACGCCGAGCGCAGCGGAGTACCGAAGGTCGGCCCGGAGCGAATGATGTTACGCGTTCACAACACGCTGAGTGGCAAGTTGGAGGAGTTTCAGCCGCTGCAGCCCGGCAAGGTCGGGATGTATGTGTGCGGTGTGACCGTGTACGACCGTTCGCACATCGGTCATGCGCGGGCGTTGGTGTGTTTCGACGTCATCTGTCGCTATCTCGAGTTCGTCGGTTATGACGTGAAGTTCGTTCGCAATCTGACCGACGTCGACGACAAGATCATCAAGCGCGCCGTCGAGCGCGGTGTTCCGGCGCATCAGGTGTCGGAGGAGAACATCGCCGCCTTCAACGAGGACATGCGGGTGCTCGGCTGCAAGCGTCCCGACCTCGAGCCGAAGGCGACCGAGCACATCGACGACATGATCGGTCTCATCGAAGAGCTGATCGAAAAGGAGCTCGCTTACGAGTCGTCCGGTGACGTGTACTTCGCCGTCGACAAGCTGCCGGACTACGGCAAGCTGTCGCACCGGCGCCTGGAGGATATGATGGCCGGCGCGCGGGTCGAGGTCGACGAGCGCAAACGGCATCCGATGGACTTCGCCATGTGGAAGGCGAGCAAGCCCGACGAGCCTGCCTGGGACAGTCCGTGGGGCAAGGGCAGGCCCGGCTGGCACATCGAGTGCTCGGCGATGAGCAGCAAGTACCTCGGCCAGCCCTTCGATATCCACGGCGGCGGCAACGACCTCGTCTTCCCGCACCACGAAAACGAGATCGCCCAGTCCGAGGGCGCCAAGGGGGCAGAGTTCGCCCGCTACTGGCTGCACAACGGCATGGTCAATCTCGGCACCGAGAAGATGTCGAAGAGCGCCGGCAACATGATGACCATCGCCGCCTGCGCCGAGGAGTACGGCGGCGAGGCGCTGCGCTACCTCGTCGTCGGCACCCACTACCGCGGCCCGCTCGACTTCTCGGTCGACCGCCTCCAGGAACAGAAGAAGGGCCTCGACCGCATCTACGAAAACCTAGCCCGCGCCGACGAAGCCCTGGCCGGCCGATCGGCGCAAGCCGCGGACGAAGTCCGCGATCAAGTCGTCGCCGCCTTCCGCGAGGGCATGGACGAGGACTTCAACACGTCGAAAGCGCTCGCCGCACTGCACGATGGCCTGCGCGCAATGAACCGTCACATCGACGCCGAAGAATGGCCGCAAGCAACCGCATGCCGCCAAGCCGTCGCCCAGATCGCCGGCGTCCTGGGCGTAGGTGCCCAGTCGCCCGCCGACTACATCGACGCCCAAAAACAGCAAACCATCTCCGCCGGCGACCTAACCGCCGACCAGATCGAAGCCCTCATCACCGAACGCCTCGAAGCCCGCAAGTCGAAAAACTTCGCCCGAGCCGACGAAATCCGAGACGACCTGAAAGCCCAAGGAATCATCCTAGAAGACGGCCCAGGCGGAACGACTTGGAAAGCGACGTAGTCGCTTTCCAAGTCCAAAGCGCGTCTTCGCCGCGCGTCCAAAGAGCGGGCTGCGCCCGCTCGTCCAAACGCCACTTGGCTTCGCCTCGTGGCGGTCCAAATGGTGGGGCGGGTTAGTTGTCGGCCTGGCTGGCGGTGGGGCGGAACTTGGCTCCGGCGTTTGGTGATGTTCGCAGGGATTGGATCAATGCGGTGAGCATTCGACTCAGGCTGAGGGACTGCCTGGATAGGCCGCTGAAGGTGTCGGCATCGAGATAGGACAGCTCGCGCGCGATATGTAGCTGGGTCCGCAACTCGCCGGCGGATGCCTTGGCGACGTACAGGAAATGTGTGAACTCACGATCCCCGTTGCGCTCGAACCCTTCCGCGATGTTTGAGGCCACCGACACCGCGGAGCGTTGCGCCTGATCCTTCAGCCCAAAGTCCCGCGCGAACCTCCCCCGCGATGTCACCCCATAAACGGCCAGTGCCAACTCAATCGCCCGCTGCCAAACCACCAAATCCTCAAACCGCCGAGCCCCCACCCCACTTCATCTAACTGCATTGGGTCTAACTGTCAAGTATCTACCGGTTGCCGTTAAACCTGCCCCACCATTTGGCCCGGCACGAGGCGAAGCCAAGTGGCGTTTGGCCGCGTCGCCGAGCGCAGCAAGGCGGCGCTTTTGCCGCGGCGTGAAACGCCGCTTTGGACAGGCTGGGGCCCGGACGCCGCGGTTTATCGAAGAATCTGAATGTTCCCCGCCCCCGAGCGTCAAAGCCCCATGGTGAATACGCCCCCGACCCCCCGCCGCAAATCCCCAGCAAAAACCGCCACTTTCCTAGCCCTAGCCGCCGGATTAGCGGTTGCGCTTCCCAGCGCAGCATCCGCTCATGGCGATGATTTCGAGGATGGCTTGGAATACGAGCTAGGCCGCATCGCCGCCCGCGAGATCGCTGCCATCGGCCATTCCATCGCCGGCAAGATCCTCTACCCCCACTACCACGGCCATTCCGCCTGCTACGAGGCCCACCACACCCACGGCCCGCGCTATTCGGTGACGTACGTTCATTATGATCGCCCCCGCCTCGCGCATCGCCATCGCCCGCACCGCCACGCCCACGTTCACCACGGCCACGCCCGCGAGCACGTCCACGTCTACAGCGGCCCCCACGACCACCACCGCGGTCGTTACGCCAAGGTCCGAGCCCACGTCCGCGACCACGGAGACCACGATCAGCGCTACGCCCAATACCACCGCCGCGAGTACCGCGCCGACGCCAGAGAGCAGCGGCGCGGCGACCAGTCCGACCGCCGCCAGGCCCGCCGCGAGCGCAACCGAGACCGCGGGGAAGGGCGCCGCGAGTACCGCAGCGAACGCCGCCGCGAGCGCCGCGAGTTCGCCTCCGACGGAGTAATCCAGCGAGGAAACGGCCGCGTAGCCAGGCAGTAGCTGCCCGATTCACCGGGTCAGACAGACGCCGCAGGCCACAACCTCCCCTCTCCCGCATCGCTAGCGGGAGAGGATTAAAGGTGAGGGATCATCGTCACTTACGGCGAACCCTCGAGATGCCGGGTGCGACCCGTGCCGAACCCGATCCGACCGCCGCCGGACGACGCATGGCGTCCCGAGCGGATGTCGTGTAGAGAACACGACAAGCGCCCGTAGCTCAGTTGGATAGAGCATCTGGCTTCGAACCAGAGAGTCGGCAGTTCGAATCTGTCCGGGCGCGTTCTACCCGAGGCGCTACGCGCCTCGGGTAATTCCAGATTCCATATGAAGATTCCGAAGGGAGGATCTGGAATCTGCCTCTGGAATCAGGGTGAAACGCGACGTTTCACCCCTTCAAGCCCCTTGTTCCGGACGTGGCGCGTCCAGCCTGCGAGCATCTTGCCGATCTCGATGCACTGGTCGTGGAGTTGGTAACGCTCCGTGTTCCGAGAGGTGGCCTTGGTCGGAGGCGAGGGCGATTTGAGCCCGCACCTCACCGCAGGCACCTTTCGCGTGAGAGAGAAATTGGACGAGTTCCCGGTTGCGGGGGCTTGCTACGAAGCAGGCCGGGCTGAGGGCGCGGGCGCAAGTGGTGGATCTCATAGGGGTCCCGAAGATCGGGGGGTTCCCAGAGCGCCTCGTGTGAACCGGCAGCGGGGGCGAGAGCCGAGACGCTGCGGCGAGGCGGCTACGCGGCAAGGAGGTCGCGCCACCCGGTGAGTGTCTTCTCGCGGTGGTCGGGCGAATGGAAGCCGAACGGCAGCCCGACCAGGAGCAAGCGAACCCGTCGCCGGCCCGAAGCCACCGTCGCGATGGCTGGGCGTCCTCGGTCGTCGGACGAGAGATCTGGGTAGACGAGCAGCGAGTCGACGCGCTCGACCTCGTCCAAGGCGGCGTAGGCGAGCGCCTGATGGAGGTCTGCGCGGTGGGCATCCCGGGTGCCCTCTTCGAGTCCGGACCAGCCTCGGTGGGTGAGGAGCTGCAAGTGCGCCTTGTACTTGGCGTCGACCCAGACGAGCCGGTCCGGGCCGCGGAGCCCGCTGTCGGGGATCAGCATCCGCATCGAGCTCGTGGTCGTCGACCAGTTGAGCCGCCGGGTCGTGTCCCCGCGCCGCAATGCGCTGAAGCCGCATCGAAAAGCCAGGTCCGCGACGAACGCGTCTACCCACGCCTCCCAGACCTCGTCGATGGGCAGGTCCCAGCTCATGCCGTCCAGCACCCGGGAGCCACCCAGACCACGCTCTTCCGCAACCCACCCCATTGCCTGCGTGGCTTCGGCGATCCAGCCGCTGCCGCCAGCCCGGAACTCACTCGGGGGCCGCCTGACCGGACCGGCTCCGACCTGCACGCGCAGGTCCGAGACGCGGGTACGAAGAAGCCGTGCGGCGGACGCCTCGTGGAACACGGCGAGCTCATCGTCGAGTCGGTCCAGAGTCCAGCGCACGGCTGCCATAAGTTCCGGGTCGTCGTCCGGCTCCGGGAAGTGGCACGGCAGGGTTGCCCAGCGCCCCGACGGGACGTGCGTCGTTGCCCACCGGGACCAGTCCACGCGGCCGCGGGGGCTTTGGCGCACCTCCTCGCGTTCGGAGAAGCCGCGCTTGCGGTGCCGAAGGAAAGCCTCGAGCCGGCGCACCACGGGCGCGGCCAGGAGCCAAGCAGGGACCTCGCGCGCAGAGCCCGGGACGAGTGGTGTGCCGCCGAGCGACGGCTCTGTGGCGAACCCGATGTCGCCGAGCACGGCGCCAAGCGCGCTCCAGCGGAAGCGCGGCGCGATGAGCAGCCCAGCGGCCACTCGCCGGGTCGCGGGCGAGAGCAAGGGCACAGCGCCGATTCGTGGGCCAGGGGTGAGCCGCAGCGCGATGCCGCCTCGCGTCTCGACGTTGGCTAAGACTCCGAGGCGCCGGAGGTGGCCGCGATTAGCCTCGAGGAAGGGCTCGACCCAGCGATCGCCGGACGCGCCCAGCATGACCGCATCGAGTCGGACGCCCGGGCCATGGTCGACCGCTTGAATGAGGGGACGCCCGGTCGGGATCTCGAGCAATCCTCGGGAGGCTCGTTCGCGACCACGCTGCGTCCGTCCGCGCGTCATGACCGTTCCAAGAGCCTCGACTCGACGCGGTCCGCGAGGCCGGCGATGGCCTCGGAGGCGCTGCCGCACATCCGCTCGTCGAGGTAGTCACGTAGCAAGGGGAGCAGCTCGAGCCGCAGGCGTCGCGCGACGCGTTCGGCACGCCTCTCGATCGGAAGGTCGGGGCGTGGGTCGAGGAAGTACGCGTGCCCCGGAACCAGGCGCAGGGTCTCGTCGTCCGCGTACTCGGCGAAGGTGTGCACGGTGTCTGCGAACAGCGCCTGAGCGAAGTCGAGTCCTTCCTCCGCTACTGCGCCGAGTTCCGGCCAAACCTCGACGAACGCAAACCGCCGGCGGATGGCCACGTCCATGCGGGCGATGGAGCGGTCTGCCGTGTTGCGCGTCGCCAGCACCCGCAGGTTTGGGTGAAGCCGCAGCATCTCTGCGTGGCCTTCCGGCACGTGTGGCAGGTGCACGGCACGGTCTCCCTCCCCGGCCTCGAAGAGCAGGATTGACTCGCCGAGCACCCGACCGAGGTCGGCGCGGTTGATCTCGTCTATGACCAGGACGTGCTCGCCACGCTCCGCGGTCTGGTTGGCGCGCAGCAGATCACCGGGTCGGACCTCGAAGGCGAGTCCGCTTCCCACGGGACGCGGGAACAGCCCCACGACGAAGTCTTCGTAGGTGCGCGCCGGATGAAACTGGATCCGAGTGGCCGTGCCGATCTGGTCCGCGATGCGCCATGCGAGCCGCGTCTTGCCTGTTCCGGGCGGGCCCTCGAGGACCACGAAACGTCGCTCGCGCAAGAGCGCCAGCACCTGTCCTTCGCTCCAGCTCGGGAAGATCGCGCCAGCGACCTCTTGGGTGCGCCGGTTCCAGCGATCCTTCGCCTTGCCGGTCAGCGGCGTGCCGTGCTCGTCGAAGAACAGGTCGAGCAGGTCTGCTACACGCTCGCCATCTTCCGAGCTCCGCACTGGTGTGGCCGCATAGATGACACTCGCGTACGATTTCAGGACCGCCGGGATCTCGGGCCAAGCGGACGAGACCGGGCTCGGGACCTCCGTCGCGATGTCGAGGAGGTCTGGCTTGACCCAGGTGCGCCCTCCGTGGAGCCGCGAGAGCGCCTTGAGACGCCGGCGGTGTCCAGGCCGGCCAAGTATGTGTGCGTCGGCACCGAACCCGTCGGTGCCGATGACCAGTACGGCCACGCTGCCTTCTTCGCCCGGAAACCACACGAGCGACGTTCCCTGATAGGGCCCGGACGTGGGGTTCTCTGCGGTGATCCAGCCCGCGTAGGCCGCGGCGTCGTCCTTCTTCTGCAGGTTCACTCGAAGCTGGTAGGCGTCCCGGTGGTGCCGCGCGCTGTGGCAGCGCTCGTCGTACACGCGGTCCAGCAGACCGCGCACGGCGTCGCTGTCGCCCATGAGCGACCAGGTCCGCCCCGCGGCCATGCCGGCGATGAGTTCGTCAAAGGCCGTCATCGTCCCTATCTCCTGCGGAGTGAACGCTCAGATCCCTCAGTACCTCGTGCCAAGCGTTCGTCTGCTTGCGCTGCGCTTCGAGAAGCCACTGCGGCGGCGAAACCGGATAGGGCCGCAACTCGCGCTCGCCGAACGCGAACCCAACGACGTCGCGGTCGCCGACGTAGTCTCGAATCAGATCCCTCCTGATGTACGGCACGTCGCCTTCGAGCCCATCGACACCGCTGAGCGTGATGGTTGTTCGCGAGCCATCTGGTCCTTCCGAATCTCAATGTGTCGGTGCCGCCGCTTGTTTGCGGCTTTTGTCATCGTAATTCGCCTTGGGGGAGATCATACCTGTACGCCGATCCGGTATCGAGCGGTGTTCAACACTCAATGCAACGGTGGAACCCTCTGCCGCGGTAGAGGGAGAACGATAGGGATTTGCTGAGAATCGCGGCTGTTGAGCCACTCGAAGAGTTTCGGCTGCGCCTGACATTTGATGGATGGTTTGGTCATCGAGCGTGATGTCGCCGAGCTCTTGAAAGGTCCAGTCTTCATTCTCCCCGAGGCGCTACGCGCCTCGGGGAATTCGGGATTCCAGATGAAAATTCCAAAGCGGGGTGTTTGGAATCTGGAATTTGCCTCTGGGATTATCGTGACGACGCCTCGACAAGCGTTACCGTGCGAAGTAACGTCTCCTGGATGCCGAAGATTCGGCGGGGGAATTACCTCTTCCTCGCATGGGAGGGCGATCATGGTCCGCGACACCTTCACGTCTACCGTGAGGGCAAGTTCGTTGCGAAGTGGAACCTCGAGGCGGAGTGCGTGATGCGCGGCACTGTATCGACCCGGGTACGGGCGCTGATTCGGGACCTGCAACGGGAGGGACTCTTGTGAAGATTCGCAGAGTGTCAGCCAACAATCGTCGGAAGGCATTCGATGTTCGGGTTGGGGCCAGGGATCTGGCGATTCCGTATGCGACGCTCGAGGTCCGCCCGTCGGCCGGAGATCGCGTGTCGGACTGCTACGTGGACCCCGAGTTGGGCAGGGAGGGGTTTACGTACGTGCTCGAGTCGGGCGCCGAAGGTTCCGTCCATGTGGACCACGTTCTCGAGTACAACGAGGATCCGACGTATCTCCGCGACCTGGTCCTTCACAAGTTGACAGTGGCTGCAATCGATCGGGTGGAGACGAGCGAATTGAGCAAGCGCGAGTTGATCCGACGCCTCGGGACCTCCGCGACCCAGTTCTATCGCCTGCTGGATCCGGCCAACACTCGGAAGTCGATCGGCCAGCTCATCGCCTTGCTGCACATTCTGGGCTGTGATGTCGATGTGCTGGTGAAAGATCGTTCTGCGGCGTGAGAGCCCCTTCGGTGCCGGGTACCCGGGCGCTATGCGTCTCGGGAGGTGGAGGATGACTTGGAGTTTGGAATATTCCTCTGGAATGTTTTGGTATGAAGCGTCCGATGGATGACACGGCTACGCTGATCGCGAAGCTCAAGCGTATCGAGAGGCTGTTCGCCGGGGCGGCTACTGACGGGGAACGTGTCGCTGCGGACGAAGCGCGACGCCGCATTCGCGCGCGGATCGATCGGGTCGCGGTGGACGATCCGCCGGTCGAGATTCGGTTCTCGATTCACAACCAGTGGTCGCGGCGGCTCTTCACTTCGCTACTGCGGCGCTACGGTCTCAAACCGTATCGCTATCCGCGGCAGCGGCGCCAGACGATCATGGTGAGGCTCCCGGAATCGGCCGTCGATGAGCTCTGGCGGGAGTTCGATGCTCTCGATCGGGCTCTTTGCGACCACCTCGACCGACTGGCGACGACGATCATCACCAGCGCGATCTCGCCGGATACCTCGGAGGCGGCGGAAGTTCCTGGTGTCGATGGGCCGCGCTGAGCTCGCTACGGCGTCAGTTTCCCTCGCCGAGATCATCCGATGCCAGTTGACCCCTCGGCTTCACTTGAAGTCCTGAAGCCAGACGACCTGGTTGCGGATGTCGTCGTCTGACGTGCGATCCAGGCATCGGACGGTCCGACGCAGTAGCTCACGGAACGGCACCTGATCACACACCAGAATCCCGCAGTGAACCAGCTCCTTCGTTCGGTACTCACGGTCGAGAACCACATGGTCGCGGATGTTATGGGTGACGATCGCTCGTCGCTGCTCGACCGCGAAGGCGAACTGCTCCGGATCGCTCAGCCCAGATCGATCGAGCTCGACGACGTGCTGGGCGTGGAAGCCGCGCTGCCGAAGAGTCTCGGCAAGCAACGGCCGAACGTCTTCGTCGACGAGCAGGCGAGCTGCCGCCATCAGGGCTGCAGCTGGGCGCGGACGTTGTCTTCCGTATTGGCGACTAGATCCTCGTCGACGTCCTTCTGGTTGTCATAGTAGTAGGAGAGGGCGTCATGCACCTGGGCCAGGGAGATGTGAGGGAACTCAGCGACGAGCTCTTCCGGTGTCACTCCCTGCCGCAGCACGTAGCTCACGACGGATCGAACCGGGAACTTCGTGCCAGCGATCACGGGGCTGCCACCACAAAGATTCTTCCGAGTCTCAATGTGTGGGTTCCTCAGCTTCAGTGCAGGTTTTGACATCGTCATCCTCAGTGGGAGAAATCAGACCTGTGGGGAGCTTCGATATCGAGCTGTCGTTCGACCCCCGAGCCCCGCGTGAAGTGCGGGGGGTGTCCGAACCAGGCGTTCCGCACCCTCGATGATCGGGCGGTTCTCGATCACCTAAAAGGCCGGCACGTGCTCGGTGTCTACCCCATGCTGCGGGACGAGACGTGCTGGTTCCTCGCTGCGGACTTCGACAAGTCGAACTGGAAAGAGGGTGTTGTCAGCGGCTGTCGTATCGCCCGGACGTGTCGACGGACTCGATGCATCCCAGCTCGGCTTTGGCTATAAACACCCGCATCGAAAGGGGGGTGTATGAGAGAGTTTCGCCAGTGGGTGATGATCTTGGTTGGATCGGTTCTGTGCGGCCTTTGCTCGCTGTCGCAGGCGAGGGCGGTTGGCCTCGGGCCGTTCTTTGAGTACGGACGCGGCATTGGAGTCCTAGAAGAGTTCGGGGACCAAGACTTTGATACGAACCGCTACAGTATCGGCTTCGCCGTAGACACTGCGGTCGCCCGGGACACGTTGTTCAATTACCGGCTGAACCTCGGCTACTCCTATCGAGATCAGATGTTCGATACGGGGGGCAGCGACTTCGAGTCCCACGGGCTGACGCTGAACAACATGTTCGGCTTCGGCGTCTACCGCACCGATCGGGTGCGTTTGTGGCTCGGGCCATCGGTTCGGTTCAACACCGACGTACTGACGGACCTTCCCGCCGGTTTGGATATCGTCGACCTCGGTATCGGCGGCGGGCTTGCTCTCGGGGCCAACGTTCATACCGGCAGCTTGGGCTCGGTGGCGTTCACCTTCGGATACCAATATCTTTACGTCGCGAGCGTGGTTGATGACTCGGAATTTGACTACGACGACACGCTCGACGGTCGCCAGCACCTGATCTCGTTCAATATCAGCTATTTCTTCCGGCTACCGGGAGACCAGTTCGGCCAATGACGGGCCGCGTAGTGGCCAACCGAGCGGTGAAGACTCGGAGAACCGGGTGTCGCCTTAGTCGCTTGCCGACATCGTCGTCGTCAACGAAGAACTTCCACATAGCGGCGACCGATCTTCGGCATGAGACCATCTTACGGAGCTTCGTAAAATGGTCCAGTCCATTTTACGGGGTGTCGTAAGATGGTCCTCGCGCCGGGATGGTCGGTTATCGAGCCAGCCGTTCTTCCCGCCATTGGAGCGACGCTCGCGCGGGGAGGAACGCCGGGTCGGAAGGGGGGCGTTCAGCTTTCTATCCACAGATTTCGCCGATTGCGCAGATTGGAAATCAGGATGTTCGAAACCTGAGACCCAGAACCCAATCTGTGAAAATCTGAGAAATCTGTGGATAGAGAAAGAGCCAATCCGCCCATGTTGCTGAAACGCGTACCGGCAGGGGAGAAGCTTGGTCCGCCGATGAGGCAAGAGGCGGGGGCGTTCAGTTTTCTATCCACAGATTTCGCCGATTGCGCAGATTGGAGTTCAGGACGTTCGAAACCTGAGAACCAAAACCCAATCTGTGAAAATCTGAGTAATCTGTGGATAGAGAAAGAGCCGATCCGCGTAGTCATTCCAGCGAGCGTTGCGACATTACCCGCCCCATTTTGGAATCTCGGATCTTCGGACACGAAATCCAAATTCCAGAGGCAATTTCCAAATGGGTCTTGGAATCTGGAATCCGTGTTGGAATCTTCCCTTTCAACTATTATTGCGCGTCGGTGACGATCTCATGGACGATGCGCAGAAACGCTTCGACCGGTTGGAGGTTCTGCATGGCTTCGACGACTCGGGCCATGTCGAGCTCGACATAGTCGCGGACGAGCACGTTTCGGAAGCCTGGGAGTCGCGCGAGCTCGTCGACTAGCGGCGAGGGGAACCGCCCGTCCTTCGCGAGGTTTCTCACTGCCTCTGTATAGTCTTCAAAGCGATCCCCGCGCCTCGCCGACAGGTCGCCGCAGAGGTCGATCACCAGCTGACAAATCGTCAGGAGGGAGAACAAGACGTCGTTGTGTAGTGACAGGTCGAGCTCGAGATCGCGTGCGCTGGTGACTCGCGGAGCGATCTCGTGGAGGTGGTCGATGTGTCGCCTCAGCTCGGCGAGGCGCTCCACCAGGTAGGTCATGGGCGCAGCGCTTCGAGTTTGATCTTCCGGGTCCGGCGCAGGAACGGGGCGAGATCCGCGGCACGCAACTGCGTGTCTCTGACGAAATCACGGTCCGCATCCGAGTCAATGCAGAATACTCGCGTACCGGAAGTGACGACATTCCGCGCGAACACGGGCGGCGCGTCGTTGAGCACCACTACATCGACGTCGTTGCAGTCGAGTGCGTCGACGAGTGCCGCGGACAACCGAACTCGTTCGTCGAATCGCCCCTTGGCAGAAGGAAAAACCTCTCGTGGCAACAAGACGCCAACGTCGATGTCACTCTGCCGGTGCGCCGATCCCCGCGCATGGCTACCGAAGAGGTAGGCGGAAACCACCCCGGGCGAGGCCTGTCTGCGGAAAAAGGAAGCGACTCGCTCCGCTACGCCACTCTCCTGCGGGGGCTGTTCCATGGCGGGCAATCTATCACGCACTCCCATGTTGCTGAAACGCGTACCGGCAGGGGGGGAGCTTGGTCCGCCGGCGAGGCAAGAGGCGGGGGCGTTCAGTTTTCTATCCACAGATTTCGCCGATTGCGCAGATTGGAAATCAGGATGTGCTGCACCCGAAAACCCGAAACCCAATCTGTGAAAATCTGAGAAATCTGTGGACAAAAAAATGAGCCGCCCGGCGTAGTCATGCCAGCGAGCGTTGCGAGAGACCCCACCGCTTTTTGGAATCTGGAATCTGTTTTTGGAATTATCCCTTCCAGCTCGGACGCGCCTGCATCCGCTTCATCCACGCTTCGAAGTTGTCGAGTCCGGGCGTCTCGATGCCGAAGAACTCGGTGAGCTCGAGCCAGGGGGCGCAGGCGCAGTCGGCGATCGAGAAGTCGCCGACGATATAGTCCTTGCCTTCGAGTTGGCGGTCGAGGACGGCGAGGACTTCGGGCATGCGCTGGCGGCCGCGCGCGAGGGTGGCTTCGTCGCGCTTGTCCGGGGCGCGGCGGAACATCTGGAAGCCCATCGGGCCCATGTAGCCGTGGATGCTGGTCTCGCCGAAGGTGAGCCACTGGTAGACCTGGCCGCGCGTCGCCAGGTCCTTGGGTATGAGGCCGGCGTCGGGGAACTTGTCGGCGAGGTAGAGTAGGATGGCGCCGGATTCCCAGACGATCGTGCCGCCGTCGTCGAGCACGGGCACTCGTCCGAGCGGGTGGATCTTCTTGTACTCGTCGGTCTTCTGCTCGCCGGCCATCAGGTTGACCTCGCGCGACTCGAACTCGGCGCCCGACTCGAGCAAGCCGAGCCGCGCCCGCTTCGCGTTCGGGCTCGCCGCCATATCGTACAACACCATCGTCACCGTTCTTCCTCCCGGTTGTCAGCACTCGGATAGCGCGCGGCTCGAGTGAATGCGAACCTCTTGCCTCCGTCGTGGTCGTGGATTGGTCCGCTCGCCGAACGAGGGTTTGACCGCTTGTGCGGCTTCGATCAATTTCACAGGCTGATCGTGGAACCTATGGGAACGATTCGGATAGGTGGCGGCTGCGTCGGGGCCGATGGCTTTTCGCATTGGATGCGCGGCCTCCTTCGCGCGGGGGCGGTGCGTCGATGAGCTCCGAGGATCCGCGCGACGCTCCCGTCATCGGCGCCTGCGGCCATCCGCGACCGGCGCGGGCCAAGTTCTGCCCGGAGTGTGGGGCGGCGGTCACCCTGTGTGGCAACTGTGGCATCGAGCTGCCGCCGCGGGCGAAGTTCTGCATCGAGTGTGGGATGGCGGTGTCGGCTCCGGTCGGCGACAAATCGCCTGCGTCCGAAAGTCCGGTACCGGAGCGGGCGTATACTCCGAAGCATCTGGCCGACAAGATTCTGCGCTCGCGGGCGGCTCTCGAGGGCGAACGCAAGCAGGTTACCGTGATGTTCGCCGACGTCACCGGGTCGATGAATCTGGCCGAGATGCTGGGTGCCGAGGAGTGGCACGAGCTCCTCGATCGCTTTTTCGCGATCCTCGCCGATGGGGTGCATCGATACGAGGGGACCGTCAACCAATACACCGGCGACGGCATCATGGCGCTCTTCGGCGCGCCGCTAGCGCACGAAGACCACGCCCAGCGTGCCTGTTTCGCCGCCTTGCACCTGCAAGAGGAGCTGACGCGCTACGCGACCGAGGTAAAACGCGAGCACGGGATCGGTTTCTCGACTCGTATCGGGATCAACTCGGGGGAAGTGGTGGTCGGCACCATCGGCGACGATTTGCGCATGGACTACACGGCGCAAGGCCACGTGGTCGGCCTGGCGCAGCGTATGGAACAGCTCGCCTCGCCGGATACCTGCTACCTGACCGAGGCGACGGCTTCGCTGGTCGACGGCTACTGCGAGCTCGACGACCTCGGCGAGTTTGCGGTCAAGGGTGCCAGCGAGAAGCTCAAAGTCTATCGACTGTGTGGAGTGGGGAAGGCGACAACGCGGCTGGATGCGTCGCGCGGGCGCGGCCTGACCCGCTTCGTCGGCCGCGAGGCAGACCTCGCCGTCCTGGAGACCGCGCTCGAGCAGGCGCAGGCAGGCCAGGGACAGGTGGTCGGCGTGGTGGCAGCTGCTGGGACCGGCAAGAGTCGTTTGTGCCTGGAGTTTGCCGAGCGCTGTCGCAGTCGCGGCCTGGCGGTCAACGTCGGCCAAGGGCTGGCCCACGGCAAGGCCATCCCATACCTGCCGATGCACCAGGTGTTCCGCGCCTACTTCGGTATCGAGGAGCGCGATGACGACGCCACCGTGCGCGAGAAGCTGGCGGGGCGCCTGTTGCTGCTCGACGAGAGCTTTCGCGAAGTGCTGCCGGTGGTGTTCGAGTTCTTTCATGTGCCCGATCCGGAGCGGCCGGTCCCGCGGATGCATCCGGAGGCGAAGCAGCGCCAGTTGTTCGCGGTGGTGCGCCGGGTGGCGCAGGATCCGCGCGCCGGCGCAACGCGTGTCGTCGCCATCGTCGAGGATCTGCACTGGCTCGACGCGGCGAGCGAGGAGATGCTCGCGCAGTGGGTCGAGGCAATGGCCGCCTCATCGGGCCTGATGATCGTCAACTTCCGGCCGGAGTATCGCGCCGCTTGGATGCGTCACAGCCACTACCGACAGGTGCCTTTGGCGCCGCTTGGCGCGGAGTCGATCCGCGCCCTGGTGGCGGACCTCCTGGGTGACGATCCGAGCATCGCCGAGTTGTGCGAGCAGGTGTTCCAGCGTTCCGGCGGCAATCCCTTCTTCGCGGAAGAAATCGTGCAGACGCTCATCGAGTCGGGGTGCCTCGAAGGCGACCGCGGCGCCTATCGCTTGACCGGGCCGCTGGCGCAGGTCGACGTGCCGCGGTCGGTGCAGGCTCTGCTCGACGCTCGCATCGACCGTTTGCCGGAGCGCGAGAAGCGTTTCCTGCAGGCGGCGGCGGTGATCGGCAAGCAGTTCGAGGAGCCTCTACTGCGCCGGGTCCTCGAGCGGACCGGGGACGCGTCGGCCGGCGACGGGTTGGAGAGCGCGCTCGCGACGTTGAAAGCGCGCGAGTTTATCTTCGAGACGGCGCTGTACCCCGCCGCCGCATATGCGTTCAAGCACCCGCTGACACAAGAGGTGGCGCTCGGCTCGCAGCTGCGCGAGCGGCGCCGGCAGGCGCACGACGCGGTCGCCGACGCGATCGAAGAGGTGCACGCCGACAAGCTCGACGAGTCGGCTGCACTGTTGGCACACCATACCGCGGAGGCCGGCCGCTTGTTGGATGCCGCGCGCTGGAACGCGCGTGCGGCTCAGTACTTTGCCGCGAGCGATTTCGTGGCGGCGGCGACGCACTGGCGCGCAGTCTGCGAGCTGGTGCGAACGATTCCCGACGAACGCGAGGCCTGCAGGCTCGGCGCCGTGGCCTGCTTTCACCGACTCGCCATGGTTCTGCGGCTCGAGCTCGGCGAGGAGGAGGCGCGCGCGCTCTTCGACGAGGGCGGAGAGTGGGCGCGACGCGCCGGTGACGAGCTGTGGCGCGCGCGGATGCAACAGGCAATGGCCGTCTATCTCGCTAATCTCGGGCGCATGGACGAAGCCTTGGAGCACGCGGCCGAGTGGGAGGGTTGGGTCCGGTCGTCAGTCGATCCGGATCCGCGCTCGATGGCGCTGTGGCCCTCGTTGGAGCCGTTGTTCGCGCTCGGCAAGCTGGAAATCCATCGCGCCAACTCGATGCAGCAGGTCGAATGGACGAGGGATCACCCGCGTTGGGGCTTGCGCGAATGGGGGATGAGCGCCTACGTCGGGGCTCTGGTCGAGCTCGGCCGCAGCGAGATCGTCATCGGGTTTCCCGCCGATGGGCGCGCCCACCTCGTAAAGGTGGGCGAGATCTCGCGTGATCTCGGCGATCCGGACATGGGGGCGTTTGCGGTCGAGCTACTTGCATACGGCGGCTGGCTGACCGGCGACGTGGAGTGGGCACGGGTCGCGGCGCGGCAGGCCGTGGCTCAGGAGGCACGTTTGGGGCACAGCTCGCGCCTTTCTGCGACCCTGGGCTTGGTGCAGCAGCTGCTTCTCGAAGATGATCCCGCGCAGGCTCGCGATGTGCTGGCCGACGTCGACGGCTTGCGCGGGGCCGCCTTGCGCAAGTTCGATTCGCGTCGAAACCTGGCGTCGGCTCGTACGCAGGCGGCACTGGGCGACCTGGCGTCGGCGCGCGAGTGGGCTGAGAGCGCGCTTGCCATCGCGCTCGAACGCGATAACGCTACCGAGGCACTCTCGGCGGCTCTGACCTTGGCCTCGGTGTTGCGCGGCATTGGCGACGAGCAGGCGCTCGCTCGGTCTACCAGAGCGCTCGAGACCGCGGCCGAGCTTGTCGACAAGACCGGTGCGAAGAATTTCGAGCCCCTGCTGCTCGCCGAGCGTGGGCGTGATGCTCGTCGTCGCGGCGAAGACGAGGCTGGTACTATCCTGTTGCGTCGCGCCGCCGAACGCTTCGCGGACCTCGCATGCGGCGCGCGAGCGGCCGAAATCGCCGTCGAGATCGCCGGCTCAGCGCAAGTTTCAGTGCGACCGGTGTAAGAGGCGTGGCTGCCGTACGATCGCTGGTAATCGATAGCCACTTTCGCTATGGAGAGCGCAACTAGCCACTTGGGAGCCGGCGATGGCGGGAATCGACTGGTACTACCACCGCAAGGGTTGAACGTCTTGCACGCGAGCGTCCAAGTTTCTGGACGCCAATAAGATCGCGACCAAAGAGGTCGTGCCGGCGAGTCGCAAGCTCGGTCGCTCCGACGCGGCCGACATGGCCAAGCAGGCTTCTCTGGTGATCGTCGCCAAGGGGAAGAAGGTCTCCGAGTTCAAACCTGGCGGTAAAGCGCCGGCCGAAGTCGTCGACGCGATGCTGGGGCCGACCGGAAACCTGCGCGCGCCGACGATCCGCAAGGGCAAGAAGGTGCTCGTGGGATTCAACGAGGACGTCTTCGCGGAGCATCTTTTGTAGCGGTTGGCTGGTATCTGGGCTTGCAGGAAACGACTTGTCTCGCGCAGGGGCGCAGAGGGAGGGCAGGCCTGTAGTCTTCATCATGGCGTTGTTCTTTGCTCTGCGCCCCTGCGGCTTTGTGAGAGAACAGTTTTCTCTTTGAGGTTTGTTTGCCTGCCGAGTGAGCATTCGCTGAGGCTACTTCGGGTGCGTTTTGCGGTGTGTGTTTGCCTTGAGGCACCGCGCGAACCAGTATCCGCTTCAGCATGGTGACGTTGCGGCGGTTGATCCTGGTGCATGGGCTCAAGCGGAGCGGCAATCACGCCGTCACCAACTGGCTGCGCCATCACGCCCCGCTTGCCTATCGCAACAACCTGGTTCCGGTTGGGCTTTATCTGCGGTTCGGCCACGCCCTGCCGCCTCCGCAAGATCTTCATACTTGGCTCGGTGACCCGGCGCGCGAGAGGCAGCTGGCCCGCGCTCCACACGCGGAGGAGTGGGTGGTCAGCCTGGAGGACGTACCGCTCAGCTACGCCGGTTTCTCGAACATCGACCGGCCATTGGTTCGCATGTTGATCGTGCGCGACCCTTACAATGTGTTCGCCAGTCGCATTCGCGGGCGCCGAGGCCCGGCGCCGTACTTCAATTTCCCGGCCCGGCGGGGAGCGAGCGAAGCCGATCTGCCGTTCGCTCTCGACCCGATGTTCGTCGACTTCTGGGAGGAGTACGCGCGCGAGTGTCTCGGACACACTGAGCGGATCGCCTCGAAAATCTGCGTCTACTTCGACAAGTGGTTCACCAGTCGCGAATACCGGCGCTCGATCATGGAGCAGTGCGGCTTCGAGTTCTCCGACGTGGGCTTCGAACAGGTCCACGGCGCCGGCGGCGGCAGCTCTTTCGACGGCACGACGTTCGATGGACGCAATACCGAAATGAACGTGCTCAACCGAGCCGACGATCTCACCGAGGAGGAGCGGGCGCTGCTCGACCGCGTGCTCGATCGCGACTCGGTTCGCAGTCTCGCCGCCGAGCTGCGCACGCGGCACGGCATGCCCGCGCCGGGTTGATTCGATCGCCGACTTGGCGGGTCGGCCCGCGAGGGGAAGCGTTCTGTTTGGCACGAAGCGGCTCTTCGGTTGACCCCCCTGAAGTCCCCCCTTGGTAAGGGGGGACGAGATTGTGTTTGGCGCTATGGCTCTTCGACCTACTGCGCTGGGTTGCAGCCGCGCTTTCTGCTTGGCACGAAGCGGCTCTTCGGTTGACCCCCCTGAAGTCCCCCCTTGGTAAGGGGGGACGAGATTTTGTTCGGCGCTATGGCTCTTCGACCTACTGCGCTGGGTTGCAGCCGCGCTTTCTGCTTGGCACGAAGCGGTTCTTCGGTTGACCCCCCTGAAGTCCCCCCTTGGTAAGGGGGGACGAGATTTGTGTTCGGCGCTATGGCTCTTCGACCTACTGCGCTGGGTTGCAGCCGCGCTTTCTGCTTGGCACGAAGCGGTTCTTCGGTTGACCCCCCTGAAGTCCCCCCTTGGTAAGGGGGGACGAGATTGTGTTCGGCGCTATGGCTCTTCGACCTACTGCGCTGGGTTGCAGCTGCGCTTTCTGCTTGGCACGAAGCGGCTCTTCGGTTGACCCCCCTGAAGTCCCCCCTTGGTAAGGGGGGACGGGATCTGTGTTCTGGGCGATGGCTGTTCGGCTGGTGCGGCTCTGGGTTGCAGCCGCGCTTTCTGCTACCTCGGTCGCTATGGCAGACATGACGATTCAAGAGGCCCTGTACACGACGCGGGCGATGCGTCGCATCAAGAAGGATCCGATTCCCGAGGACGTGCAGGCGCGCATTCTCGACGCGGCGATTCGCGCGCCGTCGGGCGGCAATAGCCAAAACTGGCGATTCCTGCTGGTCGACGACCCGAAGGTGCGCGGCGAGCTGGGGCCGATCTACCGTGACTGCATCGAGAACTTGTGGAAGACCTTCTACGCCGATCGCATCAAGGCGATGCAAGCCACCCCGGACGCTGCCGACAGCATCGAGATGGGAAAGGTGTTGAAGTCGGCGAATTGGATGGCGCGACACTTCGAAGACTACCCGCTGTTGCTGTTCGCCTTCGCCCAGGGCGACCCGACCGGCGGCTCGATCTTTCCCGCGGTGTGGAGCGCGATGCTCGCGGCGCGGGCGGAAGGGGTCGGCAGCACGATCACCAGCGTGATGCTGTTCCAGATCGACGACGTGCTGAAGATTCTCGGAGTGCCGGCGGACGAGGGGTGGGTGTTCGCTTGCTGCGTGCCGATGGGCTACCCGACCGGCCGCTGGGGACTGGCGAGGCGGCGGCCGGCGCACGAGGTGGCGTTCCGCAACCAGTGGGGCGAACCGCTCGGGATCGAGATCCCCGAGCCGCTGTGGACGCCGGAATAAGTAGCGCCTGCGGGTTAGTGTCCGGTGACCAGCTCGGCAAGTGCAGCGGTCAGGTTCGGCGCCGCGCGCCGGAGACGTTTGTCCTCGGTGACCAGCGGCGCGTCGAGCTGATCGGCGACGGCGAGGAAGCGGGCGTCGTAGGCGGAGACGGAATAGTCGTTCGCCAAGGCGAGGGCGAGCCCGTGATCGATTGGGTGCAGGGTGTTCTCGAGGAGCTCCTCGGCGCGCTCGAGAGTGCGGCGGGCGCGGCCGGGCGAAAGGCCCATGGTGCGGCATGCGGTTGCCAGGACGTTGCTGAGCTCGACCAGGGCGAACGGCTCACTGTGCCAGTCGGCGTCTTGGTCGAAGAGCTGCTGTGCCAGGGCGGTCTTATCTCCTGCGATGAGGAGGTACGCGAGGACGTTGGTGTCGACCACCACCATGGCTCGGAAGTCAGTCCCTGCCTTTCGAGATGCCAGATTCGATCAGCGCATCGGTCAACTTGCCACCGGGAAGAGCAATCGGCCGCGGTCGCCGCCGCTTGGTGCCGGTTGCCGACCTCGCGGACAGCCCGCGCTCGATCAATTCGGCCAGGACCTCCTTGAGCTTGCGGTCCTCCCGCGCGGCGAGAATCTTGACCTGGCGAATCAGGTCGTCGGGAAGCTCGACCGTCGTTTTCATCGCAGCGAGGCTCCCATAAAACTGGTTTTCTGTCAAAATGGGGCGCGTGTGGCTCACTCCGCCGCGGCGCTTTCTCGGACGGCGGTGGCTCCGTTTTTTATCCACAGATTACTCAGATTTTCACAGATTCGATTTCAGGACGCCCGAAACCCGACAACCAAAATCTGCGAAAATCCGAGTAATCTGTGGATAAAAATGTGAGCCGAGCTGTTTGTTCGGGGCAACTGTTATGCGAGACAACCCGCGACGCTACTCGGCAACCCGTGAAGGATCGGAGTATCCCAGCAGGGCTTCGCGGTCTTCTTCGAGGACGTAGCCGGCGGCGATGGTCTGGTCGGCGGCGGTTGCGTACATTTGCTCGTAGTCCTGGCGCGATGTGTAGAGCTCGTCGAGTCGGGTCTCGGGGATGGGCGTGGTCGAGCCGAGGAGCAGGCAGAGGATGTCGGGGCTTGGGCCGGGGTCGCCGGAGAGCACGTAGACCGGGACGTCGACCGGCGGGCTGCGCAGGCCGCCGGCGGCGATTCCGTCGGCGTCGCGCTGGATCGCCAGTGGATCGGTCGAGGCGAGCTCGAGCAGCGGCGCGGTCGGCGGCGGAGTGCCGGTGCGCACCCATTCGACGAGGTGGTGGAACGCGGCCTTCGCGATCAGGTGCAGCGGGCCGTCGTTGATGGCGACTCCGCAGTCGGTGAGATCGGCGATCGGTCCGAGCAGGTGGGCGTCGGCGTGCGCGGTGCCGGCGGCTTCCCACAGGCGGAATCGGTCGGAGTCGGGCTGGCGCACGTCCGCCGAGGCGAGGATGCCGGTGACGTCGCCCTCGGCCTGGAGCTCGAAGATCGGCGCGTCGAGGTCGGTGCGAAAGATCGGGTTCGCGCCGCCGAGACTGCCGGCGAGATCGGCCCACTCGCCCGGTCCGACCAACGGCAGGCTGACCGAGCCGCGGCTGTGGATGAAGAAGCCGTCGAATACGTCGGCCAGCGGATGCACTCCGTTATAGTAGGTGACCAGTGCGATCGCCGACTGCGACTCGCCGGCGGCGATGATCCGGCTCGGCACCCATCCTTCCAGCGCGGCGGACCCGGATCCGAGCTCGCGCGCGATCTGGGTGAAGATGTCGAAGGAGAAACCGTCGCCTGGGTGCTGCAGCGATGCGTAGCGCTGCGGGTCGATGTTTTTGAGACCCTCGCCGGCAAGTCCCTCGGCGCCTGGCGCGACCACTAGTACCGGTCCGCCTTCGACACCGATCAGTTGTGCCGACACGCCCGCCCAGGCGTGGCCCTGGCGCAGGATCTCCTCGGTGAGGCTGTCGAAGTCCGGGCCGGCGTCGATACCGCCGCTGACGTTGAGCCACTCGACGATGACGGTGCCGCTGAAGTTGGCGCTGTCGTCCGGGTAGCGCAAGAGAACTCGGGTGCGATAGTCGGCGCTGCCGTCTTCCTCGAAGGTCCAGCGGCCGTCTTCGGTCATTTCGCCGATGGCGCGGTAGGACACGGCAGTCCCGGCGGCGACGTATTCGTGTTCGACGTAGCCGGGGAAGGTCGCGCCGAGGTTGGGCGAGCCGATGAACGGCGGGTTGTCGCCGGTGATTTCTTCGGAGAGATCGGCAGTGGGGCCGGTTGGTTGGGCGGCGCCGGAGTCGTCGTCGCCGCAGCCGATGGTCGTGGTCGCGAGGCAGAGCGCTGCGGCGAGTAGGAGCTTGGTTGGTGCTTGCACTTGGAGTCCCCCCGTTGCTGGTGTGGTTCAGCGGGTAGGGCTATCGCGATGCCGGGCGGGTTGGCAAATGCGCGGCTTGGAGTGACGTGGTTGGCTGGGACAACGCCAGGGCAGTGGTGGGACTTCGTCCGCATCTGAGACTCCCTCTCCTCAATCCTCCCCCATAGGGGGAGGAGGTCTTTGTTCCCTCTCCCTACGGGAGAGGGCGAATCAGACGCTGCGTAGGCGTACATTGAGCGCGGAGCGCTCGGTGAATGTTGGAATGGTTCGCTTGCAACGGGGCGGTGGCTGGCTTAGCGCTGTGGTGTCGTGGTGTTGGACTTGCTGACATCGTCGCCGGGCTCGCGGCGGGGTTCGGAGCTTTTGCGGTTGGGGTGCGGCTACTTGGCTGCGCTCTACCTGTTGGTTGCGGTGGCGCCGGATCTTTCGTTGGTGGTTCACGACCACGCGGCGGGCGATCGTGTCCATCGGCACATACACGATCACGAGCAAGCGGCCGAGCATCATCACGACCACGGACACCATCACTACGGCGACCAGCTTTCTCTTCTCGACGAACCGACCGAGGCTCGGGCCAGCGAGCCAGTCGAGGTACCTGGCGAGCACCGTTTCGCGGTGGCTACCTCGTCGCACTGGCACGACGACGCACCGTTCCAACTCGCGACGCTGGGGTTGGGGGTTGCGCTGGCTGCGCTGGCAAGCGAGCTCGGCGCGTCTTGGGTCCCTCGCGTGCTGCCGGCGCGCTCGCTGCTGCCGAGTCGCGCGCGCGGTCCGCCCGCAATCCGATCCGTTTCCTAGAATCGCAGTGATCGGATAACGGCACCTCGCTTGGCGCGTTGCTGCGCGCAACGCGTGTCTGCGCGGGAGTGCCCTTGCGAAAGGGTGTGTCATGAGACGATGGGCTCATGCGCCGCCTCGCTCGGCAGCCGATGGGCACGCATGTGCTCGCCGGCGGCGGGACGATGGGCGGCGCGGATGGGTGCGCGTGCTCCGTCGAACAGGCCTCGCGCTCGCTTTGGCGACGTGGGGCGGGGTGGCGGCCGCGCACGAAACGGACGACGAACGAGTGGAAGAGCTCGTCGTCGTCGGCCGAGGGGAGAACTTGATTGGGGTCGCCGATGCGGCGTCGGCAGGGAAGGTGGGGCAGGCCGAGATCGCCCGGGTGCCGTTCCTGCGTCCCGGGGAAGTGCTGGAGCGGGTCCCCGGATTGATCGCGACCCAGCATTCCGCTGGTGGCAAGGCCAACCAATTCTTCCTGCGCGGCTTCAACCTCGACCACGGTACCGACTTTTCGACCTCGCTCGAGGGAGTGCCGCTGAACCTGCCGACCCACGGGCACGGCCAGGGCTACCTCGACGTCAACCTGCTGATTCCCGAGCTCATCGAGGTGCTCGAGTTCCGCAAGGGGCCGTACTACGCCGACGTCGGCGACTTCTCCTCGGCGGGAACCGCCAGCATCGACTACTTCGATCGATTGGCGCGCCCGCTGGCGCAGCTCAGCGTCGGTGAGTTCGACTTCTACCGCGGTCTGGCGGCGGGATCGCATTCGATCGGCGGTGGCGATCTGCTGGCTGCGGCCGAGGTGCAGTTCTACGACGGCCCCTGGGCTCGCGACGAGAACCTGCAGAAGTACAACGGCATCGCCAAGGGGTCGTGGGGCGACGAAGAGAGCGGGTTTTCCCTGTTTGCCAGTCTCTATTGGGCGGAGTGGGATTCGACCGATCAGATCCCGCAGCGCGCGGTGCGTGACGGAACGATCGACCGCTTCGACAACCTCGACGACGATCTCGGCGGCGAGACCTCGCGCTACAGCGCGGTCGCCAGCTTCTGGCACGGGGTGGAGAACCGGACCTCGGTTCGCGCCTACGTCAGTCGCTACGACTTGGATCTGTGGTCCAACTTCACCTACTTTCTCGACGATCCGGTAAACGGCGACGAGTTCCAGCAGGTGGACCGACGCGTCGTTCTCGGGCTCGATGCGTCGCAGGGGCTTACGCACTCCCTGGGTCCCGTGCATCTGCACCACACGTTCGGATTGCAGCTGCGGCACGACAACATCAACGATGTCGGCTTGTTCAAAACCGCGGAGCGGCAGCGCCTGAGCACGGTGCGCCAAGACGAGGTCGGCGTGACCAGCCTCGGCCTCTACTGGAATGGCGAGAGCCGCCTGACCGATTGGGCGCGGGCGTACGTTGGCGTGCGCGGTGATCTCTATTGGTTCGACGTCGACGCGATCGGCACGCCCGAAAACGGGGGCAGTGAGTTCGAAGGGATCGTCAACCCGAAGGTCGGAGTCGTGCTCGGCCCCTGGGCCGAAACCGAGCTCTACGCCAACTACGGCGGCGGCTTTCACAGCAATGACGCGCGCGGCACGACGATCCGCGTCGACCCCGTGTCCGGCGAGCCGGTCGATCGCGTCGACCCGCTGGTGGCGACGCAAGGGGCCGAGCTGGGCGCGCGCACGACCTGGATCCCGGGCCTGCAGTCGAGCTTGGCGTTGTGGTGGCTCGAGCTCGACTCCGAGCTACTCTTCGTCGGCGACGCCGGCAATACCGAGGCGAACCGACCGAGCCGCCGCTACGGGCTCGAGCTGGCCAACTACTACCGGCCGCTCGAGTGGCTGATTCTCGACCTCGATTTTACCCTGACCGAATCCGAGTTCCGCGACGACGATCCCGCCGGCGACGACATCCCGGGCGCGATCGAAACTACGGTCGCGGCCGGCGCCGCGGTGGAGTTCGATTCCGGCCTGTTCGGCAGTATGCGGGTCCGCCACTTCGGCGCGCGACCGCTGGTCGAGGACGGCTCGGTCAAGTCGGACCCGACGACCCTGGTCAACCTGCAGGCGGGCTGGAGCTGGTTCGAGTTCCCGTGGGGCGTGCTGACCCTGAAGCTCGACGTGCTCAACCTGCTCGACTCGAAGGACGACGACATCACCTACTACTACGCGTCGCGTCTGCAGGGGGAACCGGCCGAGGGGGTGGAGGACATTCACTTCCACCCGGTCGAGCCGCGGATGGTGCGGGGGACGGTTGCGTGGCAGTTTTAGCCGCTGATTGACGCAGATTTACGCTGATGGGGTTTCCTGGAGAAAAAATCAACCACGGGTGAACACGGAGGACACGGATTCGCGGCCCGTGTTTTCCGTGTTCACCCGTGGTGAGCTTCTTCTCTGAAAGCCCATCAGCGCAGATCTGCGGTCATCAGCGGCTAGTTATCCTCTGTCGACCCAGCGACGCCGGCTACTTTTCTCTGTCAACCCACCACCGGTCTTGCGCGCCACCGACGGACGGTGGTAGGTCGCGGCCCCTTATGGGTTTTCTTTCCGCGTCTTCGAGTATCGTTCGGCTGCACGCCAAGCCGCCCAGGAAGCTGGACCGCGCGGCGGTTGCCGAGTCGGTCACCGAGCACGCCTTCCGCGAGCACGACCAGATCGGAATGCCGCGCGCCGAAGCCTTCGGTTGGGTGGCGATTCACGATCCGCAACTGACCGAGCTCGATACCGCCGACTTGTTCTTCCAGCAGTACCTAGTGGTCGGTTTCCGCTTCGACACGCGCACGGTCCCGCCGAAGCTGGCCGGGATGGAGCGGCGTCGCGTCGAAGAGGAGCGCAAGGCGGAGATGCACCTGGAGCGGCTCGGCCGTGCCGCCAGGAGAGAGATCAAGGAAGACGTCGAGGCGAGTCTCCTGTCGCGGGCACTGCCCAACCCCAAGCTCTTCGAATGTGCCTGGAACCTCGAGACCGAGGTGGTCTACTTCACCGGCAAGAACAAGAAGGCGCGCGAGGCGTTTTCGACTCTATTTCGCGAGACCTTCGGGGTTACGCCGACGCCGATGATTCCCTACCTGGCGGCCGAACGGCTGGGACTGGGCGACGACGTCGTCGATCGCTTTCGCCAAGCGGAACCTTCGACCTTGGTGACGGCGAATGCGCCGGACGACGAGCTCGGCAACGGTCGCCGGCCGGCGCTCGACGAGGTGGAGCTGTCGTGAAGGAAGATTTCCTCTCGGTCGTCGAGAGCACCCGCTTCCTCGGGCGGGAGTTTCTCACCTGGCTCGTCGGTCGCCTCGAAGAGGGGGGCGGGCAGATCGAGGTCGACGGTGAGACCGCGCAGCTGGCTCTGGGAAATCGGGTGGTGCTCGAGAAGGGCGGCGATCCCGGCGCGCAGCTGTCACTGGTCGACGAGGGCGACATCCGCCCCGAGCTCGGTGTCGGCTTGCGCCGCGGCAAGCTGCTCGATCGTGCGCGCCTGTCGATCAGCCGCGGCGAACGTAACTGGGAAGTGACTCTCGACGGCGGCCTGCTCACCTACGACTCGCTGCGCTGCCCCAAGCTCGGCCCGCGCGATGCCAACCTCGCCGACGACCCGCGCGCCGCCTTCGAGAACGACCTCTTCCTGCGCCTGGCCGACCTCGAAGAAGCGGTGGCGGTGTTCGACGCGCTGTTCGCGGAGTTCTGTCGCGCCCGCGCCGGCGCCGAATGGGAGAAGCGGGAGCTACCCGCCCTGCGGTCGTGGATCGCCAACCTTGGGCGGGGGGATGAGCGGTGAGGTTTTTTTTGCCGCAGATGAACGCAGATTGGCGCTGATGGGTTTTCAGGCGAAGAGATCACCACGGGTGAACACGGAAGACACGGATACGCGTCCCGTGTTGTCCGTGTTCACCCGTGGTTTCTTGATTTTCCAGCAAGCCCATCGGCGCCGATCTGCGTTCATCAGCGGCAAAAGAATTCCCTGTAGTTGACCGCGCTCGGGTGCGGTGTTTGCCTGTGGCGATGAGTTCTCCTGTCGCTCTCTACGAACCCGACGGCCAGCTGTTTCAGCCGACCGTGCTGACGCGCGGGCCGTGGTCGCCCAAGGCACAGCATGGGAGTCCGGTTGGTGCGCTGCTCGCGACTTGCGCCGAGCGCGTTCCCACCGACGATCCGATGCTGCTCACGCGCATCACCATCGAGCTGTTGCGGCCCGTGCCGCTGACGCCGCTTGCCGTGTCGACCGAGATCGAGCGTCCGGGGCGCAAGATTCAGATCCTCGGATTGCAACTACGCGCCGGCGAGACCGAGGTGGCGCGCGCCAGGGCTCTCCGCATTCGCACCAAGGATCTGGGTTTGCCGGCGGGGTTGTCGAGCGACGAGCCTCCGCCAGCGGCGGCAACGGGCAAACCCAGCCTGCCTTCTTGGGATCTCGAGCCGGAGAAGCTGGCGTTTCATTCGCACGGGGTCGAGCACCGCTTCGTCGGTGGGGCTTTCGACCAAGCAGGGCCGGGAATCGACTGGGTCAAGTTGGCTGTGCCGGTGGTTGCCGGCGAAGAGATCGTGCCGATGGCGCGCGTCATGGCGGCGGCGGACTTCGGCAACGGCGTCAGCTGGGAGCTCGATCGACGCGACGGCTACTCGTTCATCAATCCGGACCTGACAGTCTACGTGAACCGTCTCGCGGTCGGTGAGTCGGTCGCCATCCAGGCGCGCTCGCGCTACCAACCGAACGGGGTCGGCTTTGCCGAGTCGTTGATCTGGGACGAGGAGGGGCCGATCGGGCGTTCGATTCAGAGTCTGTTGTTGGATCGGTCGGGTTGATTTCGGGGTACGGGATTTTTTCTCGCGCAGAGGCGCTGAGGAGCAGAGAGCGGCTTTGCTGTAGGCGGTGGGACTCGGCTCAGCGATAGTTAGTGGGCCAGCTTGGACCTCGGAACTAAACTGAGCCTCGCTGCGCTCGGTCATCCAAGGGACCCTCACCCGGCCTTCCACCTACGCTCTTCGAGCTTCGGCGGACGAGTCGGCCGACCTCTCCCAAAGGGAGAGGCATCTGAATTCCCTTCTCCCGGTGGGAGAAGGGCAGGATGAGGGCCCCTCAAATGGGGGCGCAGCCCCACCAATGTATCCTCAGGATGGTCGAACGGATCGATTGCATTCGAAGCGCCTCGTTCGCTCTACGAGTTTCAAACTGCCCCCCTAACCAGCGACAACGCTCGTTGATCCCGCTCAAGATCGTTCGTAGGGTCCGGGGTTCTCAACTGGGCGGTACGCTGCATGGCATACGAAGCGATTCCCTTTCCCTATTCCGGCACGATCGATGCCGACGGGCACGTGCTCGAGCCGGCGGATCTTTGGGAGGAGTACCTCGAGGAGAAGTACAAGCCGCGGGCAATCCGCATTCGCGTCGGTGACGACGGCTTCGAGTATCTCGAGGTCGACGGCAAGCCTTCCGAGCGTACCCAGGCGGGATCGCTGGGGATGCTCGGCGCGATGGGGGAGGATGCGGCGCAGCTGAGTCCGGAGCGCCGGTACTCGGATCACATTCCCTACGGGGGCGGCGATCCGAACGAACGAGTCGAGCTGGCGGGGCGCGAGAATCTGGAGAAGGTG
Organism: bacterium; assembly: GCA_030430165.1. Lineage (GTDB taxonomy): Bacteria > Desulfobacterota > Binatia > HRBIN30 > CADEER01 > CADEER01. The sequence goes on along the minus strand of JAUIGL010000010.1, from coordinate 69,137 downwards.
CTGCTCTATCCGACGCTCGGCTTGTTGTGGGAGTGCGAGACCGGCGACCCGGAGCTCACGCTCGCCTACCAGCGCGCCTACAACCGCTGGATCGCCGACTTCTGCCGCGACTCGGGTGGCGTCCTGGTGCCGATAGCGCATTTGTCGCTGCTCGATGCGGAGGGCTCGGCAGCGGAGTTGCGGCGCGCGGTCGCGGACGGATGTCGCGGCGCATTTCTCTGCCCGTTCAACCACGCCGAAAAAGCGCACGGGCATCCGGATCACGACCCGATCTACGCGGCGGCGCAGGACCTCGACGTGCCGATGGCGATCCATCCGACGATCGAGCCGCGTTGGGCGGTGCCGATCCGGTTCAAGCGCCTCGGCATCGCCAGCGAGTTCCACTACAACACGATGCTGCGCCAGGGTGCCCAGCAATCGCTGCTTTCGTTCTTCGCGCTCGGCGCCCTCGATCGCTTCCCGCGACTCAAGCTCGGCGTGCTGGAATCGGGGTGCGGCTGGATCGGAGCTTTCCTCGACCGCATGGACGCCAGCTACGCGACCAACCTCGGCAAGACGATCCCGCTGACCGCGCCGCCGTCGGAGTACTTTCGTCGCCAGTGCTTCATCTCCGGCGACCCGGACGAGACCGCGGCGCCGCTGATCCTCGACCACGTCGGAGCGCACTGCTTCATGTGGGCGACCGACTACCCGCACCCGGACCATCCCTCGACCTGGGTGCCGGCGCTACAGCGCTTCGTCGAGCCACTGTCGGAGAGCACGCGCGCGGCGTTCCTCGGCGGAAACGTGCGGCGGATCTACGGGCTTGATTGAGATTTCTTTAGCCGCAGATGGACGCAGATCTACGCTGATGGCCGTCAGAAGAAACCTACCACGGGTGAACACGGAGAACACGGGGCGCGAATCCGTGTCCTCCGTGTTCACCCGTGTTTTTGATTCTTTTCCAGAAACCCTATCAGCGTAAATCTGCGTTCATCTGCGGCTAGTTTCTCTCAGAAAGAACCTGCAAGCCCACCGGTATGCGCCCTTCCCGATGCCCTGGAATCCGCTAGAGTGCAGCATCGTGTCGGTGGAGGTGAGGATGATGGCAGCGAGTCGGATGCGGTGGCGTCTTGCATGGCGCGCTAGTGCTCGGATGTTTTTGATCGCGTGGTGCGCGGCGACGATGGTGCTGCCGTATCCGCTGCTCGCCGGTGCCGCAGTGGCTCCGCGAAGCGTCGAGCGGTTCGAGCAGTCGTCGCGGGCTTCCGGACTTACCGTCACAGCGTGGACCGAGGTCGAGACGGTCGGCACGACGCATACTGGCGCCCGGCTGTCGGCCGCGACGTCGGTTGCCAGCGCGCCGGTCGGGTCCGCGCTGGCGGGGATCTTCTATCGCCGACTGCAGTCGAATCGGCTCGAGGACGGCGAGGGCGGAGTCGCCGAGCTCAGCGAAACCGAGGTGATCGTCGGCCGCGAAGGCGATCGACTCTTCCTCGAGATCGTCGATCGCTTTGCCGAGAACTTCGACGAGCTTTCCGGCCGCGCCAGCGGTTTGAACGGTGTCGAGGTCCGGCGTGTCGCCGAGTTCGACATGATCGGTTTCGATCGCCTGGTCGGGGTGCTCACTGCTTCCGATCCGGGCCATACGGCGCGTCCCGAAATGCTGGCGGAGATGCTCGGCAGCGGCGAGATCTCGTACGCGGACTACGAGGAGTCGGTGACCGTGGCCTATCCGGACGGTCGCGAGGCGACGTACCCGGCCGGCGCGCTGGCGAGCAGCGGCGTCTTTGGCGGCGGCGGTGCCGGTGGGGCGACGCAGTGTACGTTCGATTGCTTTGCCGACAACGGCGCCGAGATCAGTTTCTTCGGTGCCGTGTGCATCGTCAGCGGAGCCGTGGTCTGCGCCGCCGGTTGCGCGGTGACGGCCGGGGCCGCCTGCATCCCTTGTTTGAGCGCGGTCAGCCTGGGGTGCGGCGTGAGCGCTGCGGTCGGAGGTATCGGCATCTGTCTGGCGAGCTGTATCTTCGGAGTCGACCCGCCGACCCCGACGCCGCGTCCGACCAGCACGCGAACGCCGACCCGGACGCGCACCCACACGCCGACCCCTGCGGTGCCGGGCGATTGCGACCGCGACGCCAAGACGTCGATCGCCGAGCTGGTGCTCGGCGTGTCGATTCTACTCGGGCGCGAACCCTACGAGCGGTGCACGGCGATGGACTTCGACGGCAACGGTCTCATCCAGGTCACCGATCTGATTCAGGCGATTAGGACCGCGCTCGGCTAGTTGAAACCTAGTAGTGGGTCAGTCCGAAACTCGGAGGGCCACTGAAGCGCTTCGACTGCGATCGATCCGTTCGAATGTCCTGAAGGTACAGTGGAGGGGCTTCGCCCCCATTTGAGGGACCCTCATCCTGACCTTCTCCCACAGGGAGAAGGGAATTCAGACGCCTCTCCCTGTGGGAGAGGTCGGCCGCAGGCCGGGTGAGGGTCCCTCGGATGACCGAGCGTCGCGAGGCTCAATATCGCTCCGCAAGGCGCGAGTAGGCATGGGCAGGGGCGTAGGGAACGCAGGCATGGGGTGGTGAGGGCTTCGCCCTGGCTAGTTGCGTGGCTCGATGACTACGACTGGGATTTCGCGGTCCTTGGCCTGCTCCTGGTATTGGTCGTAGGGCGGGTAGATCTCGGCTAGCTGCTTCCAGTAGCGGGCGCGTTCTTCGCCCTTGGCGACGCGCGCTTTCGCTTTGACGTGCTTGCTCGCGACTTGCACCTCGCACTCGGGGTTGGCTTCCAGATTGAGGTACCAGAGGGGGTGGGTCGGCCAGCCGCCTTTCGAGGCGATGATGATGTACTTGTCGCCGTCGGCTCCGTAGATCAGCGGCGAGTCGCGCGGCTCGCCCGACTTGCGTCCGGTCGTGGTGAGCAACAGCGTCGGCAGCACGCCGGGGCCGCCGGCGACCGAAGAGTCCCACATGTGGGCTTTTTCCGGGTCGGTCTTGTAGAGCTTGGTGTGGTCCGCGATCCAGGGAATATCGCCGAAGTTGGACATGGGGTACTCCTTTCGTTGCTCAGTCGAAAACGATCACCTGGCGGGCGACCTCTCCCTTGCGCATGTGCTCGAAGGCGTCGTTGACCTCCTCTAGCTTGATGCGCGAGGACACCAGCTCGTCGAGAGCGAGTCGGCCGGACAGGTAGAACTCGATGTACTTGGGCATGTCGAAGCGAAACCGGTTCGAGCCCATGAAGGATCCGGTGATCTTCTTTTCCTGCAGGGTGAGGTCGGCCGCCGAGACCTGCACCATCTCGGTCATCGGCACCACGCCGACCAAAACCGTGGTGCCGCCGCGCCCGGTCATGGCGACCGCTTGCTGCACGGTCGGCACCAGGCCGATGCACTCGAAGACGAAGTCGGCGCCGCCGCCGGTCAGGTCGTGCACCGCGGAGATTGGCTCGGTGTCGCTGGCGTTGATGCAGTCGGTGGCGCCGAGTCCGCGCGCCAGCTCGAACTTCCACTCCTGGGTGTCGACGGCGATGATCTTGCCGGCGCCGGTGATGCGCGCTCCCTGCAGCGCCGAGAGGCCGACTCCGCCGAGCCCGATGATGACCACGCTCGCGCCGGCCGGGATGTTCACCGTGTTGAGCGCAGCGCCCAGCCCGGTAGTGACGCCGCAGCCGATCAGCGCGGCGCGGTCGAGCGGCATGTCGTCGCGGATCTTCACCAGCGAGCGCTCGGGGCAGAGGATCTTCTCGGCGAAGGAGGAGAGGTTGGCGAATTGTCCGATCGGTTCGCCGCCGCCGCTCAGCCTCGCCGCCGCGCCTTCCGGACGACCGAGAAACTGATCGAGACACAGGTAGGGCCGGCCTTCGGTGCAGAAGCGGCAGACACCGCACCACGCGGTGAGACAGCCGATGACGTGGTCGCCCGGGGCGAAGCCGCTGACGCCGCTGCCGACTTCTTCGACGATACCTGCGGGCTCGTGTCCGAGCACGCAGGGCGGGGGAACCGGCAGGCCGCCCTCGAGCACGGTGAGGTCGCTGTGGCAGATCCCGCAGGCGGCGGTCTTGACCAGCACCTCGCCCGGTCCAGGGCTGTCGATGGCGATATCCTCGATTTCCAGCGGCGCGTTGTTGGCGCGCATTACGGCGGCTTTCACGTTCGTCTCCTTGTCGGTGCTTCAGGTTCAGCGGACATCGTAGTCGTCCAATTTGGGTTGTGCCATTTCTTCGGTGAAGCGGTCATAGGTCCACGGCCACGCCGTCGGCAGGCCGCTCGCATCGAGATACCAACTGTTGCACCCGGTTGCCCAGATGGTCGTCTTTGCCGCCTGCTTGCGCTCTCGGTTGAAGCGATCCATTGCCTCGCGCGATACGCAGAGCTCACGCGCGCGGCCGGCGCCGACCTCTTCGATCAGCTGCAGGATGTAGCCGACCTCGAGGTCGGCGACGTCGATCAGCGAGAAGTTGCCGACCGGTCCGTTGGGGCCGTTGAGCATGTAGAAGTTCGGTACCTCGGGTACGGTGACCGCGAGGTAAGCCGAGGGCCCGTCGTGCCAGATGTCGTCGAGCGCGACCCCGTTGCGGCCGATGACGGTCATCGGGCGGACGAACTGCTCGACCTTGAAACCGGTGGCCATGACCAGCACGTCGAGCTCGTGCAGACTACCGTCGGCCGTGCGCACCCCCTCCGGCTCGATGCGTTCGATCGGATCGGTGACCAGGCGGGTGTTGGGATGTTGCACGGCGTCGTAGAACCCGGCGCACATGACCAGCCGCTTGCACGCCGCGCGGTAGTTCGGGCGCAGCCTCTCGCGCAGCTCGGGTTCGCGAACGTTCTCCTCGAGGTTGGCCTCGCAAGCGGTCTGAATCGCCTGGATCGTCGGCGCGTCGGCGTCGACCAGTGCGTTGGCGAAGCCTTCGATGAAGGCCTTCGAAACCTCGTCGCGAATCTTCCGCATCTCCCCGGGATGCTTGCGGAAATTCTCCTTCTCCTCGGTGCTGTAGTCGCGGTTGGGGACGGGCATGATCCACTGCGGGGTGCGCTGGAAGAGGACCAGCTCGCCGACCTCGCCGGCGAGCGCGGTAACGATCTGGACCGCCGACGAGCCGGTGCCGACGACACCGACTTTCTTGCCCTCGGTGGCGACGTCGTGGTCCCAGCGGGCGCTGTGGAACGCCGCGCCGGCGAAGGAGTCGAGTCCCTGGAAGTCGGGCAGGTTGGGGTGGTGCAGCACGCCGGTCGCGGCGATGATGAAGTCCGCCTGGTCGCGACTGCCGTCGGCGAGCTCGAGCTGCCACCTGCCGTCGGCGAAGGCGCAGTGCGTCGCCTCGGTGTCGAAGCGGATCAGCTCGAAGACGCCGAAACGCTTGGCGACGTCCTCGAAGTACTCTCGTATCTCCGGACCGGGCGAGAACTGTCGGCTCCACTCCGGATTGGGAGCGAAGTCGTAGCTGTAGAGGTGCGAGGGAACGTCACACGACAGTCCCGGGTAGGTGTTTTCGTACCAGGTCCCGCCGAGCTTCGGATTCTTTTCGTAGATCGTGATGTCGGAGTAGCCGGCCTCGCGCAGCTTGATGGTGGCGAGGATCCCGGCCATGCCGGCGCCGATGACGATGAAGCGAAGATCCTGGTTTGGGGCGTTGCTCATTTTCGAGGCGTCGCTAGGTACCGATCGCCCAGCCGGTCTTTGCCAGCAGGCGTTCGAAGAACTCTGCCTCGTAGGCTTGCTCGGGCTCGGCGCGTACCATCTCGTCGATCGCCTGGGCGTCGTCGCCGACCAGCACGCGCCAGCGCTCGTCGCGCACCGCCTGCAGGATGATCTCGGCGGCCTGCGCCGCGGTGGTCGGCGCGTGATCGCGGAACGCTTCGCCGCGCGCCACCACCAGCTGGGCGAGTTGCTGGTCGTCGATGCCGGAGGTGTCGAGGCCGATGCGCTCGACGCGCTCGCGGATCCGCGCGACTTGATCGGCGGAAAGATTCTCCGGGTCGATGCCGAGCAGCTTTCCCGAGTTGATCAGGATCGAGGTGCCGACGTGGCCCGGCATCACCAGCGACACCTTGACGTGCGGCGCGTGCAGGCGCAGGTCGGTGACCAGAGCCTCGGTGAATCCACGCACGGCGAACTTCGCCGCCGAGTACGCGGTGTGCGAGGTGTTGGGTCCGAGGGTCGCCCACAAGCCGTTGACGCTGCTGGTGTTGACTAGATGCGCCTCCTTGCTCGCGACCAGCATCGGCAGGAAGGCGCGGCAACCGTAGTAGACGCCCTTCCAGCAGACGTCGAAGGTTTTCTCCCATTCCTCGCGTCCGTCGAGGATGAAGCTGCCGCCGCCGCCGATGCCGGCGTTGTTGAAGAGGAGATGGATTCGGTCGGTGGCGTGCGTCTTCTGCACCGCCTCACGAAAGGCGAGGATTTCTTCTTCGTGCGAGACATCGGCGACGAAGGTCGTCACCCGCGTGCCGTCGGGCGCACCGTCGAGGCAGAGCGCGCGTGTTTCCTCCATGTTCTCGGCGGAGATGTCGCACATCGCGACGTGGCAGCCCTCGGCGCTCAACTGCTTGGCGAGCTCGCGTCCCATGCCGGTGCCGCCGCCGGTGAGGACGGCGATTCTGTCCTTGAAGCTCTGCATGTTTGATTTCCCTCAGGAGCAGGCGACCAGGCCGCCGTCGCAGGTGATGACGTCACCGATGGTGAATGCACCGGCCCTCGAGCACAGGAAGATGGCGAGCCCGGCGATGTCCTCGGGCGTTCCGACGCGGCCGCGCGGGTTGGTCTTGCCGACGGCGGCCCAGTCGGTGGCGTCGACGTCTCCGCCGCCGCCGACGCCGGTGCTCAGCATCCAGGTGGGGAAGGGCCCCGGGGCGATCGCGTTGACGATGATGTTCCGCTTGACCAGGTGTGCCGCGAGAATGCGGGTCAGGTGGTGCACCGCCGCTTTCGACGGACCGTAGGAGAAGTTCTCGAAGATGGGGGTCTTGATGCCGTCGACCGAGCCGACGTTGACGACGCGCGCCGGATCCTCGGGCGTTGCCGCGGCTTCGAGCAGCGGCAGCAGCCCCTGGGTGAGGAAGAAGACGCCCTTGACGTTGGTGTCCATCACCTTGTCCCAGCCCTTCTCGGGGAACTCTTCGAGCGGTTCGCCCCAGGTGGCGCCGGCGTTGTTGATCAGGATGTCGAGCTTCGACTCGCGCGACTTGATCGCCTGGCTGAGCCCCTCGACCCCGGCGACCGTCGACACGTCGGCCGGTACCGAAACGCAGGTGCCGCCGTAGGTCTCGCTGAGCCGCGCCGCGGTCGCGTCGCAGACGGGAGCCTTGCGTGAGGTGAGGTAGACCTTGGCGCCGTTGGCGAGAAAACCGGCGGCGATCATCTCACCGATGCCGCGCGATCCTCCCGTGACCAGCGCGGTCTTGCCGCGAATCGAAAAGAGATCGTCGAGTTTCATGGTTGCTCCTGTCGTTTGGTGAAATGAAGGCAGGGGCCTTCAGCGAAGATCGTTGACGAGGATGGGGCGTATGGCGGACGTCCAGATCTCGTAGCCGGCGGCGTTCATGTGCAGGCCGTCGCCGAGGAAGATGTCCTGCCGCAGCTTGCCGTCGGCGGCGAACATCGGAGTTGCCACGTCGATGTAGCGCAGGCGCGAATCGGTCGTCGTTCGCGCCCGCACCAGGCGGTTGGTCCGCTGCATTTCCTCCCACAGCTCCTCGCGCAAGAGCGAGGGTTTGATCGAGAGGAAGTAGATCGGCACGTCGGGAAGCTTTTCGCGTACCGCGGCGACGAATGCGTCGTAGTCTTCGAGGACGCACTCGGGGGATATGCCGAGGGCGATGTCGTTGTCACCTTCGTAGAGGACGACGGCGCTCGGCTGATATGGGGTGACGATGCGGTCGACGTAGCCGACTGCCTGGCTGGTTACCGACCCGCCAAAACCTCGATTGAGCGCGGGGAGCGGGGCGAGGTCCTCGGTCAGGCTGCCCCACAAGGCGATGCTGGAGCTGCCGACGAAGACGACGGCGCCGGGATGCGGAGGATTGTCGGCGTCGCTGCGCTCGTAGGCCTCGATGGTGCCGTCCCATGCATCCTTTGCGGGAGCCGGGCGATCGGACGGTCGCTCGCAGGTGATGCCGCGCAGGATCTCGGGGACGTCGCCGGAGTCGTCGTCGCCGCAGCCGATCGACCAGGCGATGGCGACGGCGAGCAGCGGGCGGAGAAGGAGGCGGACCGTCATGACCGGCCAGCCTTTCAACTGCGCGGACGGTTGTCCAGCGGCGGGCGGTGCGAACGAGGTTGCCTGACCTCCTTGCTGGCTGCAGCAGCTCAGTCCCCTCTCCCTACGGGAAGCCTGCCCTCCGAAGCGACTTCGCGAAGGAGGGAGGGTTAGGGAGAGGGCGAATGAAATGACGGCGGCTTGCCGCTGAACCGAATCGCGGTGAACGTCGTCTGCTCGCGGTTGGCCATGATTCGCTCCGTGTCGCCGGTTCGGTCCGAGGGTAGCGCCCAGCGGCGACTCGTTCCAGGCCTCCTACGCCGCGTACATCGAGTCCGAGTTCTTGTTGCGTTCTCGCAGGACGTCGGTCTCCAGGGAGACCACGCCGGGATGGCGCTTGTGCCAATCCTCGAGCAGCTCGATGCAGGCGTGATCGATGAAGGCGATCTTGTCGAGGTGGAAGTGGACCTCGGAATTGTCGGGGATCGCTTCCAGTCGCTCGGCCAGGGTGGGCAGGCTCATGAAGGTCGCCGCGCCGCGCAGGGCGACGTCGTAGCGGTTGCCTTCGTTGGTGACGTCGATGTCGAGACGAGCGAAGGTGAGCAGCAGCTTGCCCAGTGCCAGCGCGATGCCGATGGCGACACCGGTAAGCAGATCGGTCGAGACGATGGCGATTACCGTCGCCGCCCAGACGAGCAGCTCGCCTCGTCCGAGCGCGGCCAGGCGCTTTGCGCCTTCGACGTTGATCAACTTCCATCCGGTGTAGACCAGAATCGCCGCGAGACTCGCGGTGGGAATCATTGCGAGGATCTGCGGGAAGACCGCGACCAGGAGGAGGATCCAGGCGCCGTGCAGAATGGCCGACCACTTGGTCTTGCCGCCGGCTTCGACGTTGGCGGAGCTGCGGACGATGACCCCGGTCATCGGCAGCGAGCCGACGATGCCGCAGAGGATGTTGCCGATGCCCTGCGCCCGCAGCTCTTTGTTGTAGTCGGTGCGCTGACCGCTGTGCATGCGGTCGACCGCGGTGGCGCAGAGCAGCGTCTCGGCGCTGGCGATGAATCCCATGCCGATCGCCTCCACCCAGAACGCAGGCGAGCTCAGCAGGGGCAAGGATTCGGCGCTCAGCCAATTGAACGACTCGATGAGGCTGGACGGGACGTCGACCCGGGCGATCGGCCAGCCGAGTGCGATGACCGAGATGGTAGCGACGACGACACCGACCAGGGGCGCGGGCAAGGCGTGGAGGGCGGCCGGTTTGAACTTGTTCCAGGCCAGGATCGTGCCGATCGTCAGCATCCCGATCCCCGCCGCCATGTGGTGGCGGCTACCATCGAGCGGAAAGATTCCTTTGAAGATGGCCTCGGGGATCGACAGCAGATTCTCGATACCGCTGCCGCGCGGCGAGTCGTCGAGCATCACGTGAAACTGGCTGGCGAGGATCAGCACTCCGATTCCGGAGAGCATCCCCTGGATCACGGCCGGCGAGACCGCTCGAAACCAGCGACCCAGGCCGGCGAGACCTGCGGCGAGTTGGACGAGGCCGGCGATGAACACGGCCAGCGCCAGGGCGGCGAGGCCGAAATCCTGGATCAGTTGCCATACCATGACTGCCAGGCCGGCGGCCGGTCCGCTCACCTGGAGCGGCTGTCCGGCGATGAATCCGACTACCAGGCCGCCGATGATTCCGGTGATCAGCCCGAGTGCCGGGGGCACGCCGGAGGCGATGGCGATACCCATGCAAAGCGGCAGGGCTACCAGAAAGACGACGATCGACGCGAGAAAGTCCTGAGAGATCGTCGATCCTGCGGCGGGTTGGGCTTGAGCGTTCTGCATGGTTCCCCTTGGCTCGGCGGTTGAGTTCGCGGAAGTCGGCGGTCGGATCCGAGAAGGACTGACGCACAACGCCCGTGTAAATTCAAAATTCCAGCCGGATCGGCGTCGATTCGATTCCCAACCAAATTGGTATAAATGAATTTCCCGGCCTGACAAGGGCCGGACCGGCGATTCGTCGGCAGGGCGGCCGTAGCATGATCATCGCGCCGCGCCCTGGCTGGCGCGTTTTGGGCGTAGATAGGCAGTCGCGGCGGCGCCCGAGAAACGCCAGGAGCCGACAGGTTTCATCGCTGCTCCTGCCTCCGCCAGGATCTCGTCGCCGATCGAATCCGCGTACTCGACCAGCGGATAGCGGATTCGGTCGCCCTCGGTTTGCAGCAGCACGACGTCGGCGGTGCGCAGGATCTCCCGGTAGCGCTGCGGCGCAACGGGGAAGATCTGCGCGGCACGGGCGGGCGAGCGAGGACGGATCAGCGCGCGGTCGCGTTCGAAGAGCGCGGTTGCGGCGATCCCCGGCTCGAAGGCGTCCTCGAGCGTGTTGCTGACGTACACCGGCTCGGCTCGCCCGAGCTCGAGCAGGCGGCGTCCGATCTCGTAGTGCATGGCGAACGCCACCCGCCCGCCGGCGAGCTTCTCGGATTCGAGCTCGCGCCACTGGAGGTGCTGCCAGGATTGCAGCGCGAGCGCGACGGCCAGCACCAGCAGGGCCGCGCCGGTGCGCAGAGCTGGGCGTCCGCTGAGGTCGGCCAGCGCCAGCACGTAGAGGAGCACGGTCGACGGTAGAACGATGCCGGCGACCACGGTCGACCGCACGGTGTGAACGGTCAGGATCGCGATCGGCACGACGATCGAAACCAGCAGCGGCCAGTAGCGTTCGAGCCAGGGGGGCGGTGGCGCGCCGCGCGCCGCGGCCTGCCGTCCCATCGGGAAGATGCAGCTGGCGGCGAGAGCGGCGGTGAGGAAGAAGGTCGCCCCGGCGTGCTGGACCAGCACATTGTACGGGTAGAACAGCCAGTGGACGAGCGCGTCGCGCCCCGAGAGGACGTCGCGGATGGGGCCGCGCTGCGCGAACTGACCGGCGTAGTAGGCGTAGAAGTCGTCCAGACTGAACCACAACAGCGGTCCGCAGAGGACAAAGGTGACGGCGAAACAGATGAGTAGTGCGCGCAATCGCGGCGCCGACTGCTCGCGCCCAAGGACTCCGAGCGCAGGCGCCAGCAGGAGAGAGACGAAGAGCACCGCGCCGATGGCGAGCCAGTGCACCAGCGTGTTGTGGCGCAGCGCGACCATGTAGGCGGCGATGGCTCCGGTCGCGATCGACCACTTGATGTCGGCGAACAGGCGAGACCGCAGCAGGGCGATGACGACCAGGCCGAAGGCGCAGGTAGCCGCGGTGTCGATGCGGAAGTCGAAGATTCCGCCGGGCACGACGAAGGGGAATCCCGAGGCGGCGATCAACGCGACGCCGAGGATGCCGTAGGCGGACGATCGCGCGAGCAACGTCAGGGCGACCCCGGCGGCGATCTGCAGCGCCGCGTAGTGGGCGAACAGAACGCTCAGCGCGCCGAGCCGCGAGGGTGCGATCAGCCGGAAGGCGAGCGCCGCCTCGTAGTCGAGCAGGGAACCGGTCGCGGAGCCTCGCTGAATCCGCTGGGCGAAGGCAGCCCAGGCGCCGTGGTCGCGGATCGCTGCGTCGGCCTGGTAGGCGCGAATCAGGTACGCGGTCTGGTCGTGGTGCGCCGGGTAGGTCGGCAGCACGTAGTCGCGCACGGAGGCTGCGAAGAGGAGCCACTCGACGACCAGCACGACCGCGGTCGCGGCTGCGAGAATGGTCCAGTCGTTGCGGGGAATCGGTGCCACGATTGCGCGGGTTAGGTTGACGGGCGAGTCGCGAGCGAACATGAAACGGGGATCATGAGCGACGATCCCAACAAAGTCATCTATTCGATGGTCGGCGTGAGCAAGTTTCACGCGAAGAAGCAGGTTCTCAAGGACATCTACCTCTCGTACTTCCACGGCGCGAAGATCGGGGTGCTCGGACTCAACGGTTCGGGCAAGAGCTCGCTGCTGCGGATCCTGGCCGGCGTCGACCAGGATTTCGAGGGCGAGACGGTTCTCTCGCCGGGCTACTCGGTCGGCTTTCTGCCCCAGGAGCCGGAGCTCGAGGCGGGCAAGACGGTTGGCCAGCTGGTCGAGGAGGGCGCTGGTGAGGCAGCCGCGCTGGTCCAGGAGTACGAGAAGATCAACGAGAAGTTCTCGGAGCCGATGGACGACGACGAGATGGCGAAGCTGATCGAGCGCCAGGGCGAGGTCCAGGAACGGATCGACGCGATCGGCGCCTGGGACCTCTCGTCGCGCCTGCAGATGGCGATGGACGCGCTCTCCTGCCCGCCCGCCGACACCGTCGTCGATCACCTGTCGGGAGGGGAGCGGCGCCGCGTCGCGCTGTGTCGCCTGTTGTTGCAGCAGCCGGACATCCTGCTGCTCGACGAGCCGACCAACCACCTCGACGCGGAGTCGGTCGCCTGGCTCGAGCACCATTTGCAGGCCTACCCGGGGACGGTGATCGCGGTCACCCACGACCGCTACTTTCTCGACAACGTCGCCGGCTGGATCCTCGAGCTCGACCGCGGCCGCGGAATTCCGTGGAAGGGCAACTACTCGTCGTGGCTCGAGCAGAAGCAGGAACGCCTGGCCAAGGAGGAGAAGTCGGAAGGGCAGCGCCGCAAGACGCTCGAGCGCGAGCTCGAGTGGATCCGCATGTCGCCGAAAGGACGGCACGCCAAGTCGAAGGCGCGCATCACTTCGTACGAGAAGCTGCTCGACAGCGAGCACGAGAAGCTCGCCGAGGATCTCGAGATCTACATCGCGCCGGGCGGACGCCTCGGCGACGTCGTGGTTCAGGCGGACGGCGTCTCAAAGTCCTTCGGTGACAAGACGCTGATGACCGACATGTCGTTCTCACTACCGCCGGGTGGCATCGTCGGCGTGATCGGTCCCAACGGCGCCGGCAAGACGACGTTGTTCCGAATGATCTGCGGCGAGGAGTCGCCGGACGACGGCACGCTGCGGGTCGGTGACACCGTCCAACTCGCCTACGTCGAGCAGAGTCGCGCCGCGCTCGATCCCGAGAAGACCATCTGGGAAGTGATCTCGGAAGGGCAGGACGTGCTCACCCTCGGCCACCGCGAGGTCAATTCGCGCGCCTACGTAGCGCGTTTCAACTTCTCGGGGACCGACCAACAGAAGAAGGTAGGCGTGTTGTCGGGCGGTGAGCGCAATCGGGTTCAGCTGGCGCGGATGCTGCGCGAGGGGGCCAATCTGCTGCTGCTCGACGAGCCGACCAACGACCTCGACGTCAATACCATGCGCGCGCTCGAGGAAGCGCTCGAACAGTTCGCCGGCTGCGCCGTGGTGATCAGCCACGACCGCTGGTTTCTCGACCGGATCTGTACCCACATCCTGTCGTTCGAGGGGAACGGGTCGGTGGTTTGGTTCGACGGCAACTACACTCAATACGAAGCCGACCGCTTGCAGCGCCTCGGCAGCAGCGCCGACCCGGCTGCGAAGGCGAAGTACCGACAGCTCACCCGCGCCTGATCAGAGCAGCTCGCGGGTCTGTCGAATGCGGTGGCGCAGCCAATATACTTCGTAGTGGTTGACGTCGCCGCTGCGCTCGAGAAGCTCCTCCAGGGCGGCGAGTCGGATCTCCGCCGAGCGGCGATTGCGCGGGTCGACGGAGCGCGCGATGTCGAGCAGGCGGATCGCCTCGGCCGGCTCACCGCGCTCGAGGCGGAGCGCGGCGCGGCGGTTGATCGCGTCGACCCCGCCGGCGAGCTCGACGACGTCGGGATAGACCGCGTCGTCGGTAACTCCGTACAGCTCGGCGGTGGAGTCGAGGCGAAACCAGCCGGAGTACCCCTCCCAGATGCTACGCACGCCCCACGCCACCTTGCCGTGGATCTCGGGTAGCTGCAGCTCTTCGGGCAGGCGGATCTCGCGCATCAGGGTGTAGACGTCCTTGCCGTCGTTCATGCCCTCGATGACCCGGTCGTGGACGTACTGCACGGCGTCGCGCGTTTTGATCACACCGGCGCGGATACGGTCGCGCCCGGTGATCGGCTCGAAGTGGCTCGGCACCAGCAGGACCGGATCGAGCTCGAGGATGCGGTCTAGGGATTCGATGTAGGGCAGCGGGAACCGGGTGCGCTCGCCGCGGATGGTGGTGAGGTTGGGCCACATGCCGAAGACGTGCCCGAAGAGATCGCCGGTGAAGAGGATCCGGTGTTGCGGCAGCCAGACGCAAAGGCCGTCGGAGCCTTCCGCGCCGGGCATCGACAGGACCTCGAAGCGCACACCGCCGATTTCGAACGCATATTCGTCGTCGACGACGATGGTCGGCTCGATCACCGGATACAGCCACTGGACGGCGCGATCGGCGAAGCGCGGCACGGGGACCTGCTCGGGGAAAAAGATGCGGTTGCGCGGCATCAGAAAAGGGACCAGGGCTTTGAGATACGTCTGGTTGTGGAGAAACTCGCGGTGGGCGACGATCTCGGCGCCGCCCTCGGCGAAGTCGTCGGCGGCGCTGTAGTGATCCGGGTGGGCGTGGGTGACGATGACGTGCGTCGTCGGGTCGTCGTTGATCCGGTCGATCATCGGTTTGAGCCGACTCGCCTCGGTGACCAACCCGGTGTCGATGATGACGTTGCCGGCGCCGGTCGCGACCATCTGCACGTTGCCGGTGCCGCGCGCTTGGTAGACGAGGTCGTGCACGCGAACGGCCGCGTCGAGGTCGCGCCCGAACGTTTCGAGATCGCGTGTCTGCGGCACCCCTTGGGGGCGTGCGACCCGATCTTCGGGTCGCGCATCGGGCGCGTCGTTGCAGCCCCACGCCGCGACCAGCGCAACGATCAGGATCCATGCCCCTCTTGGGCCTCGATGCTTCATCGACGTCGTCCCCCTCTGGCGCCGGCGTTCTCGCCAAGCGCTCTTCGATCTTGTGCCGCCGTCTCGATTGCTGTCAAACGATCACTTTAATTGAAGCGTCGGGCGTAGGCGGGCGGCGGCGCCCTTGGATCGGGGTCGCGATTCGAATAAATTGTCGAGCCGATGGGATCTCGAGGAACATCGCCCCGCGACGTGCGCAATCGCGGCACGCGCAGCGCGCGCGCCGACGCGACGCGTGAGAGAATTCTCGAAGCCGCCGAGCGGCTGTTCGCCGAGCGCGGTCTCGACAAGGTGAGCCTCAACGAGGTCAACCGCGAAGCTGGCCAGCGCAACACCGCCGCGGTGTTCTACCACTTTCGCAACAAGGACGTGCTGGTCGAGTCCCTACTGTTGCGCCACCAGACCGGGATCGACACGGCGCGGCGCAAGGCCTTGGATCGTCTGCAGAGGGCGGGGAGCGAGGCGAGCTTGCGCGACCTGGTGCGGATTCTCGTCGACCCGCTGATCGCGAAGCTCGACGAGCCCAGCGGTCGCGCCTACATTCGCATCCAGGCGCAGATCGAGCCGATCCGGCCCCGGCCGATGCCGGCCACGCGATTGTTGATGCGCGAGATCGACCGCCGGGTGCGCGGCGACGCGGTCGGGCCGGCGAAGAGCTGGAAGCCCCTGTTCGTCACCATCCTCCTGTTCCACGCGCTGGCGCACCAGGCGCGCGAGGAGGAACGCAGCGGCGCGGTCGGCCGCGACCGCTTCGTCAGCGCTCTGATCGACTCGATGGTCGCAGTGATTCGATCCCCGGATTCCGCCGACGACGCGGGCGAGACATAGTCGCGCCAGCGCCCACAACCCCTAGCCTCCAGCCTCCAGCCCGAGCCTTAGCCTTCGTCGCTTCGAAAAGAAGGCTAAGGCTAGGGCTGTAGGCTAAGGCTAGGGAGCGAAGGTGATCACCGAGCGCGCGACCTCGCCTTTCTTCATTGCGTCGATCGGCTCGTTGACATCGTCGAGACCCCGATGCACTCGAACGCGTAGTCGACGCCGCCGAAGGTCAGCTCGCGCACGGCTTCGATCGGATCGGTGGCGTCGGCTGCGGGCTCGTGCTTCGATGCGGCGATGGAAGATCGCAGCGGCCTGGATAGCGCGAGCACGCGGGTGGATCTAGCGCTTTCACCGGAGGAGACCTGGCGGCGCCTGAGTGATCTCACGCTGGCGCATCACTACGTGCCCGGGATCGTCCGGACGACGATCTCGACCGAGGCGACCCGCGGAGTCGGCGCCAGCCGCAAGGTCTACCGCAGCGAGAGCGATGCGATGGACGAGACCGTGGTCGAGTGGGAAGAGGGACGGGGATTCGTCCTTCGATTGCACTACGGCGACGGCGGCCCGCCCTTGCCGTTCGAGCGCGCCTGGTTCCGCTACTGGATCGAAGGCGGCGACGACCGCCACACCGAGCTGACCCTATCGCTCGACTACGCGATGCGCTGGGGAGCAGCGGGCAGGGCGCTCGGCGCGTGCGGCGTCGGCTGGCTGATCCGGCGCCAGGTGGCCGAGATCGGCGCTCGGCTCAAGGTGTTCTACGAGAGCGCCGAGCGCGAATGAAGCTACTCGCTCTCCTGATCGCGGTGGTCTTCGTAGTCGGCGTGCTGGTCGAGGTCCCGAAGCTGCGCACCGCGCACATCAACCAGCTCCCCGAGCGGCGCCGCCGCGAGTCGGCGGCGCGGCGCACTCTGGGCTTGTGGATGGCTGCTGCGGCAGTGCTTGCCTACGCAGTGTGGCGGTTGATCGGCTGATCAGAGATTTGGGTTCGCAGAAAAAGATTTATCTCGCGCAGAGGCGCAGAGGCGCTGAGAAAAATGGTTCTGTAGAGCTCTGCGCCTCAGCGGCTCTGCGCGAGTATGTTTTTTCTCTTCGAGCTTACACCTGCTCGAGCGCTTGCTCGAGGTCGGCGATCAGGTCGTCGGCATCTTCGACGCCGACGGAGTAGCGCACCAGGTTTTCCTTGATTCCGACCTGCAGGCGCTCTTCGGTGGTGAGCTCGTAGAAGCTCATCAGCGCCGGCTGTTCGATCAGGCTCTCGACGCCGCCGAGCGATGGCGCGATGCGCGGGATCTGGCAGGCGTCGACCAGGCGGCTGGTGGCGTCGATGTCGCCGGCCACCTCGAACGAGACGACTCCGCCGTAGCCCTTCATCTGGCTCTTGGCGATCTCGTGTTCGGGGTGACTCGACAGGCTCGGGTAGTGCACGGTTCCCACCTTCGGGTGGGTGTCGAGGAACGCCGCGAGTCGTTCGGCGTTTTCGTTCTGCCGCGACACGCGGAGAGCGAGTGTCTTGAGTCCGCGGATCAAGAGATAGGCGGCGAACGGATCGGGCACTGCCCCGGTGATCGCCTGCAGATCGCGAATGCCGCCGATCAGCGGCGCGCTGCCGACCACGGCGCCGGCCAGCAGGTCGTTGTGCCCGCCGAGGTACTTGGTGGCCGAGTGGATCACCAGGTCGATGCCGAAGTCGATCGGGCGTTGGTTGATCGGCGTGGCGAAGGTGGAGTCGATGACCGTCTTGACGCGCCGCCGTTGCGCAATCTCGACCAGCTTCTCGAGATCGAGCACGCGGTTGTACGGATTGGTCGGCGATTCGCTGAAGATCAGGCGAGTGTTGGGCCGAATCGCCTCTTCGATGCGGTCGTAGTCGCCGGCTGGCACCGTCGACACGTCGACTCCGAACCGGCCCAGGGTCTGGTTGAGGAACTGGCGCGTGCGGCGATAGGCGTCGTCGGTGACGACGACGTGCGCGCCGCGCGAGAGAATGGCGAAGAGAGTCGTCGTGATCGCCGCCATGCCGCTGGCGAACATCAATCCGTCTTCGGCGTTGTCGAGCGCCGCCAGCTTCTTTTCCGCGACGCGTTGCGTCGGGTTGCCGTAGCGCCCGTACTCTTCGCGTTCGATCCTGTGCTCGAAGTGATCGCGCAGCTCCTGGGTGTTGGCGAAGGTGTAGGTCGACGTCTGGGAAATCGGAGTAGTGATCGCGTCGGTCGGTTTGCTGCGCTGCTCACCAGCGTGAACCGCCTGCGTGCTGGCCCCGCGCCGGGGTGTCTTCGGCTCAGCCACGGCCGGTCCCCAGCGCTCGCGCGCGGTCGGAGAACTTGCGGATGGCGTCCTTGACCTTGCCGAGGTCGGCGGCGATTTCGGTCGGCGTGTTGGCGTGCGCCGACTCGATGCCTTCGAGCTCGTTCATGTGGTAGGCGATCTTCTGATTGGCGAACTTCAACCCGTGCGCGGTCGAGATGACGACCACCCGTTCGTCCGATCGGATGACCTTCTTGTCGACCAGCTTGCGCAGTGCCGCGAGGGCGACGCCGGTATGCGGGCAGTTGAACATCCCGGTGCGGTCGGCGCGCGCCGCTTCGTCGGCCAGCTCGGCCTCGGTCGCCTGCTCGACGACGCCGTCGAACTGGGTCAGCGCCTTGATCGCCCGTTTGTACGATACCGGGTTGCCGATCTGGATCGCGCTTGCCAGCGTCTTTTTTGCGCGCACCGCTTCGAAGGTCTGGAAGTCTCTCTGGTACGACAGGTACAGCGGGTTCGCGTTGGCCGCCTGGGCGACGGCGATGCGCGGCAGCTTCTGGATGACGCCGAGGTCGCGCATGATCAGGAACCCCTTGCCGAGGGCGCTGACGTTGCCGAGGTTGCCGCCGGGAATGACGACCCAGTCGGGAACTTCCCAATCGAACTGTTGCACCAGCTCGATGCTGACCGTTTTCTGCCCCTCGATGCGCAGGCTGTTCATCGAGTTGGCGAGGTAGATGGTCGGCTCGTTGGTGATTTCCTGGACCAGCGCCATGCAGCCGTCGAAATCGGTGTCGAGGCTGAGCACCAGCGCGCCGTTGGCGAGTGGCTGTACCAGCTGCGCCGGGGAAACCT
Organism: bacterium; assembly: GCA_030430165.1. Lineage (GTDB taxonomy): Bacteria > Desulfobacterota > Binatia > HRBIN30 > CADEER01 > CADEER01. The sequence goes on along the minus strand of JAUIGL010000010.1, from coordinate 50,255 downwards.
TGTTCTTCGGCAGCAGAACCACCGCCGGGATCCCCGCCGCCGCCCCGTAGTTGGCGAGCGCCGCCGAGGTGTCGCCGGTCGAGGCACAGGCGATGGCGGTGATCGGGCTGCCCTCGGCGATCATCTGTTTGACCACCGACACCAGTACGGTCATGCCGAGGTCCTTGAACGAGCCGGTATGGGAGTTGCCGCACTGCTTGACCCACAGGTCTTCGACTCCAATCAGCTTGCCGTAGCGATCGGCCCACATCAGGTTGGTGCCGCCCTCGTAGGTCGAAACGATGTTCTCGTTGTCGATGAAGGGAATCACCCATTCCTTCTTGCCCCACACGCCGGAGCCGTAGGGGAAGTCGTTGCGTCGGTAGCGATCTTCGAAAAGCTTGATCCAGGCGGGCCCCGACCGCCGCCGCAAAGCGTCGTGGTCGTGCTTGACGTCGAGAAGATCGCCGCAGGTGGGGCAGCGGTAGATGACTTCGGTCAAGTTGAACCGGGTCGGGCAACCGTTGATGCATTCAAACCAGGCGCTGTACTCGCTCATGGGAATCTCCATATTTCGCTTTGCCTTGGAAATGAAGCCAACGCGTTGATTTCACGATCGTGTGAGCGTTTCGCCGCGCCGGTCGATTGCCGTTCGCCAACCGAGCCTGGGGTGGACCCGATGGATGATACTTGACAAATAGCCATAGGCGATACATCATGGCGGTATGCCTGAACCGTACGAGGAGTTGGAGGTCTGGCGGGAGGCGCGCGCCCTGGTCTCGGCATTCTACGGCGCGACCTCGCGCGGCGGATTCCACCGCGACCTGGTCCTGCGCGACAAGCTGCGCGGCGGCATCGTCGACGTGGTCAGCGCGGTCGCGGTGGGCGGCGAGGGCGGCGCCAGCGGCGGCGCGACCCTGCTCGCCGCGGCGGCTCGCTGCAGCGAGCTCGGATGCCTGCTGATCGTCGCCGCCGACCTCGGCTATCTCGACGAAGTCGAAGCCGGTGGCTTGCGTGGCCAGCTGGACGAGCTTGCGCGCGCGCTGCGCGCGCGAGCTCGGCAACAGCCCGATGCTAGTCGCGATCGCGCCAGATCAGAACCTGAGGCAGCATCAGGCGGCTGGCGCTGACCTTCCACCCATCGGCCTCCTTGGTGAGGACGCTGGTGAAGTAGCCGTGTCGGTCGGGGATCTTGTTGCCGCGGGCGTCGGTGACGTTGAACAGCTCGTAGGTGCCGTCGGCAATGGCGACGCCGGGCGTCGGAATACGTACCCGCTCGATTGCCAGGTGGAGCTGGCTGTCCTTGAACACGCTCGCGTGCTCATAGGTCAGCAGGCGCTCGACCTCTTCCCGGCCGAACACGGTTCGCCCGTCAGGCTCCATGTGGTCGCCGTCGGCGGTCCACAGCGCCGCCATGGCCTTGGGGTCGTGCTTGTTCCAAGCGTCGACGAACGAGCCGTAGGTCTTGTGAACCTCGAGCTCCACCCCGGTGGGTTGCCCCTTGGGGACCGGCCCGCGTTGCGCGTACACCGGGCTGGCGATGAGTAGCAAGACGACGAGTGCGAGTCGGATCATGGTCACCTCCTCAGTCTGCCGAGAAGGGTAGTGCGGAACCGCCTAGCCCGTCAAACCACTCAACCACAAAGAAAAAAAGAAACCACAGATAAACACGGATAATCACTGTGGGAAGAGGAGTGGAGCAGCATGGGCTTCCGTCGAAACAAAGTCATGCGAAATGAGGTTGGGATGATTCCGGACGCCTCTCGACTCTTCTCGTGTCCGTGTCCCTCCGTGTTCACCCGTGGTTTGAGTTTCCTTCGAGGCTAGCTCGGCAGCATGTCGGCCTGGAACAGGGATTCTTCGACGAAGTGGCGGACGCCGGCGGTCATGAAGCCGAAGACGTGGCCGCCCGGATACCAGTGGATGTCCGGCTGCTCCCAGTGGTTCCACAGTGCCCGTGCCTGATCTGGCGGCACCACGCGGTCGGCGCGGCCGGCGAAGATGAAGCGACGGTCGCGCTCGAGCTGTGGCCGGAACGAGAGCGGCGATACCACCTGCATGACCGATTTCATCAGCTCCCAGTCGGTGGATTTTCCGTGGTACCAGTCGACCACCCAGGGGGCGTTGCCGCGCGCGACCCGGGTGAAGTCGACGACTGGAATCCCCGCGATGACGCAGTCGAGGTCGGGTTCGAGCGAGGCGACGAGGGCCGAATTGCAGCCGCCGAGTGACAATCCGTAGAGGCCGATCTGCTCGGCGCCGCGGTCACGCGCCCATTGGATGGTGCGGCGAATGTCCCAGACCGACTGGGCGAAGCAGTGGACCAGGCCGAGGTAGTCTGGACGCAACAGGTTGCCGCCGCTGACCGTGGCGTCGCCGCGTAGTCCGTGCAGGGGCAGGGTCGGAAAGATCAGGTTGAGACCGAGCTCGTTGTGCAGCCAGTTGGCGGCGAACCCGGTGAAGTTGATTGCCGGCGTTCCCATTCCGAAGCCGTGGATGCACACCAGCCACGGTCGATCGAGGCCGTCGTCGTGCTCGAGCACGTAGGCGTGGTGCGTCCGGTTGTTGCGGTGCCTCAGCCACCTCCTGGCGCCGGGCATCTCCGGGTCGGGCTGGTAGTCGCTGGCGAAGGAGATGCGGCGGTAGGTGAGCGGCGAAGGGACCATGCTCTGCTCCTCCGCCTGCTCCCAATCTTCGACCGGCGGGGGCTCGAGGTGGAACGCTTCCGGGTCGTCGAGCCAGCCGCGGCGCTCGAACAACCCCCAAGCCTGACGCATTTCGGTACGCTGAAGCTCCATCTCCTCCCGGTCCGGGATTCCGGTGAGGGCGTTCATCGCCAGCGTGAAGGTGTGGTCGAGCATGGCTTCGCCGATGCGCGAGTAGGAGAGGTGGTTGGGGCGTACCGGCATCCATCCGCCGTAGCCCTGGGCGACGCTCCACACCTCCGACATCAGCCGGCCGAGCTCGATCGATGGAATCGAGGACAGCTGCAGCGCGCGCAGCCACGTCGATTCGTTGGTTCCCCTGGTTGCCGAAATGGTCTCCGACATGATGCCCCCGTTCCCGATCGTTGCGTGGTATCGGAATCGGCTGTCGCGTCCCCTCACGTGCCCCGATCCACTAGCCCATAAGACGAAAGCCGGTGAAATGAGTCAACCGCTTTATTCGAGTCGTGAGCTGGGACCGTCGGCCCACCTCGTGCCAGGTGGCGTCGTGTCAGGCGAGGATCTCGCCGACCGGCTGCGAGGTCTGGTGCGAGCCGGTTCCCCACTCGCCGACGGGGACACCCATCACCTGTTGCATGGTCAGGCCGATCCGCGACACCGGCTCGCCGTTGCCGCGGACGTGCACGCCGGGGACGACTCTGCCCTGCGCCCGGCCGGCGACCATGACCGGAATTCCGGCGACGAGATGCGACTTGGCGAAGGAGTGCTCGGAATGCGCCATGATCAGGCAGTTGTCGAGCAGGGTGCCGTCGCCCTCCGGTGTGCTGGCGAGCTTGTCGACGAAGCGTGCCCAGGCGCGCATCGATACCTGCGAAAACTCGGTCGAGCGCGGCTGGTAGCCGAGCTCCCGGTCGACCGGCTCGTCGTGGGTCAGCTGGTGGTGCGCGATGTCCTCGCCGAGGAAACGCAGGTCCGACAGTGCCCACGAGAAGATCATGTTGAAGACTCGGGTCTGGTCACACAGCAGCGCGAAGACGAGGAGGTCGGTCAGCAGGTCGTGGGTCGCGTTGGCCTGGCCCACTTCGGTGCCGAGGTCCTCGCTGCGCGGCGCCCGTGGGCGGCTGCAGGCCTCGAGGTTCGGCGGGCTCAGCGAGATCTCGATCTGGCGCTCGAGCTGGCGCAGCGACGTCAGGTACTGGTCGAGGCGCTGTTTGTCGTGCGAGCCCAACCGCTTTTCGAGGCGGGCGGTGTCCTCCGCCACCGCGGAGAGGGCGCTGCCGCGGAGGATGGTCTTGGGGTCGGGCACGAACGGCCCCTCGTTGGGGTCGAAGAAGCCGTCGCCGAAGATGCGGTTGTAGGCTTCGATCGGCGAGACGATCGAAGCGTTCTGGATGCTGTCGCTCTCGCGGCTGAAGGTCTGGCTGGGCACCCCGGTCGCCGAGAACTCGAGTGAGCGGAACCGAGTCGATCCGCCGTGCACCGCCGAGATCAGCGTGTCGAGTGTCGGCGCTTTCTGTTCGCCGGCATCGGGCGGAGTGGTCCCGGTGAGGTTGGCGAGCACGCCGGTGTAGTGCGGCTCGTTGGGGGCTCCGTCGAGGAACACGTTGAAGCCGCTGAGCACGCTGACCTCGCTCTTCAGCGAGCCGAGGACCTCGAGCTCGGGCGAGAGTTCGTAATCGGCGCCTTCGCTCACGGGCGCCCAGCGCGCCGGGTTCATGCCGCAGCCCCAGAACCAGGTTCCGAAGCGCAGCGGCAGCGGTGCGCCGCCGGCGAGCGCGGTGCCGTTGTCGTTGAGGAAGATCTCGAGCAGCGGCAGCCCGACCGACACGGCGGCGCCGCCGGCGATGCCGCGCAAGACGGTTCTTCGGCTGATCGGAGGGGTCTTCATCGTTCGGCTCCGCCTGCGATCCAGGCTTCGATCAGGTCGATCTCGTCGTCGGCGAGCATGCCGCCGCCTAGCGGCATGCGCGAGCCGAAAATCGGATCGGACGGACCGAGGACCTTGAACAACAGGAAGCTGTCGACCGGCTCCCCGGCGGCGACTCGCAGGAAATCGTCGCCGCGCGCCGCGGCGTTGGTCGGCTCGACGCCGACCAGGTCGTCGTATGCGCCGCTGCCCTCGAGCAACAGGCCGCCGGCGCGGCTGACCTCGCTGTGGCAGGGCAGATCGATACAGCGTCGGTTGAGGATCTCCTCCTGAATCGTGCTGAAGAAGACCGGAGCCGTGGTCGGCGTCGGCGTGCGGGTCGGGCGCACCGTCGGGGTGGGAGTGGGGCCGGTGGGAGTCGGCGCCGGCGATGTGTCGTCGGTCGGGCGCGGAGTACCTTCGCCTGGCGTCGGCGTCGCATCGCCGTTACCCGGCGTACCCGTGCTGTCCGGGGTTTGGTTCGGATCGGGGGTAGGCTCGGGCACCACCTCGCGCGGGCCCGAGGTGGTGCGGAAGGCGTCGCCGAGGACGATCATGCGCAGCAGGTCGCGCAGGGCGTAGCCGTCGCGCTCCAGCTTGGCGGCGATGTAGTCGACGTGCTCGGCCTCGCCGTCGGCGATGGCGCGACCCATCGCGTAGCGGAAGTAGTTCTCGACGAAGCAGGGGCCGAGTAGCGGGTCGCGCGAGAGTGCACGGCCGAGCTGTTTGGCATCGCGGAACGGCACGCCGTTGAGCTGACCCGAGGGGTCGATCGTTGCGCCGTTCTCGGTCTCGCGCAGGGCGCCGATGCCGTCCATCTTCTCCAGGCCGAGGCCGATCGGATCCATCAACGCGTGACAGCCGGCGCAGGTCTCGTTGACGACGTGCAGCTCGAGTCGGTCGCGCGCGGTCGGCAACGTCAGGGTGTCGGCGTCGGCGAAGTCGGAGAAGTCGACATCGCCCGGCGGCGGCGGCACGTCCTGGCAGAGCAGGACTTCGCGGACGAACTTCCCGCGCAGCGTCGGTGAGCCGCGCCCGGAGTGGGAATAGAGAGCGAGCAGGCTGATGTGGCTGAGCAGTCCGGCGCGCGGGTCGGATGCCGGGAACTCGAACTCCTCGAATCCGTCGCGAGTCGCAACCGGCAGCTTGTAGACGATGCCGATCGGGCGCGAGAGAAAGGTTTTGCGGGTGGTGAAGAGGTCGCGGTAGTCGCCGCTCTGGGCGACCAGGTGGTCGACCACGGTGAGCAAGGTCTGCTCGGCGGCGTCGCCGATCATCTCCTGGCTGAACGCGGGGAAGAGGATCGGGTCCTTGCGAACCAGTCCCTGATCGATGTCGGCGAAGGCGAACAGATCGCCGAAGAAGGCGCGCACGCTGCGCTCGAGCCGTGGCGAGGCGAGCATGCGCTCGACCTGCTCCTCGAGCAGCTGGTCGTCGACCAGGTCGCCGCGTTCGCCGGCGGCGAGCAACTCCTCGTCCGGTGGCCCGTTCCACAGGAAATAGCTGAGCCGCGACGCCATCGACAGGCTGGTCAGCCGCATGCGGCCGGGGGCGCCGGGGTCGACTTCCGCCTCCTCGATGCGAAACAGGAACTCGGGCGACAGGAGCAATGTCGTCAGCGCGTCCTGCAGGCCGGCCCAGAAGTCGCCGAGGGTGGCGGCGCTCTCGGCGGCGACCGCGACGCGCGACTCGATCTCCTCCTCGCTCAGCCCTCGACGCAGGAGCTGGCGGCCGATGCGCGCGACGAAGGCGCGCGCGCACTCGTCGTCGGGGCCTTGTGGATCGCTCGGAGCGCACTCTACCTGGCCGTCGCGCTTCTCCGGCGCGAGCGCCTGCTCGGCGATGCTGCGCGAGATCGACTCGTACTGCTCGAATCCCGACGCGGTGACGCTGACCTGGGTCGAGCCGACGGCGAATAGCCCGAGCTGCCGATTGTCGGGCTCGATGCGACCGGGGATCTCGGTCTCGTCGCCGAAGACGTCGGCGATGGTCTGGCGATACTGGCGTTCGGTCAGGCGTCGCATCGCCATCGGCCCGGCTTCGACCAACGGGGCGACGATCGGTCCGCCGCCACCCCCACCGCTGCTCGGTCCGTCGCCTGCGCAGGCCGCCAGCCAGGCGGCACAGAGCGCGGCGCAAAAGAATCGCGCGACTGGGGTAAGCTGGGGGCGAATCGTCCGGCGTGTCATTCGTCCAGCCCCCGCTTCTCGACGAACGCCGGCACCGCTTCGAATCGGTAGGCGACGGAGATGGTCGAGCACTCGCCGGTTTCGGGGTCCGGGTGGCCGTCGGCTTCGGACTTCAGCGCGGACCACAACCCGGTGCAGGTGTACGACAGCGCTTCCGCACCGGCGCGCCCCGCTTGGATGCCGAAGATGTCGTAGGCCTCGGCGATCGGTTGGTAGCCGAAGATCTGGCCACTCGCCGAGCCGTCCTCATGAAACTCCAGGCGCAGGTAACCGTTGCTCAGGGACTGGTTGCCGTCGACGATCTGGATGTTGAGGCGCAGATTGATGTCCATCGGCCCGACCAGCAGCACCCCGTCGACGATCTCGCCCTCGCCGAGGGCGCCGTGGAAGGTTTGATCCTCGTGGATCGTCAGAGTCGCGAAGGGCAGCAGCTCGCCGTCGGCACCGACCGGCGGTACGTCGGTGCTGCCGAAGATCTGCGCGGTGACGGCGCGATCGTTGGTCTCGTCGTCGACTCCGTCGACGTCGATTAGGATCGTCATCGATCCGTTGACGACCGCCTCCTCGATGACGATGTGCGAGATCTCGTCCTTCTGGAATCCGCGCACGCAGCCGACTGCGCGCCAGAAACCGTAGTCGATCCCCGGCTCACCGGCGGGACCGGAGAAGTCGGCATGGGCGCAGGTGCCGCCGAGGCCGACCGTGGATGTGACTCCGTCGAGGTCGATGCCCGGCAAGCGACCGGGGCCGTCGAGCGTCTTGAACTCGGGGTCGGAGAAGCTCTCCGGATCGGGACAGCTGTTGGGGAGATCGATTCCCTCGTCGCGCCGGATCTCGGCCGGACCGCGGGTGAACCCACCGGGGCAGGGATCGCCGTCGTGCTCGGGGAAGACGTAGCTGAACGAGGAGACGACGTAGCCTCGCTTGGCGGAGGCGACGTTTGCGGAGTCGTTGCTCCCTCCATCGGAGCCGCAGCCGGCGAGCAAGCTGGCGATCAGCGCGACCAGCGCAACCGATTGCGGACGCCGCCGGCTACCGCCGATCATGTCCCTCCCCCATGGGGGATCGATAGAACCGCCCACGGGTATAGTCAAACAAATGGGCGCCGGCTTTGATCTGGCGCGGTTGCGGTGCGAGCCTGCGAATCATGGAGTTGCACCACCTGGCCTTTCGCGTCGAGAACCTCGACCGGAGTCGCGAGTTCTACTGCGGCTTGCTCGGTTTCGCGGTGGTGCGCGACCAAGCGCCGCGCTCGCTTTGGCTCGATCTCGGCGAACGAGCGGTGTTGATGCTCGAGGCGCGGCAGGTGGGCGAGCCGCCCTATCCTCCGGCTTCGCTGGAGCTGGCGGCGTTTCGGGTTACGCCGGGCGAACGCATCCGCCTGCGGACCCTGGCGCGCGAGCGCGGTTGTTTCGACGGCGAGACCGAGCACACGATCTATTTGCGCGACCCCGACGGCCGCCGCGTCGGCGTTTCGAGCTACTCCTACTGAGGTAGTGTTGCGCTGCACCGGTTGTGGCGCGAACATCGGCTGATGCGGGCGTGGAGTATCGTGGATCGGGTCGAGACCGAGTCGGGAACGCTCGAGCTGCGCCGGCGCGGCGACGATGATTTCCTGATCACGATCGCTGGCCGGGTTCTGATGAACAGCCGCGCCTCGCGCTCCGAGACCGGTCTCGCCGAGCTGGCGTGCCGGGCGATTGCCGGCCGCTCGGCGCCGCGTGTGCTGGTTGGCGGGCTCGGTATGGGTTGCACCCTGCGGGCTGCGCTCGACCAGTTGCCGGCTGCAGCGTCGGTCGTCGTGGCCGAGCTCAGCGAGCGGGTCGTCGACTGGTGCAATGGACCGCTGGCGGCGGTCAATGCGTCGGCCCTGCGCGACCACCGTTGCACCGTGCGCGTCGAAAGCGTGAGCGAGACGATCGCCGCGGCGGCAGGCAAGCCGACCTACGACGCGATCGTATTCGATCTCTACGAGGGCCCTGGTGGCGACGACGACCCGTTGTTCGGGCGCAAGATGCTGGCGGCGATTCGCCAGGTGGTCAAACCTGGGGGCGTGTTCGCGGTCTGGTCGGAGGCTCCCAACCGTGCCTTCGCGCGCCGCCTCGAGCGCAGTGGATTCACGGTCCAGCTGCGCCGGATCGGACGCGGCGGATTGCGCCATGCTGTGTACGTCGGCAGGGCGGCAGCGGGCGCCCGAAGCTGAGCCGACGCGGCGAGCGCTGGTGCCGCGGGCTGCAATCGAGTAGCAGCTGGCGGTGTGGAGTGTCTCGACAGCAGGCGTCGCGCCGCCACGCTCGCCGAGCTCGAGCGGCGACAGTTCGATATCGTCGTCATCGGCGGCGGCATCACCGGTGCCGCAGCGGCGCGCGAGGCGGCGGCGCGCGGCCTGAGCGTGGCGCTGGTCGAAGCCGAAGACTACGCGGCGGGCACGTCGAGTCGTTCGTCGAAGCTGATCCACGGCGGGTTGCGCTACCTCGCCCTGGGCGACGTCGCCCTGGTGCGCGAGACGGCTACCGAGCGCAAGGTGGTGCGCCGCATCGCGCCGCACCTGGCGCAGCGCAGGTGGATGGTACTGCCGGTGCGCTCGCGGGCCGGACTGCTCAAGTTTCGCACCGCGATCACAACCTACGAGAAACTTGGCGGGGTCGAGGCCGAGGACGTGCACCGCAACTGGGATTCGGACGATCTGGCGCGCGAGGAGCCGGTGCTCGACCGCGACGCCTTTCCCTACGCCTGCGCCTATCGCGAGTATCTGACGGACGACGCGCGTCTGGTGATCGCCAATCTGCGCGCCGCGGCGGCCCTGGGCGCGGTCTGCCTCAACTACCTGCGGGTTCGGTCGATCTTCGGCGACGGCGCGGCCGCCGAGGGGGTCGTTGCCGAGTGCGGTCTCAGCGGTGAGTCGGTGCGCATCCGCGGGCGCGCCATCGTCAATGCCGCCGGCCCGTGGGTGGAAGCCGTTCGCCGGCTCGAAGACGCGGCCGCACCGAGCGTTCTGGCGCTGTCGAAAGGCGTGCACCTGTGCTTCCCGCGCGACCGACTTCCGGTGCGCCATCTGCTGTTGCTCACCGCCGGCGACCGGCGCACCTTGTTCGCGATCCCGCGCGGCAGTGTGACCTACGTCGGCACCACCGATACGCACTATACGGGGGCGGCGCGGGTTTGGCCCGGGGTGACCCGCGAGGACGTCGAGTACGTGCTCGAACCGCTGTCGCGCTACTGTCCGTCGGCGGCGGTGGGCGACGCCGACGTCGTCGCCGCGTGGGCCGGTCTGCGGCCGTTGCTGGCCGAGGCCGGCAAGGGGGTGCAGGAGCTGTCACGGCGCGACGAGATTACGCGCGGACCGATGAACATGGTCACCGTCGCCGGAGGCAAGTTGACCGGCTTCCGGCCGATGGCGAAACGGATCGTCGACGTCGCGGCGGAGGGACTCGGCACGGGCTCCGCCGCGGCGTCGCTCGAGGACCAGCCGCTGCCGGGCGGCGATTTCAGCGGCGGCAGCGCCGGTCGTGCCGATCAGCTGGCGGCGGCGCAGCGGCTGTCGACGTCTGCCGCAGAGCGCCTGGTTGCGCTCTACGGCAGCGATGCCGAGCAGGTGCTCGAGCTCGGTCGCGCGGCGGTGGTGACGGGCAGTCCGGTTCTCGCCGGCGAAGTCGACTGGGCGGTCACCCGGGAGGGCGCGACCTGCATCGAGGACGTGTTGTACCGCCGCACCCGCGCGGCGCTGTTCGAGCCGGCGCAGCGCGACGCTCTGGTTGGAGCGCTCGGCGAACGGATGCGGGAGCTGCTCGGTTGGAGCTCCGGTGTGCGACAGCGTGAAGAGGCGCGCGCCAGCGACCGGTTGCGTCGCGAGCTCTTGTTCGCGGACGAGGAGGAAAGATGAAGACGATTCGAATCGTTGGATTGGTTTTGGCGGCGTCCTGCTTTGCAGCCTGTGCCGGTAAGAAGGCGCCGGTGGCGGAAGCGGACCCGGCGCCGGCAGTCGAGCCCGCGCCGGGCACGGTGGTCTCCCTGCGCTTCGGTTGGCCGGTGGGCCTCACCGCCAATGTGGAAAGCGAAGGTGACATCGCGCGGTCCGGGCAGAAGCCGGTTCGGGTCAAGCTGCGCTCGCGGCTCATGGTGCGCGAGGCACCGGACGGATTGTTGATCGAGGAGACCGTCGATACGTTTGGCGGCGGCGGGCTGATCGAATCGCTGGCCTCGTTGTCGCCGGGGTTCGTGGTCGGCGCCGAGGGCGAGTTCCTGCGGGTGGTTCATCTCGAGGAGTTTCGCGCCCAGGCGATGGATTTGATCATGAGCCTGATGCAAGGCCAGGAGGGGCCGAACCACGAAGCGGCGCGGGCGCAAGCGCAGGCGCTGCTCGACCAGGTCTTCACCGAGCAGGTGCTGGCCTCCCAAGTTGCAGACGCTTGGAACTCCCGAGTGGCTGCGTGGAGCGGTGCCGACATGACCTTCGGCGAACCGCTCAGCTTGGTGACCGAAGCGGAGCACCCGATGCTCGAGTCCGGCGGGCTCGAGCTGGAGGTCGTATTCGCCTGGGTCGGGGAGGCGACCTGCTCACGCGATGGCGAGCGGCGCTGTGTCGAGCTGACCATCGAATCGCGACCGACCGAACGCGGCGCGGCGGCCTTGGTCGAGGCGACCCGCAAGATGGTCGCGCAACTGGCGCCGGGTTCCGAAGCCGAGCTCGCCGACGTTTCGGTGTCGATCGAGAATCGGGTTCGGCTGTTGTGCGAGCCCGACACGTTGATCACGCACCGCTTCGAGCGCTGGCGCGACGAGCGAATCGAGACCGGCGGCGGCGCCGAGCGCCAGGTGCGCTTCAACCGCAACCACGTCGTCGAAGTGTTCGACTACGATTGAGCACGGCTCTCCTTTGCCTCTTGGCTTGGTGGGCCGAATGGTCCAAAGCTCTCCGAAGCCTTGACGAAGGAGAGCGTCCCAAAGGGCACAGGTTTCCGAGCCTATAGCCTTCAGCCCGAGCCTATAGCCTTCTCTTTCTCTCTAACTCCCTCCATCGACACTCCAGATCCCGGGGCCGCGCGCCGCGATGTAGAGGAACGCGAAGCAGTAGAGCACCGCGAGCTCGCCGTGATTGACGATCGGCAGCAGCGCCTTGTAGCCGTGCCCGACCCAGTAGGCGACCGCCATCGTGCCGCTGCAGATGAACGCGCTCCAACGGGTAAACAGACCGATCATCACCAGGACTCCGCCGATCAGCTCGATCGGCCCGGCGGAGTAGAGGATGAACGCGGGCGCTTCGCTGGGAGCTGGCGTCGGGAAACCGAAGAGCTTCGAGGTGCCGTGGAACAGGAAGAGAAACCCGCAAACGATTCTCAGTGCCGCGTAGGCCTGCGCGTCGTAGTCCTTCATGAATGCCGCCATCGGTGGGTCTCCTCGTTGGGTTGCCGATCCTTCTACTGCCCGGGTGTGCCGGCCTGCAACTCGTTCGCATTCGCGCCGTCGCGCCTGGCCGTGGGGTCAGGCGTTTCCTTGACTACGGCATGCGGTAGGGATGAGGTTCGCGCGAAAAGGGGGAAGGGATGCGATCTCTTCGTATGTTCGGATTGGCGGTGCTCCTCTTCGCGGCGGGTTGCGGAGACGACGATGACGCGGTGCCGGAACGTGTCGTCTTTGGCGCCGAGGGCAATCGGCTCTGGGCCTACTCGATCGACGATCCCGATCGCCAGCAGGTGGTCATTGCCAGTGCTGCCGACGATCCGGCGACGGGTCGCGACATCAACGGCCAGATTTGCCTGACGGCCGACGGTCGAACCTTCATCGCGGGCGAGGACACCGGGCAACCCGATCCGCCGGCCGGATGGGGAGTGTTCGCCCTCGACGGCACGGTTGTCGGCGAGCTCTCGGCGACCCAGATCGGCAAGCTGAATACGACTTTCCAGGGCGAGGGGAGCGAGGGGGAGGAGCCGCTCAACCAGGCCGAGCCGTACGGCTGTGCCTTTCTCGATGACGGTCGCTTGATCACGACCGACGTCGGCAACCAGGCGGCGGGCGCCGAGACCGGCCAGGTCATTCTCTGGTTTCCGCCGTTGGACGTCGCCGAGCCGGCATTTTGCAAGCTCGACACTGCCGTCGGCACGGCAGGGAGCGTGTACGTGCACTCCGACGGCGACGTGTACATCGCCAGCGCGCGCGGCGCGACCGCGGGTGTGCTGCGCTACGCCGCTCCGTTCCCGACTGCCGACACCGCCGAAGGCGGCTGCGGGCGTGTCGACGCGACCGGCGCGCCGTTGGCGAGTGAGGTTCGTCGCGATCACTTCATTGCGATCGATGGCAACATCATCTCTCCCAACTCGGTGGTGGCGACGCCGGACGGCACGTTTCTCGTCAGCAGCGTGATCAACGGGGTCATTGCCGAGTACGACGACGCCGGCGCCTTCCTGCGCAAGATCCTCGAGCCGCCGCCTGGCGAGAGGCTGGGACCCGAGCCGTTCTCGACCGGTACACCGCTCGGGCTCGGTGTCGATTCCGATGGTACGGTCTACTTCGCCGACCTCGGACTGGTGTTGCGCGAAAGTGGACCAGGCCCCGGTCAACGCACGGGCTCGGTGCGGCGTATTCGTTTCGAGGATGGGGCTCCCTTGGCGCCGGAGACCCTGCGTGACGGGCTTTCGTTTCCCGACGGTATCGGAGTCCTCGAAGTCGGCTTCTGACTTTGTTCGGTGCCACCGCCGCGATCGCGGGAGTTGTCGAGCGCCGGACCAGTTTGGCGACACGTTCCCAGAACCCGTTTCGCGTCCCCCCTTACCAAGGGGGGACTTCAGGGGGGTCAGCCGGTTCGCGGTGGATCTTGGGACCGAGGTGCCAGGGGCCAGAACTCGTCCCCCCTTACCAAGGGGGGACTTCAGGGGGGGGCAGCAGTGTTGCGCGAGCTGAGATCGGTAACAAGGAAGCGCCTTACGGCGCATTTTGACCTCCCCCTAACCCCCTCCTTGGCAAGGAGGGGGGGGCCAGAATTCGTCCCCCCTTACCAAGGGGGGACTTCAGGGGGGTCAGCAGTGTTGCGCGAGCTGAGATCGGTAACAAGGAAGCGCCTTACGGCGCATTTTGACCTCCCCCTAACCCCCTCCTTGGCAAGGAGGGGGGGCCAGAACTCGTCCCCCCTTACCAAGGGGGGACTTCAGGGGGGTCAGCAGTGTTGCGCGAGCTGAGATCGGTAACTTGGGGCTTGTCGGTCGCGGTTGACCTGTGTCGCACTCTACGCGTGCTCCGTGTGTGCCCGGCTTCAGGGATCGAAATCGGCGCAATAAGGATTCGTGCGATGTGTTCGTGCCGCGCGCAAGAAATCGGTGCGAAGTGTATCGACTGGCGCGGGGCTGCATGGCGTCGGCGGAGGATTCCGGCTAGCGTCGGCGTATGAGTCGATGCGGTGATTGGTTTGGGTTTGTGGTCGCGCGGCGCGGCGGAGCGATCGACTGATGCACTCGGTAGTGTTGATTCCCGGCGACGGGATCGGTCCGGAAGTGACGCGCGAAGTCGTGCGGATTCTCGAAGCGGCGGACGCGCCGATCTCGTGGAGCGAAGCGCGCGCCGGAATTGCCGCGCTCAACGCCGGTGAAGAAGTGTTGCCGGCACAGACACTGCGCGCCATCGAGCGGTCGGGCTTGGGGCTGAAAGGGCCTTGCACGACCCCCGTCGGTACCGGCTTCGCTTCGGTCAACGTGCAGCTGCGCAAGCGTCTCAACTTGTACGCGGCGGTGCGGCCGGTGCGCTCGCTCGAAGGGGTGCCGACCCGGTTCGACGGAGTCGACCTGATCATCATCCGCGAGAACACCGAGGGGCTCTACAGCGGCGCCGAGAACCGCGTGACCGACGACGTCGTCATCAGCATGAAGGTTGCGACGGAGAGTGCGTGCGAGCGCATTGCCCACTGGGCCTTTCGCTACGCGACGCAGCGGGAGCGCAAGAAGCTGGCGGTGTTCCACAAGGCGAACATCATGAAGATGAGCGACGGAATCTTCATCGCCGCCGCCAAGCGGGTGCACGCGCGCGATTATCCGAACATCCACTACCAGGAGATGATCATCGACGCCGGCTGCATGAAGTTGGTGCAGGATCCGACCCAGTTCGACATGTTGCTGCTCGAGAATCTCTACGGCGACGTCGTCAGCGATCTCGCCGCCGGACTGGTTGGTGGTCTGGGCGTCGTGCCGGGCGCCAACTTCGGCGACGAATACGCGATCTTCGAGGCGGTGCACGGGTCGGCGCCGGACATCGCGGGCAAGGATGTCGCCAATCCGCTGGCGCTCCTCATGTCGGGGGTGATGCTGCTCAACCACATCGCGCGCGAGCGCAGCGACGAGCGCGCCGCTGCCAGCGCCGAGCGGATCAAGACCGCGTACAATCAGGCGCTGCGCGACGGTTGCAAAACGCGTGACCTCGGCGGCGAGCTCGGCACTGCCGCGTTCGCCTCGGCGGTGATCGAACGCTTGGGGTAGTCCAAAGCTCTCCTTCGCCGACGCTCCGGAGAGCGTCCCAATGGGGGTTCCGCCATCCCCGGCGGTGTAGCCCTCTGCCCGAGCCGTTAGCCTCTAAACGAAGCGCTCATAGAACGACCTCGTGGCGGCAGCGACGACCGGGGCGGCGAAGCGGGTGTGGATCGTTTCGCGCGCGGCAGCGGCAACCGCGGCGAGCTGATCGGATCGTTGGCACAGCTCGACGATGCGGCGCGCCATCGCGTCTGGATCATCGCCGTCGATCAGAAATCCGGTCCGCTGGTCGTCGATCAGCTCGGCCAGCGCTGCGGCGCGGTTGGCGACGACCGGTACTCCGCGCGCCATTCCCTCCGCCGCCGCCAGGCCGAAGGTTTCGAACCGGCTGGGTACGATCTGCAGCGTGGCTCGGCGGTAGACTTCTTCGAGGCCTTCGGCGTCGAGCCAGCCGGTGAAGCGCACGCGACTCTCCTGACCGACCTCCGCGGTTTCCAGCCAGCGGCGTCGCCAGGCGCGTTCGCTGCGCCGATTGGCGGGGTTGCCGCCGGCGACGACGAAGCGAAGCTCGCCGTGGGCGCGCATGCCGAAACGCATGACCTCGAAAAGGAGATCGGTGCCCTTGGTATGGTCGAAGCGGCCGACGTAGGCGACGGTCGCCGGGGCCGGCGACCGTTGTCCCGCAGTCGGCGCGCGCACTACGTTGGCGCTGATTTCGACCGGCGCCGCAGTGTGCGGCCGGATCAGCTCAGCCAGCGCGTGGGAGGGCGCCAAGACCCCGTCGGATTGTGACAACAGCTGACGCTGGTCGCTCGACGATCGCGCCGCGCGCCATTGGTAGGTGTGGGCCGTGTAGACGATCGGGGTGTTTCGCTCGACGCGGAGCTGGAAAGCGAAGGGGCCGAGGTTCTCGTGGTGGACGTGGATCAGGTCGGGCTCGAAACGGTCGTGCGCGGCGCTGATCTCTGCCACGGGAGAGCCACGCTCGATCCGCAGCAGGATGCCGTGCTGTGCGGCGGCGGCGAACGATGCCGGCCCGCGGGCGCGACCGCGCCAGCTGTCGAAGGAGATCACCGCATTGTCGACACCGATGCCGGCGAGGGCGTCGACCAGTGCCGGTACCGCGCTCGAGATGCCGCCGCAGTTGCGCGGCGGGTAGTCGCGAGTCAGGTGGAGAACGCGCATCGCGCGTCAGTGGAGTGCGGCGCGGAACGGCAGTGTCGCGGCAATCTCGGCTTCGCCCGCAACCAGCTCTTGCAAGCGGTCGTTGACCTCGTCGGACGCGAAGAGCTCGCGCGCCAGTCGGACGAAGAGCCCGCGATGGCGCGCCTCGGCGCGCGTCAGCTCGGCGTAGAAGTCTTTCATGGCGCCGGGCTCGAGGACTTCGGCGAGCAAGCCGAAACGTTCGCAGCCGCGTGCCTCGATGAGCGAGAACACGAGCAGGCGGTCGAGCAGAAACTGCGACTTTCTCTCTTTGCGCATCAAGCCGTGCATGCGCGTCATGTAAGGGTCGGGCGCGTCCTGGCCGAGATCGGTGCCGCGGCTGCGCAGAACCTCGTACACCTGACGGAAGTGCTCGAGCTCCTCGCCGGCGACCTCGACCATTGCGTCGACCAGATGCGGCACGTCGAAGTGGTGCACGGCGAGCCGCATCGCCGCCGCCGAAGCTTTGCGCTCGTTGGCCGCGTGGTCTTGGAGAAATGCGTCGAAGTCGGCGAGCACCGCCTCGGTCCATTCGATCGGCGTATCGTGAGCGAGCAAGAGCACGGCGGCAGATTAATTCCCGTTCGCCCGGGGCTCAAGTAGCCGCTTCGCTTCCTCGCCAGCTCGGGCGGCGCATCCGCGGACTCCCTGGATCGTAGATAAATCAACTAGTTAGGGGACCCGGGGCATTGGAAACGCTCGTTTGCAGAATTGCGAGTATGGTTGCGGCTCTGCGATGCGATCTTGCGGTTTTGCGAGATCAGCCATCGTGATGGGGGGCTGCGGGAACGCTTTTGGCGATACCGGGCTTGGCACGTGATTGGCTTTGGATGGAGAGCGAGACGCACCGGTCGAGAAGTTTGTGAGATCGCCGGGCGATGCCGATAGGAACCGACTCCTGATGATGCTTCCTGACCAGTCCGCAACCGAACCGTCCGCTCCTGGTCCTGACCTCCCAGCATCTCCTGCCCCGCGACCGCCGGCCCGAAGGGGTCGGCGGATCGGCAATCGCCCGGCGGTAACGAAGTGTGCGGGTGCGTGCACGCCGCGCACCCTGGCGCACGCAGGGGGGCCGCGGGCGCCGTCGGGATTTCCCGGCGGCGCTCGCGGGGCTGCCCCGTAGTTTCACCAGCAGCGATCGCGCGCCGCTGTGTGAGGACAGCCGCAGCCGGCGCCCATGGGGGCCCGGGTGCCGCCGGAGTCTTCCGGCGGCACTCGCGGGCTCACGGTCGAGTGCGGCGTTTAGCGTCGCGCGTGTTGGGGTAGCGGCGCTCGCCGGCGGCGGCGAGGAGCTCTTCGAAGAGCTCGCGATGGCCTTTTCGTTTGGCGACGTCGGCGGGCAGGGAGCCATTGTGGCTGCGTTGCGCGGGGTCGGCTCCGTTGGCCATCAGCAGCTTGGCGATGTCGCCGTTCCCCGAATACGCCGCCCCGTGTAGCGGGGTGTAGCCGAGCTGGTCGGCTGCGCCGACCGCGGCGCCGGCCGCGATCAGCAGGCGGCAGGTTTCGAGGTCGCCCTCCTGGCTCGCCAGGTGCAGCGGGGTGGCGCCGTTCTTCATGGTTGCGCGCGGGTCTGCGCCGAGGTCGATCAGGTACTCGGCGATCGCCGGGTGCGCGGCGTAGGCGGCGAGGTGCAACGGCGTTGCCTGGTCACTGTCGCGGGCGTCGACGGTGGCGCCGCGGTCGACCAGGAAGGTCGCGATCTCGAGCGAACCGCCCGCCGCAGCCTGGTGCAGGGCGCTGCGCTGCAGATCGCCGGCGGTGCGAGTCTCGTCGCCCTCGCGGTAGAGCAGGCGGGCGGTTTTCACCGCGCCTTGTTCGCACGCGAAGAGGAAGGCATCGCGCCCCTGGTTGTCGGTGTGTCCGACGTCCGCGCCGGCGCCGAGCAGGGCGCCGGCGACGTTGGGAGCGTCGATCGCTGCGGCCAGATGCAGCGGGGTCACCCCTGCATTGTCGGCGGCGTCGACCTCGACGACCTTGGTCTCGAGGAGCGCAGCGACTGCTTCCGCGTGCCCGGCGGCGGCCGCCGCGTGCAGCGGGGTGTCTCCGTCGTTGTCGGCCAGCGTCGGATCGGCGCCGGCTTCGAGGAGGCGTCGGACGAGTGCCGCGTGGCCTTCGCCGGCGGCGATGAACAAGGCGGTGCGTCCCTGGTCGTCGGGCTCGTCGACCACGCCCGGGATCGGCGCCGCGGTTGGCGCAACGGCCGCGACTGGGCTCGGGCTGGGGGCCGGAGCGGCGACTGCGGGGCTGCCGACTTGCCGCGCCGCTGCTTGGTCGCTGGCCGGCGGCGGCGGTACTGCTTGGTCGCTCTCGGCGGGAACCGGCTCGGCGCCGTCGTCACTGGCGGCTGGTTTCGCCGCTGCGGCAGCTGCGACTGCAGTGGCGCCGCCGGTTGCTGCTGCGGCGCCGGCTTCGACGGTTTGCGGACGCGCCACGGGCGCGGCGGCTCGCTCGATTTCGCGGGCTGCGCTCGGCGGAGTGGTGTCGAGCGCCCTCTCCAGGCTCTCCGCCGAACCGGAGTAGGCGGCGGCGCGGACGCGTTCCCCCTGGGCGAGATCGGCGCTGGTATCGACGGCGCCGCGCTCGATCAGGAGGTCGACGATCTCCTGGCGGTCGAGTGCCGCCGCGGCGTAGAGCGGGGTGGTGCCGTCCCAGCGGGTCGCTTCGAGATCGGCATCCGCGTCGAGCAGGTCGTCGATCATCGCGTCGTCACCGCCCTCGGCAGCGCGGTGCAGCGGGGCGCTACCGTCGTCCCACTGTTTGGCGTCGACGTCGGCGCCGGCGTGGATCAGCAGGGCGACAGTGCTGGTATGTCCGCCGGCGGCGGCGAGGTGGAGCGGAGTGGCGCCGTCGGGCCGGCGGCGCGGGTCGACCTCGGCGCCGTTGTCGAGCAGGATCTCGAGGATCTCGTCGTCGCCCTGCATCGCGGCGAAGTGGATTGCCTTGCTGCCGTCCGACCACAGCTTGCGCTCGACGTCGCCGCCGTTGGCGAGTGCCTCGCGCACCGCTTCGGGGTCGCCGCTGCGCACTTCCTCGTGGAGCGGCTCGCGATTGCCGAAAAGGCAGGCGCTGACCGCAAAGCAGAGGGACACCGAGACCAAGGCACCGAGCCGACGCGGGAAGGGAGAGGTCATCGCCCGCACCTTACATGGAAGGCGCCGCCCTGCGAAGTGTACGGGCGGCTGGGCCGCGGGGGAAACCGAATCCCCCCGATCGGGCTGGGCCCAGCCGGCGCGGGCGGGTGGCATTACGCCGGAGGGCGGGATAATTCCTTCCCGGATGAGCGAGGGCACGGGTGTCGGCGCCGCCGTCGAGCGATCGCGGGAGTCGCGCGACGTGGCGGTGGTCAGCAGAGGAGAGCGCGAGTTCATTCTCGTCGGCACCGCCCACGTTTCCCAGGAATCGGCCGATCTCGCCCGCGAGGTGATCGAATCCGAGGACCCGGACTGCGTCTGTGTCGAGCTCGACGTCCGCCGCTACGAAGCACTCAAGAACGAGCAGAAGTTCGAGTCGCTCGACTTGCGGCAGGTGCTGCGCGAGAAGCAGCTGAGCACGTTGATCTTCAACCTCGTGCTGGCTTCTTACCAGAAGCAGCTGGGCGGACAGCTCGGGGTGAAGCCCGGTGCCGAGCTGTTGGCGGCGGCGCTCGCCGCCGATCAGTTGGGCAAGACGATCGAGCTCAGCGATCGCGACGTGCGCACCACCCTGCGTCGCGCCTGGGGGGCGCTCTCGTTCTGGCGAAAGTTGCAGCTGGTCGGCGCGATGTTCGCTTCGCTCTTCGACAACCCGGAGATGAGTGAAGAGGATCTGCGCAAGCTGCGCGAGCAGGACGTGGTCTCGACCATGATGGACGAGCTCGGGCGTGAGTTTCCGGCGCTCAAGCGGGTGCTGATCGACGAGCGCGACGCCTACCTCGCAGAGCGCATTCGCCGCGCCAGGGGCGACCGCATCGTCGCCGTGCTCGGCGCCGGCCACCTCAAGGGAGTGCGCGCTCTGCTCGAATCCGACACCGAGATCGACCTTGCCGCGCTCGACACGATTCCGCCGGCCTCGTCGATGGTGAAGTGGGTCGGCTGGGGCATCCCGGTGTTGATCATCGCCGCGATCGCCGCGATCGGTTTGCGGCAAGGCGCCAGCGCTGCGGGTGAGAACGCGCTCTTCTGGGTGCTGGCGAACGGTGTGCCGGCGATGCTGGGAGCGGCGCTGGCGCTCGGCCATCCGGCGACGGTGGTGAGCGCGTTCGTCGCGGCGCCGTTCACCAGCCTGACACCGGTGATCGGCGCCGGCTACGTCGCCGCCTTCGCCCAGACGTACCTGCGCCCGCCGCTGGTGCGCGAGCTGCGCTCGGTGATGACGGACATACGCTCACCGCGCGAGTGGTGGGGCAATCGTTTGCTGCGCATCTTTCTCGTTTTCTTGCTCACCAACCTCGGCAGCTCGATCGGTACCGTCGTCGGCGGTGCCGAAATCATCTCCAACCTGCGCTGAGCAGCACCTCCATTTGGACGCCCGGCGAAGCCGGGCTTTGGCCGCTCTCCGGCCTTGGCTAAGGAGAGCTTTGGCCGCCGCCGCAGGCGGCTTTGGGCTCGATCCCTCTGCTCAACCTGTGCTCGCCGTGCTCAAGAAGTGTGCGCTGCGGTCTCAGCGAACGCCGCGACACGACGTTTTGTCGGATGGCGCTCGTCGTTCTCCGACTTTGGCATTGGTGTTGCACAGGTTGTAGCGGCGAGGAGCTGGTGATGGCGAATTACGAAAGGTTATCGGCGTTGGACGAATCGTTTCTGGCTTTCGAGACGCCCAATACGTACATGCACGTCGCTTTGGTTACCGTCTTCGAGCCGGGCGAGGTGGTGACGGGTGAGGGCCTCGACATCGGCGCGGTGCGGCGCTACTTCGCGTCGCGCTTGCACCTGGTGCCGCGCTACCGCCAGAAGCTGCGCACGATTCCGCTGACCGGCGACGCGGTGTGGATCGACGATCCGCAGTTTCAAATCGAGTACCACGTGCGCCACGCCAGCCTGCCGCGTCCCGGTGGCTTCAAGCAGTTGCAGCGTCGCTGCGCCGAGATCCTCGAGCGTCCGCTCGATCGTGAGCGTCCGCTGTGGGAATCGTGGTTCATCGAAGGACTCAAGGGCGGCCGCTTTGCGATGATCACCAAGGTGCATCACTGCATGGTCGATGGCGTCGCCGGAGTCGACATCCTCGCGGCGCTGCTCGGACTGGAGCCGGATACGGCGATCGAGGAGCCGCGCGGCTGGAGCCCGCGCAGTGCGCCGACCGATGGAGAGTTGTTGGGTCGGGAGGTGGCGAGGCGCGTCAGTGCCTCGGGTCGTCTGCTGCGCGGGCTCGGTGCGGCGGCTGCGACGCCGTCGGAGACCGGACGTCAGCTGCCCAAGCGCCTGGCGGCGATCGCAGACCTGGTGCGCACCGGCGCTGCCGCGCCGGCTGAGACTTCGTTCAACACCGCCGTCGGGCCGCACCGCCGGGTGGCGTGGACGTCGACCTCGATCGACGAGATCAGCAAGGTGAAGGAAGCGCTCGGCGGAACTTTGAACGACGTGGTTCTGACCACCGCATCGGGTGCTTTGCAGCGCTTCCTCGATTACCGCGGCGAGCCGCTGCGCGAGCCGTTTCGCATCGTCGTTCCGGTCAGTGTGCGCGCGCTCGACGAGCGCGGCCAGACCGGCAACCGGGTCTCGGCGTGGATGGTCGACGCGCCGATCGGCGAGCGCTCGGCGAAGCGGCGCTTCGCCAAGATCGCCGGCATGACGCGTGCGCTCAAGGAAGACGAGTCGGCACTCGGCGGACAGATGTTGACCGAGGCGGCGGAGCTGACGACTGGCAACATCCTCAGTCTCGGCGCGCGTCTGCTCAATCAGACGCATCTGTTCAACATGATCGTCACCAACGTTCCGGGGCCGCGCGAGCCGCTCTTCCTGCTCGATTCGAGAATGGTGCACGCCTACCCGCACGTTCCACTGTTCAACGACCAGGGACTCGGTATCGCCCTGTTCAGCTACGAGCGCGAGCTCTACTGGGGAGTGGCGGCGGACTGGGACCTGGTGCCCGACGTCGAACGTCTGGAGAGCTTCGTCGGCGAGGCCTTCGCCGAGCTCACCGAAGTCGCCGCCGCGGCATCGGCCGCGACACGCCGGCCGGCGCGGCGCAGCGCTTCGAAGCAGCGTGGCGGCGCGACGCGCAAGCGCCGGGTGGCGGTGAACAAATGATGATTACGAAGAGGCTGCCCGCCCGCGAACGGGCTGCTAACACCGGCTAGAGGTCGCCGTACTGTCCTCCGGGCCCGCCTAGCCGGTGGCTCGGCGTGCGGGGGCACCGAACTCCCCCCCCTTCGTTTCGGTGCCCCCGCATTCGCCATCGCGGTCGCATGCCGACCGCTCGACCCCCTGACGCCCCCGTTGCCAAGGGGCGGACTCGCGCGCGTCAGACTCGGACTGGAAGGCGATCTTCTCGGAGAGATGAACTTGCCGGGGAGAAAAACTTCTAGCCGCAGATGAACGCTGATTTGCGCGGATGAGGGAAATGGGGACACGGAGAACACGGATGGACACGGTAACCAATCATCGCAATCCGTGTGTTCCGTGTTCACCCGTGGACTATTTTTTCCCCACCGTTCCCCATCAGCGTAGATCTGCGTTCATCTGCGGCTAAAAAGTCTCTCTCAGTCGACGGGCGTTGTTGCCGAAACGCGGGGTCTGGCATCGAGGTCGGGGGTGGCGTATGTCAAACGTCTGTTCGGGCCCTATTCGTGGCGCCGGATCGCGACCTCGTTTTTGGGGTGCGGTTCGGCTGCGAAGCCCGGGGCAATTTCCCAACATAAGGAGTTCCGATGAAGGCAGTGGTAACGCGAGACATCGACAAGTACGCGGTCGAAGATGTGACCCTGGACGGTCCGAAGGCGGGCGAGCTCAAGATCAAGATGGCGGCAACCGGGGTGTGTCACTCCGACCTGTCGGTGATCAACGGTACCCTGCCTCTTCCCAAGCCGATGGTTCTCGGCCACGAAGGCGCCGGAGTCGTCGCCGAGGTGGGCGAGGGGGTGACCGAGTTCGAGGTCGGCGATCACGTCGTGCTCAGCTTCGCCCCAGCCTGCGGGCATTGCCACTTTTGCAACCACAAGCTGCCCCAGTTCTGCGAGAAGGGTGCACCGACCGGGCTGATGCTCGACGGCACTGCGCGCGTCAAGAAGGGCGACGAGGACTTGCTGGTGATGCAGTTCCTCGGCTGCATGGCCGAGGAAGCGATCGTCCCGGCGATCTCCGCGGTCAAGATCGACAAGGAAATCCCCCTCGAAAAGGCGGCGTTGGTCGGCTGCGGTGTCATGACCGGGGTCGGCGCGGTGATCAACACCGCCGGCGTCCACGCGGGTGCGAGCGTCGCCGTCTTCGGCTGCGGCGGTGTCGGCCTGTCGATCATCCAAGGCGCGCGCCTGGCCGGGGCGAGCACGATCATCGCGGTCGACCTGGCCGACAACAAGCTGGAGATGGCGCGCAACTTCGGCGCGACCCACACCGTCAACGGCGGCAACGAGGATGCGGTCGGCAAGTGCAAGGAGCTCACCGGCGGCCACGGCCCGGACTACAGCTTCGAGGCAGTCGGCGTGCCGGATCTGATGGTTGCCGCGAACTTCGCGACGCGGCGCGGCGGCACTACGGTGATCGTCGGCGTCGGCAAGCTGACCGACTCGGTGCCGTTCAACGCCCTGATGCTGTCGATGGACGGCAAGACGATCAAGGGTAGCTTCTACGGCGACACCAATTTCCGTTCCGACATGCCGATGCTGCTCGACCTCTACCGCGCCGGCAAGCTCAACCTCGACGACATGGTCTCGCAGACCTACACCATCGACGAGGCGCCGCAGGCGATCGAGGACATGGTTGCGGGCAAGAACGCCCGCGGAGTGATCGTCTACTGAGAAAGATTTTTAGCCGCAGATGAACGCAGATCTACGCTGATGGGGACGCAGGGAAAAAATTAGTCCACGGGTGAACACGGTAAACACGGTTCGTGGAAATCGGTTACAGTGTCCATCCGTGTTTTCCGTGTTCTCATTTCCCTCATCTGCGCAGATCAGCGTTCATCTGCGGCAAATCTTTCCCCCCGGCGTTCACGTCTCCGGGAAGATCGTTTTCCAGTCCTGCTTCATGTCGACGATGACCCAGCCTTCGGTGTCGGCGCGGTCGAGGACTTGGTTCAACCCGCCGACGTGGCTGTCGCGGTCGTAGGCGTACTCGCGCTCGGCGTCGGTGTGGTGCACCACCAGGCCTAGTCGGCGTCCGTCGCCCCGGGTGGTGTATTCGAGCATCTGCATGTCGCCGTCGGAGTTGCCGAACGCCAGGATCGGCCGCCGACCGATGTGCTCGTAGATTCCGACCGGCTTGCCTTCCTTGTCGTCGATGAAACCGATCTT
Organism: bacterium; assembly: GCA_030430165.1. Lineage (GTDB taxonomy): Bacteria > Desulfobacterota > Binatia > HRBIN30 > CADEER01 > CADEER01. The sequence continues at coordinate 25,437 of JAUIGL010000010.1, read as the reverse complement.
CGGCAGGCGAACGATCTCGGACTTGCCGTCCTGGTTGCGGTACTCGGAGGCGACGCTCGAACCCATCACCTGGTGGGGCGGGATGCCGTAAGCCTCTTCCGCAATGGGCCGCATGAAGGCGATGCCGCCGCCCGAGACGATGAAGGTGGTGAAGCCGTTGCCGCGCAGGTAGTGCAGCAACTCGAGCTGTGGTTGGTAGATGCAGCGCGCGTAGGGGCGCTCGAATCTGGGGTGCTGCGTGTTGCGCAGCCAGGCGCCGGCTTCTTCCGCGAACTGGTCGGCGGTCATGCCCGAGTGAGTGGCGATGACGATTTCCAGGAGCCCCTTGATCCCCGAGGCGCCGACCGTCTTCATGTCGCCTTCGAGCAGCGCCTTGAACGGCTGCGCGGTCTTCCACTCCGGATGTTTCGGCGCCAGCTCTTTCACCCGATCGAATGCGAACATCGCCTGGGTGTACATCGGGTACTCGACCCACAGCGTGCCGTCGTTGTCGAAGGTTGCGATCCGCTCGGCCGGCGCGACGTAGTGCGGTCCGCCCTCGGTGGTCACGTCGGCGACGAACTGGAGAATCGCCTGCTTGCTCTTGCCTTCGTTCCAGGACGGCAGCGGATCGGTGGCCCATGCATTGGTTGCCGCAAGCAAGGCGAGAGCAATACCGAGAGCAACGCAGTTGGAGGAATCCCGCCGGCTCGGCGCCTCATATGTCGTCATTCTAGAAACTCCTTTCACCAGAGGCGGACGAGAACAGGGCCCACCTGCGCCGCTGCCGATCGCCTTCCCGCGTAGCTCGTCTGGAGCGCAACGTTCTGAGAATAACCCCGCCTCCACTCTCCGTGACCCGTGTTCGCCGATCCGTGTCCGCCGTGTTCTCCGTGGACACAATTCCGAGCAACTTCCCCACCGACACCCATCTGCGCGAATCAGCGTCCATCAGCGGCAGGTTTCCCGTGCGACTATCTCGGCGTAACCACGACCTTGCCCTTCACCCGACGCTCCCCCACCTCGTTGAGCGCATCGGCGATGCGATCGAGCGAGTAGGTGCCGGAGACGTGCGGCTCGAGCTTGCCCTCGCGGTACCAGGTCATCATCTCGCGCACGTTGGCGGCGTGTTTGTCGGGGTCACGGCCGACGAAGGCGCCCCAGAAGACGCCGACGATGTCGCAACCTTTCAGCAGCACCAGATTGAGGGGCGGTGCCGGAATGCCGGCGGTGAAGCCGATCACCAGGAAGCGCCCCTCCCAGTTGGTGGCGCGCAGGGCGGCCTCGGCGTAGTCGCCGCCGACCGGGTCGTAGACGACGTCGGCGCCCTTGCCGCCGGTCAACTCCTTGGTGCGCTGCTTGAGGTCTTCGGTGGTGTAGTTGATCCCCTCGTCGGCGCCGTGCTCCTTGCACACCGCGAGCTTCTCGTCGGTCGAGGCGGCGGCGATGACGCGCGCGCCCATCACCTTGCCGAGCTCGACGGCGGCGAGGCCGACGCCGCCAGCGGCGCCCAGCACGAGGAGGTTCTCGCCGGGCTTCAGGTGGGCGCGGTCCTTGAGAGCGTAGTGCGAAGTTCCGTAGGTGAAGAGGAAGGCCGATGCCGAGACGAAGTCCATCTCGTCGGGGATCGGCACTGCGGCGCCCTCGCCGATCGCGACCTTCTCGGCGAACGCGCCGATTCCGGTCGAGGCGAGGATGCGGTCTCCCACCTTGACCTTGGTGACGCCGTCGCCGATGGCGGCGACGGTGCCCGAGATCTCGCCGCCGGGAGTGAAGGGCAGGGGCGGTTTGAACTGGTACTTGTTCTGGATGATCAGGCAGTCGGGATAGTTGACGCCGGCGGCGGCGACGTCGACGACGACTTGCCCGGGACCGGCCTCGGGATCGGCAACTTCCTCGACCACCAGGGATTCGGGTGGTCCGAATTCTTTACACAGTACTGCGCGCATTTGATCGTTCCTTGGTTAGTGTCCGGTGTGTGCGGAAGGCGAGCCGGATCGGGACGCTAGGGCAGTCCTAGCGCAGCGTATGGCGTGGGTCCATTGGCGTAGTGGGCAACAACCAAGTTCTCCCCCCACGGGGGAGAAGTCCGGGTCCGGAAATCAGCTGGAGACCTCCTCCCCCTATGGGGGAGGATTGAGGAGAGGGAGTCTCTGATGACGCCGGCGCAGCCGGCGCCCGATCGTGTGCTTCGCGTAGTGTTTCGCCGCTCGTAGCGAAGTACCGAGTTGTGCATCGGCCAAGGCCGATGGTTTTTTGGAGACTCCCTCTCCCTCACCCTTCCTCCTTCGCGAAGCCGCTTCGGACGGCAGGCTTCCCATAGGGAGAGGGGATTTTTTCGGGGCTGGTGTCTTCGCGGCGGATTGCCGAACTCAACCGAGCGCGACGTTGGCCAAGGCGTCGCGGATGTCGCTCGCGGTTTGGTGGAAGATGGGGAGGTTCGACTGCGACCACTTGACGGTGCCGTCCTTGCCGACGACGACCAGCGCGCGCTTGGCCATGCCGAGGAAAGACATCGCGCCGTAGGCGCGGCAGATCTCGCCGCTCTCGTCCGACACGATGGGGAAGGGGAGGTCGTACTTGTCGGCAAACGAGCCGTGCGAGTCGAGTGACTGCGGGTTGATGGCGATCACGTTCACGTCGAGGTCGCTGAAGACGTCGAGGTTGTCGCGGTAGTTGCACAACTGCTTGGTGCAGACGGCAGTGTCGTCCCCCGGGTAGAAGACGAGAAGGACTGGGCCGCGCTTCCATTGTTTCGATAGCGTGATCTCCCCCTTGGTCGAGGGCAGGGTGAAGTCCGGTGCTTTTTCACCGACTGCGATGGTCACGGTTCACCTCCTGGCCGAAGCTCGTTCGGCGTCTCAATTCTCACCTTCGTAGAACATGTCTACCGCTTTCGCGGCGGTGCGGGTAGGGTCCCGCTCATGGCGTTGGCAACCACACTTCGAGCGCAGCCCGCACCGGCTTCGCGTTCGCTTGCCTACGCGGGCCTGGCGTTTGCCGTCTTGTGTTGGGGCGGCGCGTTCATCGCCGCCAAGGTCCTGCTGCGCGAGATGGATGCGCTGCCCGCGGCGGCGTGGCGCTTCGTGGTCGCCGCCGCTTTGCTGTGGCCGTTCACTGCTCGTTCGATGCGAGGAGCGGGGCTGCGTTCGATCGCGCTTCCGTTGGCGGTGATGGTCGTCTGCGGCGGCTTGCTCTACCCGTCCCTGTTCATGTGGTCGCTCGAGCGAACCACCGCCACCAACACCTCGCTGGTGGTTGCGACGATGCCGGTTCTCACCTTTCTCCTGTGCCCGTGGATCGGCGAGGCGGTGCCGCGCCGGCGCTGGGTTGCGGTGATCGTCGCGTTGTGCGGCGCCGCGGTCCTGATCACGCGAGGCGACGCGAATGCGCTCTATGCGCTGACCCACCTCAACACGGGAGACTTGCTTGCGCTGGTCGCGGCGTCGGTGTGGGCGATCTTCAACCTGGCTTCGCGCGGCGTGGTCATGGCGGTCTCGCCGGCGGTGGTCAATACCGTCCTGTTCTCGGTCGGTGGGGTCGGCTTGCTCGCTTTGTCCTCGCCATTGGCGGCGGTCGGGCAGTTGCAGTCCTTGAGCGCGGCCGGTTGGGCGGCGCTCGGCTTTCTCGCCGTCGGCCCGTCGATGGTATCCGGCTATTTCTACCTGCACGGAGTGCGGACCCTCGGCATCAGCCGGGCGGTCGTCTTCATCTACTGCGTCCCCTTCGTGACGGCGACGCTGGCGGCGCTGGTTCTCGGCGAGCCTCTGAACCGCTATCAGGCGGTCGGCGGCGCGCTGATCTTCGCCGGCCTGTTGATGGCGCTCGACCGGCGGGCGGAATTTGATCGGGAGGCGTGATACTCCTCATGGGATGTACCGAGGAACATATGCGCGCGGTCTGGCTCTCGCGCTTCTCCTGATCGGCGGATGCACCGCACCCGGAGACAAGCCGTGGATTCGCTACGACGCGATCGAAAAGGAAACCCTGTCGCTGTCCGCGGTGTCCGGGCCGCAGCTGCGCCGGCAGATCGATGAAGCCGAGGCCGAGGTCGTCCTGCTCAACGTTTGGGCGACCTGGTGTGTGACCTGCCGCGAGGAGTTTCCCGACCTGCTGCGGATTCGCAAGGAGTTCGGTCCGCGCGGTGTGGCGGTGATCTTCGTATCGGGCGATTTCGCCTCGGAGCGGCCCGCGGTGTTGGCGATGCTGCGCGAGCTCGGTGTCAGTTTCCCGACGTACATTAAGGAGGGGGCCGACATGGCCTTCATCGACGCCCTCGAGCCGGAGTGGTCGGGAGCGCTGCCGGCCAGCTTCGTCTTCGCGCGCGGCGGCCGGCTGCTCGATTGGTGGGAAGGGGCACGAACCTACGAAGGGTTTGCCGGCCCTCTGGAGGAGGCTCTGGCGCTGCGCGAGGGCGCGCGATGAAGGCGCTCGTCGGGGTTTTGTTGCTGCTCCTGGCGGGGGCGTCGTCGTCGCCGGCGCTCGAGCTCGGCGAGGCGCCGCCGTTGCCGCAGCACCGCATGGCGGTTGCCGGCGGCGGCGAGTCGAGTGTCGCCGAGGTGATCGGCGACCGTGGAACTCTGGTGCTGTTTCTGTGTGTGCACTGTCCGTGGGTGCAGAAGTGGAGCGACCGGATCGCCGAGATCGCGCAAGTCGCCGAGCAATCCGGGATCGGCGTGCTCGGCGTGAACTCGAACGACCCCGGGCGCGTCAAGCAGGATGGAGTCGAGGGGATGCTGCGCCAGATCGAGCAGCATCGGTTCCAGTTCCCGTATGCGGTCGATCTGGGATCGCAATTGGCCCGTGCCTACGGCGCGCAGCGGACGCCCGAGGCCTATCTCTTCGACGCGTCGAAGAAGCTGGTCTACCGCGGGACGATCGACGACAACGCCTACAGCGCCGGCTCGGTGCGGCAGCGTTTCCTGCTCGATGCCGTGCGTGCCGTCGCTGCCGGCGAGACGCCTGACCCGCAACAGACCAAAGCGCTCGGGTGCACCATGAAGATGTACGATGACTGATGAGTTTTTGCCATCGGGTGAGGGATCCGGCAGCGAAAAAGGGGTCTCTTCCCATCGCCTGAGAGCTGTTGCTAGTATCGTCTGCTCTCGCAGTCAGCCGCTTCGGTCGAGACCGCCCCATCCGGGAGCAGGGGGCCGAACGCATACGAGGAACGTTTTATGACCACCTGGAAAGAGAAACTCGCCGATCAGATGCCCGAAGAATGGGCACGGGAAATCGACATCTTCGAGAAGCAGATGGAGCTGCGGCGCCAAGGCAAAGTCGAGGAGAAGCTGTTTGCCGAGACCCGCTTGCGGCGCGGTGCCTACGGGCAGAGATACGACAACGGCAAGCGCAACGACGGAACCGGCGCGAAGCCGCTCGACTATCCGTCGGGCGACCTCACCAAGGGGCCGGAGACGGTTTGGGACGCGCCGGGGATGCAACGCATCAAGATCCCGTTCGGTGGGCTGAATCCGGAGCAGATGGACGTGCTCGCCGATCTCGCCGAGGAGTATTCGGATGCGATCTGCCACGTCACGACCCGGCAGGACATCCAATTGCACTACGTCCACTTCGACGACACGCCGACGATCATGCGGCGACTCGCGGCGGTCGGCATCACCACCCGCGAGGCATGCGGCAACTCGATCCGCAACGTCACCGCCTGCCCGTTGGCGGGTGTCTGCCGCGACGAGTCCTTCGACGTCACTCCGTACGCGCAGGCGACGATGCGCTTCATGCTCGGTCACCCCGACGTTCAGGACTTCGGCCGCAAGTTCAAGATCGCCTTCTCCGGCTGCCGCCAGCACGCTTGCGGGCTGGTGAGCTTGCACGACGTGGGGGCGATCGCCGTCACCAAGGAGATCGACGGTGAGCCCCAACGCGGTTTCGAGCTCTACGTCGGCGGCGGGCTCGGCGCCGTGCCACAACAAGCGGTGTTGTTCGACGAGTTCGTGGCCGAGGGGGAGCTGCTGCCGATCACCCAGGCGATCTCGCGGGTGTTCGCGCGCCTCGGCGAGAAGCGCAACCGGGCGCGGGCGAGGCTCAAGTTCCTGGTCAAGAAGCTCGGCGTCGAGGAGTTCAAGCGGTTGGTGCTCGAGGAGCGCAAGACCCTACCGCACGACGACGCGTGGACCGCGTATCTCGAAGAGCTGCCGTCGTATGGCGAAAAGGCGCTCAAGCAAGCCGAGCCGCTCGCCGCCGGCGAGCAGGCGCAGCGCTTCGAGCGCTGGCGCCACACCAACGTCTATCGCCAGCGCCAGGAGGGGTACTGTGTTGCCGCGGTGACGCTGCCGCTGGGTGACCTGACCTCGCACCAGATGCGCGCGCTCGCCGACATCGCGCGCCGCTACGTCGGCGAATCGGTGCGCACCACGGTCGAGCAGAACATCGTCCTGCGCTGGGTGCGCGAGTCCGACCTGCCGGCGCTGCACGCCGAGCTCGAGGAGCTGGGACTCGGTGAGCCGGGAGCGGAGTCGATCGTCGACGTCGTCGCCTGCCCGGGTACAGACACTTGCAAGCTCGGCATCGCGTCGTCTCGCGGCCTCGCCGCCGAGCTGCGCGAGCGGCTGGCGAGCAAACAGTTCGAGCTCGATCAGGCCGTGCGCGACATGCGTATCAAGATCAGCGGCTGCTTCAATTCGTGTGGCCAGCATCACATTTCCGACATTGGCTTCTACGGAGTCAGCCGCAACGTCGGCGGTTACGCAGTGCCGCATTTCCAGGTCGTTCTCGGCGGCAAGTGGGTCGACAACGCCGGCTCCTACGGGCTGCCGATTGGCGCCGTTCCATCGAAGCGCATCCCCGACGTGGTGACGGTGATCACCGACGCCTACCTGCGCGAGCGTGAGAGCGGCGAGTCGTTTCAGGCCTACGCCGAGCGGGTCGGCAAGAAGGCGCTCAAGGAGAAGCTGTCGGATCTGACCAAGGTACCGTCGCGCGAGGAGGACGTTTCGTTCTACTCGGACTGGGGCGACCCTCGCGAGTTCACCATCGGCGACATGGGCGCCGGCGAGTGTGCGGGGGAGGTGGTTTCGCTGGTCGAGTTCGATCTCTCGCTGGTCGAGGAGCTGGTGTTCGAGGCTCAATTGGCCCTCGATGCCGGCGATCTCGAAGCGGTGACCGAGAAAACCTATCGGGCGATGCTGCAGGGTGCCAAGGCGTTGGTGAAGATGCAGTTCCACGACGTCGCCGACGAGCCCGACCAGATCGTCGCCGAGTTCAAGCAACGCTACTTCGACACCGAGATCTTCTTCGACCGTTTCGCCGGCGGCAAGTTCGCCAACTACCTGTTCCGCCGGCACGAGTCGCACGAACAGGCGGCCTCTCGCGCCGACGCCCGCGAGCTCATCGAAGAGGCGGGTTTGTTCGTCGAAGCCTGCCACACCTGTGCCGCCAAGGTGGGTTCGCAGCCGGGTGCCGCTGAGAAGACGTCGTCGGATTCGACGGTCGTCACCCTGGAGATTTGAACCGCATGTCGCACCCGATCGAAGATCTGCAGCGGATCAGCGTCAAGTTTCCCCTGGCCATGGGATGCGAGCCCGAGCTCGACGGCGTGATCCCTGTCTTCCACCGCTGGATCCAGGACCGCGCCGTCGACGGCATGCTGATCGACGTCGCCGACTACGCGCACGTGCCACAGGGGCCGGGGGTGATGTTGATCGCCCACGAGGGCAACTACGCGCTCGACCTCGACCGCGGTCGCCTCGGTGTCCTCTACGCCCGCAAGCAGCCGCTCGCCGGTGACCTCGAGCAGCGCCTGGCGGCGGTGTGCTGCGCCGCGCTGCGCGCCGCCGAGCTGCTCGCCGGCGAGGGCGAGCAGTTCCGGATCGCCGGCGACCAGCTCGAGATCGCCGCCAACGACCGCCTGCTCGCGCCCAACGACGCCGACACCGACAGCGCCTTCCGGCCGGTGCTCGACCGCTTGCTCGATCGCCTGTTCGACGGCGCGGCGCACGAGCTCTGCCGCGACGAGGACCCGCGCGAACGATTCAACCTCCACGTAAGAGCTTCCTCCGGCGCCGACGCCGCAACCCTCCGACAGCGCCTCGCCTGATCTGTCTCGAAGGTTGAAAAAGCTCACCACGGATGAACACGGAGGACACGGATTCGACGAACGGCAGAATCGAAACACCTGTGAATCCGTGATTTCCGTGTTCATCCGTGGACGACTACCCTCGCTGTTTGATGGCGGAACCGCCGGTCGGTGTGTCGTCGCGGTAGTCCTGTTGGCAGCTTCTCTGGTTGCGGGGTGTGGCGACGACGATGATGGCGACCAGATCGCCGTCGGCGACCCTCCCAATATCGTCTGGATCGTCGCCGAGGACATGAACTTCGAGCTCGGTGCGTTCGGCGATGCGGTGGCGCAGACGCCGCGCCTCGACGCGCTCGCCGAGCAGGGAGTGCGCTACTCCAACTTGTTCGCTACCTCGGGCGTGTGCGCGCCCGCGCGCACCGCGCTCATCACCGGTATGTACGCCACGTCGATCGGCGCACACCACATGCGCAGCCTGAACGAAGGCTACCAGCCGGTGCCGCCGCCGCAGGTGAAGACCTTCACCGAGTACCTCCGCGCCGCCGGGTACTACACGAGCAACCAGGGCAAGACCGACTACCAGTTCAGTGCTCCCTTCGGCGGCGCGCCGCTGACCAATTGGGACGAAGCGAACGGCGACTGGCGCGGGCGCGCGCCGGGGCAGCCCTTCTTCGCCTACTTCACTCTCTTCGTGACCCACGAGAGCGGTCTGTTCGGGACCCGCGAGCCGACTACCGATCCGGCATCGGTGTCGGTGCCGCCATACTACCCCGATACGCCGGTGGCGCGGCGTGACTTCGCGCGGCTGTACGACAACGTCGCGACGATGGACGCAGCGGCTGGCGACATTCTCGATATGCTCGAAGAGGACGGTCTCGCCGACGACACCATCGTCTTCTTCTTCACCGACAATGGGCGAGGCTTTCCGCGCGACAAGCGCTGGGTGTACGACGGCGGCATCCACGTGCCGTTGATCATTCGCTGGCCCGACGGCCGCGATGCGGGGGCGATGGCCGAACGCCTGATCAGCTTCGTCGACCTGCCGGCGAGCGTGCTGTCGCTGGCCGGGGTTCGCATCCCGCCGCACCTGGAGGGGCGCGCCTTCCTCGGGCCCCAGGCCGGGGCGGAGCGGGAGTGGGTGTTTGCCGCCGCCGACCGCCACGACGAGGCGACCGATCGCATTCGCGCCGTGCGCGACAAGCGCTACAAGTACATCCGCAACTATCAGCCCCAGACGCCCTACGGGCAGGATCTCGATTTCCGCAACAATCTCGGGACGATGCAGGAGATGTTTCGACTCGAGGACGAGGCGCTGCTGGAGCCGCCGGCGGACTGGTACTTCCGCCAGACCAAGCCGGTCGAGGAGCTCTACGACACCGAGATCGACCCCTTCGAGCTCGACAACCTCGCCGATGACCCAGCGCAGGCGCAGCGGCTCGAACGCATGCGGGCGGCGCACTTCGATTGGGTCGAGCGCACCGGCGACCTCGGCGCCGTGCCCGAAGCCGAGCTCGCCGAACGCTTCTGGCCGAGCGGCGAGCAACCGCAGACCGAGCCACCCGTGATCGAGCCGAGCGCGTCCAGACAGAACGGCGCGGTCGAGGCGACTCTGACCAGCGCCACCGAGGGCGCCTCGATCGCGTACACGACGGATCCGGGGGAGTCCCCGCACTGGCTACTCTACACCGGCCCAGTCCGCGTTCCCGCCGGCGCCACCCTACGCGCCCGAGCGGTGCGCTACGGATATGCGGAGAGCGTAGAGACGCGCTTCGATCACTCCGGGTGAAGGGGTTTTCAGGAAGAAGCTAGCCGCTGATGGACGCAGATGGACGCTGATGGGGCTCGCAGAAAGTAATTCACCACGGGTGAACACGGAAAACACGGATTCGGGGTAGAGCCACGCACGCGCCCAGGCACCTATCCGTGTCCTCCGTGTTCACCCGTGGACTTTTTTCGCCCGCTCTCCATCAGCGAACATCTGCGTTTATCTGCGGCTAGTTTTTCACCCGGAACCATCCCTGGCTCTGGATACGTCGATGCGGTTTAGTACCGCCAATGGATTGTGGCCGATGCGGGCAGCCTGCCGGCGGCGGGCAGCGGTACTGCACCCAGTGCGGTGAAACCCTGGCGCGGTCCTGCTCGCATTGTTCGAGCGATCTCGATCCCGGCGATCGGTTCTGCGGCTCGTGCGGGCATCCGGCGGACGCTGCGGCTGCGCCGGCGCGGGACGACAGTCCGCGCAAGTACACGCCGCCGCATCTGGTCGACAAGATTCTGCGTCAGCGGTCCGCCATCGAGGGTGAGCGCAAGGCCGTGACCGTGCTCTTTGCCGATATAAAGGGCTCGATGGAGCTCGCCGCCGGTGTCGACGACGAGGTCTGGCACGAGATCCTCGATCGCTTCTTCGCTCTGCTGTCGGCGGCGGTGCACCGCTTCGACGGTACCGTGAACCAGTACACCGGCGACGGCATCATGGCTCTGTTCGGCGCGCCGATTGCGCTCGAGGACCACGCGCAGCGCGCCTGCTACGCGGCGCTGGCCATGCGCGACGCGGTGCGCGAGCTCGGACGCGAGCTGCGGCGCGACCGCGGGCTCGACTTTGCGGCGCGCTTCGGCCTGAACTCGGGCACGGTGGTGGTCGGGGCGATCGGCGAGGATCTGCGCATGGACTACACCGCGCAGGGTCAGGTGGTCGGCCTGGCGGCGCGCATGGAGCAACTCGCCGAAGCCGGCGCGGTCTATCTCGCCGAGGGGACCGCGAAGTTGGTGTCGGGCTACTTTCAGCTCGACGATCTCGGCCGTTTCCAGATCAAGGGAGTCGGCGGCGGCGTTCCGGTGCACGAGCTGATCGCGGTTGGCGATGCCCGCAACCGTCTCGATCTATCGCGCGCCCGCGGCTTGTCCCCCTTCGTCGGTCGCGAGCGCGAGGCCGCGCGCCTCGGCCCGGATGCCGGTCCGGTGCGCTGTGGCATCGTTGCCGCCGCCGGCCAGGGGAAGAGTCGCCTCTGTCTCGAGGCCCTGGCGCATTGGCGCGAGCAGGGTGCGGTGGTGCTGGAGTGCGTCGGCTTGTCGCACGCCGAATCGCTGTCGCTGATGCCGGTAGTCGAGCTGTTTCGCGCCGCTCTCGGAATCTCTGCGGACGACCACGACGACGCGACCCGCGATCGGGTGGCCGGGAAGCTGTTGCTGCTCGGCGAGGGGTTTCGCGGCCACGTCGACTACGTGCTCGAGCTGCTCGGCCTGACCAGCGACCGCCGGCTGCCCGGCGGCGAGGTTCGCGTCGAGCGCCTGCTCGAAGTGCTGGCGCGCTTGCTCACCGACCTCGGTGTGAAGCGGCCGGTGGTATTGGTACTGGACGATCTGCACTGGTTCGACCGCGACAGCGAGGCCTTCGTTCGCGCTCTGCTCGAACGGCTCGATCGGCGGATCAGCGTCTTCGCGACGTATCGCCCCGAGTACGACTCGGGTTGGATGCCGTCCCTCTCGGTCGACGAGATCCGACTCGAGCCGCTCGGCGCCGAGGCGATGCGCGAGCTGGTCGGCCGCTTGCTGGGCGACGACCCGCAACTGACCGATCTCGCCGGCGAAGTCGCCGGGCGCGCCGGCGGCAATCCCTTCTTCGCCGAAGAGCTGGTGCGCACGCTCGACGAGTCCGGCAAGCTCACCGGGACGCGCGGGCACTACCGCGCGGCGCAAGCCGATTTCGAGATCGAGGTGCCGGACACCGTTCACGCCGTCCTCGCCGCCCGCATCGACCGGCTCGGCGAGCGCTCGAAGCAGGTACTGCAGACCGCCTCGGTGCTCGGTCGCAGTTTTCGCGCCGACGTGGTGCGGGCGGCCGCCCGGCTCGAGTCGGGGCAGCTCGACGCGGCGATGTCGGACCTGGTCGAGCGCCGCTTCGTTTGCGAGACGGCGGTGTACCCGCAGCGCGAGTACAGCTTCGAGCATCCGCTGACCCACGAGGTGGCGGGCTCGACGCTGCTCTCGACGCGGCGGCAGGAGCTGCACCGCGCCGCCGCCGAGGCGATCGAAGCCTGCGAGCCGGGTCGCCTCGGTGAGCTTGCGGCTCTCCTCGCCGAGCACTGGGAGCTCGCCGGCGACTGGCGCGACGCAGCGGAGTGGCACTATCGAGCTGCGCGGTGGACGGGGCTCGCCAACGTCGGCGATGCGATGCGGCACTGGACGCGGATCAGAGAGCTGATTCCGGCGGATGTGGATGACGACAAGGCGCTCCGTTCGCGCGTGCGGGCCTGCCGCGAGGTCCTGGCGATGGGCAGTCGGGTCGGCATGGACGCTGCCGAGCTCGTCCCGGTGCGAGACGAGGCGCGCGCCGGCGCGCGGCGCCTGGATGACTCGGCCGGCTTGAGCGCGATCGAAACCAGCTACGCCCTGTCGCTCGCCCTCGAGGGCAACTTGCGCCGCGCGACGGAGACCCTGGATGAGGCTCGGCGATTGGCGGAGCAGGGCGACGAGATCGAGAGTCTCGTCGATTTCGCGGTCACCTCGGGCTACGTCTACGGCTGGTGCGGGCACGCCGTCGAGCAGATTGCGGTGTGCGATTTCGGCTTCGAGCGGCTAGCGGCGACGGAAATCGCGGTCGACCGCGCGGTTTCCGCCTGGCTGCATTCGATCCGCGCCGAGGGGCTCATGGACACCGGACGCCTCGAAGAGGCGCGGCGCTCGATCGAACGATCCCTCGAGTGGGCGTCGAACCCGCGCGCCCTGGAGGTCCGCGGCTTCGCGGTGGGCACGCAGGCGCGTCTCACCATCATTCTCGGCAGGTACGACGAAGCGTACGAGCTGGCGCTGCAGTCGCGGGCTCTTGGCGAAGAGTGCGGCAGCGTCGGGGTATTGGGGACGTCCTCCGCCTACGCCTCGCTCGCTCTGGTCGAGGGCGGGCGGTCTAGGCAAGCGATTGCGATGCTGCGTCCGTTGATCGAGCTGCTCGAAGGAGGCAGAATCGTTCTGTTTCGCAACGTGGCGCGCTGCCAGTTGTCCTTGGCTCTGTGTGAGGTCGGCGAGTATGAGGAGGCGCTCGCCATCGCGCGCGATGCCTGCGCGTCGTCGCTGGAGACGGGGGCGCTTCGCTACGCAATGTTCAGCCAGCGAGCCATCGGTCGCGCACTGGGAGCGCTCGGCGACCACGAGGCGGCGAACCGGGAGCTCGATCGCGCCGACGCCCTGGTGGGAGAGCTGCAAGCGCGCGCCTTCCAGCCCGACATCGACCTCGAACGGGCCCGCCTGGCGAGATCACGCGGGAACGAAGAGGAAGCAGCGACCTGGCTACGGCGAGCCGCGGATCGCCTGCGGGAGATGGGGGCCACAGAGCGGGCGGAGGGATTGTCAGGTTCTTGAAAAGCTTTAGCCGCAGATGGACGCAGATGAACGCTGATCAGTATAAAATGACTCACCACGGGTGAACACGGAGGACACGGATCAAGATCGGGTTTGATCGAGTCACTCTGAAAAAATCCGTGTCCTCCGTGTTCACCCGTGGATTATTCTCTTTCTGCGAACCCATCAGCGTAAATCAGCGTCCATCTGCGGCTAAATTCTCTTCACTCTCTTAACCGTTCGCCGAAGAATTCGATCACCCGGTCGAGTGCGGCGCGGGTGGGGTGGCCTTCTTCGTCGACCAGGTCGGTGGTGACGACCGAGTGCGATTGGCGGGTGAGACCGTAGGGGTTGCCCGGGCCGGACTCGATCTCGATTGCCTCGAACCCGTTGCCGAGCTTGTCGCGCAGGGTGGCGAAGCGTTCCGGCGGGCACATCGGGTCGGCGGTGAAGCGCAGGCCGAGAACGCCGCAGCCGGCGCCGGCGCGTTGCTGGACGGTCTTCATGTCCGCTTCCGAGAGGTGGAGCGCGGCGCGGTGCTCGGCGCTGACCGGGAAGGGGAGGGACGGCTGGCTCAGCACCGGGGCCATCACCGACTCGTCGACCATCAGCGACAGGGCGAAGTTGCCGGTGAGGCACATTCCCAGCGCGCCCACCCCTGGGCCGCCGCACTCCTCGTGGGCGTGCCGGCAAAGCGCGCGCAGCCAGTCGGTGATCGGACTCGACTCGTTCTTGGCCAGCACCGAGAACTCGCGTGAGATGCACGCCCGGGTGATCTGGCCGAGCGCGTACGGCACCGACAACGGCTTCTCCGGCGTGCCGAACATGTGCGGCATGTAGACCTTGAATCCGGCGTCCGACACGCGGCGCGAAAAGTCCGCCACCGGCGGCGTGATGCCGGGAATCTCGTGCATCACCACGACCCCCGGCCCGTTGCCGCGGGTGTACACCGTTCGCTCGGCGCCGTCGTGCGCGAACGAAAACGAATCAAAGTCGGATAGCGGCATCGGGACCTCCGTCGAAAGTCGCGCTGTGGCACGACGCGTACAAAGTCAGGCTACGCCTAACGTCCAAAGCACGGCCGCGCCGCGCGGCCAAGCCGTCCGTCCAAAGGCGCGCTTTGCGCGCCGGCCAAAGCTCAGCTTCGCTTTCGCGTCCAAAGAACGGCTTTGCTTCGCTCGCCGTTCGGCCAAGTGGAGGGACAGGTCTTCCGGTAGCGGGAGGTGCCAGGCTGAACCCCGAGCACCTGACCCACCATTTGGACGCACGGCGAAGCTCGTGCTTTGGCCGTGCGGCGTAGCCGCACTTTGGCCGTCGCGCGGAGCGCGACTTTGGACACGCGTAGCTGCGCTACGCGTATTCTTTCGAATAGTCGACGGTGCGCCAGCGCTCGGGTTTCATGGCGATGACGACTTGCCCGACCATGGTGCTGCCGGCGACGTAGCCGTCGCCGAGCTCGGTGCCGAGGTAGCGGTGCGCCATCGGTCGCAGGTCGCCCTCGAGGTCGGCGGGGCGGGTCGAGCTGACCGGGCCCTCGACGCTCACGTACTTGTAGGGCGCCTCCTCGGTCTGGGTGCACAGCGAGAAGCGGCCGGCTTCTGCGATCAGGCGGGCTTTGCGCGAGCTCGAATCGGTGATGACTTCGAGATGGCCGCCGGGTTCGTAGCGGTACCAGATCGGCAGCGTGAGCGGGCCTTGGTCGCCGTCGCGAATCGAGATGATGCCTACGTGCAGATCGGCGAGGAAGGTCTCGCGCTCCTCGCGGCTCATTTCCAATGACATGGGTCCTCCGATGCGGGGTTTTTGGGTTGTAGCATTGACGTTTCGTACCAGAATGTCGGTCGCGGCTTGACTTGGCAAAGGCCCCCGAGCTATTCCAAACCAATCGGTTGGTTATTTATGGTCCCAAGGCCGGCAAATCCAGAGATCCGAGAGCGCCTGATGGACGCGGCGCAGCAGTTGCTGTTGCGCCAGGGCTTCAGCGGCACCGGGATCGAGCAGATCTGCCGCGAGGCGGGTGTCGCACGCGGCAGCTTCTTTCACTACTTCGCGACCAAGACCGACCTCGGGGTGGCGGTTCTGCAGCGGTTTGGGCGCTTTCAGCGCGACTTCATGATGTCGGGGCCGCATCGCGAGCTGACCGACCCGCGCGAGCGCGTGCTGCGCTACCTCGAGTGGATGGTCGAGGTCGGGCGCATGCCCTTGGTCTTGCAGGGGTGTCCGGTCGGCTGTGTCGGCCAGGAGCTGGCGCGCGCCAATCCCCAGCTGCGCGAGGCCGCGGCGGCAACGCTCAGCGATTGGACGAGCGCGGTCGAGGGGGATCTGCGCGCGGCGAAACGCGCGTATGCACCGCGCGCGCGGTGGAGCCCGGCCGAGGTCGCCGAGCATCTGGTTGCGTGTTTTCAGGGCGGGTTGCTGCTGGTGCGGGTGCTCGACGACGACCAGGCGCTGAGCAGAAGTCTCGAGCAGTACCGAAGATATGTAGCGGGTCTGTTGGCGGACGGATGAGATCGGGCGGTGGGTGGCGAGTGCCGCACGGACGGGACGCTGTGAAGGTCGAAGGAGAGGGCAGGGCCGGCGCGTCGAGCGATGTCCGCCGGTTGGTTTGCATCACGGTCCACAGCGAAAGCAGGCCACGGACTCGGGCGTCGGGCTCGACTCCAGCCGGCCCGGCTTCCGCGTCACTTCGCGAGAGGAACGTCTCATGGCAAAGATGAAGTTGCACGTATTTCCACCGTCACCCAACGCCCGCATGGTTCAGATCACGGCGAATCATCTCGGCTCCGACGTCGAGATCTGCCCGCTCGACCTGCTCAACGGAGCGCAGGGCTCGGCCGAGTTTCGCGCGCTCAATCCGAACGGATTGATGCCGGTGTTGGAGGACGGTGATTTCGTCCTCTGGGAATCGACGGCGATCATGCAGTACCTCGCATCGCAGGAGCCGGAACGGAAACTGTGGCCGAGCGCGGCGCGGCCCCAGGCGGACGTCAGTCGCTGGCTGGCGTGGCGTCTGGCGCACTGGGGACCGACCTGCGGCATCTTCACCTTCGAGAACCTGGTGAAGGGTCTCACCGGCGGCGGCGAAGCCGACCCCGCGGCGATCGCCAAGGGTGAGGAATCGCTCGCGAAATACGGCAAGGTGCTGAACGACCACCTCGCCGGGCGCTCGCACCTGGTGGGCGATGACCTGACCCTGGCCGACATCGCGATCGGCGCCTGGCTGACCCATCACCAAGCGGCGAAGATTCCTCTCGGAGATTTTCCGGAGGTGCGCCGCTGGCACGAATCGCTCGAGGCTCGAGAGGCCTGGAAACAGGCGGCGGTCTGATCCAGAGGTGACGACTTGCGGGCGGACGGGAAAGCTTTCTCGTTCGCCCGCGGTCGTTTCGGCGGTAAATCGGCTGCCGACACTTTCTCCGCCGTGCCTACTGCGATAGGGTGGGTCGATGGACTTCCATCACCAGCAGGTCGCTGCCAACGGGCTCGAATTCCACGTAGCATCCTGCGGTAGCGGCGACCGTTTAGCCCTGTGCCTGCACGGTTTTCCCGAGTGCTGGTACTCCTGGCGGCACCAGATGCCGCTGTTGGCCGAGCTCGGTTACCGGGTCTGGGCGCCCGACTTGCGCGGCTACGGCACCTCGTCGCGCCCGCCCCGCCTACAGGACTACGCGGTGGAAAAGCTGCTCGACGACATCGGCGGCTTGATCGATGCCTCGGGGTGCTCCGAGGTGACTCTGATCGCCCACGACTGGGGCGCGATGCTCGCCTGGTGGGCGGCGATGCACCAGATTCGGCCCCTCGAACGACTGGTGATCATGAACGTGCCGCACCCCGCCGTGTTCGAGTCGGCGATGCGCAGCTGGAAGCAGCTGCGCAAGTCCTGGTACGCGATGTTTTTCCAGGTGCCGCGCCTGCCAGAGGCTCTGCTGCGTGCCGGCGACTACCGCGCCATCCGCGAAGCCTTCGTCGGCTCGGCCGCCAATCCGGATCGCTTCTCGCCGGAGGACTTGCGGACCTACCGCGACTCGGCGGCGCAGCCGGGGGCGTTGACGGCGATGCTCAACTACTACCGGGCGCTGGTCCGCGGCGGCGGTGGCGAGCGAATGCGCAAGCGCGGCTATCCGACGATCGATATCCCCACCCTGATGGTCTGGGGGCTCGACGACGTCGCCCTCAGCGTCGAGACGACCTACGGAACCGATCGCTACGTCAGCGACCTGACCCTGCGTTATCTGCCGGGCGTTTCGCATTGGGTGCAGCAGGATGCACCCGAGTTGGTCAACGACATGCTTGCGGCGTGGCTGCGCGGTGAGCCGGTTCCCGAGGCCGCAGTGGCCGGCCAGGCGGGAGATCGAGCCGCGTGACCATCGATAGCGCCGTTGCTCCAGCAACCATCGAGGCCGATCGGTTGCGTGATTTGTTGTCTTCGTTCCCGCTGTTCACCACGCACACGCGCGAGAACGGAGAAGAGTACGCCGATACCGGCCGCGTCGTCTCCTGTGCGATCGAGAACGGCCGCATCCACGCCGAGGTCATGGGGACGCAAGTCTACGAGACCGAGTGGCACTGGTACGACGGCGAGTGGGACTGCGCCTGCTCGTGTCCGGTCGAGGTCTACTGCAAGCACGCCTACGCGGTGGCGTTGCGCGTGCTCGCGGAAGCGGCGGCGGCGGGGTTCGAGGACTCGCGGCTGGCGGACGTCCTGCGGCTCGGTGACGCGCCAGCCGATGGCAAGCCAGACGGCGAAGGCGACGACGATTGGGACACCAGCAAGTCTCCCTTCACCGCGCTGCGCGAAGCGCGCGAGGTGTGGCAGCGCGAGAGCGCGCTCGATCAGCTGTTGTCCGACGCGCCGGTCCTGGTCAGCCCCTATGCACCCGGCTTCGTCGAGATTCTAGAGGAAGCTGATCCCGATCTCCTGTGCTGGAGGCTGGCGCAGAAGATCGCCCGCGAAGCGGAGGGCTGGGTTCCGGACGACCTCGAGCCGTTTCGCGATCGCGAGGATCTGGCGCTGCGGTTTTCCGGGCGCGAACGCGAGTCGCTCGCCGACGAGCTGCTCGCCTGGGCGGCGGAGCGGCGCATGGTGCCGCGGCGCCGGTTGCGTCTCGGCTTCAGCCTGCAGCCGGTGACCGACGTCTCGGCGCGCCTCGTCTTCGAGGTACAGGCGACGACCGCGCGGCTGACCAACGCCGCTCGCAACCCGCAGCAGTTGCAACAGATCCGTGCCGAGCAGCGGCGCGAGGCGGATTCCCTGTTGCCCGAGCACGCAGCGCTGCTCGAGTGGGTGCTCGCCAACGCGGTGCCGGCGAGCGCGCCGGCGGGTGATCTGTTTTCGACCAGTCGTGGCGGCGCACTGCTCGACTGGGTCGGCGGGCGCCCCGAGCTGGCGTTGTGGTCGGCCGACCTCGACCCGACCCTGGCTTCGCGCTTCGGCATCGAAGTCGGCAAGCCGCTCCAGCTGGAGCGGCGACCGCTGCGGGTGGTGCCGAAGGTCGCACCGCGCGGCGAGGGATTGGTCGTTTCGCTCGGCCTGGCCTGGGCTGACGGCGAGGAGCTGCCGATTGGCCACGGCGTGCTGTTCATCGAGCCGCTCGATGCGGCCGACGGCCTGGTGCTGGTCAACGGCGTGTTGCACCCGCTCTCCGAAGCACCGCCGAGCGGCCTGCTCGAGGGCTTCGCCAGCGTTCGCGAGCTGTCGCTCGAGGGCGAAGGGCGCGCCCGCGCCCTCAACGTGCTGACGTCGCGCTTCCCCAGCGTCGCGACGACCCTGTCGGCGAAGACTCGCGTGTATCCGGCGGTGCCGATCGTCGCCTTCGATCTGCGCGACGACGACTGGCTGCACGCGCGCCTGTTCGCCTGCCGCCGCGGTGATCGCTGGCAACCTGGCGAACCGGTGCGAGACGACGTCAAAGCTTTCGAGTGGAGCGCCGATGCCGGGTGGATTCCGCTCGAGTCGTCGGCCGCGCCGACCGAGGAGGCCGACTACGGCGCGGTCGAGGGCCGGCTTCCGGATACGTCGGCCGCGCCGACGGCGGACGCCGATGCGAATGCCGACATCTGGCTGGAGCTGCCCAATCCCGAGGACGTCACGCCGGCGGTCGAGTGGCTGGAGTCGATTCCGATGCTGCCGCGCTCGATGGAACCGGATGCGCCGGTCGAGTCGGGTGATGACGGCTGGTGGATGCGAGTCAATCAGCGCCGCATGAACGACTTTGCCGAGTCGTGGGGCGAGCGCCCCGACAGCGCTCGCTTCGTCGGCACGCGCTCGGTTCGCCAGCTGCTCGGCGCGACCCGCCGGGTGCGGCCGCGGATGCGCATCCGCAAGTCGGGGATCGATTGGTTCTCGGTATCGGCCGAGCTCGAAGCCGAGGGCCAGCGACTGACACCGGAGCAGATGCAGTTGCTGCGGCGCTCGTCGGCGCGCTTCGTCAAGCTCGGCTCCGAGTGGGTCTCGAAAGATGCCATTGCCGGCTACGACCAGAGCAGCAGCTTGCTCGCCGACCTCGGGCTGGATGCCGATTCCGACGAGCAGCGGGTTTCGATCTGGCAGCTCGCCGGCGCGTCTCCGGAGACTCTGCGCGAGCTCGAAGAGATGGGCACCGATGCCGAGACGGTGGCCGCGATCGGTGAGCTGAAGGAGCGAATCGCCACGTTCGACGGGCTGCCGGAAGTCGATGCGGGAGGGCTCTCGGGAACGCTGCGCGACTATCAGAGACACGGGCTCAGCTTCCTCGTGCACACCTCGTCGCTCGGCCTCGGCCCGGTGCTGGCCGACGACATGGGGCTGGGCAAGACGCTCCAGGCTTTGGCCTGGCTGCAGCACCTGGTCGACGAGGAGCCCAACGCCGGGCCGACTCTGGTGGTTTGTCCGGCGTCGGTGGTGCACGTGTGGAAGCGCGAGGCGGCGCGCTTCACGCCCAAGCTGAACGTTCTCGTACTCGGGCGCGGTCGCGATCGCTTCAAGCAGTGGGACGAGATCGCGGGCGCCGACCTGGTCGTCACCAACTACGCGCTGCTGCGCCGCGATGTCGCCCGCTGGCGCGAGGTCGACCTGCGCGCCTACGTGCTCGACGAAGCGCAGAACATCAAGAATCCAGATACCGCGGTCGCCAAGGCGGCGCGTTCGCTACAGGCACGGAACCGATTGGCGCTCACCGGAACGCCGCTCGAGAACCGGCCACTCGACGTTTGGAGCATCGTCTCGTGTCTCAACCCCGGGTATCTGGGGTCGCGCAACGAGTTCCAGGACCGTTTCGGCAACCCGGAGCACCCCGAATCGGCGTACCGCCTGCTCTCGGCGAAGCTGCGGCCGATCCTGCTGCGGCGCACCAAGGATCAGGTGGCTCCCGAGTTGCCGGAGCGCATCGAAGAGCGGCTCGAGTGCGAGCTCACCCAGGGGCAGCGTCAGCTGTACATGACCGAGCTGCGGCGCAGCCGCGAGAAGGTCATCGACATGGCCGAGGACGATCCGGAGCTGAGTCGCAACCGGGTCGCCGTTCTCGCCGTGCTCACCCGCCTGCGTCAGATCTGTTGCCACCCGGCTCTGGTCGGCGGTGACGCCGAGATCGGCTCGGGCAAGTTCGACACGGTGCTCGGTCTGCTCGACTCACTGCTCGCCGAGGGCCACAAGGTTCTCTTGTTCTCGCAGTTCGTCGAATGTCTCAAGCTGCTCGCCAGCGCCTTCGACGAGCGGTCGATGAAGTACCACATGTTGACCGGTGCGACGCGCAATCGCGAGGAGATCGTTTCCGACTTCCAGGAAGGGAGCGATCCGTCGGTTTTTCTGATTTCGTTGAAGGCCGGTGGAACCGGGCTCAACCTGACCAGCGCTTCCTACGTGGTGCTGTTCGATCCGTGGTGGAACCCGGCGGTGGAGGCGCAGGCGATCGACCGTACCCACCGCATCGGCCAGAAGCGGACGGTCATCGCCTACCGCATGGCCACCCGCGGCACCATCGAGGAGAAAATCTGGGAGCTGCAGCAGCGCAAGGCGAAGATGCTGAAGGACGTGCTCAGCGAACAGGGCTTCGCCGGCTCGCTCACCCGCGAAGACCTTGCCTACATCCTCGAAGATCCGGAATAGTACGGCCCGAACCCGAACTCCGTCCCCCCTTGCCAAGGGGGGACTTCAGGGGGGTCAACCGGCGGGCGATTGGTCAGAGAAAAGGAAGCGTAGTGCGGCGCAGCGTGTGACCTCCCCCTAACCCCACTCCTTGGTAAGGAGGGGGGATCCGGTGTCTCGGTAGCGCGGCGGCTTCCAACACGACCGACACCTGTGAAAAGGAGGCGCGATGTTTCGATCCACAAGGCAGGGACGTCCATCGCGGAAACTCGCGCGGCTTCTGTGCGCCAGCTTGGTCGCCATCTCCGTTGCGCTCGCTGGCTGCGGCGACGATGACGACGCCGCGACCGGTCCGATCGACCTGACGGTCGCCAATCTCAACATTCTCCACGGGATCTTCTGCCCGCCGGGCACCGGCGACTGCCGCGTCGAAGATCGCGTCGATTTGCTGTTCGACTGGCTCGAAGCGGCGGGCTGTCCGGACGTGGTCACGCTGCAGGAGGTCCTCGGCAATCGCATCCTCGGCCTGGTCGACGAGGGTGCGTCGCGTCGCTGCTCCGGAGTCTACGAGATGCACGAACCGCCAGAGGGGAGCCAGAACGTTACCCTCGCGCGTCACCCGATCGTCGCCACCAACGAGGCCGCGTTGAGCGGCGCCCTGCCGCGGGTCCTGTGGCATGTTCGCCTCGCCCACCCGACTGGCGCAGTCGACGTATTCAACACTCATCTTGCCGCCGGCGTCGACCTCGGTAGCGAGCCCTGCGCCGAGCCTTGCCCGGCCGAGTGCGTCGCCGCCGGCGCGGTGTCGAACCGCGACTGCCAGGCGGTCGAGGTAGCGGCGCTGGCCGAGAGCTGGTCCGCCGCCGGTTCCGTGCGCGTGCTCGCCGGCGACTTCAACTCGGCCCCGGCGAGCTTCGTCTACGAGTATCTGGTCGAGCGCGGCGGGTGGACCGACACCTACCTCGCCGCCGGCAATCCGGAGTGCGATCCCGCAACCGGCGTCGGCTGCACCTCGGGACGGGAGAGCGAGAACCTCGCCGAGCTCGAATCGCCGGCGAGCAACGTGCGCCGCCGGATCGATTTCGCTTTCGTTCAGATCCCCAGCGGCGGCGAGTGCCGCTGGCAGCTCGATTCGTTCGCCGACGGCGATCGCGACGGCCTGTCGACCGGCATCTTCGCCGGCGAGCCCAACCCCTTCGCCGAGCCCTGCGGGCCGCTACCGGAAGCGATCTGCTGGCCTTCCGATCACGAGGGCATGCAGGTCGATTTGAACTGTCGCTAGCGACGCCCTGCGTAGCTCGCAGCCCAGTCGATTGGCTATCTGCTTTTTTCTTCTCGCGCCAAGACGCCAAGGCGCCAAGGGGTCTACAGGTTTTTTCTCAACGCGCCCATGCGGGGTGGAATCATCCGGACCGTCAACGATCTCGAAGAAAATCGAGAGCTGCCTCCGAGTCACAGCCGCCCACCCGAAAGCCGATAACCCCCTTGGCGCCTTGGCGTCTTGGCGCGAGAACAAAAAGCGGAAAGCCCCGGCCCGAGCCGTGCGATGGGATCTGGGAGCTCTAGCTCGCCGACCGCAGGACGAAGCGAGCCTACCGTAGTAACCCGGCGTGGCGGCCGCGCGAGATGGCGTCGATCGCGTCGACGTGGCGGATTGCGTCGCGAATTTCGTCGGCGAGGGCGCTGCGCTTGGCGCGAACGCTCTCGTCTTCGCCGTCGAGCAGGCCGCGGTTGCGTGCCAGTTTGACGGCAGTCTCGAACAGCGCCTTCGACACCGACTCGGCGCTGCGAATGCGCCGCTGCAGCATGTACTGCTTGCCCAGGGCGAGGCAGGCCGAGGAGAACTTGGATCCGTCGTCCGGGTGTACCTGGCCGTGCTCGAGAATGTCGGTGACCACCTGGTAGGCCTCGAGGAACGGCCGCAGGGTGCGGTGGGCGGCGAGCGGACGCACCTGGCGCAGGATGCGGAGCACGTCGCGACTGCGCTGCATCCGATCCTCCCAGTCCTCGACGTGGATCGCGACCTCGGCGCGCAGCTCGCGCTCGAACTCGTCCTTGTCGGCGAAGAAGAACTCGAATTTGAGCAGGTCACGCAGGCGCAGGGTGCTCGCCCAGAACTCGGCGTGACGGTCTTCGACGTCCGGCTCGGCGGCGCGCACCAGGGCGAGCTCGGCGATCGACGCGTTGACGAAGAAGTGGCTGATGGTGTTGCGGTAGTAGGCTGCGGCGAGGTGTTGATCGGCGCCGATTCCGTACACCGACTGGCGGCCACCGCTGTAGACGGTGGCGACTCCGGAAGCGATCAGGGCGTTGAGCGTCGATTCGATCAGCGGCGTGTCGCAGGCGTCGAGCGGCGTCGACGCCGGCAGATTCCTGCGCGCCGCATAGTCGACCAGGTCTCCCACCGAGTCGACGACCTGCTCGAGGGTGAGCGCGCGATCGCCGAAACCGAGCAGCGCCATGGTCACCAGCGACGTCGGAGTGATCGGAGTGACGCGGTTGATGCGAACCGCGGTCTCGAAGGCGATTTTCTGCACTGTCAGCTTGCGCCGCTCTTCGGGCGCCTGGCCGTCGCCGATCGCCTCGCGCAGCGACAGCGGCTCGCCGAAGCGGATGTGGATGTCGCCGCTCTTGCGCCGCATGCGGCGAACGAAGCCGACCAGCCAGCCGAAGCTCTCGGCCTGTTTGGCGGCGCCGCGCTGCTCGGCGACGTAGTCGCCGACGTCGCCGATCTGCTCGTAGGCGATCGATACTGGAACCAGGTGGACGTCCTCGCTCTTGCCGCGCTCGAAGGCGTCGACGACGTTGGCGAACAGGCCGAAGCGCGGCGGCAGCAGCTTGCCCGATCGCGATCGGCCGCCTTCGAGGTACCATTCCAGGGAGAAGCGCTTCTCGATCAGGTAGTCGATGTAGTGCTGTAGGACCAGCTTGTAGAGCGGGTTGTCCTTGAACGAGCGGCGAATGAAGAAGATGCCGCTGCGCCGCAGGATCGGGCCGATCGGGAAGAAGTTCATGTTGATGCCGCCCGCCGTGTGATTGGGGGGATGTCCGTTCTCGTAGAGGATCTGCTGCAGCACCAGGTGGTCGAGGTTCGACTTGTGGGTCGGCAGGAACACCAGCGGGTTACGTTGTCCGAGGGCGAAGATGCGTTCGAGCTGCTTGCGGTCGTAGCGCAGCTCTTCGTTGTACGATCGAGTGTAGAGCAAGCGACTGAGCTGCGCCGCGAGATCGATCGTATAGGCGCTGTGGATGGCGGCGATCTCGTCGAGGTATGCGAGCGCTTTGCGCTCGACCTTGGCCGCCGGTTGCCCCTGCTCGAGGGCGAGTGCGCCGACCGCACCGCGGAAGTCGGGGCGGGTCGAGATGTCCTCGCGGACGAATCGCGGTACCTTGTAACGCGCGCCGCGCAGGCGGCGTTCGGCGCGTTCGAGAGCGAGCGCCGCCTGGCGGGCGACGAACTCGGCGAGGCCGAGAGTAGCCCCGGCGTCGCAGCCGCTCGCCTCACGCCAACGCCGGCGCAGGTCGGAGAGCGGCGCCGGTTCGGCCTCGGCGACGCGGAAGCGCTCGGGCGAGTTGCGCGCGATCCAGGCCTGGCGCAGCGCCCCGGGATCGCGCGGATCGCCGAAGGTCCACAGGTCGGAGACCCGCGCCGCGCGCACCCCGTCGATCGTCTTGGGAAACCAGACCACCCGCAGCGGCGCAAAGATCGGATCGCCGTTGGAGGCCAGCACCGCCTCGAGCTCCGGATCGAGCGCCGGCCGGCGCGCGCCGCGCGAGGGTGGAATCGGAATCATCTCGCACCGCTCACCGTCGCGGTTGGTTGCGATCCACGACTCGATCAGCTTGCGCTCGAAGCGCGACGATGCGTCGATCAGATAGACGGTATGCGGATGGCCTTGACCCACTCAGTTCCCCTCGAAGCAATCGCAGTTTATCCCCGTAGTCTGGGTTGCGCGCAAACCGCGTAGTCGCTCGAACGGCGGAAGCACTCGGTCAATAGAATCGTCGGAGCTTCGCTTCGCTCGGT
>JAUIGL010000118.1 GCA_030430165.1 bacterium | reverse complement strand
TGCTCACCGGTCTCACCGACGAGCTTGTCAACTTCAAGCGGATAACGAAGGAGCAAGCCGAGTCCGACCGCTACGCATCCCCGTACGTGCGCAGCCAGATCGCAAGCGACAGCCACTTGGCGCGGGCGATTCTGATTCGGTTGGCGCGGGTGCTCGATGATCGGCTGTGGCTCCCGCAGATCGAGGGCGAACCCGAACCCCTCGACGTGGTCGATGAGAACCGGATGCGCGAACTGGGCGACGAGATCGCCGCATCGGACAGAGTGATCGGTCAGCTTGCTCGCAATGCTCGTAAGGCGGTCAAGCGCGGCCTGCATTGAGTGCGGCGATACTCGCCGCGGAACCGGCCGGGCACGGCCAGAAGGAGATGAACGATGACGATGGAAGAACGAGCCGCGAAGGCGGCAGAGGTTGAAGCGAGTTTTGCGGATCTCGAGGCGAAGCTCGGAGAGTGGCGAACCCTGGCGACGCAGCACGGCACCGAAGCCACCGGGCACCGGCGGGCGATGCTGCAGCAGGATTCACACCTGGCCCGCATGATCGTGGTCCGCTTGCGCCAAATTCTAGAGGACAAGCGATGTTTGTCCCAGCTGGTCAACAGTCCCTGCGAGTCGCTCGACGTGGTCGACGCCCGCCAGGTCGACGCTGCGCTGTCGTGAGGCGCAGCGGTGGCTGTCGTCTCTAGTATCGGGCACGCTCGGCGTCGCCGGGACCTCGAACGCGAGCTGAGCAACGCGCAGCATCGCGTCGAGATTGCCCGGTGGGTGCTCGACTGCGCCGTGCCGCCTAATGACGGCCCGGCGTGGCGGGCGAATCTCGCCGTTGCCGAAGAGAACGCCCGAGCCGCCGAGGCGGAATTGCGGGAGATCGGGGGAGCGCCTAGCGATCCGGGGTCACGCCCATGAGGCCCGTTTCGTTCTACCAATTCTGCACGGATCCCAACCTGGCGGGGCCAAAGCCGGATTCTTGGGAGCAGAGCTGGGGTGTGGTTGCGCGGGTGATCGATCGATCCCCGCTCACCCCAGAGCAGCTCGCCGTGTTCTGCGCCGCCACGGGCCGGACCAAGTATCTACGGAAGGCGATCAACACCCTGTTGCTGTTGATCGGTCGGCGCGGGGGGAAGTCTCACTTCGCGGCCCACTTCCTGGTCTACCTTTCTCTGTGCGTCGAGTACCCTAAGAGGGCACTTGGCGAGGTGATCGTGAATGCGCTCGTCGGCGTTGACCGTAAGCAGGGACGGATCGTGCTCTCCTACCTCTTGGCGATCATCGAAGCGAACCCAATGTTTCGTGCGATGGTTGAGTCTGTGACCAGCGACTCGGTGACGTTGACCAACGGCGTGCGGGTCGAGATTGGCACAGCGTCGTACCGGACCATT
The DNA here is from genome assembly GCA_030430165.1 of bacterium. Taxonomy (GTDB): domain Bacteria; phylum Desulfobacterota; class Binatia; order HRBIN30; family CADEER01; genus CADEER01. The sequence goes on along the minus strand of JAUIGL010000118.1, from coordinate 15,524 downwards.
CGTGGTTACACTTTGGGCGCGTTGCTCATCGACGAGGCCGCGTTCCTTCGTTCAGATGACAGCGCCAACCCACTGCGGGAGGTGGTCGCTGCCGGCCGGCCGGGTCTGGCGACTACGGGCGGCCCGCTGATCATGCTGACCTCGCCGCATCAGCGGTCGGGGCTCGTCTACGAACTGTTCCAGCGTCACCACGGCGCTGACGAATCCGACACGCTCGTTTGGCGAGCTACGTCGCGTGAGATGAACCCAACGATTCCTGAAAGTGTAATCCGGTCCGCCTTCCAAGACGACCCGGCTAGGGCGGCCGCAGAGTGGGAAGCCGAGTTTCGGCAGGACCTCGAGGCGTTCGTCCCGGTTGAGGTTGTGCAGGACGCGACGCCGTTCGGTGTTCGTGAGCTGCCGGCTTCGTCGGGGATCGACTACGTGGCGTTCGTCGACGCTGCCGGCGGCTCGGGTACGGACTCGATGACGCTCGGCATTGCGCATCGCGAGGGCGAGCTCGCGGTGCTCGACTTGGTCCGCGAGGTGCGGCCGCCGTTCTCGCCCGAGCGTGTCGTTGAAGAGTTCGCCGAGGACCTGGCGCGATACGGTTGTCGGTCAGTGATCGGCGATCGCTACGCCGCGCTCTGGCCGCGTGAGCGTTTCGAGCGTTGCGGTATCGGGTACGAAGCAAGCGAACTGACGAAAAGCCAGATCTACTTAGAGGGTCTTCCGATGCTGATGAGCGGGCAACTCCGGTTGCTCGATAACAAGCGGCTGCTGTCGCAGCTGACGGCGCTCGAGCGGCGCACGTCGCGCACTGGGCGCGACTTTGTTGACCACGGCCCAGGCGGTCACGACGACGTGTGCAACGCGGGTCTCGGCGCTCTCGTCTTCGCCGGTGAGTTCCAGCGAGCGAAGCTCTATCAGGGCGAAGTGCTCGGCGTCTGAACAACACAACCAAACAACCAACCCAATGGAGGCACGAAAGATGGCAGATGTGATTATGGGCAACCGTTTCGCGATTCAGGCGGATTTGAGCGGACCGGTGCCGGATGAAGTGGCCGGCGAGTTCGCCGGGGAGCTTGTTCCCGATCTGGAGGCAATTCTCTCGGATGCTGACGTGAAGCGGAAAGAGATTCGGCGCAACCCCGGCTTGAACGATCTGGGCCGCCAGGAGGAATCCCGCCGGGTCGCGCTGCGAGCGGATGAGATGATGGCCAAGGCCGCGGCTCCGTTGCTCGAGAAGCTGCAGACCCGGATTGAACGGAAGCAAGGTAGGTTGGATTCGAGCATTGCGGGTAAGCCGAAGCCGACCGAAGACCCGGTGGTTGCGATGCGACAGGAGATGCGCGGCCAGGAGATTCGCGAGCTGTTCCGGCGGATGCCGGAGACCGAGCGAGCGGGCCGCGCCCGCGAGTCGATCCGAGCGGGCGACCGCGACGTTTGGGTCGCGCTATCGACTGCGCCGCCGTCGCTTCGGTCTTTCGGAGATGACGAGTGGGAGGACTTGCGCAACCTGTACGCCAAGACCCACTACCCCGAGTTGGTTGACGAGCTGCGCGGGCTGCGAACGGCTCTTTCCGCGGTCAAGTTCAACATCGCGCAGGGTCGCCGCCACCTCGGCCTGGTCCCCGATCCCACGGCGAAGATGGTCGCATGAACGAAAGCGAACCCGGAACGAGCGAGCGCGGGGCAGTCCCCGCGCTTCGCTTCGGGGTCCACTACTCCTCGCCCGATATTCAGCCGGGCTCGATCGGCGCGGCGATAGCTGACGCGCACGCCGCAGCCGCCAGGGATGTCGCAAAACACGGCGCAGACCTCGGCAACACGGTCGCGATGGTTCGCGACGCCCACCGGGAAGTTGATTCGCTTCGGGGGGCGACGTTCCGCGATGCGCTGCAAGCTGGTGAGCGGGTGCCCGTGTGCGCGGAGGGGTGCTTCTACTGCTGCCACGTGCAGGTGGCTGCGGCGATTCCCGAGGTCATCGCACTTGCTGACCACATCGAAACGAGTGGCCGGCGTGATGATGTGCTTGCCGCTATCGCCCGCTACCTCGAGCAGCTAGGCGACCGAATGGGCACCGCTCGCGTCGTCGCGAACGTCGCTTGCCCGCTCCTACGGGACGGCCGCTGTAGCGTATACGACCACCGGCCCCTGAGCTGCCGCGGGCACAGCAGCTTCGATGTCGCGCCTTGTGAGCGAGCGTGGAGACAGCCGGGGTTCGATATCGTGGTGGACAGCTTCGGGGGGTGGCGACATCCATCCTTGGGAGCGGTCGTCGGGCTGTCGGCCGCATCGGGGGCGCTGGGGCTAGAGTACTTCACGGTCTACCTGCCCGAGGCCTTGCGGATCGCGCTCGAGCTGGGCGCGGATGAAGCCAACCGGCGCTGGCGGGCTGGTGAGCGTGTTTTCGAGGGCGCTCGGGTTGGGGTCGCCTAGCTCAATGACTCAAAAATCCAATGCGACAGCCGCGCCCAACCCTCCGTGGCGGTCCGGAGGTAGTCATATGCGACGCCAGCCGATTCGGGCCAAAGGAGTGCAGCGAACTGCACTGACTCTAGGGCTACTCCGATCCCGGCCAGGCAGAGTCCGAGTGCGCCCAGGGCTCGGCCGGGTGAGATCCTATCGAGACGCGCTAGCGTCTGGGCCACCCCATCGAGGGTTGCTGCGACGAGGCTGTACGCGATGAGTGTGGGAACCGTGAGGGCCCCAAGGATGACCGCGGCGGCTCGGATGTCCCTCTGGATCCAGAGCCACGCAGCGAACATGAGGGCGGGGGTGAAGCAGAGCAGAAGGAACCTGCCCCCTGAGAGACGCTCAATCGCCGACCGCATTATCGTCAGCGATTCCTCGATTGCGTCTGCGGTTGCCGGACGAAGGATCTCGACCGCGGTAATCGTGAACCCCAAGTACTCAATTGGAACCGCAAGACGCTGCAGGTGATCCGTGAACAGAGCCAGTTCGCCACGGCCGGGACCTAGCAGGAAGACAACCAAGAGAGTCGAGCACCACGTGAGCCCCACCCAAAACAAGACGATGCAAACCAACCCCAAGAAGATTGTCACTGACCCTGCCTCGCCCCCGGGGGCTTTGCTTGGTGGTGCTACTTCCTCTTTTTGGGCCTGTCCCAATTCGCGGACTTGCACTTCGGGCAGACTCGGGGGCGCTCCTCGCCCCGGGGGAGCCATTCATGCCCGCAACGGCACCGGCACCCGGGCAACATCACGTCGCCGATCTGCTTTCGCTTCTGAGTCGCCATTACCGAAGCGTATAGCAGAACACTATTGACCTTGGAACGCTCTGAATAGTACTACCTATTGGTAAAGACTAATAGGAGGTAGGGAAATGGCACAGAAGAAGACGGCAGCACGGGGGCGCGACCTTTCGGGCGCAGCGACCAAGCGAAAGGCGGAGCTGTTGAAGACCAAGCTCAGCGTGTTCGCCTGGACGTTCGACTTCTGCAGCGGGTACGAGCGTGATCGGTTCACGGATCAGGACAGCCTAGAAGCGTCTGTCGACAGGGCAGCCAGGGCACTCGACGTTCCCCGGGGCGCAGTGGCGTTGCTGCTCAACAACATGAACTACTTCGGCGTGGTGTCCTTCGCCGACATCGAAGAGCTACAGCGGTCGGGAATGTGGGAGGCGACCCAGCAAGTCATCAACGAGTGGTTCGGCACGGATGAGCGCGAGCAGGGGGAGGCAAGCTGATGGGTGTATCAGTCCGCCAAAAGAAACCGGGCGGGCCATGGTGGATCTTTGTTAGCCACCACGGCAAGCGAACCAGTAAGCAGGTTGGCGACAAGAAGGACGCCAACAAACTTGCGAAAGAGGTCCGCACCGCACTGGCGGCCGGCGATCTCGGGCTCCTGGAGGAGCCCGAAGCGCCCGGCGCGACCTTCGCCGACTTCGCTGACGAGTTCCTTGAGCGGGTTCGGCACGATCTCAAGCACTCCACCCTGGTCGACTACGAAAGCGTGGTTCGCGTTCGCCTCAAGCCGATCCTCGGCGAGCTGCCGCTCGATGAGCTGAACCGCAGGGCGGTCGCGAACCTGGAGGCGCAGCTCCGCGCCGAGGGGCTGTCGGATACCAACCTGCGAAAGCACCTGCGGGTGCTCTCCTCGATTCTGAGTGCGGCTGTCGAGGATGAGTTGATCGAATCAAACCCCGTGCTTGGACGCGGCAGGGGCCGCCACAGGTCCAAGCAGAAGGCGGCCAGGGCCAAGCGCCGGATCGATCCTTTCGACGCTCCAGAAGTGTCCCTGTTGCTTCAGACGATGCAAACGCACACCCACCGGAAGCGGTCCAAGGTCGTGCCGCAGTTCCGTTCCCATTTCCCGTTTGTATTGACGATCGCGCGCGCCGGGTTGCGCCTCGGCGAGGCGATCGCACTGCAGTGGGGCGACATCGATTGGCGAGACGGAACAATCTTCATTCAACGATCGGTGACCAAGGGGGTTGTGGATGTGCCGAAAGGCGGTATGTCTCGTCGGGTCGATATGACCGACGAACTTCGCCGGGTGCTGCGGGATGTCTACTCGGAACGGTTTGGGCGTGTCGTCGCGATCGACGCGAACGCCGAGGCCGTGCGCCACGGCGATACGCTCGACGCGCTGGTGTTCCCCGATTGCTCCGGCGGCATGATCGATGACTCGAACTTCCGGCGGCGCATCTGGAAGCCGCTACTAGCGGCCGCTGGGCTGCGTCACCGGCGGATCCACGACTTGCGGCACAGCTACGCCAGCTTGCTGCTCCAAGACGGCGCTGAGTTGATGTACGTGAGCCAGCAGCTCGGCCATCACTCGGCCGCGTTCACGCTCGAAACCTACGGTCACTTGATGCCGCGAGACCGGCGGGGGGTGGCCAACCGCCTCGATGAGTTATCGCCCGTAACAACACCGCGCAGGGCTGACGGCGAGACTACTCAATGGGGTCAGCCTCGGTTCCCCCAACGATCCTCGGAAGTCGAGCCTGATCCCGCAGAGCGACCGCTGTGCGTAGCCGCGCCACTTCCAGTTGGCGCTCGAGCTCATCTATGAGGCACTTGACGAGTTTGTCCCTAGCGATGAGCGCGCCGCCCCAGGATCGCACCGACGGAACCTCGGTTATGACGTCCTCGCCGTGCTCGTTTTTGAAAAACACCCGCGAGTGCAGCCTACCCTCCCGGACGTATAACCTGACGTCGAACTTCGGATGTTTGACGCTAACGCCTCCGAGTTCGGTGGTTGCTTCTACCCCGGCACCAGAGAGGGCTTTGGTGAAATCGAGCACGGCCGGTTCGACATCCTCCGCGAAGTACTCATCCTGCTCGGCCGTGGCTGCCTCGAGTTGGGCTCTAGACTCTTCGTCCCGCCTCTTGTCCTCGGCTACCAGATTTCTAACCCGAACCCCTGGATCGTCCATTCGCGCCCTCGCACCTGTTTGCACCCCAGCTGCACCCGGAGTGGCTTGCGGCAGCTCTCAAGAGGAACTGACTCACGAAAAAACCCCTGCAGTACAGGGGTTATAAAGTGGGCCGCCGGAGACTCGAACTCCGGACCCGCTGATTAAGAGTCAGCTGCTCTAGCCAGCTGAGCTAGCGGCCCACTGTCGGGGATATCGGAGTCGGGGACGGGAGTCCAGCCGGGGTGGCTGGGTTTGCGGGGGTCGCGGGTGGTGGTGCGTGTCAGGGGTTCAGCGAACTGCGAGACGATGTGCCCTCACCTTTAATCCTCTCCCGCTAGCGATGCGGGCGAGGAGGTCTTTTGGGGGGCGCGGCTGTTTGGGTTGCTGCGCGGTGAGGGCGCGGTGGGGTGGGGGCGTTGGCGAAACGGGAGGATGCTTGCGACCTTCATTCCCTCCGGGGGATGGAGGTTGGTTGGCCGACTGGAGAATGTGCCCTCACCTTTCATCCTCTCCCGCTAGCGATGCGGGCGAGGGGGTCTTTTGGGGTGGTGCGGGCTGGGGTGGGCGGGCTGCGGGTCACTCGTCGCGGGATAGGTAGGTGTATTCTTTCAGGCCCTGCTCGTAGAGGCGGCGTAGGTGGGTGGAGTCTTCGAGGGTGATGTCGCCGCGGCGCATCGCGGCTTCGGCGGTTCGGCGGACTTTTTCGACGAGCTGGGCGGGTTCGTACTCCACGTACCGTAGTACCTCGGTGACGTCTTCGCCCTCGACGACGTGCTCGATTTCGTATTGGCCTTCGTCGTCGACACGAACGTGGACAGCGTCGGTGTCGCCGAAGAGGTTGTGCAGGTCGCCCAGGATTTCCTGGTAGGCGCCGATCAGGAACATTCCGATGTAGTACGGGCTACCGTTGGGGGCGTGCAGCTCCAGCACGTCCTTGACGTCGTGCGGGTCGATGAACTTGTCGATCTTGCCGTCGCTGTCGCAGGTGAGGTCGGCGAAGACGCCGCGCCGGGTCGGGCGCTCGTTCAATCGGTGAATCGGCATCACGGGAAAGAGCTGCTTGACGGCCCAGTGGTCGGGGGCCGACTGAAACACCGACAGGTTGCCGTAGTAGGTGTCGGCGAGGCTCTTCTCGAGCGGCTCCAATTCCTCGGGGAGGTTGGGGAGCTCGCGGGTGATGCGCAGGATCTTTTCGCAGCAGTGCCAGAACAGGCGCTCGGCGCGGGCGCGCTCGCGCAGGTTGAGGTAGCCGAGCGAGAACAGGCTGGTCGCCTCTTCCTTCAGTTGAAGGCTGTCGTGGTAGGCCTCGAGCACGTTCTTCTTGGTGATTGTCGACCAGGCTTCGTGGAGATCGCGCAGGATGCGGTGGTCGTCTTCCTCGACCGGCTGCGGCGGGCGGCCAGGCAGGGTCTCGTGGACGCCGAGCACGTCGAACACCAGCATCGAGTGATGCGCGACCATCGCCCGGCCGGCTTCGGTGACGATGTCGGGGTGCGGGATCTTCGCCTCGTCACAGGCTTCCTGGATCGAGGCGACGACGTCGTTGGCGTACTCCTGGGTGGTGTAGTTCATCGACGAGTGGAAGTTGGTCTGCGAGCCGTCGTAGTCGACGCCGAGACCGCCGCCGACGTCGATCAGCTTGGGCTGGGCGCCGAGCTCGTGCAGGCCGACGTAGACCCGGCTGGCCTCGCGCAACGCGTCCTTGTGCGCGCGGATCGCGGTGATCTGCGAGCCGATGTGGAAGTGCAGCAGCTCCAGGCAGTCGAGCATGTCGGCGGCGCGCAGCTTCTCGACGGCATCGACGATCTCCATCGAAGTCAGGCCGAACTTGGAACGATCGCCGGTCGACTCGACCCACTTGCCGGCGCCCTTGGTGGTGAGCTTGGCGCGCATGCCGAGGTGCGGACGAATGCCGAGGTCCTTCGACGTCTTGATGATCAGCTCGACCTCGCGGAAGCGGTCGACGACGATGATCGGGTAGCGCCCGAGACGCTGCGCCAGCAGCGCGGTCTCGATGTAGGCTCGGTCCTTGTAACCGTTGCAGATGATCAGCGCGTCGGGGGTTTCGAGCAATGCGAGCGCGATCAGCAGCTCGGGCTTGCTGCCGGCCTCGAGGCCGATGCCGCCGGCCGAGCCGTAGTCGATGATCTCTTCGACGACGTGGCGCTGCTGGTTGACCTTGATCGGGTAGACGCCGCGGAAGCGGCCAGTGTAGCCGTAGTTCTCGATGGTCGACTCGAACGCCCGTCGCAGGCCGGCGACGCGGCTGGCGAGGATGTCGGAGAAGCGAATCAGCAGGGGAGGGCGCAGCCCGCGCTGCACCAGGTCGTTGACCAGCGCCAGCAGGTCGACCCCGGGCTTGCGCTGCCCCTTGGGCCGGATCTCGACGTTGCCCGCGTCATTGACCGAGACGAAGCCCGCCCCCCAGGAGGGGACGCTGTACATGTCGAGGGCGTCTCGAACGGTCCAGCCGCGCATTCCTTCTTAGTGCCTCATCCCGCAAAAGCGGAGTCCCGTATAGCGGGATTGGAGGAAAGGGTACAGGGGGGCGCCGACGGCGGAGCCGGCGGCCCCAAGCCTATGCGCAAGCCCGAGCCTCAGCCTAGCCCGCAGGACCCGATCAGACGCGCAGAACCCGACTCACCGGCCCGGCGCTGCGCAACGCCTCGAGACTCGACTCGTTCGAGGTGAAGTAGAATACCTGCTGGCGACTGGCCAGCTTGTGGATCTCGGCGGCGGTGGCGCCGACCTCGGCGTCGTCGAGGTCGCGCAGGACCTCGTCGACGAGGACGGGAAGGGCGTCGTCGCCCTGCGACGCTTCGCGGACCAGCCCGAGCCGCAGACTGAGCGCGAGCGGACGCAGCCAATCCTGCGGCAGATCGTCGAGCGTGTACTGGTTGCCGCCGCGATCGACGACGCCGATGACACCGTCGCCGTCGGCGGCGGTGACGCGGACCAGCTCGCCCAATGTAAGGGCGCGCAAGCTGGTCGAGGCCTCGGCGAGTAGGACGCTGCGATCGGAGAGGCTGCGCGCGGCTTCGTCGATGAGGCCTTCGGCGAGAGCGAGGGTGCGCCACTCGTCGGCGAGCTGATGGATTTCGTGGCGCAGGTTGGCGCACTCCTGTTGCGCGAGGTCGACCTCGCTCGACTGCTCGATGCGCGCGCAGGCCGCGGCTGCCTCGGTGCGCTGATGGGAAACCGACTCGAGACGCTCCTCCCGGCGCTTGATCTCGGCCTCGATCCGGTTGCCTTCGCTCGACCAGCTGTCGGCGTCGCCGGTAGAGAGATCCTCGCGCAAGCTCGGCTCGTCGGCGAGCTTGTGCGCCTCGAGCTGGTCGACGAACACCCGCTCCTGCTCGGCGAGACCCTCGGTCAGGGCGCGCCGTTCGAGGAACACCTGGCGGCGGCGTTCGAATTCTTCCTGGTCGGTCGTGCCGGAGCGGTCGCGCAGCGAGCGGAAGAGCTCGGAGTACTTGCGCGAGCGCTGCGCCACCTCGGTCTCCTCGGCTTCCAGCTCGGCCAGCTTGTCGGCGAGCTCGCCGCGGCGCGCCTGCAGGCGCGCGCTGCGGTGCGCGCTTTCGCGCAACTGCGAGAGCTGGTCCTCGAGCGCGCGGCCGCAGATGCTGCTGTGGATCTGGGCGCCGGCGCGGCGTAGCAGGGAGCGCGCTTGGTCTTCCCACTCCTCGATCAGCGGCGCCAGCTCGCGCAGCTCTTGGTCGACCTGAACCGCCTCCTCGCGCAACTCGCGCAGGCGGTCGAACTCGCAGAGGAACGTGGTCAGGCCGGACTGTTCGAGATCGGCGGGGAGACCAGTGGCTTTCTTCCATTCCTCCCATTCTAGGGCGGTCGCCTCGCGAACCTCGCGCATCTCGCGCAGCTGGTTCATCAAACGTTCTTCCTCGTCGCGGCGGTCGTGGATGGCCAGCGCGGTTTCTGCCAGCGGTCCGCGGTTGGTCAGCTTGCGGCTGGCGCCGAACAACTTCTCTTCGGCGTCGTCGACGTCTTGCAGATTCGGCGATCCCGGCAATCCGAGAGCGCGGGCGGCGTTCTCGATGCGCCGGGTGACTTCGTCGGCGGCCTTCCAGCGCGCGTCGCGGCGCTGGCGGGCGCGGTCGAGCTCGTGGCGCAGCTTCTCCTCGAGACGCTGGGTGTCGGCGTTGCGGAGCTCGGCCCAGCGGGCGCGCCATCCGAGTGCGAAGTCGGCGGCGATACCGAGCACCACGGCGACGCCGAACAGGGTAGCGTGGAGCGGTTCCTCGCTGCGCGTCATCCACAGGGCGCCGGCAAAACAGCCGACCACGGCGAGCCAAAGGGCGCCGCGCAGGCGCGAATCGGGGATCGCGAACTTGCGCCGGTCCAGTCCCTCGAGTGCCTCGAGCCGGGCTTCGGCGGCGCGCGCCGCGCCTTCGCCCTGCGATTGCACTTCCCAGAGCTCTTCGAGGTCGTCGCGCAGCGACCACAGTGCACGCCAGTACTCGTCGGAATCGTCGAGCTCGGCGCGCAATGTCTTGGCGGCGCGGACGGCGCGTTGGCGCTCGCTGCGCAGCTGCTTGAGCGTCTTGCGAACGTCGTTGAGCGCGTCGCGCGTTTCGACTTCCTGCTGGCCGATCGCCTCCGAGCGAGTCAGCCATTCGCGCGCCGAGTCGAGGTCGAAGCCGTCGGGATCGAAGCCGCTCGGTGTGTCGGTGTCGCTTCCGACCCGCGAGCGGATCTGCGGCGCCAGGGTGTTGATCTCGTCGTTGCGGGCGCGGGCGCGGGCGAAGCGGGTCATGCGCTTGCGGTACTCGGGCAGGTGAACGCAGATGGCGTCGGCTTCGTCGGCGAACTGGTGGCGATCGCCCGCTTCTGGAGTCGCCTCGAGCTCGGCGCGCGCCTGGCGCAATTGCTGGTGCAAGCGGCGCAAGGCTTCGTCGGCGCTACGGCTGTGCTCCTGCGCTTCGACGATCGACAGGTCGCTTTCGGGGAAGTCGTCGATCGGTTCGAGGGCGTCGAGCTGACGCTGCGTCGCCTGGCGCTTGGCCCAGACGGGCCAGAGGTCGACGTAGGTCTTGAGCCGTTGTCGGCGGCGGCGCAGGTCGGCGAGGTCGGCGCACAGTCGGCCGACCTCCGCGGTGGCGGCAGCCTCGCCGTCGCGGTGCTCGAGGAAGCTGGCCTCGGCGGCGAGGGCCTCGTCGAGGCGGGCTTGCGCCGCCGCGAGCTCCGCGATCAGGCGGCTCAGCTCGTCGTCGCCGTCCTCGTCGGCAGACAAGATCTCGTGCTTGCGCTGGAGCAGGGTGTCGAGCGACGGAACGTCGACGGCGCTCGAACGGATCGGTGGGCGCGCGAACACGTCGCGCGGCAGCTCGCGATCGGACACGTCGAGGATCGCGCCGAGCTGGCCGCGCTCGGCAACCCCGAAAACCTGGTCGAGGTCGTCGCCGCCGTTGGCGACTCCGCTGAGGCGGCGCAGTGTCTCGCTCTCGGGGGAGCCGTTGGTCGACAGCTCGAACTCGCCGCTGCTCGCCGAGAGGCGCGCGGTGCTGACGGCGGAGGAGTGGTCGCCGCCGTTGGCGGAGAAGAGGAGGCGGCGCATCATCGTCAGCGCCGTCGCTTTGCGCTGGTCGTCGGGACTGTAGACGACGACCAGCCCGTTCGGCAGCTCGCCGCTGTCGACGCGCTCGAGGTTGTCGGCGCCGTCGATGACCAACGAGCGCAGCTTCATGTCGCCGAATCCTCGCTGTTGGTGTGGGCGAGGGCGACCCGGGTCGCGGCTTCGACGAGCTCCTGCGGCGCGTTGCTGCCGAGCTCGTCGGTCCACGCGCGCATCAACGGGTCGAAACGGTTGGCGAAGAAGTAGCTGCGCTGCAGCGGGTTGGAGAGTAGCGCGCGGCCTTCCTCGATGACTCCTTGGCTCAGCAGGTTGGTGGGGCGCGGCGTCTCGTCCTGCGAGCGAACCGACAATCGATTGCACCACACGAAGGGATCCCAGGCAGCAGTCTCGCGGCGCAACTCGGCGAGCACGCTCTCGAGCTGGGCGCTGCTTTCGGGAAGGTCGCGCTCGAGGTCGATGTCGACGATTACGCCGCGTCCGGCATGGGTCGCGCGCAGGCGGTTCAAGCCGTCCATGATCTGGTGGCGCAATAGTGCGTCGTCGATCCGGTGTCCGGGGGCGATCGGCAGAGTGGCGTAGCGGATCCGATCGAGCTCGACGTGGCGCGCCGAAACGACGCTGCTGCCGTCGGCTTCGATCAGCATCGCGCCGCGTGCGGCGGGCTCAGCGGTCGGCGCCTTCGCCTGCAGACTGCCCGCTTCGACGATCCACGGTGAGAAGCCGCGCCGCGAAGGGGTGTCGGCATGGCCGACCGCCCAATAGCAGGGTTTGCGGGCGGCTTGGTCGAGCCCGCCTTCGACGGTTTGCAGATCGTGCGGTACGATCCCGACCAGGGCCGTCGCAGTCTCGACCTCGCCGGCGTCGGAGAAGTACCGATCGAGCTGCAGAGGGGAGTCGGTGGCGTCCGCGCTCTGCCCCGCGACACACGCGACACGGCGGCCGTCGCTTTCGACGCGTACGGTGCGCGGAGCGTCGGCCGGGAACACGGTGACCCTGGAAATCGGATCGGCGGCCAGGGTCTCGCGGATGCGCTGGTCGCAACGGTCGAGGCTGATCAAGGTCTGGATTCCGGCGTCGGACAGTCGCTCGAGTCCGCTGCGAAAGCGCAGCTGACCGCGGATTCCACGTAGCTCGGCATCTTCGATCCCGCCCGATATCGCCAAAAAGGCGACCTGCTTGCTCAGGCAGAGGTCGACCAGGTCGTCCCACGCGCCGCAGGCGGCGTCGGTGAGCGACCGGGTGATCGCATCGCTGGTGCGTCGGACGCCCGAAAACGGGGCGTTCAGTTGAAGTCCGGCGACGTGTACGAATTGGAAGCGCTGCACGAGAATCCTCCGATCCGAGGGCGCGTCTGCCCGACTTGCGACCGGAAATCGCGATAGTAGCCCAAGCCAAATCCCTTCATCCAGTGGAAAAATCGGTTTGGCAGGGCATACCTCGTGCGAAACGCGAAGCGATGCTGCATGCGCAGAGCGTCCGCTGTGGCGGGTGCCACAATGGGGGCATTGGTGCCGCGTTTTTTGCGCTTGGTCCGGCTCCAAAAGAACCGTCGCGCCAACGACCACCATCCCTAGCCGGAGCCTCCAGCCCGAGCCTCTAGCCTTCTTCTTTGCCAACGGCTGGCGACCAGATGCGCCCGCGGATTTGTGAGATGGCGGGGGATATCACGTGCAGTGCCGGAGTAAGCCGCTCGTTCGTCACTTTACCTAAGCGGGCTAGGGTGAGTGATGGGAATCGAACCCACAACCTCCGGAGCCACAGTCCGGCGCTCTAACCGATTGAGCTACACTCACCACGCGGGGTTGATTCGGCAGAAGGTAGCCGAAAATAGACGGGAAAATCCAGTGGGGCGGCGGCGCGGTGGCGTGGGAGTTTCAACTTTTGGAGAGCAAGGGAGCCTCGCTCCGCTCGGTCATCTCTGTCCCCCTCACCCGCGCTTCGCGCGGCCTCTCCCGCAAGGAGAGGCGAAAGAGGGGCCGCCGCGAGAAATCTGTCGTGGAAACGGTGAAGCGCAGCATGGGCTCGGACGCTGGCGCCGCCCGGCCCTCCTCGGGGTGAGGAGGGGCCGGGCGCGCCGGTCTTTGCGAGCGCGCCAGAAGGGACTCGAACCCCCGACCCGCGGCTTAGAAGGCCGCTGCTCTATCCAGCTGAGCTACTGGCGCCGAATAAAGACAATTCCAAATTCCGACAAGATAATTCCAAATTCCATAAGCAGATTCCAAAGAGTTGGATTCTGGAAGGGCCTTTGGAATCTGGAATCTGCCTCTGGAATTAATGAATCGGGGCGAGCCGATTCGAACGGCCGACCCCCTGTTCCCAAAACAGGTGCGCTACCAGGCTGCGCCACGCCCCGATCGTTCAAATGGCGAGTAACAAAGGGGCTTGGTGAAAGCAACGAAGGCGGGGCGCGGGGCGGGTTCGAAAAGCAGAGAATTGCTCGCGCAGAGGCGTCTGGAAGCAGATCATTGGTAGCGGGCTACCGCCGGTTCGTTTGGAAAACTGAACAACGCGAAGGAGCAAAGGAACAGGAGCCAAGGGTGGTGCGTCGGCTACGCCGACGTCGTCTGAGATTCCCTCTCCTCAATCCACCCCCATACAGACTGTCGATCTTCTCGAACGAAACGCGCGAAGCGCGCACAGAACCCCTCTCCCGCATTGCTGGCGGGAGAGGATTAAAGGTGAGGGGACCGGAGGGAAAGGCGTCGCTAGCCCATGCGGCACAACGGTTTGCGTACCGCAGCCATTGGATACGCCCTCACCCTCGCCCTCTCCCGGGGGGAGAGGTGATCACGGTTCGGCGCTCACTGGAGAAAGTCGACCGCCCCCAAAGGGCGAGGGGAATGGGCGGGGGCTGACTGGTTCAGGTGGCGGCGGCGAGGAAGGCGGGGAGTTTGTCGCGTAGCTTGCGGCAGGCGGCGGCGCGGTGGCTGATGCTCTGTTTCACCTCGGGGGCGAGCTCGGCGAAGGTGGCTTCGCGGTCGATTGGGCGCACGATCGGGTCGTAGCCGAAGCCGTTGTCGCCGCGCGGCTCCTCGGTGATCGCGCCCTCGCAGACGCCGTCGACGACTAGCTCGCGGCGGTCGGGTGTGACCAGCGCGAGGACGCAGCGGAAGCGCGCGGTGCGGCGCTCCGCCGGTAGTCCGCGCAGCTTGGCGAGCATGCATGCGACGTTGGCCGCATCGCCGCTGCCGCTGTCGCAGTCTTCGGCGAAACGGGCCGAGCGGACTCCGGGGGCGCCGTGGAGGGCGTCGACCTCTATTCCCGAGTCGTCGGCGAGCGCCGGCAGCCCGGTGTGACGGGCGGCGGCGCGGGCCTTGAGCAGGGCGTTGTCGCGATAGGTCGACCCGGTTTCCTCGACGTCCGGCGCTTCGGGGTAGGCCGACAGATCACTCAGGGTGAGCTCGCCGTTGCCGAGCAGCTCGGCGAACTCGCGCAGCTTGCCGGCGTTGCGCGTCGCCACCACGACGTGAAGCGGCGTGGCCATTCAGCCGTCGGCGAGTCCGCGCTCGATGGCGTCCTTCTGTATGCTGCTCAGGTCGCCGATGGCGCGGCTGGCGAGGCCGGTCATCTCGGTCATCTGTGCGGCGCTGAATGGGGCTGCCTCGGCGGTTCCCTGGACCTCGACGAACTTGCCGTCGCCGGTCATGACGATGTTCATGTCGACGTCGGCCCGGCTGTCTTCGTGGTAGCAGAGGTCGAGCAGCACCTCGCCGTCGACGATGCCGACGCTGATCGCGGCAACCGACGAGCGCCGCGGCTCCGTTTCCAACGTGCCGGCGCGCTGCAGCCGCGCGATCGCCAGCGACAGCGCGACGTAGGCGCCGGTGATCGATGCGGTGCGGGTGCCGCCGTCGGCCTCGATGACGTCGCAATCGAGCCAGATGGTGCGCGGTCCCAGCAGATCGAGGTCGACGATCGCGCGCATGCTGCGCCCGACCAGGCGCTGGATCTCCTGGGTTCGGCCGCCGGCGCGGCGGGCGATGCGTTCGCTGCCCGATCCCGGCAGCATGCCGTACTCGGCGGTGACCCAGCCGCGCTCGGTGTCGCGCAGGAAGCCGGGCTGGGAATCCTCGAGGCTCGCGGTGCAGATGACCCGGGTCCCGCCGCACTCGATGAGGGCGGACCCGGCGGCGCTGCGGGTGAAGTTGGGGGTAATGAGCACCGGTCGGAGCTCGTCGGCGTTTCGGTCGTCGATTCGGGTCATCCGCATGGGCTTAGCTCGGACGATTCGGGATTTCTACGGGCTGGGAGATCACCGCTCCTCGCCAAGCAGGAGGCCAGGGGGAGGTCGAGCTGCGACCCGCCCGACGGTTGACCCCCCTGAAGTCCCCCCTTGGCAAGGGGGGACGAGCTCGGGTTCGATCAGCAGACTGTCAGCGACGCCTCCGCAAGATCCCGCTCCTCGCCATGCAGGAGGCCAGGGGGAGGTCGAGCTGCGACCCGCCCGACGTCTGACCCCCCTGAAGTCCCCCCTTGGCAAGGGGGGACGAGCTCGGGTTCGATCAGCAGACTGTCAGCGACGCCTCCGCAAGATCCCGCTCCTCGCCAAGCAGGAGGCCAGGGGGAGGTC
>JAUIGL010000117.1 GCA_030430165.1 bacterium | reverse complement strand
CGCCGCCGAGCAAGCCCTGGTCTCGTTCATGGCTACTGAAGGCGACGCTTCGTCGTTCGAGCCGGTGGAGTGGGACGAAACGATCGCGCGCATCTACGTTCCGCAGTGGCGCCGAACGGCCGATCACCTGGCCGAGTCGCTGAACGGCGTTACTCTCGGCGGGCTACCCGATTTCCTGAAGTCGAGCGGGCAGGCGTTGGCGAAACAGTTGATCGACGAGGATGTGGAAGTGCCCGCCGAATACGTCCCCCAAGTCGTCGGTGGCCCGATCGGATGCTGTATCGCGATCGCACTGCTCGACGCCGGATGGAATCTGTCGGCGGACGTCGGCGAGAGCGTCTCGCTGAGCAAAGATCACATCGTAGTCGAGCCCTTCAACATCGCCGCCCGCATCCTTGCGTCCGACGGAGCCGACGAAAGGTGGCAGGCCGGATTGAGCGAAGCCGGCGTCGGCGATCTGCCGCTGACCACCGGCTGACCCAGGCCCGTGCGAGAACCGCCGCCGACACCACCCGAACTCGCTCGCGCCAACGACTCCGACGGTCCCTTAGAACCCGCATTTCGGCCCCGAAATTGGAGCTCTAAGACTCGATAGACACCTTCCTGAGCACCGTTGTCGAGCAATTCTAGGGGGTTGCGCTGGTCAGACCAGGTTTGAATCGAACGAACCCGGTCAGCGGACCAGGCGATACAGGTAGACTTCGAGGTTGGTGTAGCGGCGGCTTCGGTCGAAGCGGTTGCGGTCGTCGGGGTCGGACGGGTCGAGTCCTTTGGTCAGCTCCCAGTCGTCTGCCATTCCGTCGCGGTCGAGGTCGGGCGGCGGTGCGGCCGGCGCGGTGATTGCCGGCCAGCCGCCGACTTCGTCCTGTGAGTCGACCAGTCCGCCGGTCTGCGATTCGACCTGAGCGACGATGCGCTGGTCGACCGCGTCGCGGGCGTGCGACGCTCCGGCTTCGCGCAACACGCGACGGTAGGCGGCTCGGGCGCTGCCGCCGCGCGGGCGTCGGCGATCGAAGCGGAAGGGGCGCCTGACGAAGGTGAAGGCGCCGGGGAAGTCGGATAGGTCCGTTCGCCGCGGGTCGTAGACTCCGTTGCGGTTGCGATCGACGCGGTTGCCGCGAAGGTGGACCTGGACTTCCGCGGCAGTGCCTTCGATCTGCAGAAAGACGCACGGGCAGATCATGCTTGCCCCGGCGACGTAGGTGTTGCCGATCATGTTGACGCGCAGCGTGTACGGATCGGACGTCGTGTGGGTCGGCAGCAGTCCCCAGTCGTAGATGACGTTGCCGACCAGGTCGACGTCGAGCCCGCGCCCCTGCTCGCCGGGAGGCGGCGGATCCTGCTGGCCGCCGAGCGACGGGCTGCGCCGATTATGGTGGGCCCAGAGGTTGCGATAGAAAGTGTAGCCGCGCTCGCCCTCGCCGCGAACCAACGAGCCGCGGCCGTGCAAGCCCTCTGGATGAAACGAATCGTGCAGGCTCTCGGAAATGATCGAGTGTTGCACGGTGACGTTGGTCGACTTGGTCACCGACAGCGTCTCGTCCATGCTCCAGGAAGCGGAGACGTGATCGATCATGACGTGATCGCAACCGATGATCGCGAGCGCGTCGGCGGCCGCCCCGGAGAGGTCGGCGTTGCCGCGTCCCGGCTTGCCCGGGACACCGGCTGCGTTGATGTCGCCCGGTCGGAAGCGCAGGTAGCGAATGATGACGTGCTCGGCGTCGACGATCTCCACCGGATAGCCGCGCACGGTGATGCCAGACGGCGAGGTCTGACCGGCGATCGTCAGGTGACTCGCCGAGATA
The DNA here is from genome assembly GCA_030430165.1 of bacterium. GTDB lineage: Bacteria > Desulfobacterota > Binatia > HRBIN30 > CADEER01 > CADEER01. The sequence goes on along the minus strand of JAUIGL010000117.1, from coordinate 15,550 downwards.
CGCAGCGTCGATTCGAGATCGATCGTGCCACTGGTCTCGAAGACAATGGTCCGCGCGCCACTCGCCGAAGCCACCGCGTCGCGCAGCGACCCGGGCCCGGAGTCGTTGAGATTGGTGACGTGGTAGACATCGCCGCCACGACCACCAAGCGCCTCCGAACCGAAGCCAACCGCCCCGGGAAACGCCCGCGGCACCGGCGCGGCCAGCGAGACGGTATGCGCCAGCGCGATCGCCGCGACAACCACGAACCGGTGCCAGAACTCTTGTCTGTTCTTATTTGACCCCATTCCCCCGTCGAACCTTAGTCGCACTCACCCTCACAGGACCCGCGGACTATAGCAATCGACCTCGCTGTACGAGCACCGCCACCAACGCGCCAGGTTTGACAGCACGAGTACCACCGGACTCAGCGGGTCCCTTCTCACGATCCGTATCCGAGTGCCTCGAGGCGGTCCAAATCCTTCTCGGAGGGCTCCACCACGCTCTCTGCGGACCGTTGGCCTTCCTGGAAACGTGACGTGTCATTCTTCCAAGTCAACAACATCCGTCGGAGCTCTCGAAACTTCCGGGGATGAACTTCGCTCTTGTCCACGGTTTCGTTCGGATCTTCTTCGAGATTGTAGAGCGAGCTGCCGCCCTTGCCCTGGACAATGAGTTTCCACGGCCATTGAACCACTCCGTCGAGGCCTCGCCCGACCAGATAGATCGGTGTCGGAGGAATCACTCGGTTGCGGATGTACGGGTACAAGCTACGTCCCTGGATTGGCGCTTCCGGAGCGATGCCTAGCAGATCGAGGATCGTTGGCATGACGTCGACCAGCGCAACCGGATCGAGACTCTCCCCCATGGCGCCGATGACCGAGGGCCAACGAAAAATGAGCGGCACGCGAACGATCTCTTCGTAGATCTGGCTGTGAATGAACCGGCCGTGATCGCGGAACTCCTCTCCGTGGTCTGACATCACCACGACGAGAGTATCGTCCAAGACCCCGAGGGCCTCCAACTTGTCGACGAGCCGACCGACCTGGAAGTCGGTCGCTTCCACACCTGCGTCGTAGAGTGAACGCACGTAGGCGAGCTCTGGTTCTGCGAACGGACGATCCTTGGTGTCGAGCCTCATCAGGTAGCGCGTCGCGCACACGCCACCCCCACAGCCGTCGAACGTGCCCGAGTAGGACTTCTGGTACTTCGACTTGAATCGATCCGGAGCGTCGTATGGCAGTTTCTCCCAGTCCGAATGGATGTCGTAGTAGTGAACGAACAGAAAGAAGGGCTCGTTGTAGTGAGCGTCGAGCCACGGGAAAATCTCGTGATCGTTCATCGCCGCCGAGTCGCGACGGCTGACGACGTACTCTTCGAATCCTTGGCCAAAGCCATGTTTTCGGTTTAGCCAAACGCAATCGTAGGCGAATCCGCCCGTCACATATCCGCGTGCCTGCAGGGTTTCAGCGAGCGTCACACGATTCGCGGAAAGGGGTGCAACGCCAATCTCTCGCCGCTTGCCCGACCCCGGCCTCACTCCGTGAGCGATCGGATAGAGCCCGGTGAGCACGGACATGTGGGATTCCAGTGTGTGGTTGGCCGGAGCGTAGGCGCGAGAAAAGCGGATGCCACCAGAGGCGATGCGATCGATGCTCGGCGTCGTGTTCCGGTGATAGCCGAACGCGCCTACGTGATCCGCACGAAGAGTATCGAGCGACAGGAGAAGCACGTTCGGCGGGCGCTTTCGCAAGAAGGATGGCCAGGAGAGCCCCGGCTTCTCCACCTTCAAATTTGCCCAGACGGCCGCGTCGTTGCGTTTGTTCCCGCGGAAGCCGGCAGAGGTCTTCAATACCAAACCGACCCGTGAGGGAAGTCCGTAGCCAACCTGCAGCTTCTCGGCCAAAGGAATGTCGACCGTGATCCAACGACGGTGCTCTGGGCGGCTCTTGGGGTCGATATAGCGCGAGAACAGGAACGTCCTCTCATCGCCCTCTTTCGCGAAGATCTGGAACAACACACCATCGCCGTCCAGATCCCAGACATCCTCCCGCACACCGATACTGACGGTCAGAATCGCCCCGGGAAACACCGGCACCGCCTCGATGGAAACTCGCTTGCGCTTCCCGACCACGATCGCGGGAAGCCGTGTCCCGCCAATCGACACGGTTTCGACCTTTACTCGAGCCGTCCGGGCCCTTTCCGCGATCAGATCCAAAATGACCGTACGCGGATAGAGTGCTGCGAGGAGGACACCACCGATCGCCAAGATCGCGATCGCGGCCAGGATGCGGTGTTTCGACATGGTGACCGGCTACCGTGGCGAATCTCCGCGTCGGATCAAACCCGCAGGTGTTGCCGAATGATCAACAGTCCCTGTTCCACACCTGTGCCAACAGCCGTCCGTCAGCGGTACGCACGAAGTCGAAGCGGCAGCCGGCGTCCCATTCGGAGCGTTGGTTGCCGTGGGCTGGGATTCCGCCGGCGTTCTTCAGCATCAGCGCCATGTGCAGCAGGTTCCAGGTCATGAAGGTCGTGTTGCGGTTGGTGAAGTCGTTCTCCGGGCCGCCGGAACCGGGGTCGAGGTAGGACGGGCCGGGGCCGGCTTCGCCCAGCCAAGCGGCGTCGGCCTGCGGCGGGATCACGTAGCCGAGGTGCTGCAGCGAGTAGAGGATATTCATCGCGCAGTGCTTGGCCCCGTCTTCGTTGCCGGTGATCAACGCACCGCCGACCCGTCCGTAGTAGGCGTACTGTCCGTGGTCATTGAGCAGATGCGAAGCGGCGTAGAGCCGCTCGACGACCTTGGTGCAGACCGAGGTCTTCTCGCCGAGCCAGATCGAGGTGCCGATGACGAGGATGTCGGAGGCCATGACCTTGTCGAGAATCTGCGGCCACTCGTCCCTGTCCCAACCGTGCTCTTTCATGTCCGGTTGCACGCCGTATGCGATCTCGTAGTCGACCGGCCGCAGCAGCTCGGTCGTCACTCCGTTCTTCTCCATGATCTGCTTCGAGATCTGGATCAGTCCCTCGGTGTGCGACATCTCGGGCGACCGCTTCAACGTGCAGTTCAGGAACAACGCCTTCAATTCGGAGAAGTCCCACTGACTCGTGCTACAGAGTTTCTCCTGCCGCTCGTCTATACTCATCTCGAAAATCCCTTCTCGTACGTCACCGTCGCCCCACAAAGCGCTGAGCCGACCGCCGGTACAACGCCGAGTAGGCGGACCCCCGATCCCGATCAGCCTCCATCTGCGGCGAAAAACACTCGCTTGACGCCTCAGTTGCGTCAAGCGCGCAGCGTTTCGAACCGCAAGCACAGCTCGAAACTGCGTTGGTTGTGGGTACATTGCATGGATTGAAGCCGTCTTTCGCCACTGCGTCGCTGATGGCGACGCCCAGCGCGATTGCGGCCGACGGTGTAATCCACACATCGTTCGGCAACGAGTGAGAAACCGATGCGGTAAGCGCGGGCCGCCAAACGGCTGATGACGAACAATGCTGTCGGTAAGATCATCGGGACCGGGCGGAAAGACTCTCCATACATTGCAACTCTAGTAAAGCGGCCCGTTATACGTCACGCCGCGTCGTGAAAGCAGTCGCTGGCCAGCTGTACTTTCCAAAGTATCCGCACTAAATAGGCGACTTCTCGGAATCAGTCAGTGATTCACGAATGGGCTCTTCCTATGATCACGCAGTTGCGCATCAAAAACTTCAAGGCTTGGAAAGATTCCGGCGAGATCCGGCTGGCCCCTCTCACTCTACTGTTCGGAACCAACAGCGCCGGAAAAACCAGTATCCCGCACCTGCTCTTAATGCTGCGGCAAACAATCGAGTCAGCGGACCGGAAGCGAGTTCTCCACTTAGGAGACAAGTCCACTCTGGTCGACCTCGGAACGTACGACGATATTGTTTTCCAGCATGATCTAAATCGGTCGGTAGAGTTCGAGGTCGGCTGGAAGCCGCCGCGGGCTATCGAGGTCAGGGACCCGCTGAGCGAGTTTGAGTTGGTTGCCTCGTCTCTTCGGTTTGCAGCGACCATCAAAGCCGACAAGAACCGACAACCCATCGTCGACCGGTTCTCGTACAGGCTCTTCGATGGAGGCGAAGAGCTAGCCGCCGGGATGAAGCGAAGGCCTGCCGGCAAATACGACCTTGTCACTGAGCACTACAAACCTGTCAGGCAGTCGGGACGCCCGTGGCCATTGCCCGCCCCTTACCACTTTCACGGGTTTCCTGATGAGGCAATCGCCTACTACCAGAACACCGCATTCATCTCGGACTTGGCACTGCGCCTTCAGGAACTCATGAAGTCTGTCTTCCACGTCGGGCCTTTGCGCGAGTATCCGGACCGCACCTACCTCTGGTCCGGAGAAGACCACCAGCACGTTGGCCAACGTGGTCAGCGTGCCGTTCAAGCAATCCTTGCGGCGAAGGATCGACGCTTCAACTGGAAGAAGAGGCAAAAGACACGGCCACTGGACAGACTTGTAGCGGAGCGGCTCAAGATCATGGGCCTCATTCACGAGTTCGAAGTGCAGCCCATCGCAAGAGGCCGGAAGGAGTACGAAGTGCTCCTCCAAACGAATCCGCAGCTACCCAAAGTTAAGCTGACAGATGTCGGATTCGGCATCAGCCAAGTCCTTCCCGTGATTGTCGAGTGCTTGTGCACACCACCGGGCTCAATTGTGGTCTTCGAGCAACCTGAGATTCACCTTCATCCACGCGTACAGTCAGATCTTGCCGATGTCTTTGTCGACGCCATCCACGCACGCGAGGATGGCGTCGACCGCAACGTGCAGTTCATCATAGAAAGCCATTCAGAACACTTCCTCCGAAGGCTTCAGCGGCGAATCGCCGAAGAGGCGCTTACACCTGAAGAATCCGCATTGTACTTTGTCCACACCGACAGGGCCGAAGCACGAATCGAAGAGTTGGATGTGGACCTTTTTGGCAACATCAAGAACTGGCCTGACAACTTCTTCGGGGACGAGATGGAAGACATGGTGGCGCGATCCGAGGCTCAGGCACGGCGAAGCAGCGGAGCGAATAGTTGACAGAAGTTCCAGAGAGAGTTGTCGTAGACACAAATGTCGCCACAACCGCGAATGGAATGAACACGGGCGCGCCGGACGATTGTGTGGCGGCAAGCGCCCGGGCCTTGTGGCAAGTCATGAACCGATGCCACCTCTATATTGATAACCGCGGTTCAATCCTGAGTGAGTACCGACGACATCTGTCCGCCAAAGGGCAACCGGGCCCCGGCGACGCGTTCCTAAAGTGGCTCCTAACGCATGAATGGGGCAACGACCGAGTAATCCGGGTAGAAATCACACCGAAGGCTGGCGACTGTGATGCATTCGAGGAACTCCCCGCACCGTCGGACGGTACCGTTTACGACCCCTCTGACTGCAAGTTCCTAGCAGTCGCAGCCGCGCATCCGAACCACCCTTCAATTTTACAATCCTTCGACAGCAAGTGGTGGGGATGGCAGCAGTCTTTGGAGAAGATCGGTGTCTCAATTCACTTCCTCTGCCCAGAGGCAATCAAGTTGAAACACCACAAGAAATCAGCTGGATGATCCGATTTTTTCGATTTCCACACACTCCTCACCTCGCGTGGCTCGGCCCAGGCCGGCCACGTGATGACAAGGTTCTATCTGATATCGAGGCTAGGGATCTTCTCTCGGATCAGGTTGTAGTTGAAGAAAAGATCGACGGCGCAAACATCGGTTTCTCGATTTCACCTCGCGACACACTCCTCGTGCAAAACCGTGGGAGTTACCTGGAACCAGGCAGCAGCCACCACCAGTTTCTCTCGCTCTGGGTGTGGCTGCAGTCGCGCGAGGCCGCCTTGACGGAGGCACTTCGCCCGGGTCTCATTCTCTTCGGGGAGTGGTGCCAGACCACCCACAGCGTCGTCTACGATCGACTTCCGGACTGGTTTCTCGGCTTCGATGTGTATGAACGGGCAACCGGAAGCTTCTGGGATACCACACGGCGCAACGCTTTGCTCGCGAGGCTTCAGCTTCACAACGTTCCGCTAATTGAGAAGGGCCGAACCTCTATGGAAAGGCTCGGCCAACTGTTGGAACACCGATCACGAGTGGCAGACGGTGAGTTGGAGGGTCTCATCATTCGACAGGAGCGAGATGGCTACACTAGCGGTCGTGCAAAACTCGTTCGTGCGGAGTTTGTTCAAGCAATCGGACAGCATTGGTCGCGAGGTCCGGTCAGACGAAATAAGCTCGTAGTAGAAAATTCATTGTGAGACTGATCGGACTAGGATCTATATCTCTCACGACTTTCTCGGACCCCCCTGCGTCGAACTCTGCTCGGGCTTAGCGGATCTAATAGGATCCCAGGGCCACTTGTGACCGCGTCTTACTGGTTCCGGCTCCCAGCGTTCCAAGAAATCAAGCAGGTGGCCCGAGTTAACGATCAATATGGTTCGGACGCGATCCTGGTAGCCTTCCTCTATGTCGCGCGGCGCGTATCCTTCCCTAAACTCAGTTGTAAGGCTCTTTCGAAAACGCACCAGACCGACTTTCTCAAAGCGTTGCTGTCGAAGAATCCCGTCGTCCAACTCCACGGATTCCGGATCAAGGTGACAGACAACGAGGTTTGCTGTCGTCAAGATTGTTGGGATGAAGAGATTCTGGCGGTTGACTCCGCTTGCGTCCCAGTCTCCACGCGGTTCGATCGACGCCTGCTCCATCGCGAGCCCCTCTACGCTGTCGAGCAACTCCCTCGCTATCGTTTCTACCCTGTTCGCTTGGGTTTGCTTCGTACTCTCGACGACACAGAACGAGGCTTCGTGAGACTCCGGGCGGAACCCGAAGTCGAACCAACCTGTCGATGTACGTACGTCGACACCGAAATTGGTCCACTGAAGTTTGATTCGGCGCTGTAGCGATAGTTGGCGCTTCGGAACCAGAAACACCCAACTCGTATGTTGGAAGCGTTTGCATTCGATCACCAGTCGCGTCCTTGTTGTGGTGTGCTTTAGGACGAGATCGATGAAACCCGCACTCTCACCCCGTCGCCAGGGATGCTCGGTCGTCTCGACATCCCAGCCGTGTTTCTCCCCGGTCGCCCGGACTTGCTCTTCCACCGCCAGCTGAAAGGGATATCCGGATGCGTTAACCGCCTTGCCCAGGCCAACATTCTCTCCGCTTCCGCTCGGCATCTATCCAATGTCCTTCTCTGAAGCCGTAAATCTAGGGTTTCCAAAATGCCAGGGCCAATAGATCAAATCCGGCCCACCCACTCGTTGTCGACGCCATATGCAGGACGCAGTCGCACCTCTCGCTCCAGCCCGAATTGTCAGGATGTCGAGGTGGCGCCACGGCGACAAGGATCATGACACTGCGAGCCTGCCAACCTCCAAGCTCAGCCACAGTCGCAGCAGGTGGCGCGGGTGTGTCGGGTCGTCCTCGTAGGCGGTGCGGGCGTGCAGGGTGAAGTGGTTGGAGATCAGCTGAATGTCACCGGCTTCGAAGCTCATGTCGAGGTACAACGCCGGGTCGTTGGCGATCTCCTCGTAGAGGTCGAGCAGGGCTCGCTCGTCGGCGGTGAAGTCTGGAACTTCGGCGTGGCGCGGCGCCGAGCGGAAGTAGTCGCTGTGGTAGAAGGTGCGCAGAACTCCGTCGGCGTAGCGGCATGGTTCGACCGGAACGTACGGAATGCCGCCGTCCTCGTTGCGGCTGTCGAGGCAGAACGCCTCGAACAACCGGTCGACTCGCTCCGGCGCTCGCCGCAGCAGCTCGTTGAATACCGACACCGAGCTGACGATGCGGCTCGCGCCGCCGACCTTGGCCGGCTGCAGACACAACAGGCCGACGACGTCGGCGAGGTCGCAGTGGTAGGCGATGTCGCCGGCGGTGCGATAGCGGCGCACGAAAGGATCGTCGGCTTCCTCGCCCATGTCTCTGACGTGACCGAGCAGCTCCTGGTCCGGGTTCTGTCCGCCGGGAACGCCGAGATGCTGCCCGATTCCCCAGAACGCGAGCGACGAGTCCGCCTCGCCCCACTCCTCGACCGGGATCCCCTTCACCAGCAGAAACCCCCGGCCGTCGCGCAACTCCGCCGCCCAGCGACCGATCTCCTCGGCCAGCGTCGCCAGCGGAAACTGCTCGCGACCGATCGCACCGAGATCGCCGCCGAGTTGCTTCGCGTGCGCAACAGCCCCGGCGAGCTCCTCGATCTGCTCTCCGCTCAGCTCGACCGCCCAAGAATCCGAGCCGGCCAACTCCTCCCCGCGCCACGCACTCGCGACCTCGACCGGCCGCCGACAAACCTCCTGCTGCGGCCGATCGAAATAGTGCAGTGCCTGCTCACCAAAGCTGCGATAGCTGATGGATTGTGCCTCGCTACGCTCGGTCATCGGAGGGGCCCTCACCCGGCCTTCCACCTACGCTCTTCGAGCTTCGGTGGACGAGTCGGCCGACCTCTCCCATAGAGACTGTCGATTTTCTCCAGTGACCGTCGAACCGCCTGTGATCCCTTTTCCCCCCGGGAGAGGGCCAGGATGAGGGCGTATCCAATGGCTGCGGTACGCAAACCGTTGTGCCGCATGGGCTAGCGACGCCTTTCCCTTTCGGTCCCCTCACCTTTAATCCTCTCCCGCCGGCAATGCGGGAGAGGGATTCTGTGCGCGCTGCGCGCGTTTCTTTCGAGAAAATCGACAGGTTCATAGGGAGAGGCAATCAAGTCGGCAAAGCGAGCCTTTGGACTATTTTTCGAGCTCCTCCCGGATCGAGTACATCTTCTGGCGCGCTTCCGAGATGTAGACCTCCAGGTTGCGCCGGTGGTTGGCGATGATGCTCGCCGACCCGCCGTCGAGGATGACCACCGGCTTGAGAACCGCCGCTTTGCCGAGCGCGTCCGTCACCTCGTCGAACAGCTGCTTGACGGTCGGTCGGTTGTCGAGCTCCTTGCCGTACTCGAGCGCCAACGCTTGCACCAGGTGGTACATGACGTGGGCATTGCCCTGCGCGTGATAGAAGTAGTTGTCGTTCTTCCACGGCATGATCGCCGATCCGTCCGCTTCCTTGTTCTTGAACAAGTTGGCGTGCGCCGCGCCGAGCACGTCGGTCCAGGCTTGGAACAAGCGGATCGCTTCGACGTTGCGCAGATTCATCGGCTTCGAGGTCGGCGGGTCGGTCTGCAGACCTGCGACGTAGTCGCCGATGCGGGCGGCACCGGTGCGAAACCTGCTCTCTGCAGATGGGAACCAGAACTTCTCGGCGTCGTTGCGAAAGAACGTGTCCGCTTTGACCAGGTTCTCGTCGTAGTCGTCCGACGAGATCTTGGTCAGGTGGTCCTTCAGTACCCGCGTGCTCTCGCGTACCGCCTGGATGATGCCGAGCTGGCGATTGGCGTTGTTGTCGGCAAACAACATCGGTCCCCACAGGAAGAAGTCGTTGGGCCGCCAGCCGGTGGTGCCGTCGAGCTCGTGCTCGACGATCGTCTTGAGCATGCTGGCGAAGATCTCGCCGTGGACGAATGGCTCTCCGGGCGGGTACCTTTCTTCGACCACCTCAGGCAACTGGTTGTGACTCTTCTGGCCGAAGTGGAGCACGATCGGGCCGATGGTGAACACGACCGCCAGGACCACCAGCAGGATGAGAACCACACCGCCGCGTTCGTTTCCGCAATTTCTCTGCATCTTTTCCCGGTAGCACAGGTCCGCCGGGGGCGCACGCCGGACGGCCGCAATTGGAACCAACCGCAACCACCGTGCTAAGGCAGCCGACCATGGGAGCCTACCGATGATTCGACTTCGCAGACTACTCCGGCTGGCGGTCGCAACCGCCGCCTTGCTCGTCATCGCATCCGGCGCCAGCGCCTCTGTGCGACTCTGGTTCTTCGACTCGCCCGACGCGCGCCAGTTTCCGCCGACGAGGCTCGATCGGTGGCTGTCCGATTCCCGGCCCCTAACCCCGTACTCCGGCGGCGAAACCAACGGCAGCCAATGCGAGACGCAGGAGTTCGCCGGTACTTACGACGCCATCCAGACGCTGATCTGGGAGGGCCGCGGCTGTACTGCCAGCCAGTGCCACGGTTCGGCGATGTCGGGCGGGCTCGATCTGCGCCGGGACGCGTCGCACGGCAACCTGTTCGACGCGGCGTCGCTGGGCAGCCCGCTGAGCCGGGTCGTGCCGGGCGACCGAAGCCGCAGCTACCTGTACTCCAAGCTCGCCGCCGCCACTTTCCCCGGCACGGTCGAGATCACCGGTGCGCCGATGCCCAACGGCCTGGCTCCGCTTACCGTCGACGAGCTCGATCTGGTGCGTTTGTGGATCACCAACGGCGCGCCCGAGAACGGCACCATCGAAGGCACCGAGCACTTGATCGACGGCTGCGTTCCCGAGCCCGAGCCGATCACCATCGAGCCGTTGCCGGCGCCCGACCCGGGCGACGGAGTGCAGGTCGTCATGCCGCCGTGGCACCTGCCGGCGGAGAGCGAGGACGAGGTCTGCTTCGCCACCTACTACGACTTGAGCGGCACGATTCCGGAGCAGTACCTCAACGAAGACGGCAGTTCGTTCCTGTTCGACGTGATGGAGCTGCGCCAGGACCCGCAGTCGCATCACCTGTTGCTGCACTACACGCCCGGCTTCGACGTCGATCCGTACCACCCTTCGTTCGGCACCTGGACCTGCACCGGCGGCGCCAACGACGGCGACGAATGCGACCCCAAGGACCTCGGTTTCTGCGGCGAAGATGGAATCTGCAGCACCGCGCCGGAGTCGGGAGCTGGCTGTATCGGCTGGGGGCCGCCCGACGCGGCGCAGCGCTGGACCCAGCTCGGCGGTGCACAGCAGGCGATCGCGCTGCTTCCCTTCGCCGAAGGAGTGTACGCCGAGTTCCCGGTGCGCGGCGTGCTGCGCTGGAACTCGCACGCGTTCAACCTCACGCGTTTCGACACCGACATCAACGGACGCCTCAACTACACCTTCGCCGACGAACAGGAGAATCGCGTCCGCCGGATCTTCAACGCCAATTCGATCTTCGCGGCCAACGCCGCGCCGTTCACCCGCCAGGAGGTCTGCCGGCCGCACGTCCTGCCGCGCGGCAGCCGCCTGTTCAACCTGACCTCGCACACCCACAAGCGGGGGCAGCGCTTCCGCGTCTGGGACGGCGCATTCAGGTGCGCCGGCGGCGCCAACGACGGCGAGTCCTGCGCGCCGATCCAAGACGCCGACGAGGCACCCGACATCTGCGCCGGCGCGCCCTGCCGGGCGACGCGCGACCTGTTCGTCGGAGATTGCAACGGCGACGAACGCGTCGTCGTCAGCGAAGTCGTCACCGGGGTGCGCATCAATCTGGGCGAGCTGGCCACCGACGTCTGTGCCAACGTCGACGCCGATGGCGACAGCGTAGTCGCCGTCAACGAGCTGGTGATGGCGGTCGACACCCTGCTCCACGGCGAAGCGCGAGAGATCGACCGCGATCCGGTCGAAACCCTGATCTACACTTCGTTCCTCTACAACGACCCGCTCTACGCCGAGTACGATCCGCCGCGCGAGTACGACTCCGACGACCGCGATTTGCGCACGCTGACCTACTGCGCGCTGTACAACAACGGCGTCGACGGCGACGGCCTGCCCGATCTCGAGTCGGTGACGCGGCGTTCGCGTACGCCGGAGAACGCGTTCAGTCCCTGCCCGGCCGTCGCCTGCGTCAACGACGGCATGGTCGGCGAGTCGTGCCGCTCCGACGCCGATTGCGACTCGTCGCCAGGCGCCGGCGACGGCTTCTGCGACGCCTGCAACATCACCGGCGGCGTCAGCACCGAGAACGAGATGTTCATCCTGATCGGACTGTACTGGGTGGAGCGCTGAGCGGCCGCCGGCGAGCGCGTAGAACGACTAGCAGTCCGTCGAAAACTAAGACGGGCTGCTAGACCACCTCGCGACACGCGGCGAGCTCGGCCGCGAGCTCGGCAATGCGCGCCCGCAGCTTGTCGACCAGCGGAGCGATCTCCTCCTCGGTATAGCGCGGCGTGATGTGCTGCGGGCAGTTCACGTCCCACGCTTCGACGTGAAACCGGATACCGCGCTCGACCACCGTGCCCGGTTCCGAATCCGACACCAGCGCGAGAAACTCGGCATCGTCCTCGACCACCTCGGCGCGGCCCCAGATCTTGATGCGGCGGCGGTGCGCGTAGTCCATCAGAAAGATGAACGCGCGATCGTTTTCGCTCAGGTTGCCGACCGAGATGTACTGCCGGTTGCCGCGCAGGTCGGCGAAACCGAGGGTCGCCTCATCGACTACCTTGAGGAATCCCGGTCGTCCGCCGCGGTGCTGGATATACGGTCGCCCCTGCGCCGAGGCGGTGCCGAAGTAGAAGAAATCCCGCTCGGCGATGAACTTCGCCAGGTCGGGAGCGACACGGTTCGACCACCCTCCGCGAGCCTCCATCTTCGCGTAACCTTCGCGTGAGCCCATCTTTTCCTGGATACTCTTTACGGCGGGAGTAAACGCCACATCGCTGGTCGGTTTCGTCATCGATTCAACCTCGCCCGTTTCGCTCTACAACGCTGGCGCAGCCCGCCGAGTTCCAACCGGCTAGAGATCGAGCCGGAAAGGAGCTTCTCGCGGACCGCTAGCCCGCAACGCAGCCGTCGACAGCGACGCCGACCGCCACGACCAGCTCGCTGACCGAGACGACACCGTCGAGGTTTCGGTCGAACGACGGACAAGACTCGACCGTGAGGTCTCGCATGGCGATGCGGACACCGCGCACCAGCTCGTCGACCGTAACCCTGGCGTCGCCGCCGCAGTCGCCGGGACAGACGAACCCGTTGCCGACGCAGATTCCATGATTGCCGGGGAAGTCGCAGGATTCGTTGATCCGGCAAAGATCATTGCAACACACCTGGTCGAGTGAGTCGCAGATCCCCGAATCGCACTGGCCGTCGCTTGCGCAGGGCCCACCGAGATCGACGCGAGGGTGACAGCGGCCGAGGAAGTTGCCGCAGGATCCGCTGCCGCAATCGGACTCGCAGCAATGTCCGTCGCGGCAGAAGCCCGAGCCGCACTCCTCATCGGCGCAGCACTCGGCGCCGAGGTGGTCGCCGCTCGTGCATGTGCCACCACTTCCCGGCAGATCGCAGCGGCCCTCCGTACAGCGCCGGTCACAACAGACTCCATCGACACAGTAGCCCGGGTCCCCGGGGTTGGGGATGTCGAAACAATCCACATCCTCCAGGCACGGCAGCGGCGACTCGAGGATCCGCTGGCAGGTACCCTCGCGCCGCAACAACGCACAAGTCTCGCTCGGCCCGCAAACCTCGGCGCAGCAGACCCCCTCGGCACAGACCCCCGAGAGGCAGGGGGCACCGTCGGAACAGAGCGCGCCATTCGGCAGCAGTCCCGGTCCGCTGGTATTCTCGAAGAGCACGATCGCAGGATCCTTCCCCGCCACCGCCACCACCAGGTCGACGCGATCGTCGTCCGTAAAGCTGCCGGCAGCCATCGACCGAATACCCGGAGGCGCGAGTAGCACGGGCCCGGACAGCAACGTGACTCCGTTCGACACGAATACGTATAGAGCGTCGCTCGACCTGTCCCGCCGAGGGTCGACCAAAGCCACAGCGACGTCATCGAAGCCGTTGCCGTCCCAGTCCGCGACCACAAACGCACGCGCCGGGCACGCCATCCCCAAGGGAAAGAACGGGCATGTGATCGCGAAACCGGTTGGCTCAGCGAACGTACCATCGCCGGCGCCGCGCAGGACGACCAGCTCCGAGGCCTCGCCACACGTGTCGCCGATCGAGCTGATCGCAATCAGATCGGGCAATCCGTCGCCGTCGAGATCGCCCAACTGGGCCGTGCTCGGATCTGCGGCAAGGTCGAATCTGGCGAGCACGTCGGGCATCGAGTCGCCACGCGGACGCAACACCGACACCGATCCGCCGCCAGCCGGGCCGAGATGCATGACGACGAGCTCGTCGCCGCCGTCGCCGTCGAGATCGGCAGCGAGAAGCCGGGCAGGCGCGGCCGCAACCGGGATCGTGTCGCCGCGGGTGAGGCGCGGCGGCGAGCCTCCACTGTTGACGCGAACCGAAAGCTGACCGGCGCTGGCATCCGCGACCACCAGGTCGACGACGCCATCGCCCGTCCAGTCCAGGGCGGCGACTCCGCTCACCTCCTCGCCGACCTCGAAGTAGCTGAGAAAGGGGAACACCGGAGCCATGGCTCGAACCCAAACGCTGCCGGCGCGATCGGCGACCGCGAAGTCCGGGATCCCGTCTCGATTGAAATCACCCGCCGTCAGCTGGCCGCTGCGCCGGCCGACCTGGGTCGAATGGGTTTCGCCAAAGCCGGAGGCCTGGCTCGGATCCACCGCGACGAGCGTTGCCTGCATCGCCGCTTCGTCGACGAACAGGAGGTCGTCGTTGCGGTCGGCCAGCCAATTCGCGACCAGAATCTCCTGCGGCGCCTCGCCTACCCCAAGCGTTGCCGACCTCGGCTCGAAGCTGATCGCACCCAGGGCCACGCCAAGCTGGAAAAACGCGAACCAGGCTGCGGCAAGCGACCTCACGTTGCGAATCATCGGCCGCGGTTCACCCAGTTTTCAAGGCTTTAGTGGCGGTTTGCGGCACCCCGGGTCAGCCGGCTGGTCGGGGCGCGAAACCAACCTTCGGGTAGTGGGTCCGTTTGATTCCTAACTCCGTATTGCGGGGGCCCCGGACCGAACCCGAACTCCGTCCCCCCTTGCCAAGGGGGGACTTCAGGGGGGTCAAGCGGAGCGTCGATGGCCCGAGACGGGTAGCGGGTCAGTTTGATTCTTAACTCCGTATTGCGGGGGGCCCCGGCCCGAACCCGAACTCCGTCCCCCCTTGCCAAGGGGGGACTTCAGGGGGGTCAAGCGGAGCGTCGATGGCCCGAATAACAGAAGCTCCTCTCATCGCACCGTGTGACCTCCCCCTAGCCCCCCTAGCCTTCTCCTTGGTAAGGAGGGGGGCTCCGAGGCCGCGCCCTTCGCAAACTGCCTGCGATTCAAACTGACCCACTGCCTCCGGTTCTCCCAGGTCGACAAGACCACCACATAGGCGTAGTTTCAAAGATGTGAGGCCGCGCAAGTGCCAGGCCTTGCCGCGCCACAGTACGGCGCAAGCAGCCGCGGAACTGATTTCCGCTCAACAGGGTTGGTCGGAAATGTTCATGAAACGGCACATTCGCAGCGCAGGAACCTATCTCCGGCAATTCAAAGAAGATTCAGGAGTAGGACAATGCGTGTAACAGGTACGGTCAAGTGGTTTAACGACGACAAGGGATTCGGCTTCTTGGTTCGCGACGACGGCGAACGCGACGTCTTCTGTCACCACAGCGCCATCCAGCAGGAAGGCTTCAAGAGCCTCGCCGAAGGCGCCAAGGTCGAGTTCGACGTGGTCGCCGGGCAGAAGGGTCCGGCCGCCGAGCGCGTCGTCACCATCTAGCCTGAAACTCCCTCTGTTGGCGTAAGTTCGGGCAGAGGAACGAGCTGATAGCCAAGTTGGTGGGCGGAGGAGATGATCGCCTGGAGGCGTTTGTGGGCGAAGCGCGCTTCGTAGGCGGCAGCG
>JAUIGL010000116.1 GCA_030430165.1 bacterium | reverse complement strand
AGCCGCCGCGAGCGCAAGGAGCTGGGCGCGACGGCGTATCGGGCGATACGTCGAGCGCTCGGCGACGCAGCGATCGCGGATGGATGACGATTTGCAGCAGGAGTCCATTTTTCGGCCAGGCCTCTAGCCGCTCGGCGCCTGGCGGTGTCGTACGCGCCAGTCGAGCCAAAGTGAGAGCCCGAGGTAGTAGGCCGGGAACGCCAGGCTGGCGAGGGCGAGGCGCGGCTCGGTGTCGGGCAGGCGCGCGGCCAGGTAGACGACCACGATCGACCACAACGGCCCCAGGGTGAATGTGCCCCAGCGGCCGGCGGGGTTGCGGCTCGGGTAGGCGTAGCGCGTCGGAACGAAGACCAGGGCCGAGAAGGCGAGCAGGACGACGCTGTTGAGCAGCGGCGCCGTGTCGAGCAGGAAGAAGTAGAGCACGATCACGTTCCAGTACGACGGGAACCCCGTGAAGTAGTGGTCGGGGGTCTTGGCGTCGACGCGGCAGAATCCGTAGCCACTGGCGAGCAGCGGGACCGCGCCGACGGCGAGGCCGGCGATTCCGGCGGGGAGGGCGCCGCCGAAGTAGGCGATGACGATCGGCACGAAGGAATAGGTCAGGTAGTCGACGATGTCGTCGAGGCGCGCGCCGTCGAATTCGGGCACGACCTCTTTGACCCGGAAGCGTCGCGCCAGGGTGCCGTCGGTGCAGTCGATGAACATCGCCACCGAAAGCCAGAGGAAGGCGGAGCGCAGGTCGCCGAGGGTGCCGTAGGCGAGCGCGAACAGGGCGATCGCCGCTCCCGACGCGGTGTAGACGTGGACCATCCAGGCGATCGAGCGCGCGCCGGGAGGCTGTGCCGGTGCGTAGCTCACGTCTTCAAGCCGGCGACCGCATTCGGTTCGAAGAGAACTTGGACGACGTTGCCGTCGGGGTCGGCCATGTAGAACGAGTGGCTGCCGTCGCGGTGCTCGCGCGCCTCTCGCACGATGCGTTCTCCGCGGGCGCGAACCAGGTCGGCGGCGCGGTACACGGCTTCGGGGCAATCGAGGAAGAACCCGAGGTGGTCGAGCGCTTGCGTATCTCGCTCCGGGCGTTGCGCCTGATCGTCGTGCTGGTGCAAGGCGAGGTTGTCGTAGCCGCTGGAGAGATAGCAGGTGCGGGGGTCGGGCTCCCACACCGGCTTCATGCCGAACACCTCGCAATAGAAGCGCTTCGACCGCGCCACGTCGCGCACGCGCAGGGCGAGGTGTCGCATTCCCAGGGTGTGGATCGGAAGCTCGGACATGTGTGCCTTCGGATAGCAGGTCGGCGGCCGATTTTCAGCTTAGAGTGATCGGGGGGTTGCGCACAATCTCGCGCCGCCGAGGCTGGCCCCGCGTTTTTGCGTTTCTTTACTCGCCCGTGGCGCGGTGGTAGTTTTTTGGGCTGCGAGAATCCCATGAGAACGAATCTCCGGCGCATCGTGGTAGGGATGCTCGTCCTGGTCATGGCGATCGGCGCCGGCTTGGTCGCGCGCAACATGTGGCGCCAGCACCGCGTCGACCTCGCCCTCGAGGCGATCGAGCTGCTGCCCGACGTCGCGCAGCGGATCCAGAATTTTCACCGCGCCAAGATCGACGGCGACCGCAAGGTGTGGGAAGTCTCGGCGAAGGAAGCGCGCTATTTCGAAGACGACGGTATGGTGGCGGTCGAGGGGCCGGTGGTCGGCGTGTACCCGGAAGAGGGACGCCGGATCTCGATGCGTGGGCGGAGTGGGAAGGTGTATCTTGAGGACAAGGATCTCGAGCGTGTGGAAGTGGAGGGAGGAATCGAAGTCGAGATCGACGACTACTCCCTGCGTACCGAGTTCGCTCGCTACGAGGCCGACGCCGATCGCATCGTCGTCCCCGGCGCGGTTCGAGTGGAGAGCGCGCGGCTCGAGTTCGACGGTGAGGAGATGGAAGTGGATCTCGCCGGGGAGCGGCTGCGGGTCGACAAGAAGGTCCGCATGCTGCTGTGGCCGGCGAGCTGACGAGGCTCTGGTGCGACGCTTTCGACTCAGCAGCGGGCTGGCCGGGCTGTGGCTGTTCGCGGGCTTGCTGGTGCTGCCGGTATCGGCCGAGGAGCGCGCGCCTGCGCTCGGCGGCGACGGCTTGCTGGAGAGCTTCGCCCTGTCGTCGGACCGCGGTCCGGTAGAGATCGAGGCGGCGAGTCTCGAATTCGAGTACCGCACCGGGCTGCTCGTCTACCGCGGCGGGGTCTCGGTGAGCCAGGGCGACATTCGCCTCACCAGCGACGAGCTGCGGGTCAAGCTCGATACCAAGCAGACCGGTCGGCCGACCGAGATCGTCGCCGTCGGCAGTGTCAAGATCGTCAGCGGCGAGCGCATCGCCACCGGCGACCGCGCCGAGTTCGACCAGGCGGCGCAGACGATTACGCTGAGCAGTAACGCGGTTCTGCGGGACGGCCCCAACGAGGTCTCGGGCGACCGGGTGGTGGTCTATATCGAGGAGCAGCGCAGCGTCGTCGAAGGGGGTTCCGATCGGGTGCGGGCGGTGCTGTTTCCCTCCGGGGCTGCCGAGTCCGAGGATTCCACCGACTTGTCGCAGGCAGCCCGCGATGACGCCCGCTGACAACGGAGCCGAACCGCGGGTTCTGCGCGCCGACAATCTGGTCAAGGCGATCGGCGGCCGCGAGATCCTCGCCGGTGTCTCGCTCGATGTCAGCGCCGGTGAGGTGGTCGGCCTGCTCGGTCCCAACGGCGCCGGCAAGACGACCACCTTCTACGTCATGGTGGGCCTGCTGCGCCCCGACCGCGGCGCGGTGCTGCTCGGCGACAGCGACATCACGGCCGAGCCGATGTATCGGCGAGCGCGCCTCGGGGTCAGCTATCTTCCCCAGGAACCCTCGGTATTTCGAAAGCTTACGGTCCAGGACAACCTGCTGGCGATCCTCGAGACGCTGCCTCTGAGCCACGAGGAGCGGGCCGAGCGGCTGGAGAGCCTGCTCGAGGAGCTGAGCATCGCCCACCTGGCAAAGAGCATGGCGTACACCCTGTCGGGCGGCGAACGGCGCCGTCTGGAGATCACCCGCGCTCTGGTGACCTCGCCGAGCTTCATTTTGCTGGATGAGCCGTTTGCCGGGATCGACCCGATCGCGGTGCTCGATATTCAGGCGATCATCGCCCAATTGCGCAAACGTGGCATCGGGATCCTGATTACGGACCACAACGTGAGGGAAACGCTTGGAATATGCGATCGAGCGTATATCCTCAACGCTGGAGCGATTCTTGAAGAGGGAACGCCGGAGGTGATTGCATCGAGCCGCAAGGCACGTGAGTTGTACCTGGGGCAGGGATTCAGCTTGTAGGGATGTGGTGAATGGCAATTGAGACCAGGATGATTCCGTCCGCGACCCAGACACTGGGGACGCGCACCGTGATCACGCCGCAAATGCGGCAGGCGTTCGAGATTCTCCAGGTGTCGCGGGGGGAGCTCGAGCACCTGGTCGAGCAGGAGCTCGCCGAGAACCCCGTCCTGGAGGAGGGGCTGGAGGAGCCGGAAGAGGAAGAGCGCCCGCGCACCGAGGAGCGCCTGGAGGTCAACGGCGCCGATCAGGAGTGGCCGGAGAACGACAACCAGCGCGAGACCACCACCGAGGTCGAGCCCGAGAACGGCCTGCGCGACGTCGACTGGCAGGAGTACCTGGAGAACCAGAGCAACAATCTGCACGGCTCTTCGGGTAGCCCGGCTGCGAACAACGACGAGCGGCCGAGCCTCGAGGCGACGATGACGCGCGAAGAGTCGCTCGCCGATCACCTCGAGTGGCAGCTGCAGATGAAGGATCTCGACGCCGACGAGAAGGTGGTCGCCAAGCTGCTTCTCGGCAATATGGACGGGGACGGTTACCTGCAGCTCGACATCGAGGAAATCGCCTTCCTCAGCGGCATGGACTTCGAAATCGTCGACCAGGTGCTGCGCCGTATCCAGGAGCTCGATCCCCCCGGGGTCGGCGCGCGCGACTTGCGCGAGTGCCTGTTGTTGCAGCTGCGCGCCCAGGGCGAGGACCAAACCCTGGTCGGGGCGATCGTCCGCGACCACCTCGACCTTCTCGAGGCGCGCCGCTTCGACAAGATCGCCAAGGAGCTCGACGAACCGGTCGAGGCGGTGATCGAGGCCGCCGGCGACATCTCGCATCTCGAGCCCAAGCCGGGCCGCAACTACGGCGAAGCCGACGTCCGCTACATCACGCCGGATGTGTACGTCCACAAGGACGGTGAAGACTACGCGGTCACCCTCAACGACGAGGGCCTGCCGCAACTGCGCGTCAGTCCGTACTACCGCCGGGTTCTCGGAACCGACGGCGGTGCCGACGCCAAGCGCTTCATCAAGACCAAGATGCGCAACGCCCAGTGGCTGATCTCGTGCATCCAGAGGCGCCAGCAGACGCTGCTCATGGTGGCTTCGAGCATCGTCCGCTTCCAGCGCGATTTTCTCGACCGCGGCGTCGACCATCTGCGCCCACTCGTCCTCAAGCAGGTCGCCGACGACATCAAGATGCACGAGTCGACGGTCAGCCGGGCCACTGCCAACAAGTACATCCACACCCCGCAGGGCATTTTCGAGCTGAAGTACTTCTTCACTTCGAGTGTCAAAGGTGCCGACGATTCCGACGTATCCGCCGAGTCGGTCAAGAATCGCATCAAGATGATCATCGGCGACGAGGACCCGCGGCGGCCGCTCAGCGACCAGAAGATCGCCAAGATGCTGAAGGAAGAGCAAATCGACATCGCCCGCCGCACCGTCGCCAAGTACCGCGAGATGATGGGGATTCTGCCTTCCCCGAAGCGCCGTCAGGTTGTTTGACGGCGCCGATGGCGCTACCAGAAAGTTTTGGCTGGTGATGCGGCTGCCGACCGGTGACGGCCGCGCTGATGTCACCCGGTCGTGAAGAGGGCCCATCGATGAGAGTCAGCGTTACCTTTCGACACATGGAAGCGACCCCGGCGTTGCGCGAGTACGCCGAGGAGAAGGTGCAGCACGCCGAGCGGCTGCTGCGCAACGCGATCGAGGCGCACGTCGTGCTGTCGGTCACCAAGCGCCGTCACCTCGCCGAGATCACGCTGAGCGGCGACCACGATACGTTCAACGCGACGGAAGAGACGGGCGACCTGTATTCGGCCATCGACCAGGCGATCGCCAAGATCGAGCGCCAGATCCGCAAGCACTCGACCCGGCGCGAGGCGCGCAAACACGGGCACGGCCACGGTCACGGCGCCGCCCCGGCGCCACGCGGCGACGCCGACGACGAGGAGCCGGCGGGGGCCAAGGTGCGCGTCGAGCAGGTCGCGATCGAGCCGGCGTCGCAGGGCGAGGCCCTGGCGATGATGGAGCGCCAGCGCTTGGACGCGCTGATCTTCCGCGAGCCCGGCAGCAAGGCGGTGCGCTTCGTGACGCGCCGCAGTGACGGTTCGTTCCTGATCCTCGAGCCCGAGGGGATCTGAAGCGTGCGCATCACCGACATTTTGCAGAGTGAGGACCTGATCGCTCCGTCGCTGCAGGCGGCGAACAAGTCCGATGTGCTGAGCGAGCTCGCACACCACCTCGCAGAGGCGCACAGCGAGGTCGACGAGAAGCGCCTGGTCGAGGTGCTGTGGGAGCGCGAGCGTCTCGGCAGCACGGCGATCGGCGACGGGATCGCGATCCCGCACGGCAAGATGCAGGGCCTGCGTGGCGTGGTAGGCCTGTTCGGTCGCCACATCGAGGGGGTCGACTTCGACTCGCTCGACGGCAACCCGACGCGCCTGTTCTTCCTCCTGGTTGCGCCCGAGGAGTCGGTCGGCCAGCACCTCAAGGCGCTGGCGCGCGTCTCGCGCCTGCTCAAGGATCCCGACTTCCGCAAGCGTTTGATCGAGGCCGCCGGCGCGGCGGAGCTGCTCCAGCTGATCCGCAGCGAGGACGAGAAGCTGTGATCCGTTCGCTGGCCTTCCCGCGGGCGTAGGGGCGCGGCGTGGCGATGTACGACCAGCCGGCCGAGAATCGCCTCGACGTCGTCGTCGTTACCGGACTCTCCGGGTCGGGCAAGAGCACGGCCATTCGCGTCCTCGAAGACCTCGGCTACTACTGCATCGACAACCTGCCGGTGGTCCTGCTGCCGCGCTTCCTCGAGCTCTGTGTCAGCTCGCTCGAGAGCCTGTCGCGAGTGGCGCTCGGCGTCGACATCCGCGAGCGTGACTTCCTGGCTGCCTTCCCGGCGATGCTCGCCGATCTCAAGGCGGCGGGGTATCGGGTTCGCCTGCTCTTCCTCGACGCCTCGGACGAGGTCCTGGTGCAGCGCTTCAGCGAGACGCGCCGGCCGCATCCGCTGGGCGGCGACTCGGGACCGCTCGACGGGATCAAACGCGAACGCCAGCAGCTGACCGGGCTGCGCGAGTGCGCCGACCGGATTCTCGACACTTCGGAGCTGACCGTCCACCAGCTGCGCCAGGAGCTGCGCCGTTTCTACGACGCCGCGCCGGACGCCGGGCAGATGACGGTGTTGTTGATGTCGTTCGGCTTCAAGTTCGGCGTGCCGCGCGACGTCGATCTGGTGCTCGACGCGCGCTTTCTCGCCAACCCCTACTTCGTCGAGGAGCTGCGGCCGAAGACCGGACGCGACCAGGAGGTCGCGTCGTTCGTGCTCGATCGCGAGGAGGCGCGCGGCTACCTCGAGCGAGTGCTCGACCTGCTGCGCTTCACGATTCCGCTGCACCGCGAGGAGGGGCGCAGCTATTTCACGGTGGCGGTCGGCTGCACCGGCGGCCATCACCGCTCGGTTGCGATCGTCGAACGACTCGCCGCCGAGCTCGGCGACGAAATCGGCGGGGTGCGGGTGCAGCACCGGGATCTGCAGCGGTGAGCAAGTCGAGCGGGGGCAAGGCGCGCAAGACCGTCGAGATCGTCAACCGTCTCGGCCTGCACGCGCGCGCGGCGACGGAGTTCGTCAAGCTGGCGGCGACCTTTCGGGCCGAGGTGACGGTTCGCAAGGACGGCGAGTGCGTCGACGGCAAGAGCATCATCAGCCTCCTGACCCTCTCGGCGGGCGTCGGCACCCGAATCGAGATCGAAGCCCACGGTGAGGATGCGGAGGATGCGCTCGCCGCGCTGGCGTCGCTGGTCGCCCGCAAGTTCGACGAGCCGGCGTAATATTGACCCCCCTCAGGGAGTTCTATACACCTGACGAATTGCCTTTCGTTCGCCACCGGCAGCCGGATTGGCGGGCGCTCAGCGTCGATTCCAGAGAACAGGCGGGCGTCGAGCCCGCGATCGGATCAGGGGGTCCGCAATGCCGTTGAAGGATTTCGTTTTTACGTCCGAGTCCGTATCCGAGGGACATCCGGACAAAATGTGTGACCAGATCTCCGATGCCGTCCTCGACGGCCTGCTGACCGAGGATCCGGACAGCCGGGTCGCCTGCGAGACCCTGTGTACCACCGGATTCGTCATGCTGGCCGGAGAGATCACCACCAAGGCTCGGCTCGACTACCCCGATCTCGTCCGCCAAGCGGTGCGCCGGATCGGTTACACGTCGTCGGACATGGGCTTCGATGCCGACACCTGCGGCGTGCAGGTGGCGCTCGACCGCCAGTCGCCCGACATCTCGCAAGGGGTGACCGCCGGCCAGGGGCTGCACGAGGAGCAGGGCGCCGGCGACCAGGGTCTCATGTTCGGCTTTGCCTGCGACGAGACCCCGGAGCTGATGCCGCTGCCGATCGTTCTCGCGCACAAGCTGGTCGACCACCTCGCCGACGTGCGGCGCGACGGCAAGCACGACTATCTGCGACCCGACTCGAAGTCGCAGGTGACGGTCGAGTACCGCGACGGGCGGCCGACCCGGGTCGGTGCGGTCGTCATCTCGACCCAGCACGCGCCGGAGGTCGCTTACGAAGAGCTGCGCGGGTCGATGGTCGACGAGGTCATCAAGCACGTGATTCCCGGCAACTACCTCGACGGCGACACCGTGTTTCACGTCAACCCGACCGGGAGATTCGTGGTCGGCGGTCCGATGGGCGACTGTGGCCTGACCGGACGCAAGATCATCGTCGATACCTACGGCGGCTACGGTCGCCACGGCGGCGGCGCCTTCTCCGGCAAGGACCCCAGCAAGGTCGACCGCAGCGCCGCCTACATGGCCCGCTACATCGCCAAGAACCTGGTCGCCGCCGGGCTGGCGAGCAAGTGCGAGGTGCAGCTGGCCTACGCGATCGGCGTCGCCCAGCCGGTCTCGGTGCTGGTCGACTCGTTCGACACCGGCGCGGTCGACGACGCGACGCTGGCGCGCCTGGTCACCGACAATTTCGAGCTCAAGCCGGTCGGCATCATCGCCTCGCTCGACCTCAAGCGGCCGATCTACCAGAAGACCGCCGCCTACGGTCACTTCGGTCGCTCGACCGAGGGCGGCTTCTTCCCCTGGGAGAAGACCGACCGCGCCGCCGACCTGCGTTCGGCGGCGGGATTGAAGGGCGATCCGCCGGCAATCGGCTCGTAGCACGCCGTTCGCTCTAAGAGGGGCAAGGGGGAAGCTCGCGCGAGGGAAGACCATCGGTCTTCCCTCGGCAGCGAGAGTCGGGGCGAGCCGATTTGAACGGCCGACCACTCGCACCCCAAGCGAGTGCGCTACCAGGCTGCGCCACGCCCCGGTTCGATACCCAGCTAAGTGCCAGCTCGGCGGCTAAAACTCAACCACGCCCCGGCGATCACGGGCTGGCGGACCATCGATTAGTTGCCTGGCCCAGGGTGCGGTGATATTTGGGAAAGGTGATCGTCCTCGTCTCCAACGATGACGGCATCCGCGCAGCGGGAATTCAGGCCTTGGCATCCGCGCTGAGCGATCTCGGTGAGGTGTGGGTGGTGGCACCGGACCGTGAGCAGAGTGCTGTCAGCCACGCATTGAGCTTGCACAGCCCGCTGCGAGCCGACGAGATCGGTCCGCGCCAGTTCGCGGTGGACGGCACGCCGACCGACTGCATCATCCTCGGCGTCAACCAGATCCTGCCCGAACGACCGTCGTTGATCGTCTCCGGCATCAACCACGGCGGCAACCTCGGCGACGACATCACCTACTCGGGCACGGTGTCGGCGGCGATCGAGGGGACGCTTCTCGGCATTCCGTCGATCGCGGTCTCGCTGGTGGTGCGCGGCGCCGCCGACTACGAGCCGGCGGCTCGCTTCGCCCGGCGGCTGAGCGAGTCGGTTGTCGAGCAGGGGCTGCCCGAAGACACCCTGCTCAACGTCAACGTGCCGGCGGTCCCGGACGAGGATCTGCGCGGCTTCGCGGTGACCCGCCAGGGCAAGCGGCGCTACAGCGACGCGATCGTCGAGAAGGTCGACCCGCGCGGCCGCAAGTACTACTGGATCGGCGGCGAGGACGCCGGCTTCGTCCGCGCCGAAGGCAGCGACTGCACGGCGGTCGAGTCGGGCATGATCTCGGTGACACCGCTGCATCTCGACCTGACCAACTACCAGTCGCTGTCGCGGGTCAACGACCTGAGGGTGCGCTGGCCATGACTCCCGACGCGGCGCGCGAGCGCATGGTGGATCTGCTGGTGCAGCGCGGCATCCGCGACGATCGGGTGATCCGCGCGATGTCGCGGGTGGCGCGGCACGAGTTCGTCGATCAACGCCTGCAGGCGGAGGCGTACTCCGACGGACCGTTGCCGATCGGCCACGGGCAAACCATTTCGCAGCCCTACATCGTCGCCCTGATGACCGAGGCGCTCGGCGTGCGCGCCGGTGGCAAGGTGCTGGAGATCGGCACCGGCTCCGGGTACCAGGCGGCGGTTCTCGCCGAAATGGGCGTCGAGGTCGTTTCGATCGAGCACAACGACAGCCTGGCGTCGGTGGCGCGGCGCCGCCTGCGCGGTCTCGGCTACGGCGCGGTCGCGGTGCTGTGCGGCGACGGCAACGACGGCTGGCCGCCGGAAGCGCCGTACGACGGCGTGCTGATCGCCGCCGCGGTGCGCGAGGTTCCCAGAGCTCCGTATCAGCAGCTGCGCCAGGGCGGTCGCATGGTGCTGCCGATCGGCGACGAGGAGGGGCAGGAGTTGGTGGTCATCGAGCGCGAGGCCGACGGTCCGCGCGAGGAATATATGGGGCCGTGTCGCTTCGTGAAGCTGCTCGGCCGGCACGGATGGGCAAAGTGACGTAGTCTTGGGAGCGATCGCCGCGCGGGCGGCGGTCGAGAGTTGGTGGAGCGGTGGTGGAGAACCCGCAAGTTCGAATCGGTGAGGAAGGTTCCGTCGCGCCGCGGCGCGACGAGACCGGTCGCCGCTCTTCGACCGCCCGGCGCAATTGCCGGGGCGCCTGGCTGCTACTCGCGGTCTTCCTCGCCGGCTGTGCGGCGAGCGGCGTGCACCATCGGGTCGGTGCGGGACAGACACTCTCCGAGATCGGCGCCGCCTACGGCGTGCCGTACCAGAAGATAGCCCGCGCCAACGGGATCGACGATCCCGCCAAGATCTACGTCGGGCAGCGGCTTCTGATCCCGGGCGCCGACAAGGTCGTCGCGGTGCCGGTGCGCCGCCGCGCCAGCGGGTCGAGCGCGCGCCCCACCGGGGCGAAGCTGGTGATCGGCTGGCCGATTCGCGGTGGCACGGTGAGCTCCCTTTTCGGACCGCGCTGGGGCCGGTTCCACGACGGCATCGACATCGCCGCCGACGTCGGCGAGCCGGTGCACGCGGCGGCCGGCGGAGAAGTCGTCTACGACGGCAAGCTGTCCGGCTACGGCAACGTCATCATCATCCGCCACGCCTCCGGCTACACGACGGTATACGCCCACAACCACAAGCACTTCGTGAAGAAGGGCCAGTGGGTGCGGCGCGGCCAGCGCATCGCCGCGGTCGGCCGCAGCGGCCGCGTAACCGGCTCCAACCTGCACTTCGAGGTACGCCGCGACAACGTCGCCCGCGACCCGATGAAGTACCTACCGGCCCGCCAACGCGCCGACAGCCGGTGACCAGATCGACTGAAACGATTGCCGCTGAACCGCACATGATGACGAGTGGCTACGACTGCCTTATCTGCAGTGCGCTTCGGGACGGTACCGTGAGACTGTCGTTGGTCGGTTTCGTACTGGGGTGGCCGAACCTTAGTCGGAGGTCAGGTTTTATCGGTGTGAGTGAGCGGCTTTCACCGGCCGTGGGGCCTGGTTGCTGAGGGGCGAAGTGGCTAGCGAGGAAGAAAGGCGCAGGTCTCCTGCCGTCCGAGGAGGGCCTTCTCCAGGCGGGCGCACCATGGGACTGAGCCGAATGCGCGGTCTGATTCTCGGCCTGGCTCTCGCCGGCGTCTGCCTGGGAGAACCGACTCCGCGCGACATCACGATGGATGAGCTATTGAACTCCGTCCTACCCCCTGCGGCTCGCCAGCAGATGATCGAGAACGCGGGCAGGACCGGTTGGTTCTTCGACGGCCCCGATTACTGCGCCGATCTTACGGAACCCGATCATCTGTTGAGGTTCGCGCGGGCTTTCCCGGAGCCCGTACCGGAGCAGTGCCTCGACAAGCTTGCTCTGTCGGTTGGCAATATCTCGGATCCCGACCTGCAGCTTGATGTGGGAGGGCTTCTCTATCGCCACTCGCGGCCGGAGGCGGTTCCGGTTTTGCTGGAGCACGTCGACGGCGGCAACGAGGACGCCCTCGTTGCCTTGGCGATGAATCAGGATCCCGCTGCGCGCCAGAAGCTGCTGGAGCATATCGCGGCCCTCCCGACGCGCAGGGAGTTCTCCGGTGTCATCCGTTGGGCGGCGAAATGGGAAGACACCGAAATCCGTGATCAATTGCGGTCTTCTTTCGTTCGTGCCCGTCAACTGCGCGGGGCGTGGGCGAGCTTCATCGATGCGTTGGTCACGATTGATGCGACCGACATGGTTCCGGCGCTCGAGCGTGAGTTCAAATCATTGAAGCCGCAGTCGGTAACCCGGCTGGAACTCGCCGCGGCGATTGCAACTTTGAGCGGTGGGGCGAAGTTTTCGGAGTTCCATCAACGAGAGCTGGCTTCGCCCTCGTCAGACGTTCAAATGTGGCCAGTCCATGTCCTGTGGTCGTTGACGTTGGCGCCCGAGAGTATAGGGCAACCGCTCCTGTCGGGCACAATTCGTGACTTCCTGCCGACGACGCGCGCGCAGGACAAAGCGATGGGTTCGAGGGAGTTGCGACCTATTCGTTTGGCCGAAACGGCCGCGAAAGTCGCCGGTCGCCGGCGCTTCGCGTCCCTTTCTGAGGATCTCGAGAAACTCCTGGCGCGACTTGCCGAAGAGGGCTGGGAACAGTCTCATGCGGAGTATGTAGCCCGTGCGTTACTGGATATCGCCGCTCCGAGCGGGCGCGCGATCGTTGGTGACAAGATGGGTGCGGAGTGGCTTGCGCGGGCTGACGCCGCGAGAGCTCTTAGGCCGATGCCTCTGCGATTCGTCCCTCGGCTTTCGAGACCGTACGTCTCGTACTGACCGAAGAGTGTGGAGGGAAGGCGGACACCCAGCGGCCGACGCGGCGTCGGTCTGATGGCGCGTCTTATGGACAGCCGCAGTCGTCGTTGCCGCTGATCAGGCCGCTCGGTGCCTGACAGTTGCGCGCTGTGCCGAAGTCGGAGGCGCTCGGGGTCGCGGGCAGGTTCACATACGAGCAGTCTACGCCGCCGCCGATCTGACCGGTTCCCGCGTCCATGCACTGGTGACCGGGTCCAAAACCGACCAGGGTATCGTCTCCCGCACCGCGAAAGGGGGACGCGCACCGCGAAAGGCGAAAGGGGGGACGTAGGAGGCGACTTGGGCGAGTTGAGTCGGTAGTGCGCTTCGGGAACGTTCTAGTCCTAGTTGTCGAGGGCGAAAGGGGGGACGTAGGAGGCGACTTGAGGGCGAAAGGGGGGCGAAAGGGGGGACGTAGGAGGCGACTTGGGCGAGTTGAGTCGGTAGCGCGCTTCGGGAACGTACTAGTCCTAGTTGTCGAGTAGTTTGCGCACGCCTTCTGGGGAGCAGCGCAGTGATCCGGCGCGTATGACCGCTCGGCCAACACTTCGGGCCGACACCCTCAGGTAGCGAGCGACTTCGGCGGGCGAAAGGCCGCATCGGCGTACCGCCAGGAAGCAAACCAGGGAGCGAGCCTCGAGGACATCGCGTCGCACGGTGCGGCTGGCGATCTCCGAGCTGTTCAGGCCGCAGTGCCGCGCGACGCGGTCGAGGAGGCCTTGGAAAACAGTGCGAGGCTCAGCGTCCGAGATGTACTGAGGATCAGGTTGCCGGAAACGGCCGAGCACATCCTCGACGAACTCGGGGCCGCCCAGGATTCGCTCGTCGAACGCCCAGCCCTCACGGCCGTGTTCCAGCTTGGGTACGAGCTCCCACCCTCCGGCACTGCGCCGGAGTCCACCACCCTCCAGATCGGTTGTTGTCGTGCGGCGTGCCCCCTCGCAAACGAATCTCCGATAGGCTTGGCGCGCCTCGCCGACGCGCTGTCCGAACTGCCCGAGAACGAAGTCGGAATCCTGTGCCGGAAACTCGCGGTTGCCGAGAAGGACGGCATGACCGGTCCACGGATAGTTGTCCAGCGACTCCAGCGTCACCGGTAGGCGGGAACGCACCGGGTTGAGGTGGACGTAACGAACGAGCTCGAGAAGGTACGGCTCCTCTTCAACCAGCGTGTTCTTGAATCGGTTCTGGAACAGGTGTCCGCAGCGGTCGTAGCGACGGTTGAAGGCGCGAGCGTATGGCCCCAGAAGGCGTTGCATCAGTTTCGAGAGCGATACATCACCCGTTCGCAGGAGGGCGTGAACATGGTTCGGCATGAGCGCCCAAGCGTAGAGGGCGGCCCTGGATTCCAGAACCAGATCTCCGAGTCTAGCGAGGAAATCTACTCGATCTTGGGCAGAGCGGAAGATCCTCCTGCGCTCGATCCCGCGTGCGATGACGTGATGGAGGGCGCCTTGATAGTCGAGCCGTGGACCGCGTGGCATCAAGGCCATGATGCCTTCAAGTGTCTATTTGTCAAGTATCATCGCATGCGTTCGGCTCGACTCGCCTAAGTCGCCTCCTACGTCCCCTGACATATGAGCCACTGTGCTCAACTCGCCCAAGTCGCCTCCTACGTCCCCTGAGCCGGCGTGAAGTACCTACCGGCCCGCCAACGCGCCGACAGCCGGTGAGGGCGTCCGCGGGTCGACGTCACCCAGGCGCTGCTCGGTTGCGCCGCCGGCAGCTGCCGGTAATAAGATGGTCGGATTGAACGGAGTGGTACCCATGGACCTGCGCGAGCACATACGCGACATTCCCGACTTCCCGAAGCCGGGGATCGTCTTCAAGGACATTACGACGCTGCTGGCCAACGCCGATGCGCTGCGCTACGTCGTCGACAGCTTCGCCAATCAGTATCGCGGGCGCATCGACACCGTGCTCGGTATCGAGTCGCGCGGCTTCATCGTCGGCTCGGCCGTCGCCTACGCGCTGGGAGTCGGACTGTCGCTGGTGCGCAAGCCGGGCAAGCTGCCGTCGCAGACTTATTCGGCGTCCTACGAGCTCGAGTACGGCACCGATACGCTGGAGATTCACGCCGATGCCTTCGGTCATCCGTGTCGCGTGCTGGTGATCGACGATTTGCTGGCGACCGGCGGTACGGCGCACGCCGCGGTCGAGCTGGTAGAGCGCCTCGACGGCGAAGTGGTGGCCTGCGCCTTCATCGTCGAGCTCGGTTTCCTCGGCGGTCGGCAGAAGCTGGGCGAGTGCCCGGTTCACTCGTTGGTGACGTATGACTAGTAGTCGCCAGGTTTCGAAGCGGGTTGCGTCTGCAGTCGCCGCCAGTCTGCTCCTGTGGGGTGGGACTGCGGCTGCCGAGAGCGGCTCGGGTGCGTTCAGTGCGGGCGGCTTCTACGAGTCCCAGTGCGCCTTCTGCCACGGCGCCGCGGGCAAGGGGGACGGCGCTGCGGCGTCGATGCTGCAGCCCAAGCCGACCAACTTCGCCGACGCTTCGTACTGGGACGAGGCCGACCGTGCCGCGCTGGCCAAGGTCATCCTCGAGGGCAAGCCGGGAACCGCGATGGTTCCGTTCAGCGGCAGAGTGAACGCGGAGCAGGCCGCCGAGATGGTCGACTACCTGCGCAAGTTCGCGCCGAAGTGAGAGCGCGGCAGAGCCGGACGGCGACTACTTGCTGGCGACGATCTCTGCTTTGAGGCGCCGCGCCTGCTCGATCTTGTGCGGCTTGCCCTGCTCGAGCGCGATCTCGAGCGCTTTGTCGATCAGGGCGGGGCAGCGTTCGGGCTTGCCCATGTCGCGGTAGGTCTCGGCCAGCTCGAGGCGCGCGCCGATCGCTTCCGGATTGGCGGCGATGGATCGCTTCAAATAGTCCTCGGCCTTGTCGAGGTTGCCGCCCAGGGCCCAGGGGAGCTGACGGTACAAGCCGCCCTTGGCGGCGAGTGCCTCGGGGTGGGAGGGGTCGAGCTCGAGCACGTGGTCGAGGCGGCCCTGCGCCTTGTAGAGATTGTACGGGTTGGGGACGGCGCCCTGCAGCAGGGTGATGCGGCCCTCTGAAGCGAAGACGATGAAGTGCGCGTCGGGGTTCTCGGCTTCGATTTCGAGCACCTGGAGGGCCAGATCGCGGGCGCCGGTGTACGCCGCCAATCGCTCCGCCTTGGTCTTGGCAGTCTCACCGACCTCGACCAGCTCCATTGCCCGTTCGCACATTTCCTCGCACTGGCGGGCGTTGTCGGCGGAGTCCGCCGCGGGAGCCGCTTCGGCAGCGGCGGCCGGCAGGCTGACGGCGAGGACGACCGCCAGCGCGTAGATGACGCGGAGTACAGACTTCATCAACCGGGGAGGTTAGCAGCTGGGGCGAATTCGCACAAATAATTTTGCCGGCGGGTGGTGGGGCGGTTTTGGGTCGCGACTGCGTCTGTCGGGGGGTACGCCCCGGACCCCGAGTTCCGTCCCCCCTTGCCAAGGGGGGACTTCAGGGGGGTCAACCGGAAGCCCATTGGTCCAGAGAATGGGGTCCACCTGAGTGACCTCCCCCTAGCCCCCCCCTAGCCCCCTTCTTCGGTAAGGAGGGGGGATCCGAGGGGGTGTCGTTCGTTACTGCCTGGCAATCTCCGTCTCACTAAGCACCAGCGCCTACGAGCAGAATTCGGTGGCGCCGGTCAGGGCGAGGACGGTGGCGGCGAACCACTCCGGCATCTCGACGGCCAGGCTGTGGCCGACGCCGGGCATCAGCAGCAGGCGCGAGCCGGGGATTGCCCGGCTGAGGCGCACCGAGCCTCCGGGGGGTGTCAGCTGGTCGTCGAGGCCCTGGAGGATCAGGGTGGGCAGGCGCAAATCGGCCAATTGGGCGGTCAGGTGATACTCGGCCACCGATCGGGCGCCGGCGGCGTACCCGGCGGGGTCGTTGCTGGCGGTTTGCTCCGCCGCGGCGGTGACGATGTCGGGATGGGTGCGCGCGAACTCGGCCGAGAACGAGCGCGAGGCGTCGATTCTGCCGAAGCCGCGCGATTCGACCTTGTCGGCGAGGCGCCGCCAGTTGGCGGTCGCCTTCTCGGAGATCTCGCTCGAGGTGCTGGCGAGCACCGCCGACCAGGCGCGTTGCGGGAAGTCGATCAGGAACTGCTGGGTGATCACCCCACCCATCGACAGGCCCACCAGGTGGGCGCGCTCGACCGAGCAGGCGTCGAGCACGGCGCACAGGTCGCGCGC
This sequence comes from bacterium, assembly GCA_030430165.1. Classification (GTDB taxonomy): domain Bacteria; phylum Desulfobacterota; class Binatia; order HRBIN30; family CADEER01; genus CADEER01. Next base: position 803 of record JAUIGL010000116.1, on the reverse strand, counting down.
GTGCATCGCCAGGTCGTAGGGCCCGGCGGGCTTGTCCGTCTTGCCGAAACCGCGGACGTCCCAGCGGATGACGCGGTGGTAGCGGGCCAGCATTTCGACGCAGGGATCCCAGAAGCGGTGGTCGTCGCCGAGCCCGTGGGTCAGCACCAGCGGCGTGCCCTCGCCCTCGCAGCGCACGAAGACGCGGATGCCGTCGGCTTCGATGAATCGTTCGTCGGCCATCTCGCCGCGATACCCCAGGAGCGTGGCGAATGACAGGGACGCGCGGCAAAATCGACCGGCGGCCGTGCCGCGCCTGGAACCATTGCGCACCGCGCTCGGTTGTCTGACTGGGCGGCCTCGGCCGTCATGTTTGGAGGAGAGAAGAGTCATGCAGCGCTCGACGATCTTGTGGTTCCTGTTGGCGGCGGTCGTGGCGTGCGCGCCCGGCGACGCCCGCGGCGAGGGGCTGCACGATCCGCTCGACCGCATTCTCGAGCGCTACGTCGATGCCGAGGGGCGGGTCGCCTACCGCGATCTCGAACGAGACGCGCGCCGGGATCTCGCGCGCTACCTGGCTGCGCTCGAGACGGTCGACGTCGACACCCTCGAGCGCTCGCAGGCGATCGCGTTCTGGCTCAACGCCTACAACGCGCACGTTCTTCAGGGGGTGCTCGAGGGGCTCAACGCCGAAGGCTTCCTGGCGCGCAAGCGCTTCTTCTCGTGGCACGAGTTCCGCGTCGCCGGCGCCGAGCGAACTCTGCAGCAGATCGAGCACGAGATCCTGCGCAAGCGGTACGCCGAGCCGCGCATCCACTTTGCGC